>NZ_CP048814.1:4088571-4770000 GCF_014217785.1 Rhodococcus triatomae | reverse complement strand
ATGTTGTCCGGTGGGAGCTCATGGGTGGAACGCTGACAAGTATTCTCTTCGTTGCTGCCGGCCCGAGTGCTGGTGGGGAAGAGGGTTATATCGATGCACTGTTGGGTCCTGAGAGAACACGTGAGTGTTTCTTCTCTGGATGAGTGACGACGATCAGGGAGTTTCGGTTATACCGCGGGTGGTGGTGACATCACGTGGTCTGGTGGCGGTGGGGCTTTCTGGTTGTGTGTTGTTTGAGAACTGCACAGTGGACGCGAGCATCTTTGTTGTAAGTGTGTAAGAGCGTACGGTGGATGCCTTGGCACCAGGAGCCGATGAAGGACGTAGGAGGCTGCGATAAGCCTCGGGGAGCTGTCAACCGAGCTGAGATCCGAGGATTTCCGAATGGGGAAACCCAGCACGAGTGATGTCGTGTTACCCGCATCTGAATATATAGGGTGTGTGGAGGGAACGTGGGGAAGTGAAACATCTCAGTACCCACAGGAAGAGAAAACAACAGTGATTCCGTGAGTAGTGGCGAGCGAAAGCGGATGAGGCTAAACCATGGGTGTGTGATAGCTGGCAGGCGTTGCACTCGTGGGGTTGTGGGGCCTTTCTTCCCGTTACTGTCATGACGGGCGAGAGTAAGAAACCGAGTTGTTAGTCGAAGTGGTCTGGGACGGCCTGTCGTAGAGGGTGAGAATCCCGTAGACGAAAACATCTCGGCTCTCGTGAAGGGTTCCCAAGTAGCACCGGGCCCGTGAAATCTGGTGTGAATCTGTCGGGACCACCCGATAAGCCTGAATACTCCCTGGTGACCGATAGCGGACTAGTACCGTGAGGGAAAGGTGAAAAGTACCCCGGGAGGGGAGTGAAATAGTACCTGAAACCGTGCGCTTACAATCCGTCAGAGCCTGTGCCACTTCGGTGGGTGGGTGATGGCGTGCCTTTTGAAGAATGAGCCTGCGAGTTAGTGGCATGTCGCGAGGTTAACCCGTGTGGGGTAGCCGTAGCGAAAGCGAGTCCGAATAGGGCGTTTGAGTGGCATGTTCTAGACCCGAAGCGGAGTGATCTACCCATGGCCAGGGTGAAGCGACGGTAAGACGTCGTGGAGGCCCGAACCCACTTAGGTTGAAAACTGAGGGGATGAGTTGTGGGTAGGGGTGAAAGGCCAATCAAACTCCGTGATAGCTGGTTCTCCCCGAAATGCATTTAGGTGCAGCGTCGCGTGTTTCACTCTGGAGGTAGAGCTACTGGATGGTCTAGGGGGCCCACAAGCTTACCGAAATCAGCCAAACTCCGAATGCCAGGGTGTGAGAGCGCGGCAGTGAGACTGCGGGGGATAAGCTTCGTAGTCGAGAGGGAAACAGCCCAGATCGCCGGCTAAGGTCCCTAAGCGTGTACTAAGTGGAAAAGGATGTGGGGTCGCGAAGACAACCAGGAGGTTGGCTTAGAAGCAGCCACCCTTGAAAGAGTGCGTAATAGCTCACTGGTCAAGTGATCCTGCGCCGACAATGTAGCGGGGCTCAAGTACACCACCGAAGCCGCGGCACTCACACAATAGCCCGCCTTTCTCCTATGGGGGTGGGCCAGGTGTGTGGGTGGGTAGGGGAGCGTCGTGCAGCCAGGGAAGCCACAGAGTGATCTAGTGGTGGAGGCTGTGCGAGTGAGAATGCAGGCATGAGTAGCGAAAGAAGAGTGAGAAACTCTTCCGCCGAATGACCAAGGGTTCCTGGGCCAGGTTAATCCGCCCAGGGTGAGTCGGGACCTAAGGCGAGGCCGACAGGCGTAGTCGATGGACAACGGGTTGATATTCCCGTACCCGTGTGAACGCGCCCCTGGTGAATCAGTGATACTAACCATCCTGAAGCGTCTTTACGCCCCTTCGGGGGCCCTGGACGTGGATGCATGGGACCTGATCTGGTAGTAGCCAAGCGATGGGGTGACGCAGGAAGGTAGCTGAGCCAGTCAGTGGTAATACTGGTGTAAGCGTGTAGGGAGTGTCCCAGGTAAATCCGGGGCGCACATATCCTGAGACGTGATGCGTAGCCGATTGAGGCGAATTCAGTGATCCTATGCTGCCGAGAAAAGCCTCTAGCGAGCTTTCACATGGCCCGTACCCCAAACCGACACAGGTGGTCAGGTAGAGAATACCAAGGCGATCGAGATAACTATGGTTAAGGAACTCGGCAAAATGCCCCCGTAACTTCGGGAGAAGGGGGGCCTCGGCTGGTGATCACCCTTGCGGTGTGAGCTGGTTGGGGCCGCAGAGACCAGTGAGAAGCGACTGTTTACTAAAAACACAGGTCCGTGCGAAGTCGTAAGACGATGTATACGGACTGACGCCTGCCCGGTGCTGGAAGGTTAAGAGGACCGGTTAGTTCCCTCGGGAGCGAAGCTGAGAATTTAAGCCCCAGTAAACGGCGGTGGTAACTATAACCATCCTAAGGTAGCGAAATTCCTTGTCGGGTAAGTTCCGACCTGCACGAATGGCGTAACGACTTCTCAGCTGTCTCAACCATAGACTCGGCGAAATTGCATTACGAGTAAAGATGCTCGTTACGCGCGGCAGGACGAAAAGACCCCGGGACCTTCACTATAGCTTGGTATTGGTGTTCGGTTCGGTTTGTGTAGGATAGGTGGGAGACTGTGAAGCGGGCACGCCAGTGTTCGTGGAGTCGTTGTTGAAATACCACTCTGATCGTATTGGACCTCTAACCTCGGACCATGATCTGGTTCAGGGACAGTGCCTGGTGGGTAGTTTAACTGGGGCGGTTGCCTCCCAAAATGTAACGGAGGCGCCCAAAGGTTCCCTCAGCCTGGTTGGCAATCAGGTGTCGAGTGCAAGTGCACAAGGGAGCTTGACTGTGAGACTGACAAGTCGAGCAGGGACGAAAGTCGGGACTAGTGATCCGGCACCGGCATGTGGAAGCGGTGTCGCTCAACGGATAAAAGGTACCCCGGGGATAACAGGCTGATCTTCCCCAAGAGTCCATATCGACGGGATGGTTTGGCACCTCGATGTCGGCTCGTCGCATCCTGGGGCTGGAGTAGGTCCCAAGGGTTGGGCTGTTCGCCCATTAAAGCGGCACGCGAGCTGGGTTTAGAACGTCGTGAGACAGTTCGGTCTCTATCCGCCGCGCGCGTTAGAAACTTGAGGAAGGCTGTCCCTAGTACGAGAGGACCGGGACGGACGAACCTCTGGTGTGCCAGTTGTTCCACCAGGAGCACTGCTGGTTGGCTACGTTCGGAAGGGATAACCGCTGAAAGCATCTAAGCGGGAAGCCTGTTCCAAGATGAGGTTTCTCTCCCCCTTTGAGGGGTTAAGGCCCCCGGCAGACTACCGGGTTGATAGGCCAGAACTGGAAGCGCAGTAATGTGTGGAGGTGACTGGTACTAATAGGCCGAGGGCTTACCACAAAGGTGTTACGCGTCCACTGTGCGGTATCTGAAACAACACACAGATACCCCCACCACATGCTCTGTCCCCACGGTGACGTGGGAGACGGGTGCAGGTGTGTAGGGGGTGTGTGGATAGTTTCATAGAGTTACGGCGGCTATAGCGGAGGGGAAACGCCCGGTCCCATTCCGAACCCGGAAGCTAAGCCCTCCAGCGCCGATGGTACTGCACTCGACAGGGTGTGGGAGAATAGGACACCGCCGTACAATCCGTGAGCGAAAGGGGACCCGACAATTCGGGTCCCCTTTCGTGTTTTCGGCGTCTTTTCGTGTGAGTGGTGTGGTGAAAGGAATTGACTGTGTCGGAGAGCAACGACGGAGGTCGGCCCTTCCGGCGGGGTGACTCCCCGAACGGTCGAGGCTCGGACCGCCCCCGACGAGACGGCGAGGCCGGCCGGCCCCGCCGAGCGGCGGATGACCGCCGATCATCAGGAGAGCGTCGACCGACGGGTGACCGCGACCGGCGCCCGGGTGAGTACCGCGGCAGCGAGAACCGGGGCGCTCCTCGTCGTGGCGGCGAGGGACGATTCGGTCCACGAGGCCAGGGCGACGACCGCCGCGGCGGAGACCGCGCACAGCGTCAGGATGCGCGGCCCGACGAACCCGATCTTCCCGACGACGTCCAGCCGAGTGATCTCGAGGGCGCCGTTCGCCGGGATCTGCTGAGCCTGGACAAGCGGAACGCCGAGACGGTGGCCCGGCATCTGGTGATGGCCGGGCGCCTGATCGAGGACGATCCGCGGCTCGCGCTTGCCCATGCGCGAGCGGCGCGGCAGCGGGCCGGACGGATCGCCGTCGTCCGCGAGACGGCAGGAATCACCGCGTACCACGCCGGAGAATGGGCCGAAGCGCTCTCCGAGTTGCGCGCCGCGCGCCGGATGGCGGGCGGACCAGGGCTGTTGGCGGTGATGGCGGACGCCGAGCGCGGTCTCGGCCGTCCCGAACGCGCCATCGAACTCGGACGCAGCGACGAGGCGGCCAAACTCACCGGTGACGAGGCCACCGAGCTGCGCATCGTCGTGGCCGGGGCTCGCATGGATCTCGGGCAGTTCGACCAGGCGGTCGTCACCCTGCAGACTCCGGAACTCGACCCGGCGCGTACCGGCTCCGGTGCGGCCCGGTTGTTCTACGCGTATGCGGATGCGCTGGTGGCTGCCGGTCGAGTCGAGGACGGCCTGGAATGGTTCCTCAACTCTGCGGCTGCGGACCTGGACGGCGAGACCGACGCCGAGGAGCGGGTGGCCGAACTGACCGGCGAGCAGCCCTGACCGTCGAAGGAGCACGCTTCCTCATGTCGTCGCACTCTCCTTCGTCACTCTCCGCCCGGTACGACGCGCTTCTGCTCGACCTCGACGGCACCCTGTACCAGGGAGCGGAGGCGGTTCCCGGCGCGGTCGACGCCCTGTCGGGGGCGGGCGCCGAGCAGCTGTACGTCACCAACAACGCCAGCCGTGGTCCCGCCGAGGTGGCCGAACACCTGTGCTCCCTCGGATTCGACGCGTCGGAGCAGAGGGTGGTGACCAGCGCCCAGTCGGCAGCGGGAGTGCTCGCCCAGCGGATTCCTCCGGGATCGCCCGTACTGGTCGTGGGCGCCCCTGCGCTCGTCGACGAGGTGTCCGCGGCGGGACTGGTCCCCGTGCGCGAGTTCGACGACGGCCCCGTGGCTGTCGTTCAGGGACACTCGCCGGAGACGGGGTGGCGTCTGCTCGCCGAGGCAACTCTGGCGATCCGGGCCGGCGCGCTCTGGGTGGCGACGAACGTCGATTCGACCCTGCCGACCGAGCGTGGACTGGTACTCGGGAACGGCTCGATGGTGGCCGCAGTGCGGTGTGCCACCGGGGTCGAGCCGGTGGTTGCCGGGAAGCCGGCCGAACCGCTGATGCGGGATGCGCAGGCCCGTAGCCGGGCACAGCGTCCGCTGGTGGTCGGCGACCGCCTCGACACCGACATCGAGGGCGCGGTCTCGGCAGGGTTCGATTCGTTGCTGGTCCTGACCGGGGTCAGCACACCGGCGGATGTCCTCCGATGTGCGCCGGGGCAGCGGCCCACCTTCCTGGCGGAGGATCTGTCCGCATTGGGCCGGTCACCGGAGGCGTCACGAGTCGGCGGCAAGCCCGCCCACCAGGTCACCGTCGTCGATGCCGGCCTCGACGTCTCCGCGAGCGGTGACGGTGTCCTCGACCGGGCCCGGTTGCTGCGTGACGTGTCGATCGCTGCCTGGCAGCACCCCGGTTTCGAAGCGTTGACCTCGTCCGATCCCGCCGTTGCCGCGGTGTTCGCCGACTGGGGTCGGTGACGGACACGCGACATTCCCGGCACCGAGGCGTGTATGCGCCGCTGCCGGGTATCGGCTAGCGTTGTGCGCGATGAACACCCCGATTCCGCGGCCGGGCGAGCACCTGCCGGGCCCACCGCCGACGATCGACCCTGCGGGTATCCACGCGCAGGTGGACGGACTGCTGTCACAACTCGAGCCGGTGACGGGGGCAGCGCACGGTGGCGGCGACGGCGGAACGGTGCTGTCCGCGAACGCGCAACTGCTCGAGCAGGCGCACGACGTGTTGGTTCGCGCCCTGGCCTCGGTGGACAAGAGCTGAGGTGGCGCGTCGAGCACGCGTGGACGCCGAGTTGGTACGCCGCGGACTGGCCCGCTCCCGTGACCACGCACAGGAACTGATCTCGGAAGGTCGAGTCCTCATCTCCGGGGCACCCGCGACGAAACCCGCGACCGCGATCGAGGTGGGTACCCCGCTGCGCGTCGTGGACGTGCCCGACGAGGTGTCCTGGGCGTCGCGGGGAGCGCACAAACTTCTCGGTGCCCTCTCGGCCTTCGAACCCCGTGGGCTCGGCGTGTCCGGCCGTCGATGCCTGGACGCCGGTGCCTCGACAGGAGGATTCACCGACGTCCTGCTGCAGCGAGGTGCGCGGGAAGTCGTCGCCGCAGACGTCGGGTACGGCCAGTTGGTGTGGCGGTTGCAATCGGACGAGCGGGTACACGTCCTCGACCGGACGAACGTCCGCAGCCTCGATGCCGAGCAGATCGGCGGCCGGGTGGATCTCGTCGTCGCCGATCTGTCGTTCATCTCGTTGACACTCGTGTTGCCCGCCTTCGTCGCGTGTATCGCGGAAGGCGGGGATCTGATTCCGATGGTGAAGCCGCAGTTCGAGGTCGGCAAGGACAATGTCGGCAGTGGCGGAGTGGTCCGCGATCCCGAACTCCGTGCTGCCGCGGTCCTCGACGTGGCTCGCGCCGCGGAACGCGCGGGATTGCACACGCTCGGTGTCGTGGCCAGCCCGTTGCCCGGGCCCTCCGGGAACGTGGAGTACTTCCTGTGGTTGCGATCCGGGGAGGTCGCGGAGGAAGATCGACCGGCCTCGCTGGAGGCCGTCGTGCAGGCTGCGGTGGAGGAGGGGCCCCAGTGAAAGGGGAAGCAGTGACCGGACAGGGTGCCGGTGTCCCCGGCGACGGGCAGCGACGGATACTGCTCGTCGCCCACCCCGCGCACCGGGCGCTCGAGGACACGGCTCTGCGGGTGGGGAAGATCTTCGCCGGTGCGGGCATCGGCCTGCGAGTGCTGCTGGACGAGGCCGACGCGCTGGGGATTTCCCCGGATGCCGTGCAGGATCTCGACGTCACCGCGGTGCACCCGGGCCCGGACTCCGCGTCCGGGTGCGAGATGGTGCTGGTGCTCGGCGGTGACGGGACGTTCCTGCGTGCCGCGGAGCTGGCTCAGGCCGCGTCGGTGCCGGTCCTCGGAATCAACCTGGGCCACATCGGATTCCTGGCGGAGGCCGAGGCCGAGCACCTCGACGAGGCGCTCGGGCAGGTCGTGCGCCGCGAATACCGGATCGAGCACCGGATGACACTGGACGTCCTGGTCCGGGTCGACGACACGGTGATCGAGCGAGGCTGGGCACTCAACGAGGCGAGCATCGAGAACCGCTCGCGACTCGGGGTACTCGAGGTGGTACTCGAGGTGGACGGCAGGCCGGTGTCCACCTTCGGCTGTGACGGTGTCCTCGTGTCGACGCCCACCGGGTCGACGGCATACGCGTTCTCCGCGGGCGGTCCCGTGGTGTGGCCGGAACTCGAGGCGCTGCTGGTGGTGCCGAGCAACGCGCACGCGTTGTTCGCGCGCCCGTTGGTGACCAGCCCGGAATCGCTCATCGCCGTCGAGACCCTGGCCGGTAGCCACGACGGCCTGGTCTTCTGCGACGGCCGCCGGACGTTGCAACTCCCCGCCGGGGGGCGGGTCGAGATCGTCCGGGGACGCGAACCCCTCGAATGGGTGCGGCTGGACTCGGCCCCCTTCACCGACCGGCTGGTGCGCAAGTTCGAACTGCCCGTGACCGGATGGCGTGGAAGGAGGGCCTAGAACGTGCTCGCAGAGATCAGGATCGACAACCTCGGCGTGATCTCCGAGGCCTCGGCACAGTTCCACGAAGGCCTCACGGTGCTCACCGGTGAAACCGGCGCCGGAAAGACGATGATCGTCACCAGCCTGCATCTGCTCAGCGGTGCCCGCGCCGATGCAGGGCGGGTGCGGCTCGGCGCCACGCGCGCCGTCGTCGAGGGTCGGTTCTCCACCGAGGGAGCTTCCCCGCACATCGACGCCGAGGTGGAGGCGCTCCTCGAATCCTCGGGTGCCGAGCGTGACGAGGACGGCAGCATCATCGCGGTCCGGACCGTCGGTGGGGACGGGCGCTCACGAGCGCACCTCGGCGGCCGTGGTGTGCCCGCGGGGACGTTGTCGGAGTTCACGAGTTCTCTGCTCACCGTCCACGGCCAGAACGACCAGCTGCGTCTGCAGCGCCCCGGCGAACAGCGGGCGGCGCTGGACCGATTCGGGGACAAGACGATCGGGCCGCTCCTGGCGCGCTATCGCAAGCACCGTGACGAATGGATCACCGCGCGCACCGAACTGGCCGAGCGCACCACGCGTGCCCGTGAGCTGGCGCAGGAGGCGGACCAGTTGACGTTCGCGCTCGAGGAGATCGACTCCGTCGCCCCCGAGCCCGGGGAGGACGAGGCCATCGTCGCGGACGTCCGCAGGCTCAGCGATCTGGATTCGTTGCGGTCGGCGGCGGAAGAGGCGCGCGGGGCGTTGTCCGGTGGCGACGAGATCGACGATTCCGCAGCGATCTCCGGGGCGCTCGATCTGCTGTCCGAGGCGCGCTCGCGCCTCGAGTCGTCCGGCGACCGCGATCTCGAGGTCCTCGGTCCCCGGCTGGGTGAGGCGGTCACGGTGGTCACCGATGTGGCCGCCGATCTCGCTCGGTACCTGTCGGAACTGCCAGCGGAACCCGATGCTCTCGACTCGCTGTTGTCTCGGCAGGCCGAGCTGAAGACCCTCACCCGCAAGTACGCGGCCGACGTCGACGGCGTACTCGGGTGGGCGACGGAGGCGCGCGAACGGTTGCGGCATCTCGACGTGTCCACCGAGGCCGTCACGGAACTGTCCCGTCAGGTCGACGAGTCCGCGGCCGCCACGGCCCAGGCCGCGGCGAAGCTGACGGAGGCTCGCCGGAAGGCGGCGGCGAAGCTGGCGAAGGCGGTCAGCGCCGAGCTGTCCGGGCTCGCGATGGGCCGGGCGCAGCTCGAGGTGGAGGTGCAGTCCCGGCCTGCGGGACCGCAGGATTCGGCGCCGCTGGAGGTGCGGGGGGAACTGGTGCACGCGGGTTCCTCCGGGGTCGACGAGGTCGAGTTCCGGCTGTCGGCTCACAGTGGCGCGCAGGCGTTGCCGATCGGGAAGAGCGCCTCCGGCGGTGAGCTCTCCCGCGTGATGCTGGCACTCGAGGTCGTTCTCGCCGGCTCCGACACGGGCGCGACGATGGTCTTCGACGAGGTCGACGCGGGGGTCGGGGGCCGCGCGGCCGTCGAGATCGGCAAGCGGCTGGCCCGGCTCGCCAGGACACACCAGGTCATCGTCGTCACGCATCTTCCGCAGGTCGCGGCATTCGCGGACACGCACCTGGTGGTGGACAAGTCCGACTCCGACGGTGTCGTGAGCAGCGGCGTCCGGACCCTCACCGAGGACGATCGGGTGGTGGAACTGGCCCGCATGCTCGCCGGGCTCGACGACACCGAAACCGGTCGGGCGCACGCCGAGGAGTTGCTGGCGACCGCCCATGCCGAACGTGCCGGTGCATGACTCGGAGCGTATTCGCCGGTCACCGACCGTGGTAAATCCGAGTCTTGTGTGGTAGTTGATTCGGCGCGCCTCCCGTTGCCCGGGGCAGATCGGGGCGATCATCGAGTGCATGAAGTTGCCGGCACTGTTGTCACGAAACACCGAACATCTGCCTGGGGTCAGTGGCATCGCCAGGGTCGACCGCAACACGGCCAAGCTGCTGCGTCGCGTCGGGCCCGGTGACATCGTCGTGCTCGACGAACTGGACCTGGACCGAGTGACCGCGGATGCCCTGGTCAAGGCCGGGGTGCTCGCCGTGGTCAACGCGTCGTCCTCGATGTCGGGACGTTACCCGAACATCGGGCCGGAGACGCTCGTCGCGAACGGCATCCTCCTGATCGACTCGGCCGGGACCGAGGTCTTCAAGTCGATCAAGGACGGAAGCAAGGTCCGCATCAACGACGGAGGCGTGTACGCCGGCGAGCGGCGGATCGCGAAGGGCACCGAGCAGACCGAGGCGGAGATCTCCGACCGGATGATCGAGGCGAAGACCGGTCTGGTCGACCATCTCGAGGCGTTCTCCGGCAACACGATCGAGTTCATCCGCACGGAGAGCCCGTTGCTGATCGACGGCATCGGCGTCCCGGACGTCGACGTCGACATGAAGGACCGGCACGTCGTGATCGTCACAGACGGTCCCGAGCATGTCGCGGACCTGAAGAACCTGAAGCCGTTCATCAAGGAGTACTCGCCGATCCTCATCGGCGTCGGTTGCGGGGCCGACGCGCTCGAGGATGCGGGTTATCGTCCCGACCTCATCGTGGGCGACCCCGAGGAGATCTCCACCGCCACACTCAAGTCCGGCGCAGAGGTGGTTCTGCCCGCCGACCCGGACGGGCACGCTCCCGGACTGTCGCGAATCCAGGATCTGGGTATCGGCGGAATGACGTTCCCGGCGTCGGGTTCTCCGTCGGACCTGGCGCTGCTGCTCGCCGATCACCACGGCGCATCCCTGATCGTCACGGTCGGCAACACCGTGTCGCTCGACGAGTTCTTCGACCGTGGCCGCCGCGAGAGCAACCCGTCGGCGTTCCTCACCAGGCTCAAGGTGGGGCCCAAACTGGTCGACGCCAAGGCGGTGGCGACGTTGTACCGCAGCCGGGTGTCGGGGGGCGCGATCGCGCTGCTCGTACTCGCCGCTCTCGTCGCGGTGATCGTCGCCCTGCTGGTGTCCAACACGGGTGCGGAGGTCGTGGACTGGGCGACGGATCTCTGGAACCGTCTGACGCTGTGGATACAGGGACTCTTCGAGTGACCGCACCGTACGGAA
This sequence comes from Rhodococcus triatomae, assembly GCF_014217785.1. Classification (NCBI taxonomy): domain Bacteria; kingdom Bacillati; phylum Actinomycetota; class Actinomycetes; order Mycobacteriales; family Nocardiaceae; genus Rhodococcus; species Rhodococcus triatomae. The sequence goes on along the minus strand of NZ_CP048814.1, from coordinate 4,759,101 downwards.
CACCGGCGGAAGCGGGGCCGCTCGCGTGATCTCGCTCCGTCAGCACGCGATCTCGATCGCGGCGATCTTCGTCGCGCTCGCCGTGGGCGTGTTCCTGGGATCGGGTGTGCTCTCCACGGGCCTGGTCTCCGGGTTGCGCGACGACAAGTCCCAGCTCGAGCGTGATCTCGAGCAGGCGAACCAGCGCGCGAACGCCCTGGAGCTCCAATTGAACTCGGCGGACGGATTCGCGGCGGGAGTGTCCGCGCGCACGTTGCGCGACACGCTGCCCGGCAACACCGTTCTCGTCGTGACGACCCCCGATTCCGATCCCGGCGACGTCGAGGCACTCGACCGGGTCATCGGCCAGGCCGGGGGAGCGGTGACCGGTCGTCTCGCGCTCACCGAATCGTTCGTCGACGCCACCGGCGGTGACCGGCTGCGGACGGTGGTCAACAACGTCATTCCGGCAGGGGTGACGCTGCAGACCGGCGCGGTGGATCAGGGCAGTCTGGCCGGCGATCTACTCGGCGCCATCCTGCAGGCGAACCCGGAATCAGGGCAGCCGCAGGGGACACCGGAGGAGCGCGCCCTGGCGCTCGACACCTTGCGCGGTGGAGGCTTCCTCACCTACGAGGGGGCCGTCGAGCCCGCCCAGCTCGCCGTCGTACTCACGGGCGAGCCCGACCCGGAGCAGTCCTCGGACGGAGCCACCGGCAACCGTGGCGCCGTCGTGGCGCGGTTCGCCGCGGGCCTGGACGCCCGCGGATCGGGTGTGGTCCTCGCCGGGAGGCCGGGATCGGCACACGGCAACGGCGCGGTCGCGGTCGCACGTTCGGACTCGGCGCTGTCCTCCCGGGTGAGCACCGTGGACGATGTGGACCGGGAATCCGGCCGGATCACGGTGCCGCTGGCACTCCAGGAACAACTCGGCGGTGGTGCCGGTCGCTACGGCACCGGCCCGGGCGCGGCGGCGGTCACAGTGGGCGTTCCGGCGGGCTGATCGTCGGTACCCTCGAGAGGGATGCGAGTGATCCGGCACCCCTCCACCGTCAGCGACTGGGACGACGACCGTCGGCGTGCCCGCCTGCGCGAGACCCGTGGCGGCCGCGGCCGCTTCGCGCGCATCGTCACCCGTGCGACGCCGGCGTTGCTGCCGCTGGTGGTCCTCGCCGCGCAGTACTGGAAATTCGACGTCCAGCCGGAGCGCGAGCGTCTCGCGCACACTCACCCCCAACTGCACGCCGTGCACGACGCCGTCTCGCCGCGCGACCGTGACACCGCCGTCGTCGACCTCGTCGGTCTGGGCAACCTGGACGCCACCGAGACCGCCCGCACCCTGGATTCGCTGGCCGGCCTCGGGCAGGTGTGGGCGGTGCAGTACGACAACAGCGGTATCGACACCGCGGTGATCGCCGACCTCGTGCGGCAGCGGGCCGAGGACGAGGGAGTGGACACCGTCGTCCTCAGCGGCCACAGCATGGGCGGGGTGATCGCCCTCGAGGTGGCCCGCCATCTGTACACCGAGACGGATCTGGTGGTGTCCGGTGTCATCCTCGACTCGACCCCGATCGATCTGCACGCCGTGCGGGCGGAGAGCCGCGACGCGGGAGAGGAGATGCTGCGCTGGATCGGCTGGATCCCGGGCGCTCGGGAGAGCCGTTCGGTGCGCTTCGCCGTCGAGACCGCAGCACGCAAGGATCGATTCGTCACCCGCGACGCGGGGTTGCCGGGCATCGACGTGCACGAGTTCTTCGACGTCGTGGACGAGGTGATGCGCGAGAAGATCGCCTCGGACCGCGCCGCCAGCAACGGGCTCATCGAGTCCCAGTTCAAGACGATCGTGGCCTCGGGTGCGGCGGGCGATCTGTCCGCGTTGGCACACGACGTGGACGGCAAGCCGCGGCCGGGAGTGGTGTTCCTGCGTCCGCGGCAGGGCATCGACGACCAGGTGGTCGACGTCGACTACTCGCAGCGGATCCTCTACGACCGGTCCGGTGGGCCCAGGGGATCGTTGCGGGTGGTCCGGATGGCCGGTACCGGCCACGCCAATCCCAACCAGGCCCCGGACGCGTACAACGCGGCGATCGCCGAGAAGGTCGTGCCGTTCCTGCGGGACCGCGCCGGTGAGTTGCCGGACACCGCCGTCCTCGCGGAGCGGGCCGCGTCACAGCAGGAGCCCGGCGACGTACCGTGACGGCGTCCGCCCCCGACCCGCCCGTCGCTCGACACGCTGGGGATTGTTGGGTCAGGCGAGCGCGCACATGTTAGCGTGAGGTCCCGTGGGTCGGCAGGCCCCAGCATTGCTCGACACAGTCCAAGTCCTGCACAGTCGTCACGGGAGCCTCTTTGTCACAGTCACGCACTCACACGCGTACGGACACCAAGCACATCTTCGTCAGCGGCGGCGTCGCGTCGTCGCTCGGCAAGGGCCTGACCGCCTCGAGCCTCGGCCAGCTGCTCACCGCGCGCGGTATGCGCGTCACCATGCAGAAGCTCGATCCCTACCTCAACGTCGATCCCGGGACGATGAATCCGTTCCAGCACGGCGAGGTGTTCGTCACCGAGGACGGCGCGGAGACCGATCTCGACGTCGGTCACTACGAGCGCTTCCTCGACCGGGATCTGTCCGGCCAGGCCAACGTCACGACGGGCCAGGTGTACTCGACCGTGATCGCCAAGGAGCGTCGCGGCGAGTACCTGGGCGACACCGTGCAGGTGATTCCGCACATCACCGACGAGATCAAGGCCCGGATCCTCGGCATGGCCGAGCCGGACCTGCAGGGCGAGCGTCCCGACGTCGTCATCACCGAGATCGGCGGCACCGTGGGCGACATCGAGTCGCAGCCGTTCCTCGAAGCCGCCCGTCAGGTGCGCCACGACGTCGGCCGTGACAACGTCTTCTTCCTGCACGTCTCGCTGGTGCCGTACCTGGCGCCGTCGGGTGAGCTCAAGACCAAGCCGACCCAGCATTCGGTGGCGGCACTGCGCAGCATCGGCATCCAGCCGGATGCGCTGATCCTGCGGTGTGACCGGGACGTGCCCCAGGGGCTGAAGAACAAGATCGCCCTCATGTGCGACGTCGACGTCGACGGCTGCATCTCGACCCCGGACGCTCCGTCGATCTACGACATCCCCAAGGTGCTGCACCGGGAGGGCCTCGACGCCTACGTGGTACGCCAGCTGGGCCTGCCGTTCCGCGACGTCGACTGGACCGTGTGGGGCAACCTGCTCGAGCGCGTCCACCAGCCGCGGGAGATCGTCAAGGTGGCGCTGGTCGGCAAGTACGTCGACCTGCCCGACGCCTACCTGTCGGTCACCGAGGCGTTGCGCGCCGGCGGATTCGCGAATCGGTCGAAGGTCGAGATCGTCTGGGTGCAGTCCGACGACGTCGAGACCGAGGCGGGGGCGCAGTCCCTCCTCGGTGACGTGGACGGGGTGCTGATCCCGGGTGGGTTCGGTATCCGCGGGATCGAGGGCAAGGTGGGTGCGATCCGGTTCGCCCGTCAGCGCAAGATCCCGTTGCTCGGGTTGTGCCTGGGGTTGCAGTGCGTCGTCATCGAGGCGGCGCGGTCGGTGGGGCTCGAGGACTCCAACTCCACGGAGTTCGAGCCGGAGACCACGCATCCGGTGATCTCGACGATGGCCGATCAGGAGGACGTGGTGGCCGGGGAGGCGGACCTGGGCGGCACGATGCGCCTCGGTGCCTACCCCGCGACGCTGGCCAAGGGATCGGTGGTCGCACGCGCCTACGGCAGCGAGAGCGTGTCCGAGCGGCACCGGCACCGGTACGAGGTGAACAACTCCTACCGGGACCGGATCGCCAAGTCCGGGTTGCTCTTCAGCGGCACGTCCCCGGACGGCCATCTGGTCGAGTTCGTCGAGTACCCGGCCGAGCAGCATCCGTTCCTCGTCGCGACGCAGGCTCATCCGGAGCTCAAGAGCCGGCCCACCCGGCCGCATCCGCTGTTCGCCGCATTCGTCGACGCCGCGTTGCGGTACAAGCTCGAGGAGCGGTTGCCGGTCGACGTGCACGGCGACACCGGCCGCGGCGAGCCGTCCACCGGCGAGGCACCGGCTCTCGAAGTGGCGGCCGAGCTGGACGTCACCGAGAACGCGGGCTGACGGGCCACGATGGGGGCGAAGGACGATCCCTCGGAGGTCCGCCACGAGTCGGCGCGCCACGAGTTCGAGACGCTGAGCTCGCGCACCGCGTACAACGGCGCGATCGTGGCGCTGCGTCTCGATCAGGTGGTGATGCCGGGCGGGCGGGCCGCCGAGCGTGAGGTCGTCGAACACGACGGCGCGGTCGCGATCGTCGCGATCGACGCGGACGATCGGTTGGTACTGGTGTACCAGTACCGGCATCCGATCGGCCGCAGGCTCTGGGAGATCCCCGCCGGCCTGCTGGACGTGCCCGGCGAGGATCCGCTCGCGGCGGCGCAGCGCGAACTCGCCGAGGAGACGGGCCTCGCGGCCGCCTCGTGGTCGGTGCTGCTGGACATCGCGCTCTCGCCGGGCTTCACCGACGAGTCGGTGCGGGTCTATCTCGCCGAGGATCTGAGCGAGGTCGAGCGGCCGGAGCCCGAACACGAGGAGGCGGACCTGCAGATCGAGCGGTTCCCCCTCGACGACGCGCTGGCGATGGTGCTTGCCGGGGACATCGTCAACGCCACCGCGGTGGCGGCGATCGGGGCGCTCGCCGCGGCCAGAGCGCGGGGTATGACCCCGCAGGATCTGCGACCGGTCCAGTCCCCGTGGCTCGATCGCCCGGAGAGCTTCTGTGCCCGTCGCCACGCGAGAGCCGGCGAGAGCGCGACGGACGAGAACACGCCGAGGGGGTAGTGCGGTGATCGCGCGGGAGGTGGATTCGTATCTCGATCACCTGACGGTGGAACGAGGCGCTGCCCGCAACACCATCGGCTCCTATCGTCGCGACCTGGGCCGGTACCTCCGATTCCTGGAACAACGGAAGATCGGTCGGCTCGAGCAGATCACGGAACAGGACGTCCTCGACTTCGTGCTCGACCTGCGCAGGGGTGACCCGGAGAACGGGGTGGTTCCCCTGGCCGCCAGTTCGGCGGCGCGGGCGTTGATCGCCGTGCGCGGGCTGCACCGTTTCGCCGCGGCGGAGGGGCTGGTTCCGGTCGACGTGGCGCGGGGGGGTCCGTCCGCCGACCCCGGGCAAGCGGCTGCCCAAGTCGCTGCCCGTGGATGCCGTGCTCGCCCTGCTGGACGCCGTCGGCGGAGCGGGCCCCGCCGAGACGCCACGCAGCCTGCGGGATCGGGCGTTGCTCGAGTTGCTCTACTCGACCGGGGCCCGGATCTCCGAGGCCGTCGGCTTGGACGTCGACGACATCGACACCGAGACCCGATCGGTGTTGCTGCGCGGCAAGGGTGGCAAGGAGCGGCTGGTTCCGGTGGGCAGGCCGGCACTGGGCGCCGTCGACGCGTATCTGGTGCGCGGACGGCCAGGGTTGATCTCCCGGTCCACACCCGCACTGTTCCTCAACGTCCGCGGAGGCCGACTGTCGCGGCAGAGTGCCTGGCAGGTGTTGCAGAACGCCGCTCGACAGGCGGGTATCGACGGGGACGTCTCGCCGCACACACTGCGTCATTCGTTCGCGACCCACCTGCTCGACGGTGGTGCCGACGTCCGGGTGGTTCAGGAACTGCTCGGGCACGCCTCGGTGACGACGACCCAGATCTACACCCTGGTGACCATCGGCTCGCTGCGAGAGGTCTGGGCCGAGGCTCATCCTCGAGCGCGGTAGCCCCGTAGCGCGCTAGCGTGCGTGCGTGTCAGTCGGAGGATTCCTGTGGCGAAGCGGTAGCGTTCTGGTAACGATGTGGAAGGGACCTGATGAGCAACGCCCGCCGGCGGACGCAGAGCTCGACGCGCTGCGCCGGACACCGGGCACCGCGCGAGACGAGAGAGCAGGGGAGCATCGGACCGTGACGACACCGCAGCCTGCGAGCCTGCCGCAGCCTTCCGAGCAGGAGGCTCCCGGTCCGCCCGTTCAGCCCGTGGACACCGAACCGTTCGACGGTGGCGAGGAGAACCCGACCCTGTACCCGGCGGATCCGGTGGACTCCCCGGCAGAGGACCTGGGCCCGACGGGCCGTCCGCTGCGGGAGGTTCCCGAGCCGACGCCGGTCTCCTCGCACGGCCCGGCCACCATCATCGCGATGTGCAACCAGAAGGGCGGGGTGGGCAAGACCACCTCGACCATCAATCTCGGTGCCTCGCTCGCCGAGTACGGCCGCCGGGTGCTGCTGGTGGATCTGGACCCGCAGGGCGCACTCTCCGCGGGACTGGGCGTGGCGCACCACGATCTCGAGCTCACCGTGCACAACCTGCTGGTGGAGCCGCGGGTGTCGGTGGACGACGTGCTGATGCGTACCCGGATCGAGGGGCTCGATCTGCTCCCCAGCAACATCGACCTCTCGGCCGCGGAGATCCAGCTGGTCACCGAGGTCGGCCGGGAGCAGACGCTCGGGCGCGTGCTGCACTCCGTCGTCGACCGCTACGACTACATCCTCATCGACTGCCAGCCGTCGCTCGGCCTACTCACCGTCAACGCCCTGGCCTGCTCGGACTCGGTGCTCATCCCGATGGAGTGCGAGTTCTTCAGCCTGCGCGGGCTGGCGTTGCTCAACGACACCGTCGAGAAGGTGCGCGACCGGCTGAACCCCCGGCTGGAATTGGCCGGCATCGTCGTCACGATGTACGACGCCCGCACCCTGCACGCCCGCGAGGTCATGGCCCGGGTCGTGGAGGTGTTCGGGGATCTCGTCTACGACACGGTGATCAACCGCACCGTGCGTTTCCCGGAGACCAGCGTCGCCGGCGAACCCATCACGACATGGGCGCCGAAGTCGACGGGTGCGGGGGCGTACCGCGCGCTCGCCCGCGAGGTCATCCACCGCTCCGGCCCGCAGTGACGGTGGTGACCGACCCGACCTCTCCGGCTCCCACGGCCGACCCCGCAGCCGGCGCCGACGGGGTGGAGCCGGGCAAGGGCGGCTTCCGGGTCACTCTCCGCAACTTCGAGGGCCCGTTCGATCTGCTGCTGACGCTCATCAACCAGCGGCAGTTGGATGTCACCGAGGTGGCACTGCACGAGGTCACCGACGAGTTCATCGCCTACACCCGCTCCCTGGGCGCGCAGATGGGACTGGACCAGACGACCGAGTTCCTCGTCGTCGCCGCGACCCTGCTCGATCTCAAGGCGGCGCGACTACTGCCCGCGGGCGAGGTGGAGGACGCCGAGGATCTGGCGCTGCTCGAGGCCCGCGACCTCCTCTTCGCCCGATTGCTGCAGTACCGGGCGTACAAGCAGGTCGCGCAGCTGTTCGGCGAGCTCGAGGCCGCCGCGCTGCGACGCTACCCGCGTTCGGTGGCGCTCGAGGAACAGTTCACCGCCCTGCTCCCGGAGGTGCTGCTCGGCGTCGACCCGGCCCGGTTCGCGGACATCGCGGCCGGTGCGCTGGCGCCACGCCCTACTCCCACTGTCGGACTCGACCATCTGCACGTGCCGAAGGTGTCCGTGCCGGAACAGGCGGCGTGGGTGCTCGAGCGGCTGCGGGGGCGCGGCGCGGGGGAGTGGGTCGGTTTCGGAGACCTGGTCGAGGACTGCGAGGCGACGGTCCACATCGTCGCCCGGTTCCTGGCGCTGCTCGAGCTGTACCGGGAACGTGCCGTGGCGTTCGAACAGCCGGAGCCACTGGGAGACCTGAGGGTGAGCTGGACCGGTGAGGATGCGGAGGCACCGGCGATCGAGGAGGACTACGGGTGAGCGAGGACACCGGCGCGACGGCGCCTGCCGAGGGCGACGCGGAGTCGCTCGAGGACGAGATCGAGGTCGACGGGGAGGAACTGTCGGACGCGGAGCTCGAGTCGGTTCTCGAGTCGCTGTTGCTGGTGGTGGACTCGCCCGCCTCGGTGGAACAGCTCGCCGCGGTGACCGATGCGTCACCCGAACGGGTCGCGGCGATTCTCACCCGGATGGCCGAGGCCTTCACCGTGCGCGGAAGCGGGTTCGATCTCCGGTACGCTGGGGACGGATGGCGGCTGTACACCCGCACGGCCCACGCACCCTACGTCGAACGTCTACTCCTCGACGGAGCGCGTACCAAGCTCACCCGAGCGGCGCTGGAAACCCTCGCCGTGGTGGCCTACCGCCAACCGTTGACCCGGGCCCGCATCAGTGCGGTACGCGGCGTCAACGTGGATGGTGTGGTGCGGACCCTGCTGGCCAGAGGCCTGATCGCCGAAGCCGGGACAGACCCGGAGACCACTGCCACGCAGTACGCGACGACGGAGCTCTTCCTGGAGAGGTTGGGGCTGGCGTCGCTCGCCGACCTGCCCGAGCTCGCCCCGCTGCTGCCGGACGTCGATCTGATCGACGACATCAGCGACAGCCTCGAGGCGGATCCACGATTTGCGAGAATGAATCGGGCTCCGGTGACCGCCGACCAGGTGGACACCGACCCGGACGACTGAACACGAACACCGACAGGGATCGAAAGAAAAAGTGAAGACACCCGCTCGCCGAGATGGCACACCGGATCGCAACAAGAAGAACAGCACCGACAAGGGGAAGAAACCCCAGTTCGGCAAGTCCCAACCGGCTCGCGGCCGGGGCGGAGCCCCGGCGCCCGGTGGCAGCAAGACGAACAAGAAGGGCAAGCCGAAGGCTGCGAAGCCGCGGCGTACCGAGAATCCTGTCCCTCGTGTCAGCAATGCCAAACCCGCCCGTCACCAGTACGTCGAGGGTGACCGCGTGGGCGGCCATCCCCAGGGCGACGGCGTCCGGCTGCAGAAGGTGCTGGCCCAGGCCGGTGTCGCGTCACGCCGGGCGGCCGAGGACCTGATCGCGCAGGGGCGCGTCGAGGTGGACGGCCGCATCGTCGTCGAACAGGGGCTGCGGGTGGACCCGGAGAACGCGGTAGTCCGCGTGGACGGTGTCCGCGTCGTCATCCAGAAGGATCTGGTGCACCTCGCGCTGAACAAGCCGCGCGGCTGGCAGTCGACCATGTCCGACGATCTCGGCAGGCCGTGCGTCGGTGACATCGTCTCCGAGCGGGTGTCGGCCGGGCAGCGGCTGTTCCACGTGGGCCGTCTCGATGCGGACACCGAGGGACTGCTGCTGCTCACCAACGACGGCGATCTCGCACACCGGCTGATGCACCCGTCGTTCGAGGTGTCCAAGACGTACCTGGCGACGGTCTCCGGCCATCTCGCGAAGGGGGTGTCGAAGAAGCTGCGCGACGGGGTGGAACTCGAGGACGGCCCCGCGAAGGTCGATGCGTTCACTCTGCTCGACGTCAACGAGGGCAAGTCGCTGGTGCGGCTGAGCCTGCACGAGGGGCGCAAGCACATCGTGCGCCGGCTGTTCGATGCTGTCGGACATCCCGTCGTGCGACTGGTGCGCACCGACATCGGTGCCGTCGCGCTCGGCGATCAGCGTCCGGGGACGCTGCGGGTGCTCGGCCGCGGCGAGGTCGGCGGTCTCTACAAGGCGGTGGGACTGTGAGCTCGGTATCCGCGGGAGGCCCCTTGATCGTCGCCATGGACGGCCCGTCCGGTACCGGTAAGTCGTCGGTGTCGCGGCGGCTCGCCGGCGCGCTCGGTGCCCGCTATCTCGACACCGGCGCGATGTACCGGATCGCCACCCTGCACGCGCTGCGTAAAGGCGTGGATCTGGACGATGCGGGAGCGATCGCCGACGTGACCGCGGGGCTGCCGTGGTCCATCGGCACCGACCCGGCAGGGGAGCAGGTGCTCCTCGACGGCGAGGACGTCGGCATCGAGATCCGGGGTGGCGCAGTGACTTCCGCGGTGTCCGCGGTCTCCGCCGTGCCGTCGGTGCGGGAGCTCCTGGTCGATGCCCAGCGCCGCCTGGCTCGCGAGGCGGCGCGCATCGTCGTCGAGGGCCGGGACATCGGCACCGTCGTGCTGCCCGACGCCGACGTGAAGATCTACCTCACCGCGTCCGCCGAGGCCAGGGCCCGGCGCCGCAACGAGCAGAACATCGCCGAGGGACGCGGCGACGACTACGCGGCGGTGCTCGCCGACGTGCAGCGTCGCGACCACCTCGATTCCACGCGCACCGTGTCGCCGCTGCGGCCCGCCGACGATTCCGTCCTGGTCGACACCAGTGAACTGGGAATCGACGCGGTCATCGCACGGTTGCTGGACCTGGTGACCGAAAGAACTGGAGTACAGCAGTGACCGACGAATTCGTATCCGACAACTTCGCCGGTGACGGCATCTGGAGTGAGGAATCCGACTGGGAAGGGCTCGATTTCGACGTCGAAGGCGACGAGGAATCGCACGTCCCGGCACCCACGCTCGCCGTGGTGGGCCGTCCCAACGTCGGCAAGTCCACCCTGGTGAACCGGATCATCGGCCGTCGTGAGGCCGTGGTGCAGGACGTTCCCGGTGTGACTCGGGACCGGGTGTCCTACGAGGGCACCTGGAACGGGCGGCGCTTCATGGTGCAGGACACCGGCGGGTGGGAGCCCGACGCCAAGGGCCTGCAGCAGTCGGTCGCCCGGCAGGCGGAGCACGCCATGCAGACCGCCGACGCGATCCTCGTGGTGGTCGACGCCGTCGTCGGTGCGACCGCGACCGACGAGGCGGTGGCCAAGGTGCTGCGCCGCTCGAAGACTCCGGTGCTGTTGGTGGCCAACAAGGTCGACGACGAGCGCACCGAGGCCGAGGCCGCCGCGCTGTGGTCGCTCGGCCTCGGCGAGCCGTATGCGGTGTCCGCCGTGCACGGCCGCGGCACGGGCGATCTGCTGGACCAGGTGCTCGCGGTGCTGCCCGAGACTCCCCGCGAGGGGACCCGCACGGGCGGGCCGCGGCGGGTGGCGCTGGTCGGCAAGCCGAACGTGGGTAAGTCGAGCCTGCTCAACAAGCTGGCCGGCGACGAGCGATCCGTCGTCCACAATGTGGCGGGTACCACCGTCGACCCGGTGGACTCGGTCATCGAACTGGGCGGCCGCCCTTGGCGTTTCGTCGACACCGCAGGCCTGCGCCGCAAGGTGAGCCATGCCAGCGGTGCGGAGTTCTATGCGTCGCTGCGGACCAAGGGCGCCATCGAGGCGGCCGAGGTCGCCATCCTGCTGATCGACGCGTCGGAGCCGATCACGGAGCAGGATCTGCGCGTGCTCGGCATGGTCGCGGATTCGGGCCGCGCGCTGGTGATCGCGTTCAACAAGTGGGATCTGGTGGATGAGGACCGCAGGTTGCAGCTCGACCGTGAGATCGATCGCGATCTGGTGCGGGTGCCGTGGGCGCAGCGGGTGAACATCTCCGCGCAGACCGGCCGGGCCGTGCAGAAGCTGGTACCTGCGCTGGACACGGCGCTCGAGAGTTGGGACAAGCGGATCCCGACGGGCCGACTCAACACGTGGCTCAAGGAGGTCGTCGCGGCGACCCCGCCGCCAATGCGTGGTGGTCGGCTTCCACGGATCATGTTCGCCACCCAGGCGGGCACCAGGCCGCCGACGTTCGTGCTGTTCACCACCGGATTCCTCGAGGCCGGCTACCGCCGCTTCCTCGAACGCCGGTTGCGTGAGGAGTTCAACTTCGACGGCAGCCCGGTCCGCATCTCGGTGCGTGTGCGGGAGAAGCGGGACCGCCGCAAGCGCTAGCGTGCAGGGTGCTCGGTGGGATGTATCGGCACTGCGCTGACCAGGCGATTAGCGCAAGATGGTGCCCCTGATGTAATCTCATCGAGCGCCCGAACGCGGGCGTGGACGGGCTGTGGCGCAGCTTGGTAGCGCACTTGACTGGGGGTCAAGTGGTCGCAGGTTCAAATCCTGTCAGCCCGACCGAGAAGTCCCGGAAACTCAAGGGTTTCCGGGACTTTTTCTGTAGGTGAATTTGAAGATTTGAAATCAAAAGTGCAACCGACGCTTGTGAGACCGCCCGAGGGGCGGCCTGATTCGTTGCCGGACTTAGTGATGCTGGCGAAGGGTCGTTGAGTTCGGCGCGGATCTGGGTGGGTTCGGGGCCGACGAAAACCCCGGCAAAGATCACCCGGTTGAGCTGCTTTCGCACCGTTGCGGGTGCGTCAGTGGAGGTTGCGTTGGCTTCTTGCAGTAGACGAGGGCGTCGCGGAGGCTTTGCTGGATGTCGGCGCTGCCGGTCTCTGGCTTCGCCTTCTCGCGGCCGAGGTTCGCCAGTTCAGTGTTGAGGCGTCGTTGGTGGGTGAGGAACAGATCGCGGGGATGGCGTCGGCGTAGCAGCCGTCGAGGAGCTTGGTCTGGTTTGCCCCGATCTTTGGGTCGCCTCGGTGATCTCTCCGAGTCGCCGTCATTGACTGCCTGCTGTCGGTGGAGGGTGGCCAATTCGATGCGGTCGCGCTGGCCCGGGTTCAGCTCGATCGAGCGGTAGAGGTCCTCGATGCGTTGTTCGACCTGGGCGATGGGCAGGGCTCTGCCTTGCGGGCAAGTAGTGTCGCGCCGTCGATGGCAGACGTAGTACTCGTAGATGCGACCGGTCTTGGTGCGGGTGTGCCGCACGATCAGCCGACGCCCACACACACTCGCCGCAAGACACCCTTCCTTTGAGGTAGCGTGAAATTAGTGGTCGTGGGCGCGGGAGCGTTCTTCATTGCGCCGACTGGTGAGGATGTTCTGCACGGTCGCCCAGGTGGTCGGGTCGATGAGTGGCTTGTGCCGTCCTGCATGTTCGATGTCGTTGAGGGTCGCCATGCCTTTGTAGTAAGGGTTGCGGAGCAGACGGCGCAGCCCGTTCATGGTCAACGGCCCCGATGGGGTGTTCGGCCCAGGCCTGGTCGTCAACCCACGGGCTTCCAACTCTGCGGTGAGTCGGGTGACGCTCGACTCGCCGGTGGCGTAGGCCTCGAATGCCCAGATGATCTGCTGGGCCCGCTTGGGGCCGATCGTAATGGTGCGGTCTCGCGCCTGTCGTCGAAGGCACGCTCGTTGAGGTATCTGAGCGGTGCCCGGCCCAATGTGCCTCCCTGGATGGCCTTTTGCAGTATCCCCTTCATCACCTCGGTGGCGGAGTTCTGTGAGTAGAACTCCGCGATGGAGGCCATGATCCCATGCAGCAGCCTCCCACTCGGTGTCGTGGTGATGCCCCGGTCGTGGAGACCAGGTACGCACCCACTCCCTGGAGCGACTTCATGATCGCGGAATCATCGGTCCGACTGCGGGCGAGACGGTCGATCCATGCACGATCACGAAGTCCACCGGGCGGCCCTTGATGTACTCCAGCATCCGCGGCGACTCGGGTCGTTCCAGCGATATGCCGGAGCGGCCGCGCTCGACGAACTCCGTCACGATGAGGGCGCCCATCTCCAATGCTCGTCACCGGTTCGCCTCCCGCTGCGCCGGGATCGACAACCCCTCCGACTCCGACCCCCGCCGAGCTTGGTCGTCGGTGGAGACGCGGACATAGGACACCGCCCGAAGCGGGCACAACGGACTCTCTAAGGTTCTGACAGTCATGCCTCAACGCTTCAGGGTGCGACGAATTAGGTGCAGGGAGAAGCGATGTCTTCGTGGATAAACGGGGATCCGGGTATGTGACCTCCAAGGCCGTGTTGCCAGAGCCGGTCAAATCCCAGCAACGTCGTCGGTGGGCGCTAGTGTCTTGGTGGATACTGGCGTGTCCCCTGTGAGTAGGTCCGGGTTGTTCTAGAGTCCTAATTGCCCTGGTGAGGGCGAAGAAGGGACGATAGAGATCATGGCGGGACGCAAACGTCACTCGGCAGAGGACATCGTGCGCAAGCTGCGCCGAGCCGACGAGTTGGCAGCGGAAGGCAAGAACGGCGAGGAGATCGCCGCCGCGCTCGAGGTGTCGGCGGCAACGCTGTACAACTGGCGTCGCCAGTACTCCGGTAGTGACGCCGATGCCGCGAAAGAACTCAAGGAACTGCGGGAGCAGAACAGCCGGCTCAAGCGGTTGCTCGCCGATGCCGAGTTGGAGAAGGACGCGCTGCGGGAGATCGCCAAGGGAAAATTCTGAGCCCGACCGCCAAACGCGCCGCGATCACCATGCTCACCGGCACCCTGCAGATGTCGGAGCGGTTCGCGTGCAAGGTTGTTGGGCTCTCCCGATCGGTTCACCGACGGCTGCCGTTGGCGCAGACACCGGACGACCCGGATGCCGATCTGCGCGCAGAGTTGCGCAGGTATTCCTGCAAGCATCCACGGCACGGGTTCCGTCGGGCGTGGGCGTGGCTGCGCTACGACCAGGGCGTCGCGGTGAACAAGAAGAAGGTGCACCGCCTGTGGAAGGTGGAGGGACTACAGGTGCGGCGTGCTCCACGCCGCAAGCGTGCCGGCCGGTCCTCCGTTCCGGTCGTCGACGCGGATGCTCCGAATGTTGTGTGGGCATTGGACTTCCAGTTCGATTCGACCGTCGACGGCAAGGCGGTGAAGATCGCGTCGATGGTCGACTATCGGGGACCTGCCAGTCGACCATGACGATAACGGATGATCTCGACTAATGGGCACTTACGGCAGACGCCGTGCGTATCGCGATCCACTATCGACCGAGGGAAGTGACGCTGAGTGAACTGTGGCACCTCGTCGACGAGATCCATTCGCGGGTCTGCAGGGCAGGGTAGGTTCCACGTCGATTGGGCAGGTTCCGGTGAGCGCCTCGGAATAGTTGTTCGAGGTGACATATCGGGTTTGTTCGACCTAGCCTCAAACTTTCGTCCGGCCCGCGCTGGTGTCGTCGGGGTCCACACTCCCGAAGTGGTAGGTCCGTTCATCTCGGTTGGGCAGGTGTGCGCGGTCGGGCCCCACCCTCGTCGATCCGCGCATCCGGATGGCTGCGAACTTGTTCGTCCATGTCGGCTGCTCGTCCACACTGAGGTGTGGCCTGGCGCGCCGGGCATCGATCGCCTCAGGCGAGTAAGGAGCGGCACATGGGCGCTACTGGGACGGCAGCATTTCTGGGTACGGGGCATCATGGGTGAGGTCCTGCTCGCGGGGTGGTTGGACGGTGGTCTGAAGGCGCGCGACGTTTGGGTCACCGCACGCAAACAGAGTCGTGTCGACGAGCTCGTCGTCACCTACGGAGTGCGCAGCACGACAGACAACCACGACAGACAACATCGAAGCGGCCGCCGGCGCACAGATCGTCGTTTTCGCCGTGACACCCGAGCACATCTCCGGCCTCGTGCGCGAGGTTGCCGATCACCTGCATGAGGGCGCCGTCGTCGTCTCCCTCGCCGACGGTGTCTCCCTGGCGGATCTGGAAAGCGATCTGCCCGACGGAGTCGCCGCTGCTCGCGCGATGCCGAGCCTGACTGCTCGGGTCGGCCACCTGGTTGCAGGACAGCGACGAGGACGCCGCCACGCTCCGAGTCAAGGTCTGCGCGCCGGGAGGCACCGGAATCCGACGCATCGCCGAACTCGACGCGCGAGCCGTCCGCGCCGCCCTGGTCGTCGCGCTCACCCGGTCCACGTGAGCTCACGACCCGGGCCACGGCCTGTCGCGCTGGTGGGGACCGCTACCTTGTCGGTAGCGGGAGTAGCCGGCACGAGCGGAGGTGCCGACATGTCAACGGGGAGAGGCAGTTGGACCTGACACTGGGTGACGTGCTCGAACGACCTCTGGATTTCGACTGGCGAGATGCGCTCTACATGCACCCTGGTGAGCCACTTCGGTGGGACGCACCGTGCATCGTGCACGACGTCGACGACGTGGTGAACGACGAGCGGGACCTACCGGAGATCGTGCTCGCACACGGATGCGAGTATGTGCTGGGAATGCAGGACGTGCGGAGCATCGTCGACAACCTGCGCTACAAGGTGCCCGAACCCACTGCAGGTGAGCTTCTCGAAGCATTCGTCTTCTACGTGGAGAACGATGCATTCATCGTCGTTTGACCGTACCGACGGTGAAATGACTTCCCGCGCTGCGACGTTCGACTTCGTCCACCGCATCCACCGCCAGATCATCCACGTTGATTCGCGACACGCCTTCGGCGTCGGTGAGGAGCGTGGTGGTGCCCACGGCGTGCCGGACTCCGCCGCGACTTGGCCTTCGAGTCCATGGCCACCGACCTGATCGGCATCGTCGAGCAGAACCTCGCGGTCGCGCTGCTGCCGTCCGCGTTCGTTCCCGCACGGACGGCGCTGGTGTCGATCCCGGTGTCGGACGGCCCGACGCGGATCGAGTACCTCGCCTGGAGCGATTTCAACCCGAGCCCCGCCGCCTTCCTCCAATCATGCGACTTGTGATCCGCGCCTTCACCTTGTTGACTACCCCGGTGACTGTCAGACGTATCGGGACGTTGGCCGTATCCGGAGCACTCCTCGCGATGTCGGGCCTCATGGCCGCCTCGGCGACGGCAGCCGCGGAGGTGCCGGAAACTGCGGCGCCGCAGAGCTGCGTCATCGACGAGAACGACCGGGCGGCAACGGTGGACACCCTGCTCCACCGCTGCACCAGCGAGGAGATCATCGGCCTGTTCGAGGCCGCACCGGTCGGCGTCGCCCCCGAAGGCACCCTGACCATCACGCTCCTGCCCGTCTATCAGCTCGACGGACGGATCATCGGCTACGACAACGCGCAGAAGCTGTCGACCGCGCAGAACAGGCTCGGTGACTCGCTCACCTTCACCACCGGGCCGAGTGGGGAGCCCTGGGTGTACAAGGACTACGTGTGGGGCCGCGATGCGGGCGGCCCGGTCGTCCCCGGTACCTCACGCATCGACGGCAAACCGGCGTGGACGGCGGACTTCTCGCGTGACTTCGGCGGCATCCCGATCAGCGTCCACGAGTACCGCCAGCTCACGCCGGACGTGTGGATCGGCCGCGACATCGGGGGCGTCTCGTCGGCACGGGCGAACGGACCGACCGGCGGGGCGATCGTCCTGAGCTGACCGCTGCGCTCCGATACGGGAGCCGGTTGCGATCAGTCCGCCAGCAACTCCTTCAGTGCGGCGTCGATGAACGCGGTGTCCGTGGCGTTCTCGCCGCCACCGGCGAAATGGCCCCACACGCCCGGAATCACCCGGAGTTCGGCGTTCGGCATGAACGAGACCTCGTACTCCTCGTCCTCGGGTGGGAAGTACAGATCCTTCTCGGCAGGCAGGACGATTGCCTGCGCCGTGATCGACGCGAGGGCGGCCTCGTGGTCGCCACCGAAACCCGGTGTGTTGCCGACGTTCCCGTTCTGCCACGTCCACAGCATGGCGAGCAGGTTGTTCGCGTCGCGGCCGTCGAGGAAGAACCCCTCCCAGAATCCGACGAGGAAGTCCTCGAGCGAGCTGTAGCCCATCTCGCGATAGAGCTGCTGCCAGTAGAACGCCTGACTGAATCCCCATCCCGCGTACACCCGGGCGGCTGCCCGGAGGCCCTGATCGGGCTGCCGCTCGTAGCGCCCGCCCGAGTATGCGGCGTCCGTGGTAATCGCCGCCTTGACCGCTTCGAGGAAGACGATGTTGTGCTCGCTGGTGCGTGCAGAACCGCAGAACGGCAGGATCTTCGGCACCATCTCCGGATAGCTCACCGCCCATTGGAACGTCTGCGCGGCACCCATCGACCATCCGGTGACCGCCACCAACTTCTCGATCCCGAAATGATCGGCGACCAGGGCGTGTTGGGCGCGCACCTGGTCGTAGAACGTGACGCGGGGAAAGCTCGGACCGTCGTAGGGCGGTGGGGTGTTCGACGGTGACGAAGACAATCCGTTGCCCAGCATGTTGGGAACGATGACGAAGTAGCGCGCGGGATCGAGCGCCATACCCTCGCCGATCAGCCACTCGTTCTCCCAGTGCCTACCGGAATACCAGGTGGGATAGACGACGGCGTTGGAACGGTCGTCGTTCAGGGCGCCGTAAGTCGTGTAGGCGAGGACGGCTCCGCGCAGGGTGGCTCCCTGTTGGAGTTCGAAGTCGCCCAAGGGGAACGTCTGATACTCGCGGGGCATGCGATTCTCCGTCCGGGTGTCGATCGTGACACCTGAAATGATTCCATATGGAAGTAAAATCCGCTCGGCAACGAGAGAATCGCCTGTGACTCACTCACCCACATCCCACGCCCCGAGCTTGCGGAGCAGGGGATTCTTCTTGTAGATGTGCCGGTGCATGCGGCGCAGGATGTCGTCGAGCGCGGTGATGGCCTCGACGATGTACGGCCCCTTGTTGAGCATGACGCACTCGGCGCGCTCACCCTGCGCCGCATCGGTCACCTCGGCGCGGGTCGGCACCCCGGCGTCCGCGAGCGAATCGAGTACCTGCGTCGCCCAGATCACCGGCACCCGCGCGGCCTCGCACAACCACAGCGTCTCCTCCTGAACCTCGGCGAGCCGCTCGAACCCGGCCTCGACGGCGAGGTCGCCGCGCGCGATCATCACGCCCACCCGCTTCCACCGCATCAACTCGAGCAGCACCTCCGGCAGCGCCTCGAACCCGGCGACCGTCTCGAGCTTGACCACCACACCGATGTCGAGGGCGTCCTTCTCCTCGAGCAGTCCGAGAAGCTCGCGCACGTCGTCTGCCGTCCGCACGAAGGAGATCTCGACGATGTCGGCCAGGGCGACCACCGCGTCGAGATCTTCCCGGTCCTCGTCCGTGAGTGCCGGGATCGGCAGTGTCGTGTCCGGGAAATTGATACCCTTCTCCGCCTTGAGCTTCGTTCCCCGGATCGGCGCGGAGGTGATGCTCACGTGGATCTCGTCCTCGGACGCGGAGGTGACGACGCCGCCGATCTTGCCGTCGTCGAACAGGACTCGATGCCCCTCGTGCACGGCGCCGAACGCCTCGGGCAGGGTGCAGCCGATGCGGTGCCGCCCGTCGGACGTCGGGACGGCGGGTTCGAGCGAGGACGTCAGCACCAGCAGGTCGCCGCGGCGGACCCGAAGCGACTGCGGGGTGGCCGGTAGCGCACCCACCGTCGTCGCGTCCTCGCCGACGGCCAGGATCGTGCCGGGGACGAGGTAGCTCGTCCGGTCGCCGACCAGTTCGACGCCCGTGCCGGTGGTTTCGACCACTGCCATGGTCCGGGTGCGGCCCCGTGCCTCGCGGAAGGTGACTCGGTCTCCGACGACCCGGCGTTCCACCCAGTCGGAGTCGGTGATCGGGACCTCGGGATCGCCGCAGTGCAGGGGAGCACGACCGGTCCACACCGTGGTCGGCGACACCACGCGGCCCGCGGCATCACGCGAAGGCTTGATCTTGACCACCCGGGGGCCTGCCTCGATCGGCCCGGTCCGCAGCTTCGGACCGCCGAGATCCATGGCGATCCGTACTCCCTCGCCCGCGGAGCGCACGTGGGTCGCCATCGCCGACCACGCGTCGTGCTGGTCGTGGGCACAGTTGACCCGGGCGAGGTTCATCCCCGCGTGGACGAACGACCGGACCAGCGAGGCATCGGACGCCGCGTCGCTCGGCAGGGTCACCATGATCCGGGTGGTGCGATCGTCCGGCGTTCCGCCGAGCAGGGCGGCGGCGTTCGCGGACAGTTCGAACCAGGGTTCGGAATCGGGCGGGCCGGGCTCGGGCACGCTCGAGCGGCCGTCCCCGATCGCGGCGTCCAGCATGCCGAGCACCGCATCGAGGTTGCGCAGCACGTCCGATTCCATCCGGCCGAGCGACGACAGCCCCTCCTGGCTGAGCCGCACCTGGAGATTCCGCAGGTCGTGACAGCGGAGCGCTCGGTAGCGGACGAGATTGGCTGCGGCCGAGCGGTGCGCGGGATCGACGTGCTCGATCCGCTCCGTCGCCGCACGTTCGGCCGCCGCCGCATCACCGCGCAGCTGCACCAGCGCGCCACGCAGAGCCTCGAGCCGCTCGCGGCGGCCGGTCGCGTCGGGAGTCATCACCGCCTCCTTCACCGATCGCGTACCACCGAGCCTGCCGCATCCCGGCCGGTCGTGCACGGGAGGTGGCGGATGCTGCCGCAGTCAGGCCGTCGATTCCACCGCGAGCCAGACCTCCGCGCCGAGGAGGGCCCCGTCCTCGTCGTAGTCGGCGCGCACGATCTCGGGAGCCGGTATCGCCCGATACGGATTCGCCGGGAACCAGTCACCGAACGCCTGGGGCCACACCTGCTGGATGGCTTCGAGGGTCGGCTCCGCGGCTTCGAACACGACCCAGGTGCTCGCGGGCACGTCGATTACGTCGAGATCGGCAGGCACCGCAGAGGTGGTCGCCGCCGCGACGTAGTAGTCGAACGAGCTTCCGTCCTCCCGAGACTCGTCGAAGTTGTGGCAGACGGCCAGCTCACCCGTCGGCTGCTCGTTCGACGGCGCCGCGATCCGCTCGCGCTCCTGCTGTCCGAGGTTCTGCTCGAACTCGATCATGGCCTGGTTCGGCCCCTCGTAGACGAGTGGGATCCTGGCCTTGCGTCCGACGAGCCGGAACGCGTCCTTGCGCACGATTCGATACCGCATCTCACTGCTCCCTTCGATTCGGAGATGGAAGGTGAGGCGTGGTTGTGTCCGGAGTACCGCACCCGGTTGCCGAGCCTGCTCCGGCCCGACCCCGTGAACGGCGCGGAACGCCCGTGAGAATGCATCCGCCGACGAGTAGCCGTACCGCACAGCGATGTCCTGGACCGCCTCGCGGTCCGCGACGATCGCCGCCGCCGCAACCGTCATACGACGGCGCCGGATGTACTCGGACAGCGGTATCCCGGTCAACACCGAGAACACGCGACGCAGTTCGTACTCGGACGTCAACGCGTGGCGTGCCAGCGCAGCGACCTCGATGTCGGCATCGAGCGCCTCCTCGATGGCCGCCATCGCCCGGTTCCACCGTTCCATCGACCTCTCCTTCCGATGCCTCGACGGTACGAGAGGTGCGGTGGTCGACGTCCGACTCTTCCTGCCCGGAATTGTCGGGTGCGGGAAACGCTAGCGGCGGTACGGGAACAGGGAGCCGTCCGCGGTGAGTTCGCCGTCGGGAACATCCACGAACTCGCCGTCGCACTCCCCGCCGAGCGCGGTGAGAGTCGCCTCCCAGACGCGTGGATCGACACCCTCGAAGGTGTGCTCGAGACCGAGATCGGGGGTCGGCTGGAATCCGCGGATCGGGGTGACCCGGCACTGGCCGCCGTCGAGATTGCCGTCGGCCCACTCGCGTTCGCTGCGGATGTTGTAGTACGCGGTGTCGCCGGGAGTGTCGTCTCCGGCGTTGAGCGTGTTCATGTACTCGGTGCCGGGGCAGACGTCCGCGCCGACCGGGGCTCCGCAACCGCCGGGCGACCCGTACTGGGGCGAGCCGATCGCGATGTAGGTGTCGACGTTCGGATGCCCGCCCAGCTCCTTGAGGTACCAGCGCGAGGTGATGCCGCCGATGCTGTGACCCACGAGCGCGATCTGCGCCTCGGGGTGCTCGGCCCTGGCCCGTTCGACCTCACTCGCGATGGTCTCCGGCTCTTCGGTCAGATCGAATCCGGGGAGATCGAGTACCTTCGCGTGCACCCCGTTCTGTTCCAGATAGCCGGCGAACGGTTGGTAGGGGAGCGCTCCCATGTACTGGCCGGGCAGCAGGATCGCGACGACCTCGTCGGACGCCGGCGGGGCCTCGGCCAGGGCGTTCGGCGCGGTGGCGACGGAGGCGGCAGCGAATCCGGCGATGACCGCGGCGCGGCGGAATCTGGAGAACATGAGGTAAGGCTAACCGATGGCAATCGGGAAAAGGGTGCGGAGCCGGTCACACAACGCGAGCATCGGTCCACACAACGTGAGCATCGCGGGATTCCTGCCG
The DNA here is from genome assembly GCF_014217785.1 of Rhodococcus triatomae. Classification (NCBI taxonomy): domain Bacteria; kingdom Bacillati; phylum Actinomycetota; class Actinomycetes; order Mycobacteriales; family Nocardiaceae; genus Rhodococcus; species Rhodococcus triatomae. The sequence goes on along the minus strand of NZ_CP048814.1, from coordinate 4,737,406 downwards.
GAGTCGACGGACCGGTTTCGATACCTTCACACGGGAGCGTGGTGGAGGCGAGATTTCGAATCACGTCCGTTTCCTTCAATCTTCCGCCCGGATCGGGACGAGAATGACGGCCATGACTGCGTACTCGGAGCACATAGGTGTCACCATCGAGCGTCCCGTCGAGGTCGTCTACGCTTTCGCGGCGGATCCGTCGAATCTTCCGAGGTGGGCGGCAGGGCTCAGTGCCGCGATCGCCGAGGATTCGGACGGTCGGTGGATCGCCGACTCGCCGATGGGGAAGGTCGTCGTCGAGTTCGCTCCGCGGAACGCCTACGGAGTACTCGACCACATCGTGACGCTCGAATCGGGCGAACGCGTGGACAATCCGGTCCGCGTCGTGGCCAATGACGGGGGTAGCGACGTGGTGTTCACGGTGCGCAAGCACAGCGGGATGAGCCATGACGACTTCGCCCGAGATGTGGCGGCGGTCCGTGCGGACCTGGAGAAACTGAAGCAACTCCTCGAAGACGGCATCGCCTGAGAGAGATGACCTGTTCCGATCACGAAAGTCGTCCGGGCCCCGCGTCGGTGGGCGTAGCTTGGGCCCCATGCGGGCATGGGTCGTCGCCGAGCCCGGGCCGATAGGGCCCGGGGCGAACGAGCTCGGCCCACTCGAACTGGTCGACAAACCGACACCCGATCCGGGTGCCGGTGAACTACTCGTGCAGATCCGGGCCTGCGGAGTGTGTCGCACCGACCTGCACGTCGCCGAGGGAGATCTTCCCGTACACAAGGACCGCGTGGTGCCCGGACACGAAGGCGTCGGAACGGTCGAGGCGCTCGGCCCGGAAGCGACCGGATTCGCGGTGGGCGAGCGCGTGGGGATCGCCTGGTTGCGGCACACCGACGGCACCTGCGCGTACTGCCGGCGCGGCGACGAGAACCTGTGCCCGAACTCGCGATACACCGGGTGGGATGCAGACGGATGCTACGCCGAATATGCCGTTGTCCCCGCTGATTTCGCCTATCGACTCGACGTGGCCATCGAGGACGTCGCGCTCGCGCCGCTCCTGTGCGCCGGGATCATCGGCTACCGGGCGCTCGCCCGCGCGTCCCTTCCGGAGGGCGGCAGGCTGGGGCTCTACGGATTCGGTGGTAGCGCGCACCTGTGCGCTCAGGTGGCGCTGGCTCAGGGCGCGCGTGTGCACGTCCTCACCCGCGGGGCGCAGGCGCAACGGCTGGCCCTCGATCTGGGGGCGGCCTCGGCGGCCGGTGCGTACGACACACCTCCGGAACCGCTGGACAGTGCCGTGCTCTTCGCCCCGGTGGGTGATCTCGTTCCCGTGGCGATGCGTGCTCTCGACCGTGGCGGCGTCCTGTCGGTCGCGGGAATCCATCTCAGTGACATCCCCGCACTCACTTACGAGACCGAGCTGTTCTACGAGAAGGAGATTCGGAGCGTCACCGCCAATACGCGTGCGGACGGACGGCAGTTTCTCGAGGTCGCCGAGCGTCACGGCGTCCGGGCGACAACCCACGTCTATCCGCTGTCGCAGGCCGACAGGGCGCTCCGTGACCTGAAGGCGGGCCGCTTCGACGGGGCGGCGGTTCTGGTCAACGACCTGTCCTGATCTCTGTATGACCGACAGTTCCGGAACACTGCGACTGCAGGCGTGCGCGGGCACCGCCCGCAACGACCGACCGGCGCGGTCACCGTGGCGCGGGCAGCTGGCGGAATCGGCCCGGAGTTCGGCCGAACCGCTGGGAGAATGCGGCGACGAACGCGGACGGGGTGGCGTAGCCGACGGTGTGTGCCACGGAGGTGACGGACTGATGCTGGAGCAGTACGCGCGCGGCGCGCAGGCGCAGGTCGGTGCGCCAGGTGGTGAACGACATCCCGAACTCGCGCTCGAAGTCCCGCTGCAGAGTCTTGACGCTCGTGTGCAGGCGCGCGGCCCATTCGTCGAGCCGGGTCGGATCGCCAGGCCGTCGGGCGAGCGCCCTCGCAACGGACAGCGCCTGACCGTTGCCGCGCGCCGCGCGGTGGTCGGGTGCCGTTTCGGCCGGTTGTAGCGACTCGACGATGCGGCCACGTGCCTCGGGCGCGGCGTCCGCGGGAAAGTCGGGTGCGCCGAGGCGTCGTACCAGGTCGCGGATGTCGGGGTCGAACGAGACTGCTCCATATCGAAGATCGGACAGGTGGGGCGGGATCTCGCGCAGACAGATTCGGTAGAGGGTGCCTTCGCCGGCCGCGTGGATCTCGTGGCCGACCGTCCTGCGGGCCCAGAAACCGGTGTCACCTCCGGCGAAGACCACGGAGGAGTCGGCGCGAGCCGACAGCAGATCGGGTGACCAGTAGAGCTGGTGCAGGAAGTCCTCGCGGTTGTAGGCGAACTCCAGTGGCGCCTCGGAGCGGTAGGCGAGCACGAGGATGCCGCCGGGCGACCCCAGGCCGTACCCGTACTCGTCGCACCGCGGGGCGTCCGGCCGGGTGCTCCTGGAGGCGAACCCGCCGCGGGCCGATTCGCCGACCGCGGTATGTCCTGTCACCGACATCAGCTGACCTCTCATCGACATTCCTGCAGTGTTGGTAAGGCTAGCCTGAGTCCGTTGTCGGCTCCGGTTCGGGGCCGGCCGTTCGGACGACGAAGGAATCACTCACATGCTTGTACGCCGATCCCTGCGCCTGGTCGGTGCCCTGGCGCTCGCCACCGTGGTCGCGGCCGGATGCGCCTCGACCGATGCCGCCGACACGGGCGAGGTCCCCACGCGCGTGTTCGCCGCCGACAACGGCGACGTCACCATCCCGGTCGACCCGCAGCGCGTGGTCGCCACCGGATATGCCGTTCCCGCACTCATCGAGGCGGACGCGAATCTGGTGGGCATCTCCACCTGGGAACGCGGCCTCGCGGTGATGACGCCGGAGGACCGCGCCACCTACGACGGCCTCGAGAAGGTGGCCGGCGCGATGGCGATCGACACGAACTACGAGGCGGTGGCGACCGTGGATCCCGACCTCATCGTGATCGGGGTTCCGCAGCCGGCGCTCGTCGACATCGACATGGCCCGGTTGGAATCGATCGCCCCGGTCGTGGTGATCGGTCCGACCGTCCCCGCGGCGTGGCGCGAGCTCTCCCGGCGCCAGTCCGATGCGGCGGGACGCCTCGACGATTTCGAGGCGTCCCGGGCGGCCTACGAGGACAAGGCTGCCGGACTGCGCGAGAAGTACGGCGACACCCTCGCGGGAATGAAGTTCGGCCACCTCGGGGCGTACGGGGACACCTCGACAGGCACCTTCCAGCGTGAGTTCGCGGATTCGTGGGGCACCAACATCGCTCAGGACGTCGGGGTCGAATACCCCGGCGAAGTCCAGCGCAAGGAGGGTGGCTCGAAGGACGTCGCCGAGACGCCGTCGCTGGAGATGATCCCGGAGAGTTTTGCCGAGGCAGACGCGATCACCTACACGGTGGAGCCGACGGGTGCGATCCGTCCGGCCGTCCAGCAGGTGCTCGATTCGCCGCTGTGGCAGCAGCTCCCGGCTGTCCAGGCAGGCCGGGTGTATCCGATCCAGTACTCGGAGGCCGCCACCTACGCGTCCGCGCAGCGCACCCTCGACTCCATCGACGCGTCGTTCGAGGGGTTGACGCGTCCGTGAAGATCGACCGTAGCGATCCGGAGACGCGGGTCGCGGAGCATCATCGGTCCGGGACGGGAACGACCCGGGTCGGCTATCCCATCGGGGTGCGTCGCGCCGCCGTCGTCGGCCGGCGGGAAGTGGCGCCGGGCATGGTGCGCCTGACCCTGGGCGGGCCGGAACTCGCCGGATTCCACAGCTACCAGGCAGACGACCACGTGAAGATCGTGTTCTCGGATGCGGACGGTACCCGGCGGGATCCGGTGACCAACGACCGGCAGATGCTGGACTGGCCACGGCCACTGCCCCGGTCCCGCAAGTACACGATCCGGCGATACGACGCCGACGCCCTACAGATCGAACTGGACTTCGTCGTGCACCCCGGCGGGCTCGCCTCCGACTGGGTCACGTCCGTCGCCGTCGGCGAGCACGTGACCGTCGCCGGCCCGCCCGGTGCGTTGGCGTTCGCCCACAACTACGACCACTACGTGTTCGCCGTCGATGCCACCGCGCTGCCGGCCGCAGCACGGTGGCTCGACGAGGCTCCCGTGGACGTCTCGGCGCAGATCGTGGTCGAGACGGACGACGCGGGCATGCACGAGTACCCGTTGGCCGATCGTGCCGGGGTCACGGTGACGTGGCTGGTCCACGACGGCGTGCGGTCACGGCTCGCGGACACGGTTGCCGAGCTCGAGATGCCGACCGGGCGAACGTTCCTCTTCGCGGCCGGCGAAGCCGGGGACATCACCCCGCTGCGGGCCTGGGCGAAGGAGCGGTGCGACGACGTGCTCGTCACCGGGTACTGGAAGCGGGGCGTCGCCGGGATGGACTAGACCTTCGGGACGGAAGTAGGCGGGTGCGGGCGGATAGGGCCCACACCCGCCTACTTCTCAGCTGAGGTGGTGCACCTCCTGCAACCCGAACACCGGCGTCGGGATCCGTTCGTGGCGCGCCTTCAGTTGCAACGCCAGGTACAGGGAATAGTGCCGGGACTGATGCAGGTTGCCGCCGTGGAACCACAGTGCCTCCTGCCGAGTGGGCTTCCACATGTTGCGCTGTTCGCCCTCCCAGGGTCCCGGATCCTTGGTGGTGTCCGAGCCCAGGCCCCAGCACTTGCCGACCTTGTCGGCGACGTCCTGGCCGATCAGATCCGCTGCCCAGCCGTTCATCGATCCGTACCCGGTCGCGTACACCACCAGGTCCGCTTCGAGTTCCGTGCCGTCCGCGAGGACGACCGTGTTCTCGGTGAGTTCGCGTACCTCGCCCGCTGCCAGGTGGATCTTCCCGTCCGCGACGAGTTCGGACGCGCCGACATCGATGTAGTAGCCGGAGCCGCGACGCAGGTACTTCATGAACAGGCCCGACCCGTCGTCGCCCCAGTCGTGGGCGAACCCGGCCTTCTCCAGCCGATCGTAGAAGTCGCGGTCACGCTCGCGGATCTTGTCGTAGATCGGGATCTGGAACTCGTGCATGATCCGGTACGGCAGGGAGGCGAACGTGAGATCCGCCTTCTCCGTGGTCATCCCGGCGGCGAGGGCACGTTCGGAGTAGAGGTCGCCGAGGCCGAGTTCCATCAGGGATTCGGACTTGACGATGTGGGTCGACGAGCGCTGGACCATCGTGACATCCGCGCCCACCTCGTACAGCGCCTTGCAGATGTCGTGTGCCGAGTTGTTCGCGCCGATCACGACCGCCTTCCGGCCCGCATACGCGTCCGGGCCGGGATGCTCGCTCGAGTGGTGCTGGTCGCCCAGGAATCGATCGCTTCCCGGGAAGTCCGGGACGTTCGGCATGCCCGACATGCCGGTCGCGAGCACCAGGTGCCGAGGGGTGAGAGTCACCGCCTCGCCGTCCCGGTCCACCTCCACCGTCCACTGCTTCGACTCCTCGTCGAAGGACGCCGATCGGCACGTCGTCGATCCCCAGTAGGGCACCTCCATCACGGAGGTGTACATCTCGAGCCAGTCGCCGATCTTGTCCTTCGGTGCGAACACCGGCCAGTTGTCCGGGAACGGGAGGTAGGGGAGGTGGTCGTACCAGACGGGGTCGTGCAGGCACAGCGATTTGTATCGGCCCCGCCACTGGTCGCCCGGCCGAGCGTGGCGGTCGAGGACGAGGGCCGGGACGCCGAGTTGCCGCAGTCGCGCACCCAGGGCGATACCACCCTGCCCGCCGCCGACGACGACCACGAAGGGCTGGCGCTCGTAGCCGAGTTCGCGTTCTTCCGCGGCCCGGCGCTCTCCCCACGTCTGCGTCACCGCTCCCGACCCGTGCACCGCGCCCCGGTCTCTTCGCGTTCCGCGGCGCTCCTCGTGGCCGCGGATCTCCTGGAGTGTGGTGAGCAGCGTCCAGCACCGGTCGCCTGCTTCCGATGTGCCCGCATCGTCACCGGGATCGTCGTCGGCGCGCAGCCGCAGGTGGCCCACCCCGCGTCCGGTGGCCGTCTCGAACTCGAGCCAGGCGCTGACGACTCCGTCCGCCTCGACCGGCACCTCCCGGGTCCGGAAATCGCGCGGCGCCGTGTCGGCGAGGCGTGCCCGCAGCATCTCCTCGATCTCGTCGCGTCCCTCGACGGTCTTGATGTTCCAGGTGAAGGACACCAGATCGCGCCAGTAGCTGTCGGTGGCGAACAACGCGCTCGCGGCTGGCACGTCCTGTGCCTTCAGTGCCGCCTCGAACCGTGTCAGCCACGCGTCCACCCGCTCCTGGGGACCGGCGGCCCGATCGGCGGTGTCGTGCCGGGGTGGTTCCATCGTCCGGGTCATCACTGCTCCCTCGTTCTCGTCTGTTGCCTGTGATTCAGAGCACACTGCATCGTGAGATGGGCGGCAAGGGTTGCAGGGGGTAGCGGCGGCGGTGCCGGTTGTTGCATGCGACTGTGATCCGACGCACAATCGGGCGATGACCCCAGTCCGCGGTCCCGAGCCGGCAGTATCGGCCGGGGAGGATCCGCGCCACTACGCGCGATTGCTGGCGGCGGTGTACGACGCGACCATGGCGGGGGAGAAGGCGCCCGCACGCCCCCGCGAGGTGGTCGGTGACTCCTGGCGGAGAGTGCGAGAGCGCGGAGTGGACCCGGACTGTGGTGCCGCGTCCGCGACAGTCGACGGGCCGACTCTCGAGGCGCACCGGAGGAGTTCGGGACTCGACGTGGTGGTGGACCGCCTCACCGCGGGAGTCGAGACGTTGCTCGACGACGGGGAGACGGTCGCGATCATCGCCGACAGGGACGGCACCATCCTGTGGCGCGAGGGCGCGCCCGTGGCGATCGGCCGGGCGGACGGGTTGGGTTTCGTGCCGGGTGCCAACTGGGCCGAGGACGCGGTCGGGACCAACGCCATCGGTACCGCACTCGTGACGCGCCGTGCCGTGCAGATCTTCTCGGCGGAGCACTACGTGCGCAGCCATCATCAGTGGACGTGCGCCGGCGCGCCGATACGGGACCCGGCAACCGGACGCGTCATCGGTGTACTCGACGTCAGCGGCCCGGCACGCACCGCGCATCCGGCCACCGTGGCCCTCGTCGATGCCGTGTCCAGGCTCGCCGAATCGGAACTGAGGGAACAGCATCGTCGTCGGCTGGATCGACTGCGCAGGGTCGCGGCACCACTTCTGGCGGGACGCGCGGGCCCGGTGGCCGCGCTCGACACCGACGGGTGGGTCGCCGCGGTGGATGCGATGTCACCGGCCGACCGGATCCCGCTCCCCGAAGGCGTGCGCGCCGGACGGCACCGGCTCCCGGTATGGGGCCTGTGCGAGGTGGATCCGCTCCCGGGTGGCGGGCTCGTCCGGCCGGTGCCCCACGGAATCGACGACCCCGCATCTGCGACGACGGTCCACCTCGACCTGCGTTCCTCCACGGCAACGGTGCGGATCGGAACCACGCACGGACAATGGGTCCACCATCCGAGTCCGCGACACGCGGACGTGCTGTGCCTGCTCGCCCGACACCGCGACGGCCTGTCCGCCGCAGACCTCGCGGCGCACCTCTTCGCCGACCGCAGCCGCGTCGTGACCGTCCGTGCGGAGATGTCCCGGCTGCGCCGGATGTTCGGCGGAGTGCTCGAGGCGCGTCCGTACCGGTTCGCCGACGATGTCGACGTCACCTTGGCCGTGGATCAGAACTCCTCGTAGACCGCCGGATCCTGATCCTTCAAGCGACCGTCGGCCCGCCCGAGGCGGCTGATCGCCTCCATCTCGTCGGCACCCAGTTCGAAGTCGAACACCTCGAGGTTGGCGCGTTGTCGGTCCACATGTGACGCCTTGGGGAGCGGGAGCGTACCGAGCTGTACGTGCCAGCGCAGGATCGTCTGCGGGATCGACCGGCCGTGTGTGTGCGCGATCCGCGCGAGCTCCGGGTCGCGGAGCAGATCACCGGCGCGGCCGAGCGGACTCCACGACTGGGTGCGAATCCCCAGGCCCGCATCGGCGGCGCGTTGCGTCGCCTGCGGGAAGCGCGGGTGCAACTCGATCTGGTTGACGCTCGGGGCCACCCCGGTCTCGTCGACGAGGCGGTCGAGATGCTCGGGCAGGAAGTTGGAGACGCCGATCGAACGGACCACGCCCTGTCGACGGAGATCCACGAGAGCACGCCAGGCATCGACGTATCGCCCCTGCCGTGGGTTCGGCCAGTGGATCAGATACAGATCCAGGTAGTCGAGACCTGTTCGGTACAACGATTCGTGCACCGTGTCGATAGCCTCGCCGTATTCGTGGTGGCGGCCAGGGAGTTTCGACGAGACACGGATCTGTTCGCGGGGGATACCGGACCGCCGGATCGCTTCCCCGACGGCGCCTTCGTTCTCGTAGGACACGGCGGTGTCGAGGAGCCGGTAGCCCGACTCCAGTGCGCTCACCATGGCCGCGACCCCGCCGGTTCCGCGCAGGAGGTACGTGCCGAAGCCCACCGCGGGGAGCGTCGTGCCGTCCGCGAGGCGGTACTCGGGAACGCCTCCGTCTACGAGCGAGGTCACGGGTTCCATCGTAGGCGCCACACAGATGGCAGGATCGGGTTTCGTGAGCACCGCCAACCTGACCCGCGAGGACACCGCCCGCCGCAAGACCGAGATCGACGTGCTCGGCTATCGGGTGGAACTGGACCTGCGTGACGCCGCACCGGCCACGGCCACCGACGCCGGGGCGACGACGTTCCCGACCCGGACGACCGTCGAGTTCGCGGCCCGCACCGACCGGACCTGGCTCGACTTCCTCGGCGCGCGAGTCGACGCCGTCACCGTCAACGGACTCGACGTCCCGGTCCGCTACGACGGCGCTCGGATCGAACTCACCGGGCTCGGCTCGGTGAACGTGGTCACGGTCGAGGCCCGCGGCACCTACAGCCGCTCGGGGGAGGGGATGCACCGGTTCACGGATCCGGTGGACGGCGCCACCTACCTGTACACCCAGTACGAACCTGCCGACGTCCGCCGGGTCTTCGCCTGCTTCGAACAGCCGGATCTCAAGGCCCCGTTCACCTTCGTCGTCGAGGCTCCCGAGTCCTGGCAGGTGCTGTCCAATCAGCGAGTCGCCCACCGGCGGGGCGACCGCGTGACGTTCGAGCCGACCCTGCCGATCTCCACGTACATCACCGCGGTCGTCGCGGGCCCGTACCACCGCGTCGAATCCGATTGGCGTCGAGGCGATCTCGTGGTGCCGCTCGGGATCTACTGCCGCGCGTCGCTGGCGCCGCACCTCGATGCCGAGGAGATCGTCGAGATCACCCGGCAGGGCATGGACTTCTACGCCGAACACTTCGACTATCCGTACCCGTTCGGCAAGTACGACCAGGTCTTCGTGCCCGAGTACAACCTCGGTGCGATGGAGAACCCCGGGTGCGTCACCTTCACCGAGGCCTACATCTTCCGCGGCGCGTCCACCGAGGAACAACACCAGCGCCGCGCGAACACCGTCCTGCACGAGATGGCGCACATGTGGTTCGGCGACCTGGTCACCATGGCGTGGTGGGACGACCTGTGGCTCAAGGAGTCCTTCGCCGACTACATGGGAGCACTGGTCGGTGCGGAGGCGACCCGATTCGACGACGCATGGGTGGCCTTCGCGAACCGGCGCAAGGCCTGGGCCTACCTGCAGGACCAGCTGCCGACGACCCACCCGATCGTCGCCGACATCGGCGATCTCGAGGCGGCCAAGCTGAACTTCGACGGCATCACCTACGCCAAGGGGGCGAGCGTGCTGAAGCAGCTCGTCGCGTACGTGGGACGCGAGGCATTCTTCACCGGCGCCCGCCGCTACTTCCGTGCACACGAGTTCGGGAACACGACGCTCGCGGATCTGCTCGCGGTGCTCGAGGAGTCGTCGGGACGCGATCTCACCGAGTGGTCCCGGCGCTGGCTGGAGACCAGCGGTGTGTCCACCCTGTCCTGGGACGGAACGGCGATCGTCCAGACCGACCCGCGGCCACACCGGATCGCCGTGGGACGGTACGAGCCGGACGCGGCGGGGCGTCTGGTTCGCGTCGAACGCCTCGAACTCGATCTCGTCGAGGAGCGCACGCCGGTGGACATCGCGCCCGCCGCAGTGGTGTTGCTCAACGACGACGACCTCACCTACGCGAAGGTGAGGCTCGACGAGTCCTCGCTGCGGACCGTCGAGGAGGCACTGGATCGCATCGTCGATCCGCTCGCCCGCGGCCTGGTGTGGTCCGCGCTGTGGAACGCCACCCGGGACGCCGAACTGGACGTCGACCGATACCTGTCGGTGGCGCGCCGGCACGCACCGGCCGAAACCAGCAACGTCCTGCTGACCTCCGTGCTCGGCAACGCGGCCTTCGCCATCGCGCACTACCTTCCCGTGGAGCAGCGTCCCGCCGCCTGGCAGGCCTGGCTCGACACGGTGTGGAACGAGGTACAGCGCGCGGCCCCGAGGAGCGACGCGCAATTGTCCTGGGCGCGGGCACTCGCGGCCGCGTCGGCGTTCGACGGCCGCTACGCGGACGGTATCCGGGCGCTCCTCGAGCCCCCGAAGGGCCACGAGAGAACGGGGAGGCTCGAGGAACTCGCCGTCGAGCTGGTCCACCCGGACCCGGATCTGCGGTGGGCGCTGTGGACCGCCCTCGTCGCGACGGGCAATGCCGACGCGGACGATCTCGACCGCGAACTCGCCGACGACGACACCGGCAGTGGACGCACCGCGTACCTGCGTGCGCTCACCTCCGCGCCGGACCCGGACGTCAAGGCCACGGTGTGGGCGAGAATCCACCGTGCCGGCACGCAGGACGACGAGGCGCAGACGGACGGCACACTGTCCAACGACCAGCTCGACGCCGTCGTCTCCGGGTTCACGGCCGGTGGCCGCGCCGATCTGACAGGTCCGTATGCCGGCGCATACTTCGTATCGTTGCGGCAGGTCTGGGAACGGCGCAGCATCGAACTGGCCCGTCGCTTCGTCGTCGGGCTCTTTCCCGATTCCGAATCCACCGACGATGCCGACGCGTGGCTGACCGACAACGGCGACGCACCGGCGGCGCTGCGTCGGCTGGTACTCGAGCAGCGCGACCACCTGGCCCGTGCGCTCCGCGCCCGAGCACGAAGTGATAGACCTCGGTGATGACGTCGAACGTATCCGGCACCTCTCCACTCGACCGGGACAGGTTGAGCCGGACGCTGGCGGAATTCGCGCCACGGACGGTGGAGCCGGACGGGCGCCGCGCCGCATCGGTGGTGCTCGCGGTGATGCGGGATGCGGCGGGCGGGTATGTCCTGCCCCTCACCATGAGGCCGGGATCGATGCGCGCTCACGCCGGACAGTTCGCCCTGCCCGGCGGCAGCGTCGACCCGGGGGAGACCGCCGCGGACGCCGCCCGCCGTGAGCTGGCCGAGGAACTCGGTGTCGCCGTCACCCCTTCCGAGGTGCTCGGACGGCTCGACGACTACGTCACCCGCTCCGGATTCGTCATCACCCCGTTCGTCGTGTGGACCGATCAGCGGATCGAGGACGCCGAGCCGAATCCGGCCGAGGTGCACACGGTGTTCGCGGTCACCCCGGACGAACTCGACGTCGACCCGCGGTTCGCTCGCATCGAACAATCGCCGCGGCCGGTGATCCAGTGGCCGTTCCGTGGGCACCTGGTCCACGCGCCGACCGGCGCCGTGATCCACCAGTTCCGCGAGGTGGCGCTGCACGGCCGACACACCCGGGTCGACGAATACGAGCAGCCGGTGTTCGCCTGGCGCTGAACGCGCCGGAGCCGCGCGGCACCATGTGGCCGGAGCCGGACGGCACCATGTGGAAGAGTGGCGGCATCGAGCGGCGCGAGACAACCGGGAGGGGCACAGGTGGGTTCGGTGGAGCCGGAGATCGTGCGTTCCGACCGCATCGCGACGGTTCCCAACGCGCTCAGCGCGCTCCGGCTTGTCGGGGTGCCGCTGTTCGCCTACCTGCTCCTCGTCCAGCACGCCGACGGGTGGGCGCTGATCCTCCTGGTCGCGAGCGGTGCCACCGACTGGCTGGACGGCAAGCTCGCCCGGTTGCTGAACCAGTCCTCGAAACTCGGTGCCCTGCTCGATCCGTTCGTCGACCGGCTCTACGTCGTCGTCACGCTGGTGGCGTTCGTCGCCCGGGACTTCATCCCCTGGTGGCTGGCCGTGATCCTCGTCGGACGCGACCTGATCCTGGCCTGCACTCTGCCGATCTACCGGCGCCGGGGACTTCCGCCCCCGGACGTGATCTACCTCGGCAAGGCCGCGACGTTCGCACTCATGTGTGGGCTCCCGATGGTGCTCGGGGCACAACTCGACTTCGCCGGTGCGGGGATCGCCCGGGCGTGGGGATTCGCCTTCCTGATCTGGGGGACGGCGCTGTACGTCTGGACCGGGATCGTCTATCTCCTCGAGGCCCGCGTGGTCGCCAGGACGGTTCCGGTCACCGGGCGGGAAGCGCAGTGATGGATCGTTCCGACCCGACGGTGCGTCGCAACCCGGTGCCGTCGCTCCTGCGGTCGCTCATGAACGAGCACCTCGACCCGGGCTATCTCGCGGCGGCCGAGGACCGCGACCAGGCCCACACCCGCACCACCCGGTGGTCCTCCGGACTGTGGCTGGCGCTCGGGGCGGTGCTCGTCGGGTTCGTGCTCGCCTACGCGGCGGTCGACGCCGCCGAACGCATCCCCGGGACCGAGCGCGAGCGCGGCGAACTGCTCACGGCGGTGCGCGACGCCGAGAACAGGGCCGCGGCAGTGGAGGCACGCCGCGACGAGCTCACGCCCCAGGTCGATGCGGCTCGCACCACCGTCCTCGCCGGGGATGCGGAGGGTGCGCAGGTGCTCGCGGCGCTACGCGAGGTCGAGTCCGCAGCCGCGCTCGAACCCGTGCACGGGCCGGGGATCGTCGTCACTCTCACCGACCCGCCACCCCGGCCGGGACTGTCCGATTCGTCGCAGCGCACCGTCGGCGACCGGGCCGTCGTTCTCGATCGCGACCTGCAGATGGTCGTCAACGCCCTGTGGCACGACGGGGCGGAGGCGGTGGCCGTCGACGGGGTGCGGGTGGGACCGAACGTGACCATCCGCCAGGCCGGCGGCGCGATGCTGGTGGACAATCGGCCGGTGTTCTCGCCCTACGAGGTGTCGGCGATCGGGGCCCAGGGTCCCCTGCAGACCGGGTTCGTGGTCAGTGACGCCTATCTGCGCATGGCGAGTGTGCAACAGCTGTACGGAATCGGATTCTCGGTCGCACAGAGCGACGACATCGACCTGCCGGCCGCGCCGGTCCGGTCGCTGCACGAGGCATACCCAGCGGGGGAGCGTTGACGTGAAACAGATGAAGGTCGGCTCGGCGGTCTACGGACTCGCCGCTCTGGTCGTCGGCATCGTCCTCGGGGTGGTGTTCAGCCCGAACGTTCCCGACGCGGTGCAGCCCTATCTTCCGATCGCGGTCGTCGCGGCCCTCGACGCCGTGTTCGGCGGTCTGCGCGCATACCTCGACGAGATCTTCGACGCCAAGGTGTTCGTGGTCTCGTTCGTCTTCAACGTGTTGGTCGCGGCGCTCATCGTGTGGCTGGGTGACCAGCTGGGCGTCGGAACGCAGTTGTCGACGGCCATCGTGGTGGTGCTCGGGATCCGGATCTTCGGCAACGCCGCGGCCCTGCGTCGACGACTGTTCGGGGCGTGAGATGAGCAGCGAGGGCAAGCACGAACTGCACACGGACTCCTCGGGTTCGCGTCGCTCACACGCGGTCTTCGCGATCATCGCGGCGCTGCTGCTGGGTGGGCTGGGCGTCGCGATCGCGACACAGGTCAAGACCACCGGCTCCGGGGACGCCCTCGACTCGGCGAGCCCGGCGGATCTGCTGGTGGTGCTGGACACCGTGAACCAGCGGGAAGCGGCGCTGCGGCAACAGGTTTCCGGCCTCGAGCAGACGCTGAACGAACTACAGCAGGGCGGCGGCCCGCAAGCGGCGCTCGACCAGGCACGGGCCCGGCTGACGTCGTTGTCGATCCAGATCGGGACCGTACCGGCGGCCGGTCCGGGGATCTCGATGACCGTGACCGATCCGAGCAGCGGAGTCGGGCCCGATGTGATTCTCGACCTACTCCAGGAACTGCGCGCGGCGGGAGCCGAGGCCATCGAGATCCGAGGTGACGACGGAGCCGCACTCCGGGTCGGAGTGGACTCGTGGGTGGCCGGCGCGGCCGGGCGTCTCGAGGTGGACGGCCAGGTGCTGACCTCGCCGTACGGCGTTGTCGCGATCGGTGATCCGCCCACACTGGCAGCCGCGCTCAACATTCCCGGCGGTGTCGTCGATCACGTCTCCCGCAGCGGCGGGCGCATCACCATCGAACAGTCGGGCCAGCTCACCGTCGCCGCCTTGCGGGAGATCGAACCGCGCCAATACGCTCAGCCCGGAAACTGACACGAGGCGACCCGGTCCCGGGTCGCAACCGAAAGGAAGCCACCAGTGAGTGAGCTCGACATCCCCGCCGACCTGCGTTACACGGCGGAACACGAATGGGTGAAGCGCACCGGTCCGACCACGGTGCGGGTCGGAATCACCGACTTCGCGCAGTCCCAGCTCGGCGACGTCGTGTTCGTTCAGCTTCCCGCGGAGAAGGAGTCGGTGACGGCGGGCGACTCGTTCGGCGAGGTCGAGTCCACCAAAAGCGTCTCCGACATCTATGCGCCGCTCACCGGCACCGTCGCGGCGGTGAACGCGGCCCTCGACGCCAGTCCCGAACTGGTCAACTCGGGCCCGTACGGAGACGGGTGGCTCGTGGAACTCGAGGTGGCCGACGAGGCCACGCTGGACGCGGCTCTGGCGGGCACGCTCGACGCCGCTGGTTACGAAGAGATAACGAACGGATAGTTCGGTGGCCCTGGGGTTTCGGGAGTTGTACCGGTGAACTGGGCAACTACCGGACACGGTGGCAAGTCCGTCTACACGGCACGGGTCGTGCAGGGTACGGTCGAGGCACACGCGTGTGCCGAGTCGGGGCGCAGGCCGCTCGATGATTGGTGAGGGGAGCAAACCGCAGGGTTGGTGCAGGAGTCGACGCGAGCGGGAGTCGGCTCGGGGGAGCAGCGCACCGGCCGAGTAGGCGAGAAGGACAGAAGAACACGAGCGGTCGGGAACGGCGGGAGCACCGCGGGAACGACCGCAAGGCACGAGGTAGCGCCGAGTCGCGACGAGCAGCACGGTTCGCGGCGGGCCTGAGCACTGCGTCGCCCGGTGAACGAAGCTGGGCGAAGAATCGAGGAGGACAACGGTGAGCGAGAACGGGAACGACGCGGCATACGGGGAGACGCCGGCGGAGACCACTTCGGTCTTCCGCGCAGATTTTCTCAACGAGCTCGACAACTCCTCGGCCGCTACCGGTGCGGAGGCACCGGTCTCCGGCGTCGAAGGGCTCCCCGCCGGTTCCGCGCTTCTGGTCGTCAAGCGCGGCCCCAACGCGGGTTCGCGGTTCCTGCTCGACCAGCCGACCACCTCGGCCGGTCGTCACCCGGACAGCGACATCTTCCTCGACGACGTGACGGTCAGCCGTCGGCATGCGGAGTTCCGCCAGGACGACGACGAATTCCAGGTCGTCGACGTGGGCAGCCTCAACGGCACCTACGTCAACCGGGAGCCCGTCGACTCCGCGGTACTGGTCAACGGTGACGAGGTGCAGATCGGTAAGTTCCGCCTGGTGTTCCTGACCGGTCCCCGTCCGACGGGCGGATCGCAGATCGGTGAGACACCGGCTGGTGCAGGTAGCCAGTGACCGCCGTGCGGCAGCCGGCGCAGTCGGGGATGTCGATCGGTACCGTCCTGGACCGGTTGCGCCCCGACTTCCCGGACGTCACGATCTCGAAGATCCGCTTTCTCGAGGCGGAGGGGCTCATCAGCCCGGAGCGGACGCCGTCGGGCTACCGGAGGTTCTCGGTCGCCGACTGCGAGCGTCTGCGCTACGTGCTCACCGCCCAACGGGATCAGTACCTGCCGCTGAAGGTCATCAAGGAACAGCTCGAGGCGATCGACCGCGGAGCCGCGACGGTCGGTGCCGTCGATGCGGCACCGCGGCGCCCGCGGGCGCTGGCGATCGCCCCCGGTGAGATCTCGCCGGAGGAGTTCCGTGCGCAGCGCGAGGTCCGCATCTCTCGGGAGGATCTGCTCGAGCGGTCCGGGGTGGACGAGAAGTTCCTCACCGAGCTGATCCGGGGCGGCCTCGTCGTTCCGGGTGCTGCGGGATTCTTCGGCGAGGACGCCGTGACGCTCACGCGGACCGCCAAGGCGATGTCCGAGTTCGGCCTCGAGGTCCGGCATCTGCGCGCGTTCAAGCTCGCCGCAGACCGCGAGGCGGGGCTGGTCGCCCAGATCGCCGGCCCCGTCGCGAAGGGACGCGATGCGGGTGCCCGGGACCGCGCCGAGGAAATGGTTCGGGAGCTCGCGGCGCTGTCGCTGACGCTGCACACCTGTCTCGTGAAGTCCGCGGTGCGGGGTGCGCTCGACCGCTGAGCTGGCGTCGGTGGCGATGCGGTAGCGAGTCGATCACCCGGCAGAGTTCGCATAGAATCCAGTTACGGCACTGCGCCGTTCCGGGTCACCCTCGAGGCCGTGCACAGGCCACCCCAGGTTGGAGGCAGACGCGATGAGCGAAATGCACGTGATCGGAGTCCGCGTCGAGCAACCGCAGAACCAGCCGGTACTGCTTCTGCGGGAGTCGAACGGGGATCGCTACCTGCCCATCTGGATCGGTCAGACGGAGGCCACGGCGATCGCCCTCGAACAGCAGGGCGTCGAACCCGCACGGCCGCTCACCCACGACTTGATCAAGAACATGATCGAACTGTTCGGCCGCAGCCTGCTCGAAGTCCGCATCGTCGATCTCCAGGAAGGCACGTTCTATGCGGACCTGGTCTTCGACGGTGACACGAAGCTGTCGGCGCGGCCCTCGGATTCGGTGGCTATCGCGCTCCGAGCGGGTGTTCCCATCTTCGCGGAGGAATCGGTCCTCGCCGAGGCAGGTCTGGTGATGCCGGACGAGCGCGAGGACGAGGTCGAAAAGTTCAAAGAGTTCCTCGAATCCGTGTCGCCGGACGATTTCAAGGCCACCGACGGATAGATTGCACTCTGCCGCACTAACGGGAAGTCACATCTCTCGAGTAAAGGTTGAGACTTTTCGGGCGCGTCGCGTTGACCCCGCAGTGTCGGAGTCATAGCGTTCGATGTAGTGAACGGCACCGTGTCTGCCCCGCAGAACCGGTGATCACCTGCCCTGCAGTGAGCATCGAGCGTACGCTGAGTAGGTCCGCAGGTACCGGGCCGATGTCGGCGTGAGGCGTCACAGGCGCACTGATCGTCGGGTTCAGTGCAACTTGCGAGAGGGAGTAGTCAGTGGGAGAGCGGCCGCAGGACCAGGAGCTGGATCCGAGGCTCGACGGACGTGTCGAGCCCGCGCCGAGCGGTGTCACGCCGGACAGCGAGGACATCCAACCCGGTCTCTTCCCGGACGATTCGGTTCCTGATGACCTGGTCGGCTACCGGGTGCCCAGCGCCTGCCAGATCGCCGGCATCACCTACCGTCAACTGGACTACTGGGCTCGCACCGGGCTCGTCGTGCCCTCGATTCGTGGGGCGGCCGGCTCGGGAAGCCAGCGCTTGTACTCGTTCAAGGACATCCTCGTCCTCAAGATCGTGAAGAGACTGCTCGACACCGGGATCTCCCTGCAGAACATCCGCGTCGCGGTCGATCATCTGCGCAGCCGGGGTGTGCGGGACCTGGCCAGGATCACCCTCTTCTCCGACGGCACCACCGTCTACGAGTGCACGTCCGCGGAAGAGGTCGTGGATCTGCTGCAGGGTGGTCAGGGCGTGTTCGGGATCGCGGTGAGCGGCGCGATGCGCGAGTTGACCGGGACGATCGCCGCATTCCCCGCCGAGCGCGCCGACGGCGGCGAGACGGAGCAGGCACCGGAGGACGAGTTGTCCTCGCGGCGGCGCAACCGCGCGAACCGCAAGACCGGATAGGTCACACCCGGTCACCACGCGCAGAGCAGGCGGCCGCGTTGGCATAGACTGGGATCTGCGTCGACGCCGTGCGGGAGAGTTCCGGGCCTCGAGGAGTCATCCGAGGGGAACGGGCGCCGAAGGAGCAGCACCTCCCCGTCAATCTCTCAGGCACACAGGACCGTGCGGGCTCCGACGCCTCTGGAAAGCGGTGGGAGCACCCACCCGCCCACGGGGAAAAGCGGACTCTCGGGTTCCGCCGAATCTCTCAGGCGCTCGTTCGAGCAGGCGACAGAGGGGGAGGACACACCGGGCTGACCCGCCACGGTGCCTCCTTCGAACCTCTGGAGTGATTCGTGACCGACGCCGAGAACCTGTCCTTCGCCGACCGTCATGTGGGGCCCGACGAGGGCGAGTTGGCCCGGATCCTCGACGTGGTGGGGGTCGCCGGCCTCGATCAGCTGGCAACGTCCGCCGTACCCGCAGCCATCCTCGACGGTGCGGAAGGCGGCATCCCCGACGGGCTCGCAGCGCTGCCCGCCCCGGTGGGAGAGCACGAAGCGCTGGCGGAACTGCGCTCGCTCGCCGAGAGCAACACCGTCGCCACGTCCATGATCGGCCTCGGCTACCACGACACGCTGACCCCGCCGGTACTGCTGCGGAACATCATCGAGAACCCGGCGTGGTACACCGCCTACACGCCCTATCAGCCGGAGATCAGCCAGGGCCGGCTCGAGGCGCTGCTCAACTTCCAGACCATGGTCGCCGACCTGACCGGCATGGAGATCGCGAACTCGTCGATGCTCGACGAGGCCACCGCGGCGGCGGAGGCCATGACCCTGCTGCGTCGCGCGAACAAGAACACCTCACCCCGTTTCGTCGTCGATGTCGACGTGTTCCCGCAGACCCGGGCGGTGCTGGCCACCCGGGCGGAGCCCCTCGGTATCGAGATCGTCGACGCCGATCTCACGGCCGGTCTTCCCGACGGCGAGTTCTTCGGCGTCCTCGCCCAGGTTCCGGGGTCATCCGGGCGACTCGTCGATCACCGCGACCTGGTCGCCGCCGCACACGAGCGCGGCGCGCTGGTCGCGGTCGGTGCAGATCTGCTGGCGCTGACGTTGATCACCCCGCCCGGCGAGTACGGCGCGGACACGTGTTTCGGCACGACCCAGCGCTTCGGCGTCCCGATGGGATTCGGTGGTCCGCACGCCGGGTACCTCGCGGTGCACGCCACACTGGCGCGCCAGCTGCCCGGGCGATTGGTCGGTGTGTCGGTGGACGCCGACGGCGACACCGCGTACCGGCTGGCGCTGCAGACCCGCGAACAGCACATCCGGCGTGAGAAGGCGACCAGCAACATCTGCACGGCTCAGGTGCTCCTGGCCGTGCTCGCCGCCATGTACGCGAGCTACCACGGGGCGGAGGGATTGAGGGCCATTGCCCAGCGGATCGCGAACCGCGCCGAGACCCTCGCGACCACACTGCGCGCGGCCGGGGTGGACGTGGTGCACGAGGCGTTCTTCGACACCGTCCTCACCCGCGTCCCCGGGCGCGCGGCGGACGTCGTGGCCGCGGCGAAGGACGCGGGAATCAACCTGCGCCACGTGGACGACGACCACGTCGGCATCGCGTGTGACGAAGCCACGACCGCAGCACACGTCACGGCGGTCGCCGCCGCGTTCGGGGCCGCCGGCGTCGCGAACGTGGGCGGCAACGCGGTTCCCGCCGCACTCGCCCGCACCACCGACTACCTCCGGCACGAGGCGTTCACGCGCTACCGCACCGAGACGGCGATGCTGCGCTACCTGCGCGCTCTGTCGGACAAGGACATCGCGCTGGACCGGAGCATGATCCCGCTCGGGTCCTGCACCATGAAGCTCAACGCCACCGCCGAGATGGAATCGATCACCTGGCCGGGTTTCGCGGGCCTGCACCCCTTCGCCCCCGAGTCGGACACGCCGGGAATCCGCCGGATCGTCGCCGACCTGGAGACGTGGCTGGCAGCGGTCACCGGCTACGACGCGGTCAGTATGCAGCCCAACGCGGGAAGCCAGGGGGAGTACGCCGGTCTGCTGGCGATCCGCGCCTACCACCTCAGCCGCGGTGACGATCACCGCGACGTCTGCCTGATCCCGTCCAGTGCGCACGGCACCAACGCCGCGTCCGCGGTGATGGCGGGGATGAAGGTCGTCGTGGTGGCCTGCCGGTCCAACGGCGATGTCGACGTCGACGATCTGAAGGCCAAGATCGCCGCGCACACCGAACAACTGTCCGCGATCATGATCACCTACCCGTCGACGCACGGTGTGTACGAGCATGAGGTCGCAGACATCTGTGCGGCGGTACACGATGCGGGTGGCCAGGTGTACGTGGACGGTGCCAACCTCAATGCGCTGGTGGGGCTCGCCCGGCCCGGCCGCTTCGGCGGGGACGTCAGCCACCTCAATCTGCACAAGACCTTCTGCATTCCGCACGGCGGCGGCGGTCCCGGTGTCGGCCCGATCGGCGTGCGCTCGCACCTCGCACCGTTCCTGCCGGGGCACCCGGCGGTGCCGGGACTCGGAGGCGGCGGCCCGGTGTCGGCGGCCCCGTACGGCAGCGCCTCGATCCTGCCGATCAGTTGGGCGTACATCCGGATGATGGGGGCCCGCGAGCTGCGCCGTGCGTCGTTGACCGCGATCGCGTCGGCGAACTACATCGCACGCCGTCTCGACGAGTACTTCCCCGTCCTCTACACCGGCGAGAACGGGATGGTGGCGCACGAGTGCATCCTCGATCTGCGTCCGCTCACCAAGGCCACGGGCGTGACGGTGGACGATGTCGCGAAGCGGCTCGCCGACTACGGCTTCCACGCGCCCACGATGAGCTTCCCGGTGGCGGGAACCCTGATGGTCGAGCCGACCGAGAGCGAGAACCTGGCCGAGATCGACGAGTTCTGCGAGGCGATGATCTCGATCCGCAAGGAGATCGACAGGGTCGGGTCCGGCGAGTGGCCGGTGGACGACAATCCGCTGCGCGGCGCGCCCCATACCGCGCACTGCCTGGTGACCGAGTGGAATCACCCGTACAGCCGGGAACTCGCGGCCTACCCGCGCGGAACGGGCCGTCCGAAGGTGTGGCCCTCGGTGCGGCGCATCGACGGCGCGCACGGCGATCGCAACCTGGTGTGCTCCTGCCCGCCGCTGGAGGCCTTCGCCTGATCCGCCCCTGGATGAATGGCAATTTCATCGCCTCAGAGGCGATGAAATTGCCATTCATCCGGAAGGGGAGCGGAGGCACGGGAGGGGTCAGGGGCGGACGAGTTCGAGGATCGTGATCTCGGGTGGGGTCGCGACCCGCACGGGCGGTCCCCACGTCCCCACGCCGCGGCTGGTGTACAGCACCGCGTCGCCGAACGTGTCGAGGCCGGTGACGGACGGCTGCTGCAGCGGGACGAGGTAGCCGAGCGGCCACATCTGGCCACCGTGCGTGTGCCCGGACACCTGCAGATCCACACCGAGTTCCCCGGCTTCGGGCGCCTGCTTCGGCTGGTGTGCGAGAAGCAGGACGAAGCGCGACGGATCCCGGTCGACGAGGGCAGCCGGCAGATCCGGTCGGTACGGGTCCTCGGACGAATAGTCGTGCACGCCGGCCACGTCGATGACCGAACCCTCCCGTGAGAGCGCCACGCGCTCGTTGCGCAGGGTCCGGATGCCCAGGGTGTCCCAGACGTCGAGCCAGCGTCCGCCGTCGTCGGCGTAGAACTCGTGGTTGCCGCTCACCCCGAACACGCCGAGCGGGGCGTGCAGGTCCCCGAGCGGTTCGAGATCCGGGGCGATTTTGGCCACGGTCCCGTCGACGAGATCGCCGGAGAGGGCCACGAGATCGGGATTCTGGGCGTTCACCAGGTCGACCACCTCCCGGGTGAAGCTCTCCCCGCGTGCCGGACCCACGTGGAGGTCGGTGACGAGGGCGATCCGGGTGCCCACGAACCCGTCCGGGAGCCGCTCCAGCGGAACCTGGACGTGGACGACCTGCGGCCGCGCCGCCTCACCGACCCCGTAGGCCGCGGCCCCCACCGCCGCGATCACGAGGGCCGCGGACGAGGCGCGCAGGACGTTCCGGCGGGACGGGTCGACCGGCTCCGTCCGGCGGGCGCGATGCCACAGCCAGGAGACGGCGCCGATCGCCGTGATGCCGAGAACCAGATAGAGGACCGCCGCCAGCCACACCCAGCCGACGAAGCCGGCGGGGCGAGACCACGACGTCTCGAACACGTCCCCCGCGCCGATACCCACCACGGCCGAGGCCCACAAGACGATCAGTGCGGTCGTCGCAACCGTCGACCAGGGTCGCGGAATCCCGGTGGCTCGGATCAATCGGCGGTACAACAGGTACGAGATGACAGCTAGGAACGCCGCAACCACGGCAAGACGGATCATGTCAGGAGAGCATTCTGTTCACTGCCGCGGCCACCGCGGCATCGTCGGCGGAATCGACCCGCACCAGCGAGCCGCCCGTACGGTCGGCGACCGTCTGCAATGTGGCGGTGTCCGGGCTCGGCCCGCTCCCGCCGAGGACCAGCACATCCACCGTCACCGGGCGCGAGGAGTCCGCGGAGTCCGAGATCGCGGACAGCAGGGCCGCTCGGTCGATGCCCGGGCTGGTATCGGTCGTGCCGTCGGTGACCAGCAGGATCGAGTTCGGACGACCGGGTACATAGCCGGCCGCGGCACGCTCGTACGCCTCGGACAACGCGGCATACGGTGTGGGTCGCCCGGACGCACTCTGGTCGCCGAGTGACGCCACCAGGGACTCGGAGCGAGTCCCCCCGGGCAGGCCTTCCTCGGAGACGGGGCCCAGGGGCACGGCGATCCGGTAGCCGACCGCTCCGTCTGCACCGGAACCTGCCGTCCAGAGCCCGAGATTCGACGAGCCGGGGGATCGCTCCACGTGGGCGGCCAACGCCGAGGACGCGGCCTCCAGGCGGCTGCGACCGTCGTTGTCGGTGCCCATCGTCTGTGAGACGTCGAGGATTACCACCGTGTTGCGCTCACCGAGCGGATCGCGCGCCGCGGCGGTGAGCTCCGTGGCGGTGGCCGCGTCCGCCGGGACGAGGGGAGTGCCGATCGGAGGCAGTGGACGAGGACCGACGCCCTCGGGGCCTTCCGCGCCGCCGACGCGGAAGCCGTGGTCGGTGAACACCTGTGCGCGCTGCGGGTCGAGAGCGAAGTCCACGAACTGCGCTGCCGCCCGGGACGTGGTGTCGTCGGTGCCGGGCCCGCGGAGGGTGACGGCCGGGTAATCGGCGACGGGGGTGGCCCCGGCGGGGGCCACCGCGGCGATTCCCGCATCGGGCCGGTCGCGGAGCAGGGTGAGGATCGACTGCTCGGTGGTGGGGACCGCGTGGACGGCGGCGTCGGCCGGATCGGGGTCGCCGGCGAGAGATTCGAGGAGGGCAGGAGCGGTGGCCTCGGGCTGTCCGCCCGCGGCCTGGTAGCCGGAACCGAGCGCCACGATCGCGGACCGGACGGGGTCGGACTGCGCGACCTCCTCGGTGACCGGGCCCGCCCCCTCGTCGGCGACGGCGGCCGCGACGGCCTCGAGTGCCATCTCCGTCCCGGGTGACTCGGGTCCCATCGGAAGCGCGAGTCCGAGGCTGCCCCACTCGGGTAGGCCCCACGGTGCCAGCGCGGCCGGGTCGTTCTGCATCCACGGCAGATCCCGCCAGCCCGTCCCGGCCTCGGTCATCGCCTCGGCGAGCACGGTGGGGGCGGCCAGGACGATCGGGCTCGTGGCGAGGGAGCGCGGCTCACCGTTCGCCACGGCAGTCGGTGCGACCCGGCGGGCATCGTGGGTGCTGGACGGTACCCACAGCGCCGGACGCGGCCCGAGGTCGTCGTTCCAGCCGGATTCGGTCGTCAGTGCGTCGCGGGCCGAGTCGGAAGCGACGGGGGTGACCTCGGCGGTGACGCATCGGTCCCGGATCACCGGGGTGGTGGCGGAGAACTCCCGGGCGATCTCGGCGAGTCGGGGTGCGATCGCCGGATCCGCGGCCACGTGCAGGATCGACTCGCCCTCGACACATGCCTCGGCCGCGGCGGTTCCCTGGTCCTGGATCCGGTCGCGCAACTGGAGCCATCCGAACACCGCGGCCGCCACCACCGCGCACGCGAGCACGGCGACGACGAGCCCGGTGCTCACGCCCCTGAAGCGCCTGTCGTCGCGATGCCGGCCCACGTGGCCCCCTGTATCCGTTCGGGATTGTCTCGACTTTCGAGTCGGTGCGGGACGCGATCCCCCCGCCGTCGTGGTCGACGGCGGGGGGGATCGCGTCGGTTCAGATCACCAGCCGAACGCCTTCTTGTACTCGCGGCGACGGCGGTGCAGGATCGGCTCGGTGTAGCCGCTCGGCTGCTTCGCGCCCTCGAGGATCAGCTCCTTCGCCGCCTGGAACGCGATGTTGTCGTCGAAAGCCGGCGACATCGGACGGTACGCGGAATCTCCCGCGTTCTGCCGGTCGACGACCGGTGCCATGCGCTCGAGCGAGGCGACGACATCGGCCTCGGACACGATGCCGTGGCGCAGCCAGTTCGCCAGGAGCTGGCTGGAGATCCGCAGCGTGGCCCGGTCCTCCATGAGCGCGACGTCGTGGATGTCGGGCACCTTCGAGCAGCCGACTCCCTGGCTGATCCAGCGGACCACGTAGCCGAGGATCGACTGGCTGTTGTTGTCGAGTTCCTCCTGCTTCTCGGCGTCGCTCCAGTCGGTGCTCGGTGCCAGCGGGATGGTGAGGATGTCGTCCAGGCTCGCGCGCGGGTGGCCCTTCAACTCGTCCTGGACCGCGAAGACGTCGACCTCGTGGTAGTGCGTGGCGTGCAGGGTGGCGCCGGTGGGCGACGGCACCCAGGCGGTGTTCGCGCCCGCCTTGGGATGGCCGATCTTCTGCTCCAGCATCTCGGCCATGAGGTCCGTCATCGCCCACATACCCTTGCCGATCTGCGCCTTGCCCTGCAGACCGGTGGCCAGCCCGGTGTCGACGTTCCAGTCCTCGTACGCGGCGATCCACTTCTGCTTCTTCATGTCGGCCTTGCGGACCATCGGCCCGGCCTCCATCGAGGTGTGGATCTCGTCGCCGGTGCGGTCCAGGAAGCCGGTGTTGATGAACACCACCCGGTCGCTCGCCTCCTTGATGCAGGCGGCGAGGTTGACGGTGGTGCGCCGCTCCTCGTCCATGATGCCGACCTTGAGGGTGTTCTCGGGCAGTCCGAGGACCTGCTCGACGCGGGCGAACAGTTCCGTGGTGAACGCGACCTCTTCCGGGCCGTGCTGCTTGGGCTTGACGATGTAGATCGAACCCGTCCGGCTGTTGTCGAGCGGTCCGTTCTCGTCGCTGCGCCGCAGGCCGTGGATGGCCGCGAGGCTCGTGATCAGGGCATCGAGGATGCCTTCCGGCAGTTCGTTGCCGTCGGCGTCGAGGATGGCGGGGTTCGTCATGAGGTGCCCGACGTTGCGGACGAACAGCAGCGAACGACCGTGCAGGGCGAGCTCTCCACCGTCCAGGGTCCGGTACACGCGGTCCGCGTTGAGGCTGCGGGTGAAGGACTTGCCGTCCTTGGCGATCTCCTCGGACAGATCACCCCGGTTGAGGCCCAGCCAGTTGCGGTAGCCGACGACCTTGTCGTCGGCGTCGACGGCCGCGACCGAGTCCTCGAAGTCCATGATCGTGGTGATCGCGGACTCGAGCACCACGTCCTTCACGCCCGCGGCGTCGGTCGAGCCGATCGGCGAGGCCGGATCGATCTGGATCTCGAGGTGCAGGCCGTTGTTGCGCAGCAGCACCGCGGCGGGTGCATCCTTCTCGCCGAGGAAGCCGACGAGCTTCTCCGGCTGGGCGAGAGTGGTGACGGTGCCGTCCGCGAGAGTGACCTTCAGCTCGGAGCCGTCGATGGCGTAGGCAGTGGAGTCCTTGTGCGAGCCGGTCGCCAGCGGCACCGCGGTGTCGAGGAAGTCGCGGGCCCACGCGATGACCTTGTCGCCACGAACCTTGTTGTAGCCCTTGCCCTTCTCGGCTCCACCCTCCTCGGAGATCGCATTGGTGCCGTACAGGGCGTCGTACAGCGATCCCCAGCGCGCGTTGGATGCGTTGAGAGCGAACCGGGCATTGAGCACCGGGACGACGAGCTGCGGGCCGGCGGTCGAGGTGATCTCGGTGTCGACGCCGGCGGTACCCACCTCGAAGGCGTCGGGCTGAGGGACCAGGTAGCCGATCTCCTCGAGGAAGGCGCGATAGGTCGCGGGATCCGGGGTGCCCGGGTTCTCCCGGTGCCACGCGTCGATGCGGGCCTGCAGGTCGTCACGCTTGGCGAGCAGGTCACGGTTCTTCGGTGCGAGATCGGCGAAGACCTTGTCGGCGCCGGTCCAGAAGGTGTCGACGTCGACACCGGTCCCGGGAAGGGCCTCCTTCTCGACGAAGTCGTAGAGCACCTTGGCGATCTGCAGACCGCCGACCTGAACACGCTCAGTCATGAAAAAGCCTCACTTTTCCGCTCTCGGAGCACCGCGACGGGTGCCTGGATCCCTGTCCATGTTACCTGGGAGTATTCCCGAACTGCCGGGGGATCCGACCGGCCGCACGGCGCTGGTGGACGACCTTCCGGCCGGTCAGAGGCGCCGCGCCGAGAACTCGACACCGGCGTCGCGGAGACGGTCGACGAGCACGTCGCCGAACGCCGTGGCCGGGGTGAGGACGCCTGCCGTGTCGGGCAGCTCGGCGCCGCCGAGTGCGAGGCCGAGGGCGGACTCGCCCAGCATCACCGCCGTCGCCTGGTAGCCGGGATCGCCCTGCGCCTTGACCCGGGCGGTGTAGCGCGCACCGGTGGAGGTCGTCGTGTACAGGTCCATCGTGAACCGTCCCGTCCGGCGGGTCTTCTCGCTCGGTCCCTCGCCGGGCTTCGGGAGGATCCTGTCGAGCAGTGCGCGGGTGGGTCGGAACGCCAGGCCCGCGACCAGCGCGCCCGTGCCGGCGGCGACTGCGGCCGCTACGGGCAGCGAGAGCACGGAGGACCCGACGTTCATCACCTCGCGGTACCGGAAGTCGCGCCCGTAGAACCAGCCGGTGAGCGCGTTCGAGCGTCGGACCACCCGGGTGTTGTAGGACGCCATGACGAACGGGGCCTTCCACCCGCGGATTCCGGGCGCGATGTCGGCGCCCTTGACGACGGAGACGTCGGACTGGCGGCCGAGGTCCGGCTCGGCCGTCCGGTCCGGGCTGAGGGTGTAGGGGGATGCGGCGAGCCGGCGTAGGCCGGCGTCCTTGACCGACACCTCGACCTGGGTGCGCAGGGAGTCGATGGTGCCACCACTGACGCCGCCGCGGAGGTCGGTGACGACGAGCGTGGTGTCGGTGAGGTCCCCTGCTCCGTCGGCGGTCACGGCGCCGTGCAGTACGTGCACACCCAGATCGGACGGGATCGAGTCGAATCCGCAGGAGTGGACGATCTTCGCGCCGGTCGCGACGGCGCGTTCGTGGTTGGCATCGATGCTCTCGCGGGCGAAGAGGGACTCGCCCGTGAGGTCGACGTAGTGCGTTCCGGAGTCGGCGCAGGCGTCGACGAGAGTGCGCCCGTACTTGGCGTACGGGCCGACAGTGGTGGCGACCACCGCGGCGCGCGCGACGAGGCCCGCGATCGAGTCCGGATCCGTGGAGTCCGCGACGATCAGCGGCCAGTCCTCGGCAGCGGGGCCGAGAGTGGAACGAACCGATTCCAGTTTCGCCAGGGAACGCCCCGCGAGTCCGATCCTGGTGTCCGCCGGAGCCGAGCGGGCCAGGTAGTCGGCGACGAGGCGACCGACGAAGCCGGTGGCGCCGAACAGGACGATATCGAGGTCACGAGCGGGTGTGGGTTCGGTCATGGCCCGAGACTACAGCTCGGGTGTGGTGCCGCTCACGAGCGGACGAGGGGGTGTGGACCGACGGCGCCGGCGGGAGACCAGGAGGGCGACGAACCCGATCCACGACGCGATCACCGCGGCCGCGACCAGCGAGCGGACCAGGCCGAGGGCGTCCTCCGGGTAGAGCACGCCGGTGAGGTAGTGGTCGATGAATCCGCTCTGCGGGAGCCGGCTCTCGCCGGCCTTTTCCCGAGCCCAGGATTCGAGGTGTGTCAGTGGGCATTCGTATCCGAAGATCACCCCGCCGAATCCCCACAGGACCGCGGGCACGTGGATCACGATGGTCCACGGCACCCGCCAGGCCAGGAACCCGCCGACCACCACGTAGGCCACGAACAGCAGGTGCACGATCGCGACGGTGAGCGCCAACGCGTGATAGACCATGACGGCCACCTGACACTTCCCACGTTCACCGGTCGATGTGTCACCCAGTCTAGAACGATGCGGCCCCTCCCCACCTGGGTGAAGGGACCGTTGGCCTCGTCAGACCGGTCGAAGGCCACCTTCACCCAGGGGGTGGCGCGGGGAGGGGAGGGAGGGGATGGAGGGGAGGGGAGTCCGTCAGGCGGGGTCCTTGACCACCAGGACGGGGACGTCCACCTCGAGCAGGACACGCTGGAGCCAGCGTTCGAGGAGGAACTTGCCGACGGCCGACTTGCGGCGGGTGCCGACGACGAGGAAGTCGGGAGACTCGTCGTCGACGAGATCGACGAGGGCCGTCACCGGGTCCTCCGACGGCTCGGCGGCGCGGAGTGTCCACGACGTCTCACCGACGTCGCCCGCGTCGAGGGCGGCCTGGATCGCCGAGCGGACCGCGGTGAGATCCTCGTCCGGCTCGGGTGCGCCGTCGACGACACCGCCCACGATCTCGTCCGGCACGTGGAGCACGGTGAGCTGGTGCCGCCGCTGCAGCGCCTCGTGCGCGGCGATCACGATCGCGGCCCGGCCCTCCGGGCTGTCGCGGTGGACCACGGCAACGGACATGAACGCCTCCTCGTAGCTTCGTCCCCGACGAGCTGTAGCTGTGTCCCGGCGGGTTGTCCCCGAGTATCCCAGGTGCCCGTCGCCTCGGCGGCCGGCACACGGGATGAGAGTGCCCACTACGGGTGCGGGCGCCGCCGATCGGTCACACCCGGCAGACTCCGGTCACCAGGGTGAGGGCCGGTAATCCTTGAGGAAGCAACCGTGCAGATCGACCCCGTTCTCGCCCTGGACGATCGGGTCGTAGACGCGGGCTGCCCCGTCCACCAGATCGAGAGGAGCATGGAAGCCCTCGTCCGCCAGCCTGAGCTTGGTGTAGTGCGGGCGCTCGTCGGTGATCCACCCGGTGTCGACGGCCGTCATGAGGATGCCGTCGTCGAGCATCTCCTTGGCGCTGGTGCGGGTGAGCATGTTGAGCGCGGCCTTCGCCATGTTCGTGTGCGGATGGCCCGGCCCCTTGTAGGCGCGGCCGAACTGCCCTTCCATCGCCGAGACGTTGACGACGTACTTGCGCCGCGCGGCGGACGCGGCCATCGCCGGCCGCAGCTTGGACACCAGGATGAACGGTGCCACCGAGTTGCACAGCTGCACCTCGAGCAATTCGATCGGGTCGACTTCCTCGACCGTCTGCACCCAGCTGTTGGTGTGCGCGAGATCCGGGACGAGGCCGCCGGCGTCGATTGCCAGGCCGGCCTCGATCCGATCGACCGTCGCCGATCCGGCGACCACGGCGAGCGAGGCGACGGCCTCCGGAGTGAGGAGAGAACCCTCGGTGGTCGCCGGTGCGAGCGAGCCCGCCAGCGCGGCCGGGTGTGCGTCGCTCGGCTTGCCGAACGCGAGTACCTCGGGAAGATCCCCGGCGGGCAGCGGGGCCGCCTCCGCCTCGGCCAGAGCGCTGTAGGCGCCGGGGGAGCGGCGTACCGTCTGGGCGGCGTTGTTGACAAGGATGTCCAGAGGCCCCTGTGCGGCAACGGAATCCGCGAGCGCGACCACCTGGGCGGGATCGCGCAGATCGATACCCACGATGCGCAGCCGGTGGATCCATTCGGAGCTGTCCGGCAGGGCACGGAAGCGCCGGACGGCGTCGTTGGGGAAGCGTGTGGTGATCGTCGTATGTGCTCCGTCCCGGAGCAGCCGCAGCGCGATGTACATCCCGATCTTCGCGCGGCCACCGGTGAGGAGTGCGCGGCGTCCGGTCAGATCCGTCCGAGCGTCCCGTTTCGTGTGGCTCGTCGCCGCGCACTCCGGGCACAGCTGATGGTAGAAGGCGTCGACCCGGGTGTAGCGCTCCTTGCAGATGTAGCAGGGGCGGGGCCGGATCAGCGTGCCCGCGCTCGCGCCCTCGGCAGTCGAGCTGAGCGGGATACCCGCGGTCTCGTCGTCGATCCGTTCCGGAGATCCGGTGGCGGTGGCGGCGACCACCTGACGGTCCGCCTCGGACACCGCCTTGCGGGTGGCGGCCCGCCGGGCCCGCTTGAACTTCTTGAACATGTGCCCGACGGCACGCTGGACGGCGACGGCATCGGGATGCTCGGCGTCGAGTTCCGCGGCGGCGTCGAGGACACGGAGGAACGCCTCGAAGTCGTTCGCGGCGAACGCGGTCGTGTCCCCGGCAGTGGTGGCTCGGGGAGTTGCGTCCTCGGTGTCGGTCGCTGCGTCGGTCATCGAAAATGCCCTCTCACGAAGAAGGCCCCGGTTCTCGTGAGAACCGGGGCCTTTTCGTCTGTCTCAACTCAGAAAGTTGAAGCCGGTGCCCGACCGAACCGCATCCGACGATCTGGATACCATTCGATTCGGTACTGCTTCGGTGTCCGAGGGGGGACTTGAACCCCCACGTCCGTTAATAGGACACTAGCACCTCAAGCTAGCGCGTCTGCCATTCCGCCACTCGGACCGGCGCCCTGGTTGCTGGCGCCTCGAAAGATTAACCGATGTCGGCTCAGCGCCCAAATCGCCCCGTCGAGGCAGGTTCCGTGTCGCCGTTCAGGCGCGTTCCGCACTGAGTTCCCGCACCGTCGATGGTAGGAAAGTGGTGTGTCCACTGACAACGAAGTCCCAGGCCGGAGCCGTGCCGAATCGGAGGTCGTCGAGCTGGTCAGCTCGCTGATCCGGTTCGACACGTCGAACACGGGCGATCTCGCCACGACGAAGGGCGAGCGGGAGTGTGCCGAGTGGGTCGCCGGCCAGCTCGAGGAGGTCGGCTACGAGACCGAATACGTCGAGTCCGGCGCACCGGGTCGGGGCAATGTCTTCGCGCGGCTGAAGGGTGCGGACCCGAACAGGGGTGCGCTGATGCTGCACGGTCACCTCGACGTCGTACCCGCGGAGCCCGCGGACTGGCAGGTGCACCCGTTCTCCGGCGCGGTCGAGGACGGCTACGTCTGGGGCCGCGGGGCCGTGGACATGAAGGACATGGTCGGGATGATCCTGGCCGTGGCCCGCTCGTTCAAGGCGGAAGGGGTGGTACCCCCTCGCGATCTCGTGTTCGCCTTCGTCGCCGACGAGGAGGCCGGGGGACGGTACGGGTGCCAGTGGCTGGTCGAGCACCGGCCGGACCTGTTCGAGGGTGTCACCGAGGCCGTCGGTGAGGTCGGAGGATTCTCGCTGACGGTGCCCCGCCCGGACGGCTCCGAGCGGCGGCTCTACCTCGTCGAGACAGCGGAGAAGGGCCTCGGCTGGATGCGTCTGACAGCCCGGGGCCGGGCCGGACACGGATCCTTCCTGCACACCGACAACGCGGTCACCACGCTTGCGCAGGCGGTGGCGAGGTTGGGCACGCACCAGTTCCCCCTGGTGATGACGGACGCGGTAGCCGAGTTCCTCGCTGCCGCGGCGGAGGAAACCGGACTCGATTTCGACCCGGCCTCGCCCGATCTGGACGGCACCCTCGCCAAGCTGGGCAGTATCGCGAACATCATCGGCGCCACGCTGAGGGACACCGCCAACCCCACGATGCTCGCCGCCGGATACAAGGCCAACGTGATCCCGCAGACCGCGGAGGCCGTGGTCGACTGCCGCATCCTTCCCGGCCGGCGGGCGGAGTTCGAGAAGACAGTGGACGAGCTGATCGGCCCGGACGTCGAACGTGAATGGATCACCAGCCTGGACTCGTACGAGACGACCTTCGACGGTGATCTCGTGGATGCGATGAACGGCGCGATCCTCGAGCACGATCCCGGGGCCAGGACGGTGCCGTACATGTTGTCCGGCGGAACCGACGCGAAGGCGTTCGCGAAGCTCGGCATCCGGTGCTTCGGCTTCGCGCCGCTGCGTCTGCCTCCCGACCTGGACTTCAGCGCACTCTTCCACGGAGTGGACGAGCGAGTCCCCGTCGACTCGCTACTGTTCGGGACACGCGTCCTCGAACACTTCCTCAGCCACAGCTGACCGGCCCTCCCGACGAGACCAGCAGTTCCCCCCACGAGAAAGGAACCACGGATGGCGTACGACCCCTATGCAGCGCTTCCCGCACTGCCGACGTTCGAGCTCACCTCCCAGGACATCACCGACGGGGCCCCGCTGAAGACCGAGCAGGTCAGCGGAATCTTCGGTGCGGGCGGATACGACGAGTCGCCGCAACTGTCGTGGTCCGGGTTTCCCGAGGAGACCCGGAGCTTCGCGGTCACCGTGTACGACCCGGATGCTCCGACGGCGTCGGGCTTCTGGCACTGGGCGGTGGCGAACATCCCGGTCGCGACCACCTCGCTCGTGACCGCGGCGGGCGACGATCACGGCACCGGGCTCCCCGCCTCCGCGATCACCCTCCGCAACGATGCCGGCCTGCACCGGTTCCTCGGCGCCGCCCCGCCCGCCGGGCACGGCCCGCATCGCTACATCGTCGCCGTGCACGCGGTCGACGTGGACACCCTGGAAGGTGTCACGGCGGATTCCACGCCGGCGTTCCTCGGATTCAACCTGTTCTCGCACGCCATCGCGCGCGCGACCATCCACGGCACCTTCGAGCAGTAGCCGCGACAGTCGTCCACCGAAGGCCGGGCCGGGAGCACATGCTTCCGGCCCGGTTCGTGTCAGCGGGCTCCGGCTCCCGCGCCCACGGCGTCGCGAATCGAGGTGAAACCCGCCTCGCGCACGCGCCGGGCGAGGTCCTTGTGGATGCGGCGGGCCCAGAAGGGACCGCCGTAGATGAATCCTGTGTAGCCCTGCACCAGCGATGCGCCGGCCAGGATCCGCTCGAAGGCCTGATCTGCCGTCTCGATCCCGCCGACGGAGATCAGGACGAGCCGGTCGCCGACCCTGGCGTGCAGGCGACGCAGGACCTCGATCGAGCGGGCCGCGACCGGAGGTCCGGACAGCCCACCCGGCCCCATCGCCGCGACGTCGGCGGCGGACGTGCGCAGGCCGTCCCGGCTGATCGTGGTGTTCGTCGCCACGATCCCCGCGAGACCCAGTTCGACGGCGAGATCGGCGACCGCGTCGATGTCCTCGTCGGACAGATCCGGCGCGATCTTCACGAGCACCGGGACCGTGACGGTGTCGAGTACCGCACGCAGCAGTGGGCGCAGCGACGACACGGCCTGCAGATCACGCAGGCCCGGGGTGTTGGGAGAGCTGACGTTGACCACGACGAAATCGGCGAGCGGGCCGAGCAGGCGGGCTCCGGCGGTGTAGTCGGCGGCGGCGTCCTCGGCCGCCACGATCTTGGTCTTGCCGATGTTCGCGCCGATCGGGATGTCGCCACGTCGGCGACGGAGATTGTTCGCGGCGCTGCCCGCCCCGTGATTGTTGAAGCCCATCCGGTTGACGAGCGCGCGGTCGGCGGGCAGACGGAAGAGCCGGGGAGCGGGGTTGCCGGGCTGCGCCTGGGCGGTGACGGTGCCGATCTCGGCGAAGCCCCAGCCGAGCGGGCCCCAGGCATCGACGCCGTCCCCGTTCTTGTCGAACCCCGCCGCCAGTCCCAGCGGCGCCCGGAAGTCGACCCCGAACACGGAACTGTGCAGGACCGGGTCGTCGACGACGAGAATGCGGGACGCGAGCCAGCGCGTCGGCCGGATCCGGGTGACCCATCGCATCGCGGTGAACGCCAGATGATGGATCCGTTCCGGGGAGACGAGGAAAAACAGGCGCAGGAGCAGGGTCTGATACACGGAGGTCTTCCTAGAGGGCCGGATCGGGAACGTGATGGGTGGTCTTGCGGCGTTTGAGCAGGACCCTTCGGCTGCCGTCGGTGTAGAGGCGCACGCGGGAGAGCTCCCACCCGCCGAACTCGGCCTGGATCGCCAGGCGCATCGCCGCGCTCACGCGGGTGACGTCGGGAGGCAATCGGAGTGGGATGTACTCGAAGTCCTCCGAGTCGCTCTCCCACCCCGCGGGTAGTGCGCGTCCCGCCATCACGACCTCCCAGTCGGTATCCGCTGCAGTCCGTCGCCCGTGGCCGAGCCGATCAGCAGGTCTCCGTCGGCATCCACCGCGAGGGAGTTCGGTTGCCGCACGGTGGGGAATCGCGCCGTCTCGACTCCCACACCGGTCGAGAGATCGTAACCGACCACCTCGTTCGTGGTCGGCAGAGTGACCCAGACCCGATCGGCCGAGTCGTCGTAGGCGACGGCGTACGGCTGTCCTCCGGTGGGGAAACGCTGGCGCAGCATCAGTTCGTCGGTGGAGTAGACGAGCAGTTCGTCACCGAGGGTGTCGGTGACGAGAACCCGATCGAAGTGATCGCTGGTGAGCGCGGAGGCGCCGTCCCCGGCGCGCAGCGCGAGCCCGAGCGATCCGTCCGCGACCGTCACCGCGGTGACGGACGTCTGACTGCGGTCCAGCGCGGTCAGCGTGTCACCGGCCACCGCGAGCCCGTCGACCCCGGACAACCCGGTGATGCGTTCCGCTTCCCCCTGTGGCGAATCGGACTCCTGGTCGAGGATGTGAATCTCACCATTGTCCAGACCCGCGGCCACCCGGCCGTCGCTGAGCTGCGCCGCCGCGAGCACCTGCCCGTCCACCGGGACGGCATCCACCCGGCCGGTGGCGACGTCCAGCCGCGCGACCTGCCCGTTCATCGCCAGGAGCATCGTGCCGTCGCCCGCGTCGGACGCGCTCGCGACGGCGTCGTCGAGTGTGATCTCGCGGGCCGGAGCATCGAGGTCGTCGGTGGGAAGCAGCAGCACGGTGCGGCGTTCGTCGGTGACCACGACGACGGAGCGCGTCACCGGGTCGAATGTGGTGGAATCGATCATCCGACCGACGATGTACAGGCTTCCGGCCGGTGTCGACGCCGCAGGCGGAGACTGAGGCACGGTGGCCGGTGCGAGGGACGAGACGTCCTCGTCGTGGTCGTTCGACGAGCAGCCGGTGACCAGCGCACCGAGAATCGATGCTCCGGCAACGGCAGCGACGACCACACGAGATCTCGATCCGGTCATGTGCGTAATCTCCTCGGTTCCGTCGTCGATCAACATCTGTAGAGCTGACCACTAGCATTCCTGATCGCTGGGAGACGGACGAAGCCGCGTCGGTAGCGGGGTACCGGAGCGGCCGTGAGGAGGGATTTGTCGTGGACATTCCCGGATCGTCGGAGTTCACGGTCGAGGACGTCACGGCCGGGGCGCACGCGCACGGATTCGGCACCACCGCAGACGGGGAGCCGTACGCCTTTCGCGTGCGCGGACGGGTGCTGTATCTCGAGATCTATCGAGCGGATCTGGACACCGAGGTGCCGAACGCGGGCGACGTCGTCGCGACGGCGGAGTGGCCGATCACCGAGATCGATCTCACCGACGAACGAAGCATCGTCGCCGCCGTTCGGGACGCCGTCGCGGATCGCGACCCGGTGGTGCGGAAACCGCCGGGGGAGGAGACGCTGCGCGCGATTCTCGGTCGATTCGGGATGTGACCGCCCGGTGCGGTCAGGCGCTCACGTCGTCGAGGGCCGCCGAGATCGCGGACGGCAGCTCGAGCTCCTCGGCCACCAGCACCCCGGTCAGCTGGGCGAGGTCACGGGCTCCCACCACGGCGCTGGCGACGGCCGGCCGGTCCCTGATCCACGCCAGCGCGACCGCCAGAGGTGACGTGCCGAGCCCGTCGGCCGCGGTGACCACCGCATCGACGACACGGACCGCGCTGTCGGTGAGGTAGCCGCGGACATCCTGCGCGTGGGACTCGTCGGCCCCGCGCGAATCCACCGGAACACCGTCCCGGTACTTGCCGGTGAGGACCCCGCCCGCGAGGGGGACGGCGGCGAACAGTCCCAGGCCGTGGTGGGTTGCGGCCGGGATCAGTTCCTCCTCGACCCCACGGGCGAGGAGCGAGTATTCGGCCTGGGTGGCGGTGAGCCGGGTGCGGTGGCCGGCGCCCGCTGCGGTCGCCAGCTGCCACCCGAGGTAGCCGCGGGCGCCCACATAGCGAACCTTTCCGCTGGTCACCGCGTACTCCAAGGTCTGAGCAACCTCGTCGACCGGCGTCCTGGCATCCCAGGTCGCCACCTGCCAGACATCCAGGTAGTCGGTGCCCAGCTCACGGAGCGTGCCGTCGAGTTGGCCCAGCAGCGCCCGCCGTGAGCAGTCGACGCGGGAAGCTCCCGCCGTGGAGGCGATTCCCGCGCTCGAGCTGATCACCAGGTTCGCCCGTGGCACGACGTCGTCGACGAGCTCGGCGAGGATTCGCTGCGCCACCCCGTCGCCGTAGGCGGGGGACGTGTCGACGAGCGTGCCACCCGCGTCGGCGAAGGCGGCCAGCTGGGCGGCGGCTTCGTCGCCGTCGGTGTCCCGTCCCCACGCGAGGGTGCCGAGCCCGAGCCTCGACACTCGTAGCCCGCTCGCTCCCACCGTTCTCTGTTCCATAACCGCCTGCGTCTCGCGTTCGAACCGGGGCGGGCCCACCGGCCCCGGGATAGTCACCACCCGGAAGCGTAATGGGCGCCCGCCGCCGCGACGGCCAGCCACGCCGGATTCCACACCGGCACACCGGTGCCGGTACCGTGGCGCCGGTGAATTGTGAACGTGAGACGGCGATGTGGCCTGAACCGGGCATTCCCGGCAGCTACGGGATCCGTGGCTGATGGGCGAGGCGATGACCTGGCTCCAGACGATCGTGCTGGGCGCCGTACAAGGGTTGACGGAATTCCTCCCGATCTCGTCGTCGGGGCACCTGCGGATCGTGTCGGGAATCTTCTTCGGTGACGACGCGGGTGCGTCGTTCACCGCGGTGACCCAGCTCGGTACGGAGGCCGCGGTTCTCGTGTACTTCGCCCGGGACATCGCGCGGATCGTCACGGCATGGTTCCGCGGCCTGTTCCGACCCGAGCACCGGGGCGATCTCGACTACCGTATGGGCTGGTACGTCATCATCGGCACCATTCCGGTGGGCGTACTCGGGTTCCTGTTCAAGGACCAGATCCGCACGGGCGCACGCAATCTCTGGTTGATCTCGAGCATGCTCATCATCTTCGCGCTCGTCATCGCGGCGGCGGAGTACTACGGGCGCAAGCGCCGCCCGATCGAGGAACTCACCCTCAAGGACGGCATCGTGATGGGCTCGGCCCAGGCACTGGCACTCATCCCGGGTGTGTCCCGTTCGGGTGGCACCATCAGCGCGGGCCTGTTCCTCGGCCTCACCCGTGAGGCGGCGGCCCGGTACTCGTTCCTGCTCGCGATCCCCGCGGTCGTGGCGTCGGGACTGTTCAGCCTCCCCGACGCGTTCGAGCCGGCGGGCGCTGGGCTGACCGCGAGTGGCGCGCAGCTGATCGTCGCGACGGTGATCGCCTTCGTCATCGGCTATGCGTCCATCGCCTGGTTGCTGCGGTTCGTGGCGAATCACTCGATGTACTGGTTCGTCGGCTACCGGATCATTCTCGGCGTGATCGTGATGATCCTGCTCGCCACCGGGGTCGTCGCGGCGACCTGATTCGGGCGGTGCCCTCCGCTGCCGTCGTGGTGTCCTGCGTCGTCGCCGTGCCACCCTTCGCGCCCGACCCGCCCGTGACCGCCCGCGCGGGTCGGCGCACGCAACTAGAGTGAGTCGAATGACAGTCGTTCTGCTGCGGCACGGTCGGTCGACCTCGAACACCGCGCACACCCTTGCCGGGAGATCTCCGGGAGTCGAGCTCGACGACCACGGGCACGACCAGGCCCGGGCAGTGGTCGACCGGCTCGTCGGCGTGCCGGTGGAGGAGATCGTGCGCTCACCGTTGCTGCGCTGTGCCCAGACGGTCGATCCGCTCGCCCGGGCGCGTGGCCTGGATCCGGTGGTGGAGGAACGGCTGCTCGAGGTCGACTACGGGGACTGGACGGGCCGCGAGCTGAAGGCACTGCTCGAGGAGCCACTGTGGAAGGTGGTTCAGCAACACGCCTCGGCCGCGGTGTTCCCCGGAGGGGAGGGTCTCGCCCAGGTGCAGGCGCGGGCGGTGGCCGCGGTCCGCGAACACGACGCGCGTCTCACCGAGACCCACGGGCGCGACGTGGTGTGGGTCGCGTGTACGCACGGCGACGTCATCAAGTCGATCCTCGCGGATGCACTGGGCTCCCACCTGGACGGCTTCCAGCGGATCGTCGCCGAGCCTGCCTCGATCAGCGTGGTCCGCTACACCGAGACCCGCCCGTTCGTGCTGCGGGTCAACGACACGGGCGGAGATCTGTCCGGCATAGCCTCGGTGACCAGACCACGGCAGGAGAGCCGTGCACAGGACGACACTCGGGAGCGGGATCTGACCGGCTCCGTTCCGGGAGGGGAGGTTTGAGGCGGCTCCGGATCACGCGACGAGCCGCCGCGGGCCGGATGGCGGATAATGGAGTGAGCATTCCGGGCGAGCGGTCTCGGTCGTGGGCGATGCCCGCGAGACTGCTCGAGCTGAGCTGAGGGAGGTGCAATGTCACGCGCGATACACGTTTTCCGCACCCCTGACCGATTCGTCGCGGGAACCGTCGGAGAGCCGGGTGACCGGGCGTTCTATCTCCAGGCCGTGCACGATGCGCGGGTGGTGAGTGTCCTGCTGGAGAAGCAGCAGGTACAGGTGCTCGCCGACCGGATGGGACTGCTCCTCGACGAGGTGCACCGGAGGTTCGGTACCGAGGTGCCACTGCAGCCGGCCGAACCGGAGGACGTCAAACCGCTGGTCACGCCGATCGACGCCGAGTTCCGGGTGGGCACCATGGGGCTGGGCTGGGACGCCGATGCCGAGGCCGTGGTGGTGGAGTTGCTCGCCGTCAGCGAGACCGACTTCGACGAATCGGTCGTGCTCGACGACTCGGAGGAGGGCCCCGACGCGGTGCGTGTCTTCCTCACTCCGATCCAGGCGCGTGAGTTCTCGCTGCGCTCGGAACGCGTGATCGCGGCCGGGCGCGCCCCGTGCCCCCTGTGCGGGGAACCGCTGGCCCCCGAGGGGCACGTGTGCATTCGTACCAACGGCTACCGGCGCGGGCAGATGTTCGGGCTGACCGCCGCGGACGTCGACGAGGAGGACTGAGTGCCGGTGCCCGCCGATCCACTCGCCACCGGCGAGCTCACCGTGATCGGCCAGGTCGCCCACGCCAGCAACGCGACGCTGGTGTGTGATGCCTCCCTCGGCGAGAACACCGTGCGCTGCGTGTACAAGCCGGTGCGCGGCGAGCGGCCGCTCTGGGATTTCCCCGACGGGACCCTGGCCGGCCGCGAATTCGCGTCCTACCTGGTGTCCGAGGCGCTCGGGTGGGGCGTGATCCCCCGGACACTGCTCCGGGAAGGCCCGTTCGGCCCCGGGATGGTGCAGCGCTGGATCGACACTCCGGACCGGCATGCCGAACCGGGTGGCCTCGATCTCGTCGACCTCTGTGAGCCGGACTCGGTTCCGCCGGGCTGGTTCGAGATCCTGCAGGCGATCGGCGGGGACGGCGAGCCGGTGGCGCTGATCCACGCCGACGATCCGCGCCTGCAGCGGATGGCCGTCCTCGACGTGCTCCTCAACAACGCGGACCGCAAGGGCGGGCATGCGCTCGAGGGCCTCGACGGCGAGGTGTACGGCGTGGATCACGGCATCTGCCTGCACGCCGAGAACAAGTTGCGGACCGTGCTGTGGGGCTGGGCCGGGCGCGAGGTTCCCGGCCCGCTCGTCGTCGACGTGACCGAGCTGGTGCAGCAACTCGACGGAGATCTGGGCAAACAACTGTCCGAGCACGTGACCGTCGACGAGGTCGATGCACTCGCCGAACGGGCCCGCGCACTGGCCTCCGTCGCGAGGATGCCGACGCCGGCCGGTCCCCGCCACATCCCGTGGCCTCCGTTCTGACGGGACGGCTCGCCGGTCGCCCCGTGAGGGGGCTCCACTAGGCTCGAGGGCATGCAGTCTTGGTCCGCCACCGCGATCCCGTCCGTCCCCGGCCAGGGACCACCACTCCGGTTGTACGACACGGCGGACCGCCAGGTTCGGCCGGTGACGCCGGGGCGCACCGCGACGATGTACGTGTGCGGGATCACGCCCTACGACGCCACCCATCTCGGGCATGCCGCCACGTACATCACGTTCGACCTGGTCAACCGGATCTGGCTGGACGCCGGACACGACGTCCACTACGTGCAGAACGTCACCGACGTCGATGATCCACTGTTCGAGCGGGCCGAACGCGACGGCGAGGACTGGCTCGTCCTCGGCATGCGGGAGACGGCGCTGTTCCGGGAGGACATGGAGGCGCTGCGCGTCCTGCCACCGCGCGACTACGTCGGCGCCGTCGAATCCATCGGCGAGGTCATCGAGATGGTGGAGAAGTTCGTCGCCTCCGGCGCGGCATACGTCGTCGACGACGAGCAGTACCCCGATGTCTACTTCCGGGCCGATGCGACCGAACAGTTCGGGTACGAGTCGGGCTACGACCGCGAGACCATGGACACGTTGTTCGCCGAGCGGGGCGG
The DNA here is from genome assembly GCF_014217785.1 of Rhodococcus triatomae. Classification (NCBI taxonomy): domain Bacteria; kingdom Bacillati; phylum Actinomycetota; class Actinomycetes; order Mycobacteriales; family Nocardiaceae; genus Rhodococcus; species Rhodococcus triatomae. The sequence goes on along the minus strand of NZ_CP048814.1, from coordinate 4,696,605 downwards.
CGATCCCGAGCGGCCCGGCAAGGAGAATCCGCTCGATGCGCTGGTGTGGCGGGCGGCGCGGCCCGGCGAGCCGTCCTGGCCGTCGCCGTTCGGCCCCGGCAGGCCCGGCTGGCACGTGGAGTGCTCGGCCATCGCCCTCAACCGGATCGGCTCCGGCTTCGACATCCAGGGCGGGGGCAGCGACCTGATCTTCCCGCACCACGAGTACTCCGCAGCCCACGCCGAATCCGTCACGGGGGAGCGGCGTTTCGCTCGCCACTACGTACACACCGGGATGATCGGGCTCGACGGTGAGAAGATGTCGAAGAGCCGCGGCAATCTGGTGTTCGTCTCCAAGTTGCGGGGTGAGGGAGTGGACCCGGCCGCGATCCGGCTCGGTCTGCTCGCCGGGCACTATCGCGGCGACCGGGCCTGGACGGACGAGGTGCTGAGCGAGGCGCACCAGCGCCTGGACACCTGGCGCCGCGCCGCGGCCCTGCCCGCGGCCCAGTCGGCGCAGGACACGATCGCGCGGGTCCGCCAGCATCTGGCCGACGATCTCGACACCCCGAAGGCCTTCGCGGCGCTCGACGGGTGGGCGCGGCGCGCACTCGACCACCGCGGCACGGACGCGGACGCCCCCGCACTGGTGGCCGACGCGGTCGACGCTCTCCTGGGAGTGCCGCTGCGCTGACCGGCTCCGGTGGACGCGCGCCTCACACCTCGACGAACTCGAGCGCGTCCCCGGCGGGGAGTACCCGCCGCCGCAGCGGCGAGCCCAGTGCCCGTTCGAGCCCGGAGCCGTCGTGTTCGGCGAGCAACTCGCCCGAAGACCACACCATGAGGACGGCGCTCACCGCGTGGGCGGCCGCCGAGTGCGAGAGGTCGTAGTGCGCGCACGCCGGCACCTCGGCGTGGGTGACCCACAGGTCGTAGCCGGTCATGAACAGGTCCAGATCGAACTGGACCGTGAGCCCCAGCAGCTCCCGGCGCCCGTTCTCGTCGACACCGGCGAAGGCCTCGTCGAGGGCGAGCAGCCGGGGCGCCTGAGGGTCGGCCGAGTCGAGCATCACGTGCGCGGCGGCGAACAGCGGCAGATGCAGCGAGACGGACTGCTCGCCGCCGGAGAGCGCACTGTGCCGGGCCACGGTGAGCCGATCCTCGCTGCCGTCGGCACCGAGCAGGGTGAAGGTGAACGAGCGCCAGCGACGGTAGTCGAGTGCCTCCGAGAGGATCTCGGGGTACGAACGCTCCGGATGCGCCGCCCGCGCGGTGCGGATCCGGGCGGCGAAATGGGCGCGCATCGCGGCCAGTTCCTCCGCGCCCAGGGTGGTCGCGTCGCGATCCAGCAGCTTCGCGACGGCACGGGCGTCGTCGTCGAGCGAGTCGGCGAGACCCCAGTGGATGCCGATCGTGTTGCCGGAGGACATCTTCCGCTCCCGCATCTCGGCACCCATCCGCGAGATCAGGGCCCGGGCCTCCACGGTCCGCTCGTGAATCTGCTGGGCGAGACCCCCGAGCAGAGCATCCTCGAGGATCCGCCGTTCGGAATCGGTGAGGAGGAGTTCCTGGTCCGCACGTGCGGCCGCGATCCGCGCCGCGAAGTCGGTGATCGACGACGCGCCGTGTTCGTCCTGGACCTCGACCACGGTGAGATGATCCGGTGCGTCCCAGCGCAGCCGATAGTCCCGCTGGGCGGCGGTGAGCTGGGACTCGAAGCGTTGCAACGCCGCGGACAGCGCGGTTCGGCTGGACTTGCGCGCGGACTCCCCGCCGGAGACCGCCGCGGTGGCCGTGTCGAGCGCGCGGTACAGGGCGGTGACCTCGTCCGGCAGGATCGCCGCGTCCCCGGGACCGGTGGCGCCCGTGGTGAGACGGTAGGTGACCTGCTCGGGGGTGGACCACGCCCCCTCGCTCGCGGGCCAGGCGACCTCCGTGTCGGCCGCGGGAACCCCGAGCAGTGCCAGGACGTCCGGACGGGCGCACGGAGCGAGCCGGTGTGCATCGGACTGCGCCTCGCCGACGGTGTGCAGCAGCGTCGCGGCGGCCGACGTGTGGGCGGCATCGGCCGCCGAGATCCGTTCCAGGGTGGCCTGCAACACGGCGCGGGCGCGGCGTTCGTCGGTCTTGCCTGACTCCACCCGGGCGCGGGTGGACGCGATCTCGGCGTCGATCTGCTCGGCGTCCGCGCCGAGCGAGTCCCGCAGTGTCGCGAGCCGGCGAGCCTGGGTGTCGTGGCGTTCCCGGTCGGCCGCGGCGGTCTCGGCGTGATCGGCCGCGTCGGTCCGGGCCTCCTCCCATCGTTCCCGTGCCCGGGCCGCGGCGTCGTCGGCCACCGCGCACTCCCGGTGCAGGCGCACGACCGCGGCGCCCCGGTCCTCGAAATGCCGCACCGCTGCGGACAGCGAGTCGAGCGCCCGCGGTGTGGTGGGGACGGTGCGTGAGGCTCCGGTCGACGCGAGCTCGCGATCGCGCCCGGACACCTCGACCACTGCCCGATCGAGGTCGCTGCGGGCCGACTCCGCGAGTTCGGTCTGCGTCCGTAGCGCACCCGCCGACTCGGCCACGCGGCGTCGCGCGGCGACGATCTCACCGGTGCGCGGGAGCGCCTTCGCGGCGGCCGCGAACTCGGCGATACGCGCCGCGGCCGCGGTCTCGGCGCTCTCGGCGACGGCCAGGGCTTCCTCGGCCCCGGCGAGTGCGGCGTCGATCTCGGCGATCCGCGCTGCCCGGCGGCGCGCGCGTGCGGTGGCCCCGATGTACTCGGCGTGGTCCTTCACGTGGGCACCGGCCTGGATCCCCAGGCGGAACCGCCCCCTCGTGTCGACGGCGACCTGTGCCGACATGTCGTCGAGCGCCACGGAGTCGAGAATTGCCCGCAGCGAGTCCGTTTCGGGTCCCGTGGGATCCTCCACCTCGAGCACGGCGGACAGGGTGCGCCCGTTCGGGCGGGCGGACGCGGGCAGGGGAGTCAGCACCCGGCCGAGCTCGGTCGAGCCGTCCCCGCCCGGCCGCGGCTCGTGGTCGGGGAGCACCCGGGCGTCCAGCAGGTTCGCCGCGCGGAGAGCGGCTTCGATCCGGGCCGCGTCACGCTCGGGTACGTCGTCCCGGAAGCGGACCAGCCGCCACAGCGCGGTACCGGCGTCACCGGTGGGTGAGGCCGGGGAGGTGGACGGCGCGTCGTCGTGCTCGGCCGCCACGTGCTCCCGCTCGGCGGCCAGTTCGTCGCGTGTGCGCCTGGCCTCCACCGCGTCGAGGCGCGCCTGCTGTCGCTGCGTCCGGATCTGCTCGAGCGGCCCGGCGGTGTATTCGCCGAGGACTCCCGCCGACGTCGGGGCGTCGGCGTCGCCGATCCGGTCCAGGGTCTCCTCGAGGGCCTGCACCAGGGGAGCAGCCGATCCGGGCGAGTGGTCGAGAGAGGGGGACTCGTAGAGGGAACTGTGGTCGACCCACCAGCGCCGGAGCGCGGCACGTGCCTGTGAGCGGGCATCGTCGACCGCGGCCTCCGCCCCCGCGACCTCGGCGGAGGCGTCCGCGAGCCGCGCCTGGGAACGGTGGGCGGCCTCCTGCGCGCGGTCCCGGACGGCGGTGGCCCGGCCCACGTCGGTGAGAGCGTCGCGAACGGCCCGGATGTCGTCGTCGCGCTCGGCGGCGTGGGCGCGGACGGCGTCGGAAACCGCCCCGGCCTCGGCGCGGGGTATCCACTCGATACCGGCGTCGACGGCAGCAGCGGACAGGTCGGACTCGGCCCGGGTGAGCGCGGCGCGTGCCTGTTCACTGCGCAGCCGCGACTCCTCCGCCTCGGCGGCCCGGGCATCGGTCGCCGCCTGCAGACGTTCTGCGCGCCGCTCGTGATCGACCTGTCGTTCCTGCAAGGACTCGACGTACTGGGCGAGATCGTCGAGTTGCTCCTTGCCCTTGTACGCGCTGGACTGCTGGAGCGCCTCGAGCTGGGCGCGGGCCTGCTCGACCGCGTGCTCGGCGGCCTCGACGTCCCCTGCGGCGACGTCGCGTTCGCGGTGGCCGGCATCGCGTTCGGCGGCCGCGGACGCCAGATCCCGGGTCGCGGCATCGACCGCCTCCAGCCGGGTGGTGAGTTGTTCGACGTCGGCGCGAACCTGTCTCCGGAGATAGTTCGTGTAGACGTCGAGAAATGCCGTCGTCGCACTGTCCGCCGCCGCGAGACCCTCGAGTGCCCGCGCGACGTCCTCCATGTCCGTGAACGACCGCGCGGCCTCCATGACGAGGTTCTCGTCGAGTGGCCGGAGGCCGTCGGTGAGCGCCCGGGACAGCCCCTTCGGGTCCAGGTTCTTCGCCAGCTGCGGACGGCGCAGTGTGAGAACCAGATTGATCAGCTGATCGTAGCGTTGCCGACCGAGACCGAACATGCGTGCATCGATCGACGCGCGGTAGTCGACGGGGCGATCGGTGATGCTGTCGCTGCCGAGGGCTTCCGCGAGTTGCCTCCTCGTGAGGGGCCGGTCGTCGTCGGCCAGCAGCGAGAAGTCCACGCCGACACGTCCGTCCGCCACGAAGTACCAGCGGGTGACCTTGTCGGCGGTGCGCGCCGCCCGCATTCCGATCCCCACCGTCACGGCCTCGGGGTCGTCCTCCGGGCCTCGGCAGAACTCCATCCACACGTACGAGTACGCGCTGTCCTGTCCGCGGTAGAGCAGATTGGACTTCATCGTGCGTTCCTCGCCGGCGAAGGGGTTGAGCCGACGCGGTTCGATCCGGCCGTCGAGGACGAACGGGAACAACACCTCGAGCGCCTTGGTCTTCCCGGATCCGTTGGGGCCGCGCAGCACCAGGCGACCGTCGGCGAAGCAGAACTCCTGGTCCTCGTAGTCCCAGAGGTTGATGATCCCCGCCCGGGTGGGGCGGAAGCGGGCACTGTTCGTCATGACGCCTCGTCGTTCGTCTGGTCTGTGGTCGTGTCCGTGATCGGCGGGATCGGTTCGGGTGGGGGCGGCTCGAAGAGCGCGGGATCGGCCGTCCGCGAACGGATACCGACCACGACACCCCGGTATCGGGCGAGCGCGGGAAGCGCGAGGAGGCCACCGGGAACCGGATGCACGAGACGCAGCCGGTCCAGGACGTCCACGGCCCGGCGCGCCAGCCCGCGGGGGTCGGCCTGCCACTGGGCGGCGAAGGTCCGGCCGTAGCGCACGGAGAGCGCGTCGACCGTGGCGGTGAGCCAGTCGTCTCCGAGGAAGGGGTGTGCCGACGCCCGTTCGTGGTGGTCGGCTCCAGGATGGCGGCCGGTGTCGGTGGTGTCGGTGTCGGTGGCGAGCGCGTCGAACACCCCGTTCCGCGGCATCGCGCCGTCCAGTTGCGCCGTGAGGACCGCGGAGCGGTCGTCGTGCCACGCACGTCGCTCCGGCGTGGCCGTGCCCTCGGTGTCCGGGCCGGTGTCGGTGCCCGTATCGGCACTCGGCTGCTCGGCGAGGACGCGGTCGCAGATCTCACCCGCGAGGAGAAGCGCGACCTGGGCGACCGTGCCGTTGCCGGGAAACCGAATCGACGACAGGCGGCCCGAAGGGTCGATCATCGCGATGCCCTCCCGCCGCCGTTCCGGAACGAGCCCGGTCAGCAGCCGGACTTCCTCGACCGAGCGCGGCGACGCGAGATGCACGAGCTCGGTGTCGGTGAGCTCGTCGGCGTAGACGACCGGACGCTCCACGAGAGCACGTCGCACCCGCCGCCCGGCGGCGCCGGTGTCCGAGCCCGAACCGTCGTGGTGGTCGTCGAGGTGTTCGGGTTCGCCCGTCAGCTCGGCGACCGATCGGAGATGCTGGACCGCCTTCCGCGGCCGGAACAGCGCCGCGACGACGCCGCGGTCGATGTCGTACAGCGCCTCGCCTGCCTCCGGATCCGCCGTCCACCCGCCGGCGTCCCCGTCGGCGAGGGCCAGCGCGCCGCGGTGGGCCAGCCATCCCACCGCGTCGGCGAAGGCGTCCCGGTCGGCCGCCAGATCCGTGTCCAGATCGATGCCGTCGACCCCGGCCGCGTCGGCCGCGACTCGTTCGGCGAGCTCGGACAGCGTGACCTGGCCACCGGAGCGGCCGAGTACCGCGATCGCGAGGGCGAGCAGCGCGTACCGTCGCCGGTCGAACGGCCGGTCGGTGGAGGTCACCGCCGGTGCGGCGGGGTGTAGCGCGTCGCGCACGGTGTGCAGCCGGGCCGTCGTCTCGGTCACCTCCAGCCGGTAGCCGAAGGTCTCCGCCAGATCCTCACGCAACTCCGGGGCCCACGCCCGAATCAGCGGCAGGGCGTTCCGATCGGGATAGCGGGTGGTGACGAGATGGTTGGCGAGCACCGTGCGGGCGGCTCGCTGATAGGAATCGAGATCGAGGGAACCGATCGTGCGCGCTCTCATCGGACGTCGACCTCGATTCCGTCGAGGTACAGCCGACCGCGGGCCGTGTCGACGACGGTGGCCCCCTCCCCGGGGCGAACGGTGAGGACGGCGCCCCCGTCTCGGGCGTCACCCCAGTGCACACTGCCGCTCACCGTCGCGCGGGAGGAGAGCGCCGTGTCGAGGAGCCTGAGCAGCACGTCCGTCTCCGGCTCGGTGAGCGGGCGCGTGTAGGCCCCGGCCTCGGCGAGCGACGCCGCGGCACCCGCGCGGGACCGCTGCGCCGCGAGCTGCGCGTCCCGCAGCCGCCGTACCCCCGGCCCGTCGCGATGGACGCGATGCGGAACACCCGCGGCGGGCGCGCGGCCGGTCTCGGCGAGCGTGCGGGAGATCTCGACCGGTGGTGCCTCCCACCAGGACTGCTCCTCCGTGATCTCGCCGGCGTGGGTCTCTTCGGCGCGCGGATGGACTCCGGAGAGATGACGCGGACGATCGAGATCGAACACCGCCTGGAACAGTGCGTGCGCGGCGTCCTCGGTGGGAGCGGCGGCGAACCAGCCGGCCACGTGCCGGAGCTGGCTGTCCCGGCTGACTCCGCCCTTGCGGTTCTCGGTCACCCGACGGAGCAGGGCCAGCACGGCCGCGATTGCGCTCATCGTGCCGTCTCGGAGCCGGTCGGCCTCGCTCAGCGCTCCGTCGGCGGCGACGAACCATTGCGCGAGACCGGCCCACCGCTGCCGCCAGTCCGCCTCGCGTTCGTTCAGGGGGCGCAGAATCCGGCCGTCGTGCGCTACCGCCCGGGCGACCATCAGGTCGATATCCGACTCCTCGACCTCGCGGATCGCCGTGGCCAGCCGCGGCGCGTACCGGGCCAGATCCGAGCTGAACTCACGCATGTGCGTGAGCAGTGCGTCCTTGTGCGCGAGGAACGTCTCGGGCGTGACGTCGGTGGTGCGGACCATCGTGCCGAGGGAGAGGTAGAAGCGTGCCGCCCGGTCGGCCATGTCCGACAGCGTGGCGTCGAGTCGGCCGAGCTTGCGGGCCACTCTCTCGGCATCACCGTCCCGGTTCGCGTCGGCCAGGTCGGTCAGGTCGGCGAGGAGGTCGGGGAGCGCGGCCCGGGACAGGGACACCTCGTCCGGCCCGGCCGCGAGCACGCCCTCGACCGCTCGGAATGCCTCGAAGCCCAGATCGGTGAACTGATAGACGAAATGCCGGTTGCGGTACTCGGCGAGTGTGGCTGCTCGGCTTCCGTCGTGCGTGCGCTCGAGGACACCCCACTGATGGAGTTGATCGAGGAGTGCGGCGACGTCGGGGGAGGGGAGCGGCTCCCCTGACACCCCCGATTCCCCCGATACACCGTCGCCGATCTCTCCGAGGATGCGGGAGACGTCGGCCGCGTGGAGGAGGACGACGTATCGCGAGCGGGCCTGCTCGAATGCGCGCAATACCCACAGGTACTCGACCCGCTTCTCGGCCGTCGCGAACGAGAACACTCTCAGGCGGCCACCGGTGTCCCGGATACCCGGGTGCCCTCCTGCGCCGACCGGGTCGGCTTCGTGCACGGGCGGCCCGGCCGGGATTTCACTCACCGTGACAGGGTAGGCGCCCGCGCCGGGCGAACCACGTTGCCGGGTGCCGTGTCGGGTTCATTCGTCCGGCTGGGACGGAAGATCAGGAAAGGCCGAACGGCGTCTCGAGGTCGGTGCCGGATGATCAGCCCCAGAGGAGGACGAACGCGGCGATCACCAGCCCGACGAGCACGATCGCCCCGATCATCGCGGGGACGAACCGGAACGCCGCCGAACCGCTGCTCGAGGCCTCGGGTTCCTCGCGTCGGGCCCGGGTGGCCACGGCGGTGGTCGCCGGTGCCCGGGTCTCGTGCACCGGGGCGTCGACCGGCGCCGACTCGGCCGCGTACTGCACGGAAGGACGCGCGGACGGGACGAGGCGTTCGGGCTCCTCGGTGGCGATCGCGTCGATCACCTCGGTGATGTCGTAGGACGGTGGCAGCCCGATCGGTGACACGCGGTGGGTGGTCGGATTGAAGCCCGTGGCACGGATGGCAGCACCCAGTGCGGCAGTCTGCTCGGGGCCCGGCCCGATCACGCAGTGCACCGCGAGTTTGGCGCTGACCGACTCCGCGACGGCCCGGATCGCCGGTGCGTCCCGGGCGATGAGGCCGTCGCCGGTGACCACGACGGCGTCGAGGTTCTCCGGAAGCCATCCGAACGCTCCGAGTGCCGTCGCGAGCTGCGAAGCCGGTGATCCGCCCCTGGCGTAGCGGAAGGCTTTCCCCGCGGCCACGCCCGAACGGATCAGTGCGACCGTGGTGCCGGTGTCGTCGACGTGATAGATCCCGACCAGTTGCCCCGGCTGTTCGGCGATCTCGGACTCGAACCACGCGGAGGTTGCCTCCGCGTCCGACACGAGCGAGATGTGGGAGAGCCCGGCGAACTGGAGCGCGTCGTTCAGCGCGGCGACCGCGGACGCGTCCCAACGCGTGGGATACGACGCCATGATGTCGGGCGCCCCTCCGTGGCGGCCGCCGTGACGGGGGAGCGGCTCGCAGTCGCGCAACAGACACCGGATCGCCCCGGCGACGAGATCCTCCGCACGGTAGAGCATTCCGCCGCCGACCTCGACGCCCTCGGTGTGCCCGACGCGGGAGAGGAATCCCGAGATCGAGTGCACGCCGGGGTCACTCGGCGTGCCTCCGCCGAACACCGCGGTCCCGCCGGGCAGCATGTGCAGCACGGTGTCCCGGACGATGACGACCGGGTCCGGCGACCCCGGGTCGTTCGAGGCCACCACCGCTGTCGATACGACGTCTCCGATCCTGAGCCCGACTCCCATGGTCATGCTGACACCTCGACTACTCGTCTCACGTGTGGAATTGCGGTCCGCCGCCGGATCCCACCCGATCCGTGCGACAGGTGTACATCCTGCTACGCCGCCGGGTACGCGCCTGCGTTCCCGGGCCGTGTGTCGCTGGATTTCGCGGGCACGCTCACGCGGGTCCGCCGACCGGCAGTCGCCACTCGCTCTCGTGGGCGGTCATCCAGTCGAGCAGACGTTCCGCTTCCTCCGGGTGCCGTCCCCGCCCGGCGAGCAGGTCGGCGAAAGCCTGTGTCGGGGCCACCATCCGGACGCCGGACCGGAGCAGCGTGCGGTCGAAGACGGCGGGGGAGCGGGGTGTGGCGATCACGACGGTCGCTCCGTCCTCGACGGCACGCAGGCCGAGGGAGCGGGCCAGCGCGTCCGGGTCGTCGGCGTAGACCTGGAGTAGTTGCAGCGTCCCGTACTCGGTGAACGTCGCGGCGGCGTGTGAGCCGGTCACCGCGTACAGGGCGTCGGGCAGGCCGGCCAACCGCGCGAGCACCGCCGAGACACCCCCGGGCGCAACGTATCCGAGGGACTGGCAATCCTGGAAACTCGAGTCGGAACTCCACGCGCGCAGCATCGGGACCCAGCGCACGCGGGTGATGGGCCCGCGGGGGAGTCTCTCGATCAGTTCCCGTTCGGCCAGCGTCTCGACGACGCGGTAGGTCGCGCCGGTCGATGCCCCGGCGAGGGCGATGAGTTCGGGCACGGTGACCGCGCCGGCGTGGTCGGCGAGGGCGCGTACCACCCGGGCAGCGGGATCCCCGGTGAGCTGGGCGGGAGGCCGCCCGGGCCCGCGCCACGGATCTGCGTCCGCTCCTCGGTCGCGGACCCAGATCGCCGGCCGGTCCGCGTGGACGGAGACGTTGCCGGTGGCATCGGCGTAGGACAGGCCGCGCCCGTCCAGTTGTCGGCGTACCGGATCCGACAGATAGCGCGCGCAGACGAAGCCACGGTCCGAATCCGACAGTGCGTCGGCGAACTTCGCGGCATCACCGGCGAGGACGCCGCGTGCGGTGATGACGTGGAAGGAGGCGACCTCGCCGGTCGGTGCCGTGACCAGCATGCGTTCCGGTGCGGCGGCCAGCGACGCGGACTTGGCGGAGGCGATGCTCCACCCGGCGGGGAGCGCGCTGCGCAGTGTTGCCACCGCCCTGCGGTAGAGGTCCACGTCGCGTTCGGGCTTCGGCGGCAGCGCCGCCGCGGGAATGTCGGTGGGGGAGTTCTCGGCCACGATCGCAGGCTATTCGAGTCGGTCTCCTACGGAATGCCGGAATTTCCCGAGCGCGCGCTCATCGACACCCGGACGGCACGACCACATTGCCGAGAAGGTCGCGCCGACCTGGTGGGACGCGTGTGACGAGCGGGCCGAAAGAGGCTCTCCGCGACCTGTGTGACGCGTGAGTATTCGGGTGTCGGTCCGGGCGTGTCGGCGCGGGGACGCGGGCGCCCCCGGTCAGGCGCCGAAACTGCCCGGGCCGCGGCGGCGCAGGTACTTCTCGAACTCGGCTGCAATGGCGTCGCCGTCGATCTTGGCGATGACATCGGAGATGTCCGCCTCCGCGTCCCCACGTTCCTCGAGGGACCGGACGTAGTCGCCGATGTCCTCGTCCTCGGACGTCATCTCCGTCACTGCCTCCTCCCAGTCCTCCGACTGCGCGGGAAGCTCGCCCAGTGGGACCTCGAGATCGAGCACGTCCTCGACGCGCTGGAGAAGTGCCATGGTCGCTTTGGGGTTGGGCGGTTGCGCGATGTAGTGCGGGACCGCCGCCCAGAAGGAGATCGACGGTATCCCGGCACGGACCAGCTCGTCCTGGAGGACTCCGGTGATTCCGGTGGGGCCCTCGTACCGGCTCTGCTCGAGGTGGAACTGCTCGGCGGCCTCACTGCTGTACGCGGAGCCCGTCACCGGGACCGGTCGTGTGTGTGGGGTGTCGGCGAGGAGTGCGCCCAGGATCACGACCGTCTCGATCTCCAGCTGCTCGATGAGTTCGATCACATCTGCGCAGAATCTGCGCCAGCGCATGTTCGGTTCGATGCCGCGCAGCAGGACGATGTCACGAGTTGCGGCGGGGGGTGAGCAAACCGACAGGCGGGTGGTGGGCCAGACGATCTCCCGGGTGACACCCTTCACCTGGCGGACGGTCGGCCGATTGACCTGGTAGTCGTAGTAGTCCTCGGAGTCCAGTTCGGCCAACGGCTGTGCGTCCCAAGTCAGCTCGAGATGTTCGACCGCGCCGCTCGCGGCGTCGCCCGCGTCGTTCCAGCCCTCGAACGCGGCGACGAGCACCGGGCGGCGCAACGTCGGGAACTCGTCCTCGGTGCCGGACTCGGTGACGCCGGCAGCAGGCACCGAGGTGCTGTCACCACCCGGCGGGGACGACGTCGGAAACTCTGAGGAACTCACCCGCCCAGCCTACGGCCAGGTGTTGTCGGAGCGCCCACTACTCTGGTGTGCATGTCTGCCCCGCTGAACTCGGTCTTGCTCGATGCGCTGAAACGGCGCGTTGTCATCGGCGACGGAGCCATGGGCACCATGTTGCAGGACGCCGACCTCACGCTCGACGACTTCCTGGGGCTCGAGGGTTGCAACGAGATACTGAACGACACCCGGCCCGACGTGCTGCGTTCGATTCACCGCGCCTACTTCGAAGCGGGCGCCGACGCGGTGGAGACCAACACGTTCGGCTGCAATCTCCCCAACCTGGCCGACTACGACATCGCGGACCGGATCCGTGATCTGTCGGAGAAGGGCACGCGGCTGGCTCGTGAGGTCGCGGACGAGATGGGGCCGGGCGCGGACGGCATCCCGCGGCTCGTGCTCGGGTCGATGGGGCCGGGAACGAAGCTCCCCACCCTCGGCCATGCCCCCTTCGCGCAGCTGCGTGACGCCTACGAGGAATCGGCGAAGGGCATGATCGACGGCGGTGCCGACGCCATCCTCGTCGAAACGTGCCAGGACCTGCTCCAGGTGAAGGCCGCGATCCTGGGCAGCAAGGCGGCGATGGAGGCCCTCGGCCTGCGCCTGCCCATCATCACCCACGTCACGGTGGAGACCACCGGCACGATGCTGCTCGGAAGCGAGATCGGAGCGGCACTCACCGCGATCGAGCCACTCGGCGTCGACCTGATCGGGCTCAACTGCGCGACCGGGCCGGACGAGATGAGTGAGCACCTCCGGCACCTCTCCAAGCATTCGGCGCTGCCGGTCTCGGTGATGCCCAACGCCGGTCTGCCACAGCTCGGACCGAACGGGGCCGAGTACCCGCTCACCGCGGAGGAACTGGCCGTCGCTCTCAGCGGGTTCGTCTCCGAATACGGGCTGGCACTCGTCGGCGGCTGCTGCGGCACCACACCCGAACACATCCGTCAGGTGGCCGCCGCCGTGGCCGACACCACTCCGGCCAAGCGCGACCCGAGGGGCGAATCGTCGACGTCGTCGCTGTACACGGCCGTGCCGTTCGACCAGGACGCGAGCATCCTGATGATCGGCGAGCGCACCAACTCGAACGGGTCCAAGGCGTTCCGGGAGGCGATGATCGCCGAGGACTACCAGAAGTGCCTCGACATCGCGAAGGAACAGACCCGCGACGGCGCGCACATGCTCGATCTCAACGTCGACTACGTCGGACGCGACGGTGCCGCCGACATGTCCGCACTCGCGAGCCGCTTCGCGACGGCGTCGACCCTGCCGGTCATGCTGGATTCCACGGAACCCGCGGTCCTGGAGGCCGGCCTCGAACATCTCGGCGGCCGGTCCGCGGTCAACTCCGTCAACTACGAGGACGGCGACGGGCCGGGCTCCCGGTTCCAGCGCATCATGCGCTTGGTGAAGGATCACGGCGCGGCCGTGGTGGCACTGACCATCGACGAGGAGGGCCAGGCCCGCACCGCCGAGGACAAGGTGCGGATCGCGGTCCGGCTGGTCGAGGACATCGTCGGAAACTGGGGGCTGGACGAATCCGACATCATCCTCGACACCCTGACCTTCCCGATCTCGACCGGGCAGGAAGAGGTGCGGCGGGACGGCATCGAGACGATCGAGGCCATCCGGGAGCTCAAGCGGCGCTACCCCCGTATTCATTTCACCCTCGGTGTGTCGAATATTTCGTTCGGGCTCAACCCTGCCGCCCGCCAGGTGCTGAACTCGGTGTTCCTGCACGAGGCCACCGAGGCAGGCCTGGACACGGCCATCGTCCACGCCTCCAAGATCCTGCCGATGGCGAGGATCCCGGACGAGCAGCGGGAGGTCGCGCTCGATCTCGTCTACGACCGTCGCCGCGAGGGCTACGACCCGCTGCAGAAGCTGATGCAGCTGTTCGAGGGCGTCTCCGCGGCCTCGGCCCGCGAGTCGCGTGCGCAGGAACTCGCGGCACTACCGCTGTTCGAGCGGCTCGAGCGCCGCATCGTCGACGGTGAACGCGCCGGTCTGGAGGAGGACCTGACGGAGGCGATGGCGCAGAAGCCACCGCTGCAGATCATCAACGAGACCCTGCTGTCCGGCATGAAGACGGTCGGGGAACTGTTCGGTTCGGGACAGATGCAGCTGCCGTTCGTGTTGCAGTCCGCCGAGGTGATGAAGACCGCCGTCGCCTACCTCGAACCGCACATGGAAGCGACCGACGAGGACGGCAAGGGCAGGATCGTCCTGGCGACGGTCAAGGGCGACGTCCACGACATCGGCAAGAACCTCGTCGACATCATCTTGAGCAACAACGGGTACGACGTCGTCAATCTCGGTATCAAGCAGCCGATCGCCACCATCCTCGACGCCGCGGTCGAACAGCGGGCAGACGTCATCGGCATGTCGGGCCTGCTCGTGAAGTCGACCGTCGTCATGAAGGAGAACCTCCAGGAGCTGAACACGCGCGGTGTCGCCGAGAGCTTCCCGGTCCTGCTCGGCGGCGCGGCACTGACCCGCTCATATGTCGAGAACGACCTCTCCGAGGTGTACGAGGGCGAAGTGAGCTACGCCCGCGACGCTTTCGAGGGCCTGCGCCTGATGGACGAGATCATGGCGACCAAGCGCGGCGAGGGCCCCGATCCGGACAGCCCCGAGGCGATCGCGGCCCGGGAGAAGGCAGCCGAACGCAAGGCCAGGCACGAACGATCCAAGCGCATCGCGGAGAAGCGCAAGGCCGCGCAGGCGCCGGTCGTGGTTCCCGAGCGCTCGGATGTCGCCGCCGACGTCGAGGTCCCCGAACCCCCGTTCTGGGGCACCCGCATCGTCAAGGGCGTCTCGGTGTCCGAATACATGGAGTTCCTCGACGAGCGGGCCCTGTTCCTCGGCCAGTGGGGGCTGCGCGGGCAACGCAAGGGAGACGGCCCGTCCTACGAGGAACTCGTCGAGTCGGAAGGCCGTCCGCGGCTGCGGTACTGGATCGACCGATTGGCCACCGAGGGCGTGCTCGCCCACGCGGCGATCGTGTACGGCTACTTCCCCGTCGTGTCCGAGGGCGACGACCTGATCGTGCTCGACGAACCGTCCGCGGACGGTTCGGAGCGGTTCCGGTTCACCTTCCCGCGCCAGCAGCGGGACCGCTTCCTGTGCATCGCGGACTTCGTACGCTCCCGCGCCGCGGCGCGGGAGTCGGGGCGCGTGGACGTGTTGCCGATGCAGCTCGTCACCATGGGACAACCGATCGCCGATTTCGCGAACGACCTGTTCGCCGCCGATGCCTACCGCGACTACCTCGAGGTCCACGGCATCGGCGTGCAACTCACCGAGGCGCTGGCCGAGTACTGGCATCGCCGGGTACGTGAGGAACTCACCCTGCCCGGCGGAGACAGTCTCGCCGTCCAGGATCCGTCCGACGTCTCCGAGTACTTCGACCTCGGCTACCGGGGCGCGCGGTACTCGTTCGGATACGGCGCGTGCCCGGATCTCGAGGACCGGGTCAAGCTGGTCGCGATGCTCGAACCGGAACGGATCGGCGTCAAACTCTCGGAAGAACTGCAGTTGCACCCCGAACAGTCGACGGATGCGTTCGTCCTGCACCATCCGGAAGCGAAGTACTTCAATGTCTGATTCCGCACTGCCCGATTCCGCATCGCTCGATTCCGCATCGCTCGATTCCGCATCGCTCGATTCCGCACTGCCCGATTCCGGGTTGCGTGCCGTCCTCTGGGACATGGACGGGACCCTGCTCGATTCGGAGAAGCACTGGGACGTGGCCGTCCGGGAGCTCTCGCTCCGTCTCGGCGGCCCGATGAGCGAACAGACCAGGCGGGCGACGATCGGCGCTTCCAGCGACGGCGCGCTGCAGGTGATCTTCGACTCGTTGGGCCTCGCCCACGAGCCGGAGGCACTGGCCGAGGCGAAGGAGTGGATGTACGTCCGCGTCGAGGAACTGTTCGGTGACGGTCTGGAGTGGAGGCCGGGAGCGCGAGAGACGCTCCAGGTGGTGCGCGACGCCGGGCTGGCCGCAGCACTGGTGACCAATACCGAACGTCGGCTCACCGAACCCGCACTCGACGTCCTCGGCCGCGACTTCTTCGACGTCTCGGTGTGCGGCGACGAGGTTCCCAGTGGCAAGCCGGCCCCCGACCCGTACCTGCGGGGAGCGGAGTTGCTGGGTGTCGATCCGCGCCGGTGCCTGGCCGTGGAGGATTCTCCGACCGGGACGAAAGCGGCCGTCGCGGCCGGATGCACCGTCCTCGTGGTGCCGAGCGAGATCGAGGTCCCGGAAGGCGCCGGACGGGTGTTCCGTGCGTCCCTGGAGGGGGTCACCGTGAGCGATCTCGAGGCCGCCTGGGGGTACACCCGGGTCTGACGGCGCGATCTCGGTAGCCTGTTCCGTCGTGGCCGTCTCGAAGATCGTGTTGTTCTACGTGTTCACCCCGCTCGCGGACCCGGAGGCGATCCGTCTCTGGCAGCAGACCCTGGCCGAGGCGAACGGCCTGCGCGGACGCATCCTCGTGTCCGAGCACGGGATCAATGCCACGGTCGGCGGTGAGATCGGGGCGGTCAAACGATACGTGCGCGGTACCCGCAGCTACCCGGCGTTCACGGGGGCCGACGTCAAGTGGTCGGACGGCGGCCGCGACGACTTTCCTCGACTGAGCGTGAAGGTGCGGCCCGAGATCGTCACGTTCGGTGCCTCGGACGAACTGAAGGTGGACGAGTCGGGCGTCGTCGGCGGGGGAGTCCCGCTCGCTCCGGCACAGGTTCACGAGTTGGTCGACGAGCGCGGTGACGACGTGGTGTTCTTCGACGGCCGCAATGCCTTCGAGGCGGAGATCGGCCGCTTCCGTGGCGCCGTGGTGCCGGACGTGCGGACCACGAGGGACTTCGTGGACGAACTGGACAGCGGCCGATACGACCACCTCAAGGACAAGGCGGTGGTCACCTACTGCACGGGGGGTGTGCGCTGCGAGGTGCTCTCGGCACTGATGCGGTCGCGGGGGTTCGGTGAGGTGTACCAGCTCGACGGTGGAATCGTGCGCTACGGGGAGACCTTCGGGGACCGCGGGCTCTGGGAAGGGTCCCTCTACGTGTTCGACCGGAGGATGCACGTCGAGTTCTCGCCCGACGCGGTGACGCTCGGTGCATGCGCGCACTGCGGCGCCCCGACCTCGACCTACCGCAACGACCCCGACGACGACCGGCGCCTGGTCCTGACCTGCGCGTCCTGCGACGGCTGACGTGGGGCGTGCGCCGCTACCGGTTCGCGGTGGGCTCGGACCGGACCGGATCCGGATGCCCGCGGCCGGGCAGGAGGCCGGCGTCCCCGACACCGTCACCGAGTTCCTGCTCGCCACGTTCCCGGACGCCCGGGACGAGTGGCTCGCCCGGATCGACAACGGCGAGATCGTGGACGAGCACGGACGTGCCGTGGACCGCGACACCCGGTACATGCCGACCCGGTTCGTGTACTTCTACCGGCAGCCTCCGCCGGAGGTGCCGGTTCCGTTCCCCGTCGGGGTGATCCACCGCGACGAGACCCTCGTGGTGGCCGACAAGCCGCACTTCCTCGCCACCATCCCGCGCGGTGCGCACGTGCTGGAGACAGCCTTGGTGCGGCTGCGCCGGGATCTCGACCTGCCCGACCTCGTACCCGCGCACCGACTCGACCGGATGACCGCCGGGGTGATCGTCTTCGTGGTCCGCCCCGAACACCGGCGTCCGTATCAGGAACTGTTCGCGTCCCGTCAGGTGCACAAGGAGTACGAGGCGATCGCGCCCCACGACCCGTCGGTCGCGTTCCCCCGCACGGTGCGCAGCCGCATCGTCAAGGAACACGGGGTGCTCACGGGCCGCGAGGAACCCGGAGAGCCCAACAGCGAGACACGGATCGAACTCGTCGAGCATCGCGCCGGCCGCGGACGCTACCGACTGATCCCCGAAACCGGCCGCACACACCAGCTGCGGTTGCACCTGTGCTCGCTGGGGCTCCCGATCGAGGGAGACAACTTCTACCCGCGGTTCCGGCGCGTTCCCGGGAACGAGTTCACGGACCCGCTGCAATTGCTGGCACGCCGGCTGGCCTTCACCGACCCGGTGACCGGGCGGGAGCGGGACTTCCGGTCCTCACGGACCCTGAACTGGTGAGTCCGGCTGTCCGGCCCCGCCGCTGGGCTGCTGAGCGGCTCCGCCGCTCGGTTGTCTTGCGGCTCCGCCGCGGCGCACCGATATCAGATACAACGCCCAGGCGACGATCGGCAGCAGGATGTCCGCGACGAGTGGGGCGCCGATGTTGTCCGGCTTGGTGTTGTCCTGCGCGATCCAGAAGTAGAGGTGACCGCCGGCGTCACCCCAGTACTGGATGGTCAGGGCGATGATCGTCGCGAGCCAGAAATACCCACGGAATCGCACACACAGGACGCCGAGCACTCCGAGGGCCAGATCGCCCATCGCGTTCTCGAACTGGAACCCGCCGTCGCCGCGGGTGTAGCCGATCGACTCGGCGATCGCCGGGCCGTCGAACACGTGGTAGGCGGCGCCGATGATGCCGCCGGCACCCACCGCGACGACGAGCCACCAGGCGAGGAAGATGTCCACCACCGTTGCTGGGGAGCGCGGTCGTGACCGGCTCCGCACGGTGTGGACCAGCGCGCCGATGATCGCGAGGACAGCGACGAAGACACTCATGCCAGGGCTCCCGGGCAGCCGAGGATCCGGCTGTGCGGATCCGTGAGGTCCAGTATCGGACGACGAGGGAACCGACGGAGGGAATCAGGCAGATCCGGTGGCTCGGTAGGGCGCGGCCGGGTACGGAGATACTGATTACCCCGGCGGCGGGACGTCGTGAAACAATGGTGCCCCGTGAAGACCTTCGAATCGCTGTTCGCCGAGCTGACCGAACGTGCTGCCACCCGTCCCGAGGGTTCCGGCACTGTTGCCGCGTTGGACTCCGGCGTCCACGCACAGGGCAAGAAGGTCCTCGAGGAGGCCGGCGAGGTATGGATCGCCGCCGAACACGAGACCGACGACGCGCTCGCCGAGGAGATCTCCCAGCTCCTGTACTGGGTGCAGGTGCTGATGGTGGGTAGGGGACTGACTCTCCAGGACGTCTACCGACATCTGTGATCCCGAGTGACCACAGACATCGACGATCCCCCGCTCCCGAAAGGACCCACCCCCATGCTGCGCGTTGCAGTCCCCAACAAAGGTGCCCTCTCCACCTCGGCCGCCGAGATCCTCAGCGAGGCCGGATACCGCCGCCGCACCGATTCCCGTGACCTCACCGTTCTCGACCCGTCGAACCAGGTGGAGTTCTTCTTCCTGCGTCCCAAGGACATCGCGATCTACGTCGGGTCCGGCGAACTCGACCTCGGCATCACCGGCCGCGACCTCGCCCGTGACTCACAGGCCCCGGTCGACGAGCGGCTCTCGCTCGGTTTCGGCCGCTCCACCTTCCGCTATGCGGCGCCCGCCGGTCGCGACTGGTCCGTCGAGGACCTCGCCGGCCTGCGCATCGCCACGTCCTACCCGAATCTGGTCCGTGACGACCTCGCCGCACGCGGTATCGAGGCCTCGGTGATCCGGCTGGACGGTGCCGTCGAGATCTCGATCCAGCTCGGAGTCGCCGATGCGATCGCCGATGTCGTCGGTTCCGGGCGCACCCTGCGCCAGCACGACCTGGTGCCGTTCGGCGACGTGCTGTGCGATTCGGAGGGTGTGCTCATCGAGCAGGCAGGAGCGCCCGAGGACGCGGCGCGCAACCAGCTGGTCGAGCGGGTGCGGGGCATCGTGTTCGCCCAGCAGAACGTCATGCTCGACTACGACTGCCCGAAGGCGATTCTGGACCAGGCCATCACCGTCACGCCGGGCATCGAGTCGCCGACGCTCTCGCCGCTGGCCGACGAGAACTGGGTCGCGGTGCGCGCGATGGTCCCGCTGAAGGGGCACAACGACGTGATGGACGCCCTCGCGACGCTGGGCGCGAAGGCCATCCTGGCGTCCAACATCAGGTCCTGTCGCGCTCTCTGACACCGGCTCGCTCTGACACCGGCGCGCTCTGACGCCCGCCGCCCCCCGGGTACCGACTGGGCCCGGCCGGATGAATGGCACTGTCATCGCCCTCGAGGCGAGGACAGTGCCATTCATCCGATGGAGTGGGGGGAGCGGAGCGCGCGAGCTGACCCCTAGCGGCGGCGGATCTGGACGGTCTGGGCGATGCGGCCGACGGCGCCCTTCTCGTCGTACAGCACCCCCGCACACATGCCGACCCCGTCCGTGCCCGTGGACGTCTCGGCGCTGACACCGATCCACTCGCCTTCCGGGACCCGGAACACGTGCACGGTCAGGTCGGTGTTGAGGAACGTCCATTCGGACGGGTGAAGCTTCGCTCCGACACCGTTGGCGATGTCGGCGACGGAGAACAACCGTTGGAGCGGCGACATGTCCTCGCCCGCGACCAGTGCCGGCAGCGGCCGGGCCCACACCTTCCCGGGTCCGGTACAGCCGATCTCGGCCAGCCAGCGCCAGTCCAGGCTCTGGAGGTAGCCGACCTGCCAGAACTCGTCCATCGACTCGGCGACGTGCGCGTCGGCGACAGGCTCGAGCGGGGGATCGACGGTGTGCTCGGCCGACGCGGTGTCCACCGTCGTCATTCGCCACCCCGAGGCACGGGCGACCGCGCGCGCGTCGTCGCCGGTCGTCCAGAGTTCGGCGACGACCAGCTCGACGTTGCGTCCGGGTCGTTCGACGCGAGTGCGGACGTCGAGTTCGGCGACGGGGATGGGGCCGAGGATGTCGATGGCGACCCGGGTGAGCCTGGCGTCGGGACGAGCGCCGAGCCGTTCGAGTGCCCGTACCAGCAGGCCCGACGGCGGTGCACCGTGCTGCATGGTGTCGGCCCAGACGCTCACGGTGGCGGACGTGCCGGCGAACCGCTCGACACCGGGTTCGCCACCCGGAACCGGCAGGTAGTACGCGTCCGGCGTGTGCGGGGACCCGTCACTCATTCATCTCTCCTCGTTCGACCCGTTCGGTGCTGCGTTCTCGGTGGGTACGACCGGCCAGCCCGGATACGGCGGGACGGTGCCACCGAACGCCGGACACAGCGCGCGGTGGTCGCACCACGAGCACAGTCTGCCCGGCCGTGCCGGGAAGTCTCCCGTGGCCCCCGCGGTGGTGATCGCGTCCCACATCGCCGCGAGCGTGCGCTGGAAGCGGTGCAGCTCCGCCGCATCCGGCGTGTACGTGAGGACGGCCCCCGAGGCGAGGTAGAGGAGCCGCAGCTGCTCCGGCACCCGCCCGCGCAGATGCAACAGCATGAGTGCGTAGAACTTCATCTGGAAGAGCGCCGTCGCCTCCGACTTCTCGCCGGGGACCCGTCCGGTCTTGTAGTCGACGACGCGTACCTCCCCGGTGGTCGCGACGTCGATGCGGTCGGCGACTCCGCGTAGCCGAAGCCCGCCGTCGAGCTCGAGCTCCAGGCGTTCCTCGCAGACGTCGGCATCGAATCGCGTCGGGTCCTCCAGCGTGTAGTACCGCGCGACCAGTGTGCGGGCCTCCCCGAGAAACGACTCGGTGTCCTCGCCGATCGGGTCCGCCGACTCGGGCCGCTCGGCGACCATGCGCTCCCACACCGGGCGGACGAGGTCCTCCGCTGCCGAGAGGAGACGGTCGGGCGCCGGAAGCGCGAACAGTTCCTCCAGGACGGCGTGCACCAACGTGCCCCGGACCTGGGCGCGGGTGGGCACCTCGGGGATCCGGTCGATGGCCCGCAGCCGATACAGCAGGGGGCAGCGCTTGAAGTCCTCGGCCCGCGAGGGCGAGAGCGCGAGAGGCCGGGACGGCGCAGCGGCACCGGGCGCGTGTGACGGGGACCCCGTTTCCGCGGGGGTATGCGACTCGGCGATGCTCACACCTGGCAGGGTAGGCACCGGGTCCGACAGCACGGTCAGGCCGGTACCGGAGCTTGTCGAGGAGTCGGAGGACGATGGAAGGGCGCGAAACGCGACCGAGCGGACCGTTTCGAGTGGGCGATCGCGTCCAACTCACGGACGCCAAGGGACGCAAATACACCGTCCACCTCGAAGCGGGCAAGGAATTCCACACCCACCGCGGCGGCATCCTCCACGACGATCTGATCGGTACCGACGAGGGCAGCGTCGTCACGTCGACGAACGGAACGCCCTATCTGGCGTTGCGGCCGCTGCTGGTGGACTACGTCCTGTCGATGCCGCGCGGCGCGCAGGTGATCTATCCCAAGGACGCCGCCCAGATCGTCCACGAGGGAGATGTGTTCCCGGGCGCTCGGGTGCTCGAGGCCGGGGCGGGTTCGGGTGCCCTGACGTGTTCGCTGCTGCGAGCCGTGGGGCCACAGGGACAGGTGATCTCCTACGAGATCCGCGAGGATCACGCGGAGCATGCGGTCCGCAATGTCGAGACGTTCTTCGGCGAACGCCCGGCCAACTGGAATCTGACGATCGGGAACGTCGCGGACTTCGACGCGGAATCCGAGGGCGGCCCGGTGGACCGGGTCGTCCTGGACATGCTGGCACCCTGGGATGCGCTGCCCGCCGTGGCGAAAGCCCTGGTACCGGGGGGTGTGCTGATGGTCTACGTGGCCACCGTGACGCAACTCTCCCGGGTGGTGGAGGCGCTGCGCGAGCAGGAATGCTGGACCGAACCACGGTCGTGGGAATCCATCGTGCGGGGGTGGCACGTCGTCGGTCTCGCGGTCCGTCCCGAGCACAGGATGCAGGGGCACACGGCCTTCCTGGTGAGTGCTCGCCGACTCTCGGAGGGCACCGTCACGCCCAAGCCGCAACGCCGGTCCGGTAAGAATTGAGCAGCAGCGAACGGTAATTCGTGTCACCCGAGCACATTTGAGTTCCTCCCGGTAGCGTGGATAGATCTTCACTGGGAGGAGACGCAATGAGCTCGACAGAGAACCCGGATCCGGTTGCGGCAGCACGTGAGCTCGAGGCGTTGCGAGCGGAGGCACTGGCCCTGCGCCGGCAGCTCGCCGAATCACCCGAGCAGGTCCGTGAGCTGGAATCGCGGGTGGACTCGCTGTCCATTCGCAACGCCAAGCTGATGGACACTCTGAAGGAAGCTCGCCAGCAGTTGCTCGCGTTGCGCGAGGAGGTCGACCGGCTCGGTCAGCCTCCGAGCGGTTACGGGGTGCTGCTGGCCGTGCACGAGGACGAGACGGTCGACGTCTTCACCTCGGGCCGCAAGATGCGTCTCGCCTGCTCGCCGAACATCGAGTCCGAATCGCTCGAGCAGGGCCAGACGGTGCGGCTCAACGAGGCGTTGACGGTGGTCGAGGCGGGCGGTTTCGAGCGGGTCGGCGAGATCAGCAGTCTGCGCGAGGTCCTCGACGACGGTCACCGCGCCCTCGTCGTCGGTCATGCGGACGAGGAGCGGATCGTGTGGCTCGCCGAGCCACTCGCGGCCGCTCACCGCGACGGCAGCGAGAAGGTGCTCGATCTCGACGAGGACGCGCCCCGCAAGCTGCGTCCCGGTGACTCCCTGCTGGTCGACACGAAGGCCGGATACGCGTTCGAACGTATCCCCAAGGCCGAGGTCGAGGACCTGGTGCTCGAAGAGGTTCCGGACGTCCACTACTACGACATCGGTGGTCTGGGACGTCAGATCGAACAGATCCGTGATGCCGTCGAGTTGCCGTTCCTGCACAAGGACTTGTTCCGCGAGTACTCGCTGCGGCCGCCGAAGGGCGTGCTGCTCTACGGGCCACCGGGGTGCGGCAAGACGCTGATCGCGAAGGCGGTGGCGAACTCGCTGGCCAAGAAGATCGCCGAGGTTCGCGGGCAGGACAGCAAGGAAGCGAAGTCCTACTTCCTCAACATCAAGGGTCCCGAGCTGCTCAACAAGTTCGTCGGCGAGACGGAGCGGCACATCCGGCTGATCTTCCAGCGGGCCCGGGAGAAGGCGTCCGAGGGCACGCCGGTGATCGTGTTCTTCGACGAGATGGACTCGATCTTCCGCACCCGCGGTTCCGGGGTCTCGTCGGACGTGGAGACCACCGTCGTGCCGCAGCTGCTCAGTGAGATCGACGGTGTCGAGGGTCTCGAGAACGTCATCGTCATCGGCGCGTCGAACCGGGAGGACATGATCGATCCCGCGATCCTGCGCCCCGGCCGCCTGGACGTGAAGATCAAGATCGAGCGGCCCGACGCCGAATCGGCACAGGACATCTTCTCCAAGTACCTCACCGAGTCGTTGCCGGTCCACGCCGACGACCTCGCGGAGTTCGGCGGCGACCGGACGCTGTGCGTGCGGGCGATGATCGAGCGGGTGGTCGACCGGATGTACGCCGAGAGCGAGGACAACCGCTTCCTGGAGGTCACCTACGCGAACGGCGACAAGGAGGTCCTGTACTTCAAGGACTTCAACTCCGGCGCGATGATCCAGAACATCGTGGACCGGGCGAAGAAGTACGCGATCAAGTCGGTGCTCGACACCGGGGCCCCGGGCCTGCGGGTCCAGCACCTGTTCGACTCGATCGTCGACGAGTTCTCCGAGAACGAGGACCTGCCCAACACCACCAACCCGGACGACTGGGCGCGGATCTCGGGGAAGAAGGGCGAACGCATCGTCTACATCCGCACGCTGGTAACCGGCAAGAACGCCAGCGCCAGCCGAGCGATCGACACCGAGTCCAACACCGGTCAGTACCTGTAGTCGGTACCTGCCGTCGCGCCACTCCGGTGGGCGACAGCGGGTCGGAAGGCCACGTTCCCGTGTGGGGAGCGTGGCCTTCCGCCGTCCACGACCGATGTCACAGGCGCAGATAGTGGCCGAGGAGGATGCGACTGTCGGGCACGAACGGCCACTCGGGATCGGCGAGATGATCGCGCAGTTGCTGCTCGGTCCACCACCAGCCGTCGGCGATCTCGGTGGGCTGGTGTACGAGTGGGCCCGCCCACCTGGTCTCGAAGGCATGGAGATGGCAGCGGAGCGGGCGACCGTTCCAGCTGCCGTCCCAGGAGATCCGGGCGATCGCCGCGAGCGAGACCCCGGTGACGCCGAGTTCCTCGGCGACCTCCCGAAGAGCCGTGGCCTCCGGGCTCTCGCCCGGATCGACGACGCCACCGGCGAGACAGTCGTGATGCCCCGCGAAGACGGCCTTGGTGTCGGTGCGGCGATGCACGTAGATCCGCTCGTCGGGCGAGCGGAGCAGAACTCCGGCGCTCGCGTGCCAGAGCCCCTCGGCGTACACCCGGGACCGGGCGGCGACGCCGGTCGGGTTCCCCGCCTGGTCGAAGACCGCAACGATCTCGTCGTCGGGCTGGGCGGCGCTCGTCATCGTTCGATCCTGCCAGAGGCGGGCCCCGGCGATCGTGCCCGCAGATTCGGTCCCGTGGGGGCGGGCGGTGGCGCGTGCGGGGGACCTGCCGGAACCGTGCCCGCGGGGGAGATCGCCTAGGCTCGCAGTCATGCAGCGGATCATCGGTATCGAGGTCGAGTACGGGATCTCCTCGCCCAGCGAGCCCTCGGCGAACCCGATTCTCACGTCCACCCAGGCGGTTCTCGCCTACGCCGCGGCCGCGGGGGTGCCGCGGGCCAAGCGAACCCGCTGGGACTACGAGGTGGAATCGCCGCTGCGCGATGCGCGCGGCTTCGATCTCGGGCGCCTGAGCGGACCGGCGCCGGTCATCGATGCCGACGAGGTCGGTGCGGCGAACATGATCCTCACCAACGGGGCGCGGCTCTACGTCGACCACGCGCACCCGGAGTACTCCGCCCCCGAGGTGACCGACCCGCTCGACGCGGTGATCTGGGACAAGGCCGGCGAGCGGGTCATGGAGTCCGCGGCGCGGCACGCGTCCAGCGTGCCCGGCGCCCCGCGGCTGCAGCTCTACAAGAACAACGTCGACGGCAAGGGCGCGTCCTACGGCACCCACGAGAACTACCTGATGAGCCGGGACACCCCCTTCTCGGACGTCATCGCGGGGTTGACGCCGTTCTTCGCGTCCCGCCAGGTCATCTGCGGGTCCGGTCGGGTGGGGATCGGCCAGTCCGGCGACGAGGCGGGCTTCCAGCTGTCTCAGCGCGCCGACTACATCGAGGTCGAGGTGGGCCTCGAGACGACTCTCAAGCGGGGGATCATCAACACTCGCGACGAGCCGCACGCGGACGCCGACAAGTACCGGCGCCTCCACGTGATCGTCGGTGATGCGAACCTGGCCGAGATGGCGACCTATCTCAAGGTCGGTACCACCGCGCTCGTCCTCGACCTGATCGAGGCGGGCGTCGACCTCACCGATCTGCAGCTGGCACGCCCGGTCACCGCCGTGCACCACATCAGCCACGACCCGACCCTGCGGGCGACCGTGGCGCTGTCGGACGGACGGGAGCTGACCGGACTGGCGCTGCAGCGGATCTATCACGATCGAGTCGCGAAGTTCGTCTCGGCGCAGGGCGACGACGATCCGCGGGTCACCGACGTGCTGGAGAAGTGGGCGATGGTGCTGGACCTGCTCGAACGCGATCCGATGGAGTGCTCCGACCTCCTCGACTGGCCCGCCAAGCTGCGGATTCTCGAGGGATTCCGCAACCGCGAGGGCCTCGGCTGGTCGGCGCCGCGGCTGCATCTGGTGGATCTGCAGTATTCGGACGTGCGACTCGACAAGGGCCTGTACAACCGGCTCGTCGCGCGCGGATCCATGCAGCGTCTGGTCACCGAGCAGCAGGTTCTCGACGCGGTGAGCAACCCTCCGACCGATACCCGGGCCTACTTCCGGGGTGAGTGCCTGCGGAAGTTCGGTGCCGACATCGCCGCAGCCAGCTGGGATTCGGTGATCTTCGACCTCGGCGGGGACTCACTGGTGCGCATCCCGACCCTCGAGCCTCTGCGCGGCAGCAAGGCACACGTCGGTGAGCTCCTCGAGACGGCGCAGAGTGCGACGGAACTGGTCGAGCAGCTCACCAACTGAACGCTCCCTCGCTCTGCCGTGGGCGAACACGCCGACGCGTCGCGACACACGGGGTGGCACCTCTCGGTAGGGTGAAGGTCCGAGCGGCACGGCATTTCGGGCGGGCCGGGGTAGGTCCGGCAGCGCGGAGTGGCGCAGGACGTTCGGTAGGACGGGTAGCCCGTACCGGGCACCTCGGAGAAGGAGGTCGGCGATGGCGCAGGAGCACACCACACGCACGGGTGGCGGCGAGGACGACGACACCCCCGGTGCCGACGGTGCCGCGGGTCAGGAACGTCGCGAGAAGCTGGCCGAGGACACCGATGACCTGCTCGACGAGATCGACGACGTTCTCGAGGAGAACGCGGAGGACTTCGTGCGCGCCTACGTTCAGAAAGGTGGCCAGTGACGGCGGAACCGGGACTGCGGATCACCGACGGGGACATGCTTCGGGGCCTGGGGTCCACGCTGTCGTCGTTCACCGAATTCCTGCGGGGGCACGCGCCGGAACTGCTGCCGGGTCGCCGCGACGGCGCCTCGCATGCGGGGTCGGGAAGGGGTGAGTTCATGGACTCGTCCGACATGGCGCCGCACGGGACCACCATCGTCGCGCTCACCTATCGCGGCGGCGTCCTCATCGCCGGGGACCGGCGGGCCACCCAGGGCAACCTGATCGCCAATCGCGATATGGAGAAGGTGTACGTCACCGACGACTACTCGGCCGCCGGCATCGCCGGTACCGCCGGAGTGGCGATCGAGTTGGTGCGCCTGTTCGCGGTCGAGCTCGAACACTACGAGAAGATCGAGGGCGTCCAGCTCACGTTCGACGGCAAGGCGAACCGGCTGGCCTCGATGGTGCGTGGCAACCTCGCTGCCGCCATGCAGGGCCTCGCGGTCGTGCCGTTGCTCGTCGGCTACGACGTCGACGCGCGGGAGGCCGCACGGGCCGGACGCATCGTGTCCTACGACGTGGTCGGTGGACGGTACGAGGAGCGGGCGGGATACCACGCCGTCGGCTCCGGATCGCTGTTCGCGAAGTCCGCGCTCAAGAAGCTCTACGCGCCGGACGGAGAGCAGGACGACGCGCTGCGCGCGGCGGTCGAATCGCTGTACGACGCCGCGGACGACGACTCCGCGACGGGCGGGCCGGACGTCGGGCGGGGCATCTACCCGACCGCAGTCACCATCACCGCCGAGGGTGCGGCGCACGTGCCGGCCGAGGAGATCTCCCGAATCGCCCGCGCGGTGATCGAGGACCGTTCCGAGGAAGGGGGTACCGACGCATGACCATGCCGTACTACGCGTCCGCCGAGCAGATCATGCGGGATCGCTCGGAGTTGGCGCGCAAGGGCATCGCTCGCGGACGCAGCGTCATCGTGCTCACGTACCGGGACGGGGTGTTGTTCGTCGCGGAGAACCCGTCGACGGCGCTGCACAAGGTCAGCGAACTCTACGACCGGCTCGGCTTCGCCGCGGTCGGCAAGTACAACGAGTTCGAGAACCTGCGCCGGGCCGGGATCGTGCACGCCGACATGCGTGGCTACTCCTACGACCGGCGGGACGTGACGGGGCGGTCGCTCGCGAATGCCTACGCGCAGACGCTCGGCACGATCTTCACCGAGCAGCCCAAGCCGTACGAGGTGGAGATCTGTGTCGCCGAGGTGGGTCGGTTCGGTTCCGCCCCGCACACCCAGCTGTACCGCATCTCCTACGACGGTTCCATCACCGACGAGCCCAGCTTCGTGGTGATGGGTGGGACGACGGAACCCATCGCCACCGCGATGCGGGAGACGTTCCGACCCGGCCGTGATCTCGAGGAGGCGCTCTCCACCGCGGTGGGCGCGTTGCAGAACGCGGGTACGGGTGACGCCGAGCGTCGCCCGATCGGGGCTCTCGAAGTAGCCGTCCTCGACCAGTCCCGTCCGCGGCGGGCGTTCCGCCGGATCTCCGGTGTCGCGCTCTCGGAACTGCTGCCGGAACTGGCCGCCTCGAAGAATCCGGATGCGCAGGGTGACGGTGCCGCCGGCAACGGTGACTCCGACTCGGCCCCCGGAGCCCCCGAGGCCCCTGATTCCACCAGCTGACCGACCCTGATCTCCACCGGATGAATGGCACGTTCATCGCCTCAGCGGCGATGAACGTGCCATTCATCCGTCAATGGGGGTGGGCGCGGGGATCAGCCGGGGGTGGGGCGGCGGTACACGGTGAGTGCTTCGGGGCAGGCGCGAAACACGAAGTGGCGGGCGTCGTCGACGACCTCGCCGTCCGTGGCGAGCGCGACGTGCCGGCCGGTGATCCGGACGGTCACCGTCTCCGCGAGTTGCCGCGAGTAGACCCGTGATTCGCCGAGGGTGCCGGTCGCCGCGGCGAACAGCAGCCGCAGGCGGGACCAGCGCCGGTCGGCACGCAGACAACGTATGTCGAGTTGCCCGCCCGTGATCGCGGGGCGCGACATCGGAACCTGGTCGCCGGGGGAGTAGCGGCCGTTGCCGATGAAGAGCATCCACACTTGCAACGGGCGGCCGTCGATCGCCACCGACAGCGGTTCCGCGGCGGCGAGCACCCGGATCATCGCGGCCGCCGCGGCCACCCATTTCCCCAGGCGCGGCTGCCATCTCTCCCGCAGTCGTACCGCGTCCGGGTAGCCGCCGAGACTTGCCGTGTTGAGGAACGGGTGTGCGGTGCCGTCGTCGGTGACGACCTCCGCGCGATCCACCGCCACCGTGCTGCCCGATTCGATCGCGCTCGCCGTGTCGGACACCTCCGCAGCACCCACGTCCCGCGCGAAGTGATTGAACGTCCCGCCGGGAAAGACCGCCAACGGCAGCCGGTGCCGTTCGGCCGCGGCGGCCACGACGACGACGGTGCCGTCGCCACCGGCAACGCCCAGCGCCGCGGGTGTGTGGCGCCGCACGTCCTCGTCGATCTGCGCCGCGAAATCGCGATCCGGGTCGAACTCGACGATTCGCGCGTCGGGCAGGGCCTCGGTCACCGCGGCGACGATGTCGGCGCCGTCGGTACCGGATTCCCGATTGGTGAAGACCACGACTCCGGATCCGCGGTCGAGGGCCGGTGCCGGACGGTCCCGGCCGACGTCGGCAGGCTCGTCCGACCGGACTGCCCACCACCGCCGGGTTCCGGCCGCGACCGCGGTGCCGATCGCGGCGCCGGCGACGACGTCGCTCGGCCAGTGCACGCCGTTGTGGACCCGCGAGTAGGTGACCGCCGCGGCGAGCGGCGTCACCGCGGCTCCTGCCAGGGGCGACTCGAGGGCGACTCCGGTAGCGAAGGCGAACGCGGACGCACTGTGCCCGGACGGGAACGCGGACGAACGGGGCGTCCGCACCCCTCGCCGGACATTGCTCCACTGGCGGGCGGGTGGCCGGCGACGCGGGAGCAGGGGCTTGAGGACCGCGTTGGTCAGCCCGCTCGCGAAGACGAGGGACAACAGTCCCCGGACCGCGCCGCGCCGCGCCCGACCGCCCGTGGCGGCGAGCAGGAGGGCGACGATCCACCACAGCGCCCCGTGATCGGCGAGACGGCTCGCCCGCCGCATCACGGCGTCCACCGTGGGCCGTTCGACACCCGCGATCCGTTCGGCGAGTGCGTGATCTGCGGTACGGAGGCGGGCGGTGTGTCGGTTCACGGATGTCAGCGTAGGCACCGGCCCGCCGCGCGCGGCTATCAGCGGTCGCGGTGGGCGCATCGTTGTAGTGTCGAGGTGTGCAGCGACGAATCATGGGTATCGAGACCGAGTTCGGTGTGACCTGCACCTTTCACGGTCACCGTCGGCTCAGTCCGGACGAGGTCGCACGGTATCTGTTCCGCCGTGTGGTGTCCTGGGGCCGCAGTTCCAACGTCTTCCTCCGCAACGGGGCCCGGCTGTATCTCGACGTCGGCTCGCACCCGGAGTATGCGACTGCCGAGTGCGACAGCCTCGTGCAGCTGGTCAATCACGACCGCGCGGGCGAGCGGGTCCTGGAGGAACTCCTCGTCGACGCCGAGCAGCGGCTCGCTGAGGAAGGTATCGGCGGCGACATCTATCTGTTCAAGAACAACACCGACTCGGCCGGCAATTCGTACGGCTGCCACGAGAACTACCTGGTGGCACGCGCGGGAGAGTTCTCCCGGATCTCGGACGTGCTGCTGCCGTTCCTGGTCACCCGCCAGCTCATCTGCGGTGCCGGGAAGGTGCTGCAGACGCCGAAGGCGGCGATGTTCTGCCTGTCCCAGCGTGCCGAGCACATCTGGGAGGGTGTCTCGTCCGCGACGACCCGGTCGAGGCCCATCATCAACACCCGCGACGAACCGCACGCGGATGCCGAGAAGTACCGCAGGCTGCACGTCATCGTGGGCGATTCGAACATGGCCGAGCCCACCACGATGCTCAAGGTGGGGACGGCGGCACTGGTCCTCGAGATGATCGAGGCGGGCGTGTCGTTCCGCGACTTCGCGCTCGACAACCCGATCCGGGCGATCCGCGAGGTCAGCCACGACACCACGGGCGCCCGGCCGGTGCGGCTCGCCGGGGGTCGTCAGGCGAGTGCCCTCGACATCCAGCGGGAGTATCACGCCCGCGCCGTGGAGCACCTGCGCAATCGGGAACCGGACGCACAGGTCGAGCAGGTGGTGGACCTGTGGGGACGGATGCTCGACGCCGTGGAGGCCCAGGATTTCGCGAAGGTCGACACCGAGGTCGACTGGGTGATCAAGCGCAAGCTCTTCCAGCGGTACCAGGACCGATACGACCTCGAGCTGTCCGATCCCAAGATCGCGCAACTGGATCTGGCGTATCACGACATCAAGCGGGGCCGCGGCGTCTTCGACGTCCTGCAGCGCAAGGGCCTGGTCAAGCGGATCACCGAGGACGAGACCATCGACGAGGCGGTGGAGAATCCGCCGCAGACCACCCGGGCGAAACTCCGGGGCGAGTTCATCGCGGCAGCGCAGGCCGCCGGGCGCGACTTCACCGTGGACTGGGTGCATCTCAAGCTCAACGATCAGGCGCAGCGCACCGTGCTGTGCAAGGACCCGTTCCGATCCGTGGACGAGCGGGTCGAACGTCTGATCGCCTCCATGTGAGGACGCTCGCGGTGGTGTCCTGTCGTGGTGGGGCGCGGCCGACGCATTAGGCTGCGCTGGTGGCGACATCCAAGATCGAGCGTCTGGTGAACCTGGTCATCTGTCTGTTGTCGACCAGGCAGTTCCTCACGGCCGAGAAGATCCGGGAGAGTGTTGCGGGATACCAGGACTCGCCGAGTGACGAGGCCTTCAGCCGGATGTTCGAACGAGACAAGAACGAGTTGCGCGACCTGGGTGTGCCGTTGGAAACGGGCCCGGCGGCGCGGTTCTCGACGGTCGAGGGGTACCGCATCGACCGGGATGCCTACGAGCTGCCCGACATCGACCTCACCAGTGCCGAATCGGCGGCGGTGGCGATCGCCGCGGCCCTGTGGCAGTCGCCGGAGCTTGCCTCCGCCGCGCAGAACGCGATGCTCAAGCTGCGGGCGGCGGGCATCCAACTCGACCCCGACACCGACGCGCCGGTGACCGCGATGCCTGCACGCACGCGCGGTTCGGAACCCGCACTGAAGAGCCTGCTCGCCGCGATCGATGCCGGTCGGGCCGTCCGGTTCCGGCATCGGGGCGCACCGAACGCGGAGTTCACCTCCCGGACGGTGCAGCCCTGGGGAGTGGTCACCCGGCGGGGACGCTGGTATCTCGTCGGGCACGACGAGGATCGTGACGCCGTCCGTACCTTCCGGCTCTCGCGTATCGGCGACGACGTGACGCCGATCGGGCCGGAGGGTGCGGTACGCAAGCCGGACCACGTGGATCTGCGGACGGTGGTGGAGCAGGTCACGGGGGACGAATCGGACACGCTCGCCGGCCGGGCGACGGTGTGGGTGGCGACCGACCGTGCCCAGGAGGTGCGTCGGCTCGGGACGGTCACGGAAGCACGGGATCTTGCCGGACGTCCGGGTGACGTCCTCGACGTCCCGGTCCGGTCCTGGGAGTGGGTGGCGCGGGTGATCGCCGGCCACGGCGCGGATGCGGTGGTTCTCGGTCCGGAGGAACTGCGGAACCAGGTGATCGCGATCCTTCGGTCGAGTGTCGGGAACGGAGTGGGCTCGTGAGCAGCAACAGATTGACGTCCCGGTTGTCGAGGTTGCTCAACCTCGTGCCCTACTTCATCGCCAATCCCGGGATCAGTGCCGCGGAAGCGGCCGCGGAACTCGGTGTCAGCACGCCTCAGCTGATGACCGACCTCAACCAGCTGTGGGTGTGTGGGCTGCCCGGGTACGGTCCCGGTGACCTGATCGATCTGTCGTTCTCGGAGGAGAGTGTCGAGGTCACCTTCTCGGCCGGCATCGACCGGCCGCTGCGACTGACGTCGACCGAGGCCACGGCGCTGCTGGTGGCACTGCGGTCGCTCGCCGAGCTCCCGGGGACCGTCGATCCCACCGCGGCGCACGGCGCGATAGCGAAGATCGAGGCAGCAGCCGGAGCCGCGGCGTCCGGCCGCGGGGACGAGGCGGCTGCCGCCGCCGGCACGTCGGATGTCTCCGAGGACCCCGTGTCGGCCACGGTGCGCTCGGCCCTGACTCGTCGGCGCGCGTTGCGGATCACGTACTACACGGCATCCCGGGACACGGTGTCCGATCGGACCGTCGATCCGATGCGCACGGTCGTTCTCGACAACCACAGCTATCTGCAAGCCTGGTGCCGCGAAGCGGAAGGGGTCCGGCTGTTCCGCTTCGACCGGATCGACGCCGCGCAGGAACTGGACGAGGCCGCGGCGCCACCGGTGCAGGATTCGGAGCCGGACGAATACCTCGAACTGTTCGGTGAGGACGCCGGGCTCCCGGAGGCGACGCTGCGGATCGCTCCCGACTACGTCTGGGTGCTCGACTACTACCCGATGGACATCGAGCGGGTGGATCCGGATCGATCGGTGGTGGCCCGGATGCGGTACGCGGCACCGGAGTGGATGGCCCGGACTGTCGTCGGGTTCGGTGCGGGAATCACTGTTCTCGGGCCGGAATCGCTGGCCCGGGCGGTGCGCGGCCGAGCCGCCGACGCTCTCGCGGCGTACGGGCAGCTCGACGAGTGAGGCCGACGCAGGAAAAATCCAGGTAAACGATAGAAAAACCACAGCTCGAAGGCGGGCTCTCGGCGCTCCCCGGATCGTTTCGTCCGGTAACATCGGGCGCACCTGATCTTACGGAGGTTTCATCATGGGAGCCATGAGCCCCTGGCACTGGGCGGTCGTCGCCCTCGTCCTGGTCATCCTGTTCGGCTCGAAGAAGCTGCCGGACGCTGCTCGGGGCCTGGGCCGCTCGCTGCGCATCTTCAAGAGCGAAGTCAAGGAGATGGCGAACGACGACACCCCGGCCCCTGCTCCGAAGGCACCGGTGGCGCCCTCGGAGCTGCCGGCGCCGGAGCCCACGACGCCCGCTCCGCCGCAGCAGCAGACCGAGCCCAAGTCGGCCTAGCCCGCGCCGGGCCGGTACCGCCAGTTCGCGCAACCGGGGTGACGATCACCCCGGTTGCGCGCTGGGCGTTTCCGTCGTCCTTTCCCAGAACCAGGGCGTCCTTTCCGAGAACCAGGGCTGACTGTGCGAATTCCGTTCGATCCGCGTACCAGCAAGCGCAGGACCAATCCCGACGGCACGATGTCGTTGGTCGATCACCTGTACGAGCTGCGGACCCGACTCCTCCTGTCGGTCCTCGCCGTCCTCCTCACAACGGCATTCGGTTTCTTCTGGTACACCCACCAGATCCTGGGTATCGAGAGTCTCGGCGAGATCCTGCGCGGCCCGTACTGTGAACTCCCGCCGGAGAGCCGGGCCGAGCTCAGCTCGGACGGTTCCTGCCGCCTGCTCGCCACGGGCCCCTTCGAACAGTTCATGCTCCGCCTGAAGGTCGCGCTGACCGCAGGAATCGTGCTCGCGTGCCCGGTCTGGCTCTACCAGCTGTGGGCCTTCATCACCCCGGGGCTGTACTCGAAGGAGCGGCGCTACGCGATCGCCTTCGTCACGTCCGCAGCCACGCTGTTCGTCGGGGGAGCCGTCCTGGCCTACTTCATCGTGGCGAAGGCCTTGCACTTCCTGCTCACCATCGGCAACGAGGTGCAGGTCACGGCACTGAGCGGTACCGAGTACTTCGGCTTCATCATCAACGTCCTGATCATCTTCGGCGTCAGTTTCGAGCTACCGCTTCTCATCGTGGCGCTCAACCTGGTCGGAATCCTCAGCTACGAGCGGCTCAAGGCCTGGCGCCGCGGACTGATCTTCGCGCTGTTCGTGTTCGCGGCCATCGTCACCCCCGGCCAGGACCCGTTCACCATGACCGCGTTGGCCCTGGCACTGACGATCCTGCTCGAGGTGGCGATCCAGATCGCCCGGATCAACGATCGCCGCAAGGCACGTCGCCGGTCCGAGGCCTGGGGGGAACTCGACGACGACGAGGCGTCCTCCCTGTCCGCGCCGTCCGCACTGGACGAGGAGTACGACCTCGTCGGCGGCCCGCGGGGCGGAGTGCAGCGCGAGAAGGACAAGGTCTCCGCGACCAGACGCGCCCGGCTGAAGAAGCGCAACGGAGCCACACAGTCGAACGACGGTGACGACTCCGGCGGCGGTTCGATGTCGGCCGGCCAGGATTTCTCCGACACCCTCTAGCCCCAGACACCCTCGAGCCCCAGACACGATCGCGCCAGGACCCGGCGCCCGTGCGCCGGTCGGTGACGTTCGTGGCAGGCTGGTACACGTGATGAATGAGCGGCCGGCGGCGAACGCGGAACAGCACACCGACGCCGGTCCGGCGAGTAGTGAGTCTGCGAACACTGGGTCTGCGAACAGGGGCCTCGACGGCTTCGCGAAGCAACTCGGGTTCGAGCTCGACCCCTTCCAGATCGAGGCGTGCCGGGCTCTCGAGAACGGCCACGGCGTCCTCGTCTGCGCGCCCACGGGAGCCGGCAAGACGGTGGTGGGCGAGTTCGCGGTCCACCTCGCTCTCGCGGCCGGTCGCAAATGCTTCTACACCACCCCCATCAAGGCACTGAGCAACCAGAAGTACGCGGAACTGGTCGAGCGATACGGCAAGACACAGGTCGGCCTGCTCACCGGCGACACCTCGGTGAACTCGGATGCTCCGGTCGTGGTCATGACGACAGAGGTGCTCCGCAACATGATCTACGCGGATTCGCCCGCGCTGTGGGGGCTGTCCCATGTCGTCATGGACGAGGTGCACTATCTGGCGGACCGATTCCGGGGAGCCGTGTGGGAGGAGGTGATCCTGCACCTGCCCGAGGACGTGCGGCTGGTGAGCCTGTCCGCAACGGTGAGCAACGCCGAGGAGTTCGGGTCCTGGATGGAAACGGTACGCGGAGACACCACGGTGGTGCTCGACGACGTGCGGCCGATCCCGCTGTCCCAGCACATCATGGTCGGCCGTCGGCTGTTCGACTTGTTCGACTCCCGATCGGGTTCCGCACCGAACGGACGGGATCTGGTCGTCGACGCCGATCTGGCCCGGTACGTCCGCCAGCGGCAGGCACTCGATCGTGACTCCGCGCCGCGGGGTCGGGGTCCGCGGGGGTTCGGCGGCTTCCGACCGTTGCCGCGGCCCGATGTGATCGCCCGGCTCGACGAGGAGGGCCTGCTCCCCGCGATCACGTTCATCTTCAGCCGAGCGGGGTGCGATGCGGCACTGGCCCAGTGCCTGCGGTCACGGCTGGAACTGACTCGGCAGGAGGACCTGCCCCGTATCCGCGAGATCATCGACAAGCACACCGCCGGGCTCCCGCGGGCGGACCTCGAGGTGCTCGGGTACCGGGACTGGCGGCACGCGCTCGAACGTGGTCTGGCCGCCCACCACGCGGGGATGCTGCCCGCGTTCCGGCAGGCGGTCGAGGAGTTGTTCGTCCACGGGCTCGTCCGCGTCGTGTTCGCGACGGAAACGCTCGCTCTGGGAATCAACATGCCGGCCCGCACCGTGGTGCTCGAACGGTTGGTGAAGTACAACGGCGAGACCCATGCCGAACTGACGCCGGGGGAGTACACCCAGCTGACGGGGCGGGCGGGCCGCCGCGGGATCGACGTCGAGGGGCACGCCGTCGTGCTGTGGCAACCCGGAGTGGA
This sequence comes from Rhodococcus triatomae, assembly GCF_014217785.1. NCBI lineage: Bacteria > Bacillati > Actinomycetota > Actinomycetes > Mycobacteriales > Nocardiaceae > Rhodococcus > Rhodococcus triatomae. The sequence continues at coordinate 4,659,906 of NZ_CP048814.1, read as the reverse complement.
GCCCGCGGACGTGGCGGGGTTGGCATCGACTCGCACCTTTCCGCTGCGCAGTTCCTTCCGGCCCGGCTACAACATGTCGATCAATCTCGTCGGCCGGATGGGCGCCGACCGGTCCCGCGCGCTGCTGGAGCGCTCGTTCGCACAGTTCCAGGCGGATCGGTCGGTCGTCGGTCTCACGCGCGGCATCGAGCGCAACGAGGAGGCAATGGCGAAGTTACGCAACCAGCTGGGGGGCGCGGACAGCGAGTTCTTCGAGTATGCGGCCCTGCGGGAGGAGGCGAACCGGCGTGAACGCGCGCTGGAACGGCATGGCAAGCAGACCCGCCGGGAAGCCTCGGTCACCGCGCTGTCGCGGCTGCGGCGCGGTGATGTGGTGGCGATACCGGTTGGTCGGCACCGTGGAATCGCAGTGGTCCTGGAACCGGACCGGGACGAGACGGACCCGAGGCCGCTGGTACTGACCGAGGGCAAGTGGTCGGGGCGGGTGTCGGCAGGTGACTTCCCGGAACCCGCGAGGCCGCTCGGCAGCATGCGTCTGCCGAAACACGTGGACCATCGGACGGGGCGTGGCCGGCGTGATCTGGCCTCCGCCCTGCGTTCGACCGGAATCACGGCTCCGGGACGCAGGAGCAGGAAGGTGTCGGCGGCGAAGGACCCGGAGATCACTCGCCTGCGCAAGGAGATCCGTCGTCACCCCTGCCACGAGCGTCCCGATCGCGAGCAGTTGGGCCGGGTCGCCGAGCGGTACCACCGCCTGGCGCGCGAGACCGAGACCATGCGGCAGAAGGCGGCGGCCACCACGAACTCGCTCGCCCGTACCTTCGATCGGATCGTCGCGTTGCTCACCGAACGCGGATACGTCACGGCGGGCGAGCATCCCGAAGCCACCGACGACGGGGCTCGCCTGGCCCGCATCTACTCCGAGAGCGATCTCCTGGTCGCGGAATGCCTGCGGCGCGGGGTCTGGGAAGGGCTCGGCCCCGCCGAACTCGCCGCCGTGGTCTCCACGGTCGTGTACGAATCGCGCCGGGACGGGGACTCGCCGGCACCGGTGGGCACCGGCGTGCTGCGGCACGCGCTCGACGAGACCGTGCAGGTGTGGCGGGAGTTGCGCGCGGACGAGATCCGGCACAAGCTGCCGCCGACGCGGGAGCCGGATGCCGGATTCGCGGCCGCGGTGTTCACGTGGGCCGGCGAGGGGACGCTGCTCGATACCCTCCTGGCCGCGGACGACGGCGGCGGACGAGCGCTCTCCGCGGGAGATTTCGTGCGCTGGTGCCGCCAGGTCATCGATCTGCTCGAGCAGGTGCGGTCGACGGCGGGGGATGCGGAACTGGCGCAGTCGGCGCGCAGGGCGGTCGCGGCGATCCGGCGCGGTGTCGTGGCGCTCGACGCGGCCTGAAGCCCGGCCGATGTGCGCGTCGGCCGCCTCCGGCGGCTACGGTAGGCACCAATTCGAAGTAGCGAGCGGGAGGCGATGATGAGCGGCCCATACGGTCCGAACGATCCGAATCAGCAGTGGGCTGCCGACCGACAGCCGGAGCAGGGAGGTCAGCCCGCCCAGGGTGACCAGGCACCGTATGGCGGTTACCCCGGCGCGGGTGGGTACGGCCCCGGTCAGCAACCGGAGGGCCAGCCCCAGTGGGGTGCCCCACCGCAACAGGGCCAGCCCCCGCAGGGCCAGCCGCCGTACGGTCAGCCCCCGTACGGTCAGCAGTGGGGGCAACAGCCCCCCGCGCCCCCGTACGGACAGCCGGGATGGGGTGCCGCGCCCGGGCAGCCGCAGCCGGGGCAGCTCGGCCAGCCGACACAGCCGGGGCAGCTCGGCCAGCCGACACAGCCGGGGCAGCTCGGCCAGCCGACACAGCCGGGGCAGCTCGGCCAGCCGACACAGCCGGGGCAGCTCGGCCAGCCGACGGCTCCCGGCTGGGGCGGCCAGCCCGGCTGGGGGCAGCCGGGCGCACAGCAGTGGGGTCAGGGCGGTCCGGGACAGGGAAGTCCCGAGCAGGGCCCCGGATCCGGAAACTCGAAGCTGCCGTGGATCATCGGTGGCGCGGTACTCGCTGTTGTCGTGGTGGCCGGAATCGCGATCGCGGCCTTCTCCGCGCTCGGCGGGACGACGACACTCGACTCGGATGCGGCCGCTGCCGGGGTCGAGAAGATCCTCACCGAGTCCTACGGTGCCACCGACGTGTCCGGCGTGTCCTGCCCGTCGGGACAGGAAGTCAAGTCCGGCAACAGCTTCACGTGCGATGCGCAGATCGACGGCGAGTCCCGCTCGGTGACGGTGACGTTCACCGACGATTCCGGGACGTACGAGGTGAGTCGCCCGAGCTAGGCGACCACGCCGTCGGCCGACGCCGCCGCGAGAGCGGTGACGAGTCGGCCGACGGACGCCCCGATCCCCAGCTCCGCGGCGACCTCGTCGAGTCGCCGGGGATCGACCGGTGCGGAGGGCAACGCATCCGGGCCGGACACCTCCACGGGTGCGTCCCGAGCTACTCGGACCACCGGTAGCGCCACGTCCAGATACTGTTCGGCGGCAGCAAGTTTGGCGCGGATGCCCTTCGCCATGTCGGAGGAGTCGTCGAGGGCCGCGGCCCGCAGGCCCGCCAGCGAGCCGTAGCGGACCAGGAGGCCGGACGCGGTCTTCTCGCCGACGCCCTTGACTCCGGGAAGGCCGTCGGACGGGTCACCGCGCAGGAGCGCGAGCTCGGCGTAGGCGGCGCCGGCGCGATCGAGCGGGACGCCGTACTTCTCCGCGACCTCGACCGGGCCGAGCAGCTCTGCCTTCGCCAGCCCCCGGCCCACGTACAGCACCCGCACGGGCACCGGGTCGTCCCCGACGACCTGGATCAGGTCGCGGTCCCCGCTCACCACGACGACGGTGTCCGTCCGCTCCCGAGCGGCCAGGGTGCCGAGGACGTCGTCCGCCTCGAAGCCGACGGCACCGGCGGTGGCGATTCCCGCGCCGGCCAACACGTCCAGGATCATGTCGACCTGCGGAGTGAGGGTGTCGGGCACCTCCTCGACGGTGCCGTCGCTGTCGTCCGCGACCCGATGTGCCTTGTAGCTGGGGACCGCGTCGACCCGGAACTGCGGTCGCCAGTCGAGGTCGAGGCACACCACCACGCGGCTCGGACGGGTGCGAGTGATCAGCGAGGCGACCATGTCGGTGAACCCGCGAACCGCGTTGACGGGCCGGCCGTCCGGCGCGGTCATCGACTCGGGCAGTGCGTAGTAGGCACGGAACCACAGGCTGGCGCCGTCGAGCAGCAGGAGGGGACCGGTCATGGGCTTCATCCTGCCAAACACCACTACGCCGAACACCACTACGCTGTTCCCATGGGTTCCTCCGCAACATCCGGGCCGTCGTCCCGATTTCCCTCGAGTGTCTACGCGGCCCGGCTGTCCCGGGCTGCGGAGCTGGCCCGCTCGGCAGGTCTCGACGCTCTCCTCATCACCCCGGGACCGGACCTGCAGTACCTGGTCGGCTCGCGGGCGCAGTCGTTCGAACGGCTCACGTGCCTTGTCGTCCCCGCGGACGGGAGCACGCCCGCCGTGGTGGTGCCGACACTCGAACTCGCCGGTCTGGGTGAGTCCGCGATCGGTGAACTCGGCCTCGACGTCCGGGACTGGGTGGACGGTGTCGATCCGTACGAGCTGGTCGCCCGCGGACTTTCCGCTCCCGCCCGGTCGGCCGTGGCCGACGCGATGCCGGCGTTGCACCTCGTGCCCGTGACGGCGCGGCTGGGGACGATGCCTGTCCTGGCCACCGGAGTGCTGAGGGAACTGCGCATGGTCAAGGACGCCGCCGAGATCGAGGCGCTGCGCCGCGCCGGGGCAGCGATCGACCGGGTTCATGCACGGATGGGCGAGTTCCTCCAGGTAGGTCGTACCGAGGCGCAGGTCGGTGCGGCCGTCACAGAAGCGATCGTGGCCGAAGGCCATACCGGCGCCGAGTTCGTCATCGTCGGCTCGGGCCCGCACGGCGCCGACCCGCACCACGAGGTGTCCGAGCGGGTGATCGGCCGGGGTGACGTCGTCGTCGTGGACATCGGCGGACCGGTGGAGCCCGGATACAACTCCGATTCGACCCGCACCTACGTCATGGGGGAGCCGGATCCGGAGATCGCGAGGCAGTACGCGGTCCTGGAGGAAGCCCAGGAGCAGGCGGTGCGGGCGGTACGGCCCGGCGTGAGTGCCGAATCCGTCGACGAGGCAGCCCGTTCGGTGCTCGCCGCTGCCGGTCTGGGCGACGCGTTCGTGCACCGCACCGGTCACGGCATCGGGCTGTCCGTCCACGAGGAGCCGTACATCGTGGCGGGGAACGGGATCGAACTCGTCGAGGGGATGGCCTTCAGTGTCGAACCGGGAATCTACTTTCCGGGGCAGTGGGGTGCCCGCATCGAGGACATCGTCGTGGTCACGGCGGACGGGTGCGAGCCGATGAACACCAGGCCGCACGGGCTGACGGTGCTGGGAGGCTGACCGTCGCTTCCGTGTAGGTCAGCGGTCCGGGTTGCGGTACTTCTCGGGGTCGTCCGGCGGCTGCGTGGGGTCCTGCCCCGTTCGGCGACGGCGCACGAGTATCACGGCGAGCAGAACGAGCGCCACGAGGAGTACGAAGAGTATTTCCATACCCCTCGGCTACCCCGCGGGCGAGGGTTTCAACACGGCATGTGGCTCCGGTGGTGGCATGCATCGAACCGGACGGTCGGTCCTGCTAACCTACGGCGTCGGCCGCGCCGCGCGGCCTCGTCGGGGACGAGCGAGATGGGGGCGGGTCGTGCCGTACGTGCTGTTCGGACTACTGACGATGGCCTTGTGGGTCTTCTGCCTGGTCGACGTCATCACACGCGAGGAAACACAGTTCCGTCACCTGCCCAAGGGCGGGTGGCTCCTGGTGGTGCTCCTGGTTCCGACCGTCGGGTCCCTGGTCTACCTGTTCGTGGGCCGGGAACAGGTGTTGCGCCTGCCGAACGGCCGCACGGGCTTCACGGAGTACGAGCGTCCCGGCCGCCACATCGCGCAGAACGCCGCGGAGGACGAGGAGTTCCTGCGCAGATGTCGCGAGCGCGCCGAGGAACAGCGCCGAGCGGCGCGCCGTCGCGAGACCGACGACATCTGACGGGTGTCCTCCTGCTCGCCGGTGACACGTCAATCGACTCCGTCGAGGACACGTCAATCGACTCCGTCGGTGACACTTCAATCGACTCCGTCGAGGAGACGGCGGATGGCCGCCAGCGGTAGTGCCACCCAGCGGGGCCGATGGTGCGTCTCGTACACGGCCTCGTACACCGCCTTGTCCAGTTCGTAGGCGCGTAGCAGCGGGAGAGCATCGCGCGGATCTCGGCCGTACGCGGCGGCGTAGCCGTCGGTGAACGCGTCGGCGTTGCGCTGCGCCCACTCGCGGGCACGGAACTCGCGCTGCGACGCAGTCCCGTTCATGTCGGTGGACGAGAGCGGATAGTGCGCGGCGTAGTCGAAGGAGCGGATCATTCCCGCGATGTCGCGGAGGGGGCTGTCCGGGGTCCGTCGCTGCTCCAACGTCTTGGCGGGCTCACCCTCGAAATCGATGAGCAGCCATCGCTCCGGGGTCCGGAGCACCTGACCGAGATGCAGGTCACCGTGGATCCGCTGCACCGACGTCGAGCCCTCGGCGGCCGCATCGAACACCGATCGGATCGACGGTGCGAGGTCCGCCAGTTCGGGAACGGTCCCGAGCGCGGAGTCGAGTCGCCGCCGCATCGCCGCGACGGTGTCGGCCAGCGGAGTCCGCCGGGACCCCAGCCGGTCGGCCAGGCTCGCGTGCACGTCGGCGACCGCACTTCCGATCCGGCGTGACTCGGCTGCGAAGTCGGTACCGAGTTCGCCCGCATACAGATCCGCCTCCACCAACAGGTCCCGGACACTGCCGAGCGCCATGCTCCAGCCGTCGGCGGCGTTGGGCTCGAAATCCTGCGCCATCGCCGCGGTGGCGCGTGCGCCGTGGAGTGGGACGTCGAGCCAGGCGCGGAGCCTGGCCACCTGGGCGGAGTGTGCCTCTCCCAGCGCCCGGTGCAGCTCGACATCCGGGTTGATGCCCGGAGCGAGCCGCCGGAACATCTTGAGCAGCAGTGTCTCCCCGAGGACGACGGACGTGTTGGACTGTTCCGCGCCCAGTGCTCGTCCGCGTGTCGGCCACTCCTCGTGGCCACTGCCGTCCGTGACGCCCGGTACCGGCTCGACGGGGTCCTCGACGAGGTGGACGCCGAACGGTCCCGCGGCGATGTCCCCGGTGAGAAGGGCTGCGTACCGTCCGATGACCTCCGGGTCGTGGAGGCCGTCGTATGCGACGTCGGGATCCCGTCCGCTCTCTCGATCCACCGACGCTGCGGGAAGCGTCCACGCGCTGAGTGCGTGCCCGACGGTGGCCCGGAAACCCAGCGGCACCTGATACACCTGGCGGGAGGCGTCGCCGAGTTCCACTTCGACGACGAGGTGCTCGGCCCGGACCTCCTCGGTGACGGCCAGGGTGTGACGCAGCAGGATCCGCACACTCGTGATCGGCTGGGTCTTCGCCGCGAACCAGCGCTGCGAGGGCAGCCACCGTGCCAGCCGGGACTCGATTTCGTCGAGGCCCGGGAACGGGTCCGGTGCGTTCACGGTTGCACCGCCCCCTCGGCCTCACTGCTGATCGGATGTCCGCTGCCCGGGCCGTCCACTGTGGGATCCGGCTGTAGCGAGAACCAGTAGAACCCGTGCCCGGGAAGCGTGACCATGTACTCCTCGGTCCCGAGCGCAGGGAACGGGATCGACCCCGTCAGTTCCACCGGAATCCGTCCGGCGAACTCCGTGAGATCGAGGAGCGCCGCCTGTGGATACCGCGACAGGTTGTTGACGCAGAGGATCACGTCGGTGAACGCCTCGTCCGGGCCCACCGGCATCTGACGCAGATAGGTCAGTACGGCGGGATTGGCGCTACCGATCTCCTTGAACTCGGCCTTGCCGAAGGCCGGATGCTGCTTGCGTACCTGGATCATTCGTCGGGTCCAGTGCAGCAGCGTGTTCGTCGAGTTCATCTGTGCTTCGACGTTGACGGACTGGTACCCGTACGTCGGGTCCATGATCACCGGCAGGTACATCCGGGCCGGGTCGGCCCGCGAGAAGCCGGCGTTGCGGTCCGGGGTCCACTGCATCGGGGTCCGCACGGCGTCTCGGTCGCCGAGCCAGATGTTGTCACCCATCCCGATCTCGTCGCCGTAGTAGAGGACGGGCGAGCCGGGCAGGCTCAGGAGGAGAGCGGTGAACAGTTCCAGTTGGTTGCGGTCGTTCTCCAGGAGCGGCGCCAGCCGGCGCCGGATCCCGATGTTCGCCTTCATCCTCGGGTCCTGGGCGTACTCGGCGTACATGTAGTCGCGCTCCTCGTCGCTGACCATCTCGAGGGTCAGTTCGTCGTGGTTGCGCAGGAAGATGCCCCATTGCGCGGAGGCGGGGATGGGTGGTGTCCCGGCGAGGATCTCGGAGATCGGAAATCGGTTCTGCCTGCGCACCGCCATGAAGATGCGCGGCATGAGGGGGAAGTGGAACGCCATGTGGCACTCGTCGCCGATCGTCGGTTCACCGAAGTACTGGACCACCTCGGACGGCCACTGGTTGGCCTCGGCGAGGAGGACTCGGCCCGGGTACTCGGCGTCGACGACGGCACGGCACCGTCTGAGGAACGCATGCGTCTCGGGCAGGTTCTCGCACGTGGTGCCCTCCCGTTCGAAGAGGTAGGGGACGGCGTCGAGCCGGAATCCGTCGATCCCGAGATCGAGCCAGAACCGCAGGACGTCGATCATCGCATCCCGGACTTCGGGGTTGTCGTAGTTGAGATCCGGCTGATGGGAGAAGAAGCGATGCCAGTAGTACTGGCCACGCACCGGATCCCACGTCCAGTTGGAACTCTCGGTGTCCACGAAGATGATGCGCGCGTCCGCGTATCGGGTGTCGGTGTCCGACCACACGTAGAAGTCGCCGTACGGGCCGGCGGGATCGGCGCGGGACGCCTGGAACCAGGCGTGCGTGTCCGACGTGTGGTTCATGACGAGGTCGGTGATGACCCGGATTCCACGGCTGTGTGCCTCGTCGAAGAGGTGCACGAAGTCGTCCACCGTGCCGTACTCGGGCAGGACGGAACGGAAGTCCCGGATGTCGTATCCGCCGTCGCGGAGCGGGGAGTCGTAGAACGGCGGCAGCCACAGGCAGTCGACTCCGAGCCAGGACAGGTAGTCGAGTTTGGCGGTCAGGCCGCGCAGGTCGCCGGTGCCGTCGCCCGTCGAGTCGAAGAACGCGCGTACCAGCACCTCGTAGAAGACGGCCGTCTTGAACCACTCCGTGTCACCGTCGAGGCGGCGAGCGTGGAAGAAGTCCTCGGCCCTGGCTTCCACCACGTGCCCGGCGGCGTCGAATCCGGGCAGGTCCGCCGGGGCGACGTCGTGCGGTGCCGGGGTGCCGGGGGAGCTTTCGTCTCGGGACATGTCCACCTCGGTGGGATCGTCGTCGGGACCGAGCGTGCCGTGTGCGGTCACTCTCGATGGTAGGGCTGGCGCGGGACGTGCCGCGCGCTTTCCGCCGCGAGCGGCCAGCCCGGAGGGGTGGAAATTCGATTGACGCCGGACGCGGCCGAGAGCGACGGTGGGCGGACGATGACGAGAAGGACGATGACGAGAAGCCTGCCTCCCGCGCCGCTCGGGCTGAGCGGTGACTGCGCACAGTGCGCCGGACTGTGCTGTGTCGCCCTGCCTTTCGCCGCCTCGTCGGACTTCGCCGTCGGCAAGGCTGCCGGGGCCGCGTGCGCCCACCTGCGAGAAGACTTCCGGTGCGGAATCCACGCGCGGCTGCGGGAGAGCGGATTGCGAGGCTGCACGGTCTACGACTGTTTCGGGGCGGGACAGAATCTGTCGAGGAACGGGTTCGCGGATCACGACTGGCGCGGGCGACCCGAGCGCGCGGCGGAGATGTTCGCGGCGTTCGCGCAGCTGCGCCACATCCACGAACTGCTCGTCTACCTCGACGAGGCGATCACCCGCTGCGGGACCGCGCGGTCGGCGCAGGCCCTGCGATCGATCGACGACGAGTTGCGCGTGCTCGCAGTCGCCCGGCCCACGGCGATCGTGCGCGCCGACGTGCCGGCACTTCGCGCGCGGGTGGGCCCGCTCCTCGACCACGTCAGTGCACGCGTGCGCCGGACCGTCACCTCGGCGCCGAAGGAACTCAGTGGTGCGGACCTTTTCGCTGCGCGCCGTCCGGGAGCGGACCTTCGGGGTTCCGATCTGCGCGGCGCCGTTCTGATCGCCGCCGATCTGCGAGGTGCGAACCTGTCGTATGCGGATCTGCGCGGTGCGGACCTGCGTGACATCGATCTGCGCGGAACGGATCTCACCGGGGCACTGTTCCTGACCGGACCGCAGGTGTCGGCGGCGCGCGGTGACGCGGGGACCCGGCTGCCGGACGGTCGCGTTCGTCCGGCGCACTGGGCGGACACCCATGAGTGGAGGCCGCGGACGGCCGCTACTCGCGAACGGCGGCGGAACCCATCATCCGGGCGACGGCGACCTCGAGGACCACGCGCGCCGGGTTGACCCGGGGAGTTCGATACCGGGCCGCGTACCGCGCGACGGCGTCCGCGACCGAATCGGCGTCCCGCAGCACCCTTGCGGGGCCCTCGAGCGTCAACCACCGGGCGCGATCCACCTGACACAGTGACGCGTATCCGGACCGTTCCACGTTGCGGACCTTCTGCGAGGTGCCGTTCGTGATGACCCGGGCGAGTCCCCGCTCGGCATCCCAGGTGAATCCGACCGCCACGACGTGGGGTGTCCCGTCGCGGCGCAGGGTGGTGAGGGTGCCGAGGTGGTACTCGCCGAGGAACTCCGAGGCAGCGGGGGAGAGTCGGAACGGGTCAGGGCGAGCGGTGGGAGGTGGATCGTGCGGGGAGGCGGGGGTGCGAGCCATGCCCCGTAACGTAATCGAGCACACTGGACCCATGCTCATCGGATCGAAGGGTGGAAGATCTCGGCGCGAGGTGGACCCGGGAATCGTGCTCGTGCTCGGCGGCCGCAGCGAGATCGGTCTCGAGGTGGCGACCCGCCTGGCTCCCGGACGGGTCGTCGTGCTCGCCGCGCGGCGCAGTGGTGACCTCGACGAGGAGCGCGCGGCCGTACTGGCCGCGGGTGCGGCAGCCGTCGAGACGGTGGAGTTCGACGCCGACGACCTGGCCGGTCACGGTCGGATGTTGTCCTCCGTGGTGGAGACCCACGGCCCGATCGGGGTGGCGGTTCTCGCGTTCGGCATCCTCGGTGACCAGCAGCGTGCCGAAGAAGAAGCCGCCCACGCGGTGCAGATCGTGCACACCGACTACGTCGCCCAGGTCGGCATCCTCACCCACCTCGCCGCGTTGCTGCGGGCCCGAGGCTCCGGCCAGATCATGGTGTTCTCCTCGGTGGCAGGCTGGCGGGTGCGCCGCGCCAACTACGTGTACGGATCCGCGAAGGCGGGTCTGGACGGGTTCGCCAGCGGGTTGACGGACGCCTTGCACGGCACCGGCGTCCACGTCCTGCTCGTACGGCCGGGATTCGTCATCGGCCGGATGACCCACGGGATGGACCCGGCGCCGCTGTCGAGTACCGCCCCACAGGTCGCCGACGCCGCGGTGGCGGCGCTACGCGCACGCCGGGCGACGGTCTGGGTGCCGTGGGTCCTGCAGCCGGTGTTCTTCGGGATGCGATTGCTGCCGCGGGCGCTGTGGCGTCGGATGCCCCGATGACGCCGGTCGTGGTCGTCGGCATCGGAGCCGACGGCTGGGAAGGCCTCGGAGCCACGTCGAGGCAGGAGATCACGGACGCCGAGGTGCTCATCGGATCGGCCCGACAACTCGAACTGGTTCCCGACGGCCGTGCCGAGCGGGTCCGGTGGCCGTCCCCGATGCTGCCTGTGCTGGCGGACCTCTTCGCCGAGCATCGGGGCCGTCGGGTCTGCGTCCTCGCCAGTGGCGACCCGATGTTCCACGGGATCGGAACGACCCTCGTACGGATTCTGGGGGCGGAACGGGTGCGCGTTCTCCCGCACGTGTCGTCGGCCTCCCTCGCCTGTGCACGAATGGGATGGCCCCTCGACCGGGTCACCGTGCGCAGCGTCGTGAACCGTCCGGCGACGACGATCGTTCCCGACCTCGCCGCCGCCGCCCGGCTGGTGGTCCTCGCCCAGGGGCCGGACACTCCCGGCGAACTCGCGGCGCTGCTCGCCGCGCAGGGATTCGGCGCGTCGGCGCTGACGGTGCTGGCGCGTTTGGGCGGACCGGACGAGCACCGGCTGGACGGCACCGCGGAGAACTGGAATCACCCGGCCGTCGATCCGCTCCACGTCGTCGCGGTCGAGTGCCGCAGAGATCCGGCGATCGGCGCCCGGACCACCCGGCTGCCCGGCCTCGACGACGACTCCTTCGCCGGTGACGGCCAGATGACGAAGCAGGAGATCCGGGCGCTGACACTCTGTGCCCTGGCGCCCACCCCCGGGGAGGTGCTGTGGGACGTGGGTGGCGGATCGGGCACGATCGCCATCGAGTGGATGCGCACGGACCCACGCTGCCGGGCTGTGACCTTCGAGCGGGATCCCCTGCGGCAGGTACAGATCGGGCAGAACGCGGGACGCCTGGGAGTGCCGGACCTGCGTGTGCGCGGTGCGGCCCCGGACGATTTCCCGGATGTCGCGGGCACTCCCGATGCGGTGTTCCTCGGCGGCGGGCTGACCCAGGAGGGGCTGTTCGACGCCTGCTGGGAGCGATTGCTCCCCGGCGGGCGTCTCGTGGCCAACGCCGTCACGGCGGAGTCGGAGGCGGCGGTGTTGTCCTGGTTCCGTACGTTCGGCGGCGACGTACGCCGGTTCCAGGTCTATCGCGGGTCGCCACTGGGTGGATTCACCACGTGGCGACCCCAGTTGCCGGTCACCCAGTGGTCGGTCGTGAAGGGAGCCCGGTCGTGACCGTGTACTTCATCGGCGCCGGACCCGGGGCCGCGGACCTGGTGACGGTCCGGGCGCTACGGCTGATCGAACGATGTCCCGTCTGCCTGTTCGCCGGCAGCCTGGTGCCCGCCGAACTGATCGATGCGTGCCCGCCGAGTGCGGACGTGGTCGACACCGCGCGCATGAGTCTGGACGAGATCGTCGACCTCCTGGTCGCGGCGCACGCTCGCGGGGTGGACGTGGCCCGCGTGCACTCCGGAGACCCGTCGATCTACAGCGCCGTCGCCGAACAGGCGCGGCGACTGGACGAGGCGGGTGTGCCGTACGACATCGTGCCGGGCGTTCCGGCGTTCGCTGCCGCGGCCGCCGCGCTGAAACGGGAACTGACCGTGCCCGGAGTGGCCCAGACCATCGTGCTCACCCGCGTGAGCACGCTGTCCACGGCGATGCCACCGGGTGAGGATCTCCGGTCCCTCGGCCGTAGTGGAGCCACGATGGTGGTGCACCTCGGTGCCCACCGCATCCGGCAGATCACCGAGGAGCTCGGCGAGAGCTACGGCACCGACTGCCCCGCTGCAGTGGTCGCCTTCGCCTCCCGCGCCGACCAGCAGATCGTGACGGGCACGCTGGCCACGCTCGCCGAGCAGGTGGAGGAGCGGGGAATCACCAAGACCGCGGTCGTGATCGTCGGACGTGCGCTGGCGGCCGAGGGGTTCCCGGACAGCTATCTCTACTCGGCGTCCCGGTCGCGCACCACGCATTGACGTGCGGGCAGACATGCGGGTGTTGATTCTGGGCGGCACCGCCGAAGCGCGTGAGCTCGCCGCGGCCCTCGACGGACATCGCGGAGTCGACGTCGTCTCGTCCCTGGCCGGACGGGTACGTCGTCCGCGCCTGCCCCGCGGGGCGGTACGCACCGGGGGTTTCGGGGGAGTGGAGGGTCTCGTCGCCTGGTTGCGCCGGAACGAGGTGGATGCCGTCGTCGACGCGACCCACCCGTTCGCCTCGCAGATGACGGTGCACGCCGTGGCGGCCGCGGAGCTGGCCGGCGTGCCGCTCCTGGTCCTCCGGCGTCCGGAATGGGTGCCGCAGCACGGTGACCGGTGGACATCGGTGCCCGATCTGGCCGGAGCCGCTGCGGCGGTGGGGGAGGCAGACGCGGCCCGGGTGTTCCTCACGATCGGACGGCAGGGGGTGGCGGCCTTCGCGGACCTTTCGCGGCATTTCCTGATCCGCGCGATCGACCCGCCGGAGGGGCCGGTACCGGCAGATTCTCGAATCCTGCTGGCACGTGGTCCGTTCGGAGTCGAGGAGGAGATACGCACGCTACGCGCCGACGCGATCGATCTGCTCGTGACGAAGAACAGTGGGGGAGACCTCACCGAAGGGAAGCTCGCGGCGTGTCGCGCGCTCGACGTGCCGGTCCTGATGATCGAACGTCCGCCGCTACCCACGGGCGTGGCGACCGTGGCGGGGGCAGGCGAGGCGGTGCGTCGACTGGGCCTGTCGCCTGCGTGAGCCGTGTGGGTGTGGTCCCGCCGGACAGTGTCTCCGATAAACCTCCGGCATGGACGGAACTGCTAGAAAAACAGAATAATGGCCCAACGCCTCGACGACGAACACTCACGTACTCGAGCAGCCTGGAAGGACGAGAGGGCTCAGCACGCCGCGGGCGCGTCACTGGCGAGCGGTACTCCTGGGGCGCTGAGGTACGTCACGAACAGCACCAGAGGCTCGGCTTCCCGGTTGAACCCGACGTGGGTGTGGTCGCTGCCGACCACCTCGTCCACGAATTCGCCGATCCGAGAGATCTGTTCGGAGCAGTCGTGCAGTGTCCTCGTCAGCGCGCCGGCCGCGACCACCCCGTACACGGGTCCGTCGTGGAAGTGCCAGCCGGTCGTGCCTCCGGGATCGATCTCGATGCGGCGAATCGTGACGACGGTGGGTGAATCGCTGCTCCCGAGTTCTCCGGGAACGGTGAACTGGACGAGAGTCTCAGCGGTGACCCCCGACGGTGGCGTGGCCGTCGCGGTTGCGGTGGAGGCGAGGGCAGCCAGGAGAACCACCGCGAGGGCGGCGAGCGTTCGGGTCGATCTGGGCATCACATCTGGACCTTCCGGGACCCCGATGGGGTCGAGCCTACGAGGATGCGCTCGTCGAGGGGCCCGAACGCGTACGTTCGAGAGCGGGGGAGAAGCGACCGGAGGTGATCACGATGGACGCCCGGATCGAACCCGCCGAGCGCACACTCATGGGGCGCAGACTCACCGAGCCACCGGGACCGGAGCCCGGCCCGCCGCCGGTGCCACCGACGCCCGAGCCGCCTCATCCGTTCCCGCCCGACCCGGCACCGCCGAACCCGGAGCCGCCGGGACCGCCCCCGAATCCACCCGGCCCGCAGCCGCCGTTCCCGCCCCAGCCGCCGGGACCGCCACGAATTCAGTCGTAGTAGCGCGAGGTGTAGACCCGTCCGCTCGCGGACACCCTGGTGGTGGATGCGCCGACGATCAGCAGGGTGCGCATGTCGACGCTCTCGGGATCCAGATCCGCCAGCCGTACGACCCGCACCGACTCGGCGGCCGAGCCGACAGCTCGACCGACCACGACGGGGGTGTCACCCGAGCGATGCTCGAGCACCAGATCCTTGAGCGCCGCCACCTGCCAGGTGCGTGACCTCGAGGCCGGGTTGTAGACGGCGAACGCCATGTCCGCTCCGGCCACGGCGGACACGCGCGTCGCGACCGCATCCCACGGCTTGAGCCGGTCGGACAACGACAGCACCGCGAAATCGTGGCCGAGCGGGGCGCCCACGCGACTCGCCACCGCGGACGCGGCGGTCACTCCGGGGACGACGCGGACCGGAACGTCCTGCCACTGGTCGTCCTCGGCCACCTCGAGGACGGCGGCCGCCATCGCGAAGATGCCGGGATCCCCGGACGACACGACGGCCACGCGGGCGCCGTTCTTCGCCAGGTCGAGAGCCATCGCCGCGCGCTCCGCCTCCACCTTGTTGTCGCTGGAGTGCCGGCGCTGGCCAGGCCGGTGCGGCACCCGGTCGATGTAGGTCGTGTAGCCGACGAGGTCGGTGGCCCCGGCCAGTTCCCGGTACACCTCGGGTGTGGTCCAGGAGGCGTCACCCGGACCGAGACCCACCACGACCACCTCGCCCGCGTCGGTGCCGGACGGGACCGCCGCCGCATTCGAGGGACTCGGTACGACGGCGATCGCGAAGTACGGCACGTCGTCGTCGGCGACGTCGGCGGCGGCACACACTCGCTGGCGGGTCGACGTCGCGCGCTCCACATAGCGCGCCTCGTCCATCCGCCCACTGTCCGACAACGCCTGACGTACTGCCGGAAAAGTGCGGCCGAGCTTGAGGACGGCGGCCGCGTCCGTATCTCGGAGCCGACGCGCCAGCTCGGTCTCGGGAAGCGTGCCGGGGAGCACGGTGAGGATCTCCTCACCCTCGACCAACGGCGTCCCGAGTGCGGCAGCGGCGGCACTGATCGAGGTGACGCCGGGAATCACCTCGGCGTCGAATCGCGGCGCGAGGCGCTTGTGCATGTGCATGTAGGAGCTGTAGAAGAGCGGATCACCCGCGGCGAGCAGGGCGACCGAGCGGCCCGCTTCGAGGTGAGCCGCGAGCCGCTCGGCCGCCTGCTCGTAGAACTCGTCGATGGCGCCCTGGTAGCCGCCGGGGTGGTCGATCGTCTCGGTCGTGACCGGGTAGACCAGGTGCTCCTCGATCTGGCCGTCCCGGAGGTACGGCGCCGCGATCGCCCGGGAGATGCTGCGCCCGTGCCGGGCACTGTGGAAGGCGACCACGTCCGCCTCGCCGATGACTCGGGCGGCCTTGACCGTTACCAGTTCCGAGTCACCCGGACCGATCCCGACACCCCAGAGTTTGCCGTGCACGCTGCTCATTCTTCCTCGCACGCGATCGCATTGACGGCGGCCGACGTGATGGCGCTACCGCCACGGCGGCCGAGGACCAGGAGGTGCTCGAGCTCCGCCGGATGCGCGACGGTCGCCTCCTTCGATTCCGCGGCGCCGATGAAGCCGACCGGACCGCCGAGGACGGCGGCGGGTCGGGGTGCCCCGGCGGCGATCAGGTTCAGCAGGCGGAACAGTGCGGTCGGGGCGTTGCCGATCGCGACCACGGCACCCTCGAGACGGTCGACCCACAGTTCCACCGCGGCCGCCGACCGGGTGTCGCCGAGGTCGCGGGCGAGATCGGGAACCCGGGGGTCGCCGAGCAGGCACAGCACTTCGTTGTCCCGGGGGAGGCGTCGCCGGGTGACGCCCGCGGCCACCATGGTCGCGTCGCAGAGGATCGGGGCACCGGCCTCGAGTGCCTCGTGCGCGGCGGAGACCACGTTCGGAGTGAAGGCGATGTCGCCGGTGAGATCGACCTGTCCGCTGGCGTGGATCATCCGCACCACGGCACGCGAGACGTCGGGCGGGAAGCGGTCCAGGTCCGCTTCGGCGCGGATCGTCGCGAACGATTGCCGGTAGATTTCGGCACCGTCACGGATGTACTCGAGCATGGCCTCACCCTAGAGGCACGTTCGGTACGGCAGATCCACCCGGTCCGTGCCCCGAGGGGGGCGGTGTCAGCGAGAGGGAGTGTCGACGCGGTATCCGTGCCCGGTGGCGACGACGTCGGTGCGCTCGCCGTGCCCGGGGCTGCCGCACCGACGCTCACAACCGGACCAGTGCTGGCGACCCTCGACGGGCAGCATGTCCTCCTCGACCGCAGCGCGCACGTCCGAGCGGACGTCGGCCAGCGACTTGGCGCATCCCGGGCTGCCCGCGCACGCGCTGACCTGTGCCCACGGCGAGTCCGCGTCGAAGATCAGCCCCATCGGTGCGAGTACGCGGACGACCTGTTCGCCGACCCACTCGTCGAGGTCGACCAGCAGGATCGAGCGCCACGGGGTGACGATCACCGGCCGCTCCACGGCAGCGAGGAACCGGGCCGTGCGCGCAGGGAGGACACCGAGTGCGACGGTCGCGCCCAGTGCGACCCGGCCGTCGTGCTGCGCGAACCAGCCGACGGGTGGACGGGCGTCGGCGTCGCCGGTGACCCGGCCGGCAGGAGGTATCTCGGGCTCGACGCCGAGGTGTTCGAGGGTGCGCCGTGCCCCGTCGTCCAGCTCGGCGAGCCGCCAGTGCCGTTCCCTCAGATCGAGGAACGCCCGGGCCGAGTCGAGGAGCGCGATGACGGTGTCCGCGGCATCCAGTCGGACACCCGTGTCGGAGCCGGCGAGGACCAACGCGAAGCGGTCGTCGCCGATGGCGTGGATGCCGAAATCGCCACCGAAGGGCGAGACGTCACCCCGGCCGTCGTCGACGGTGAACAGCACCCGTCCGGGTAGCTCGGCCAGTGCAGGATCGGCGATCAGGCGGCGGTCCAGGTCGTGCACGAGGTCCCGGATGTCGTGACGCCCTCCGAGCCGCCCGCTGAGCGGGGACCCGAGAACATTGCGGACACGCTCGTGGGTCGCCGAGGGCAGCAACCCCGCCGTGGCGAGGCGCTGTGCCAGCTCCTGTGGATCGCGCACCGAGCGGAGTTGCACGTTTCCCCGGGAGGTCAGCTCGATCTCGCCGTTGCCGAGGTGCTCGGCTGCCTCCGCGAGCGCCTGGAGCCGACTCGGTGCCAGGTGCCCGCCGGGTAGCCGAATGCGCGAGAGCGCCCCGTCGGCGGCCTCGTGCACGTGCAGTGCCCCCGGGCAGGCATCGGGTGTCGAGCGGTGGTCGGGCATGGCTCCAGGGTACGTCGGCCACCGAACCGGGAACCGGACGAGAAGCGGACGAGAAGCGGACGAGAAGCGGACAATTGGTACCACATCCGGGATTTTCTCCGACCGGCTCACGCCTGCTGCCGGGCACCGGTCGCGCGGGCCCTGCGAGTGCCTCCCGACGGCGACACGACGAGTGCCCGGATCGGGCCGCGATGCAGATGGAGCGCCGATTCGCGGCTTCGGCGCACCGGTCTTCGGCCCGCCCGGCGGACCCGTGGGGGCGCGGCGCGGAGGCGCCCGGCACGCGGTCGGGGCGCCGGTGTCCGGGCCCCGAGCCCCACCAATGGCAGGCAAGGCTCACCTATGGTGCGAGTGTGGTCATCGATGCGACGGGTGGGGACAGGACACCACACATCGATCCGTGTCGTCGAGACCCAGGTCTCCGGGGCCGGGCATTGTGGGGCAGCGCACCGAACCCGAACCGCGAGGTCCGGACGGTAAGCAGCGCAATCGTTTTCGGATCGGTGCACGGTTTCGGCGAGTGCCGCGCGCCACCGGTCGGCTCGGGACGGACCGGCCGGCGGCGGCGCAACTGCGGAGCGACAGGAAGAACCACCCACGATGACCATGACGGAAGACCTCGGACGACGGGGCCGGACCGAACTGCTCGAGCTGACCGGTGCACAACTGGGGATCTGGAACGCCCAACGCGTGGAACCGGACTCCCCGTACTTCCTGGTCGGTGAGGTCCTCGAGATCGGCGGCACCGATTCCGAGGTGCCGATCTCGGTGTCCGGGCTGATCGCCGCGATCGACGCGACGGTCGCGGCTGCCGAGACGATGCGTCTGCGCTTCGCCGACACTCCCGACGGGCCTCGGCAATGGATCGAGCCGGCCCGGACGGTGGAGGTTCCGGTGATCGACCTGTCGGTGACATCCGATGCCGGGGGGACATCCGATGCCGGGGGGACATCCGACCCCGAGGCGAGCGCCCACAACGAGGTGGACCGGATTCGCTGGGAGGCAGCCCGGCGTTGCCGCGGGATGACCGACCGCGCCCTCTTCACCTACGCGCTCCTGCAGCTGTCGCCCACCCGGGTGTGGTGTGTGCAGCTCTACCATCACCTCATCGTCGACGGGTACTCGGCGGCGATGATCTCTCGCCGGTTCGCCGACCACTACCGGTCGATCGTCACCGACACCCCGTTGCGCAGCAAGCCGTTCGGCGCATTCGCCGACGTGGTCGCCGAGGACCTCGAGTACCGGGAATCCGACCGGTTCGCCGCCGACCGTGACTTCTGGACGACCCGGTTCACGCCGATGCCGGATCTGCGGGTGCACGCCGCGCCTGCGGGGCCCGCCCCGGACACGGTGTCCGCGCACACCGTTCTCTCCGCAGAGGCCGTGCAGCGCCTGAAGGAGATCGCCACCCAGCACCGCTGCACCTGGGCCGACGTGCTGATCGGTGGCTACGCGGGCTATCTGTCGAGACTCTGCGGAAAGCGCGATGTGGTGCTGGCCACACCGCTGATGGTCCGCACCACACGAACCATGCTGACCACTCCGGCGATGGCGGTCAACGTCCTCCCGCTGCATCTGCGGATCGATCCGACGGACCGGGTGGCGGACCTCGCCCGCAAGGCGGCCGCCGGAATGACCGAGTTGCGCCGCCACCAGCGCTACCGCGGCGCCGACCTCATCGGCGACCTGGGTGTGCCCTCGGCCGGAGCGCTGCTGCACGAGGCCGGGATCAACCTGAAGGCCTTCGATGTCGACCTGGACTTCGCCGGTGCGCGCGGGACGCTGCGCAACGTCGCGGGCGGTCCACCCGAGGAACTCGGGCTGACCGCGACACCCATCTCCGACGGTCGGCTCCTGCTCGGCTTCGAGGCGGACTGCCGAATCCTCACCCGCGAGTCGGTGA
This sequence comes from Rhodococcus triatomae, assembly GCF_014217785.1. Taxonomy (NCBI): domain Bacteria; kingdom Bacillati; phylum Actinomycetota; class Actinomycetes; order Mycobacteriales; family Nocardiaceae; genus Rhodococcus; species Rhodococcus triatomae. The sequence goes on along the minus strand of NZ_CP048814.1, from coordinate 4,640,250 downwards.
CCGCACGCACCGACGCTCTGCGTGCTGTTCTCGACGGGCTCTGCGACGCTGCCGAGCCGCCGATCGGAACGATCGACCTGCGGTCCGACGGTGGCGACCCGGACTGGACTCCCGCCGCGCCGCCCGGGCACGTGGCTCCGCTCCCGACGTTGTTCGCGGACCTCGCGACCCGACACCGCGACGACGTGGTTGTCGACGACGGGTCCGCGGTGACGGCCGGTGCGCTGGCCGACCGGGTGTACCGGATCGCCCGGGTGCTGCGCAGCCGGGGCATCGGACCCGACGACGTCGTCGCCCTCGCACTGCCCCGAACCAGCGATCAGGTCGCGGCGATGTTCGCCGTCTGGGAGGCCGGGGCCGGGTACGTCGTGCTCGATCCGGACTATCCAGCCGAGCGGATCGCCGGGTTGCAGCGCCGTGCCGCGCCGGCCGCACTGATCTGCACGTCGCAGCCGCCGAGTCCGGACGCGTTGCCCGGAACCGTGATTCGTCTCGCCGACGAGGGCACGGTCGCCGAACTCGCCGGGTTCGCGCCCACCCCGCTGTCCGATCGGGAACTTGCCCGTCCGCGCCACCCGGACGACCTCGCCTACGTGCTGTTCACCTCGGGTTCGACCGGAGAGCCGAAGGGCGTGATGGTCCGGTCGGGTGGGCTCTCTCACCTGGTCCACCATCATCGGCACACTCTCTACGCGGACGCTGCCGAGCGCGCCGATGGGCGCCGACTGCGCGTCGCGCACACCACGTCCTTCGCGTTCGACGCCTCGCTGGATCCGCTGCTGTGGATCCTCGACGGGCACCGAATCCACCTGTACGGAACGCATGTCCGACAGGACGCCCACGAACAGGTGCGTGCGTTCACCGAGGACGCGATCGACGTGGTGGACACCACCCCGTCGATGGCCGCCCTGCTGGTGGGCGCGGGATTGTTCGACGGCCCCCACCGAGTGGGCACGCTGGTCGTCGGCGGCGAGGCGTTGCCGGCTTCCCTGGCAGCGCGATTGGCCGGGAGCGACGTCCGGGCGTACAACATGTACGGACCGACCGAGGCGACCGTCGACGCGATCGGCGCGACGATCGATTCCGGCTCCCCGCGGATCGGAAAGCCGCTGGCAGGCAACAGCGCGTATCTGCTCGATGCGGAACTCCGCCCCGTCGTCGACGGCGAGGTCGGTGAACTCTATCTGGCGGGGCCTCAGCTGGCTCGCGGCTACCTCGACCGCCCCGGGGCGACCGCCGACCGGTTCGTGGCCGACCCGTTCGGGTCCGGCGGGCGGATGTACCGTACCGGCGATCTGGTGCGCTGGAACCACGAGGACGGTTACCACTTCTGCGGCAGGTCCGACGACCAGGTGAAGATCCGTGGCCATCGCGTCGAACTGCGCGAGGTCGAGGCGGCGTTGACCCGGTTGCCCGGGGTGAACTCGGCCGCGGTCGTCGTCGACGGGACCGGGCCAGATGCCCGCCTGGCCGGGTATGTCGTGGCCGGGAAGGCTGCTTCCGCCAAGGAGATTCGCCGGCTCCTGTCGACGCGTGTGCCGGCCTATCTGGTGCCGTCCACGGTGCAGGTACTCGACGAACTTCCGCTGACGGTCAACGGAAAGGTCGATCACGCCCGACTTCCGGCGCCCGCGGACGCATCCTCGGCGGGGGAGGGAGCGGCGCCGCGGACGGACGCGGAGCGGGTGCTCTGCGACGTCGTCGCGGAGGTTCTCGGCCGGACCGCGGTCCCGGTCGACACGGACTTCTTCACTCTCGGCGGTGACAGTATCGCGGCGATCAACGTGAGCAGCCGGCTGCGCGGCAGGGGCGTGATCCTCACTCCGAAGCAGCTTCTCGACCAACAGGATCTCGCGACCGTGGCGGCCTCCGTCGCCACGGTGAGCGGTGCCGAGGACGTCGATCCCCGCGACGTTTCCACCGGCGTGGTTCCGGCACCTCCCGCGATGCGAGCGCTCCTGTCCGCGGGAACGATCGACGGGCACGCCCAGTGGCGTTCGGTGCAGTTCGATGTCCCGCTCAGCGAGGCCCGGGTGGTCGACGCCGCGCGTGCCGTGCTCGAGCACCATCCGGCGCTGCGGCTCGTCGTCACCGATCCGGAGACCGTGGACGTCCCGGTGGCCGGGCCCGACGTCGCGGTCGATGTCCTCACGGCGGTGGCCGAGCACAGCGCTCCCGCCGCTGCCGCCGAGTACGCCCGTGCCGCCGCGGGCCGGTTGGATCCGGCATCCGGAGCCCTGCTGCGGATCGGTCTGATACCGGTGACCGACGGGCCGGATCGTCTCGTCGTGGTGGTGCACCGGCTCGGGATCGACGACAGCTCCTGGCCCCTGCTGCTCGGCGACCTGTCGACGGCGTGCCGGTCCGGCCTGCCCGACTCCCGCCCCGGCCCGTCCTGGCGACACTGGGCCGCCGACGTGGCCCGTCGCGCAGCCGAGGGCCGCTACGACGACGAAGAGAGCCACTGGCGGGCGGTGACGGCGCTCGAGCCCCCCGCCGTGGTCGGCACCCGCTCGGACGGCGGTCCGCACCTGCCCGCCCGCCTGCACCGGGTCCACACCGATGCTGCGGTGGTCGACGCCGTGCTCGCCGGACTCCCGGCCCGATACCGGTGCCGCGCCCAGGACGTTCTCGCCGCCGCCCTCACCGTGGCGATCCGCTCGTACCTCGGCGACGGGACCGGCGATTTCCCGGTCTGGCAGACCGACGAGGGCCGTGCGGCGCTGTACCCGGACGCCCGGCCGTCGGTCGGGTGGTTCGCCGTCGACCATCCGGTGGCTGCTCCGGCGTCGCTCGTCGCGAGCGCGCCCGCCGCAGAGAATGCGGCGGCAGGCGGCGACGTCCTCGCCGCGGTGATCCGCGCGGTCAAGGCGTCGCGACTGGCGGTTCGGGACGCGGGTCTCGGGTACTGGGCGCTGTACGGGCTCCCGTCCGGGGAGGCGCGGAGCACTCGTGCGGAGTCGCCGCGAATCGCGCTCCGGTACCGCGACGATCGGTGGCCTCCGTCCGATGAGGGCTGGCACATCGCTCGCGGCGAGGAGGGAGAGTTCGCTCCCGGCGGCCCCGAGGCCTTCCTGACGGTCGAGGTCCGCGCCACGAGGGGTGTGGGACCGGAGGACGTTCTCGAGGTCGCGTGGTCGGCAGCCGGTCCCCGGATCGACGAGCCGGGGCTCGCCTCGCTCCACGAGCACTGGGACGCTGCGTTGCAGGCCCTGCTGGTGCACTCGTGCGCGACGACGGGCGGCCTCGGTGTCGAGGACTGCCCGGATCTGGTGGTGACCCAGGACCGGATCCGGGAGATCGAGGCCGAGAACGGTCCGCTCGCCGAACTCTGGCCACTGTCCCCGCTCCAGGGCGGACTGCTCGCCCACACCGCGCGTTTCGGCCCGAGCAGCACCTACACGCTGACCGCGATCGTGGATCTCGGCGGGGCCGTCGACGGCGCACGACTGCACGAGGCCTTCGCCACGGTGGTGCGGCGGCATCCCAACCTCTCGGCGAGCTTCCATCACGATCGCCTCGAACAGCCGGTACAGGCTGTTCCGCGAGAACCCTCCCTGCACTGGGAAATCACCGATCTGCGTCGCGTCCCGGCCCACGCCGCGGAGCAGGCCGTCACGCTGATCGCCGAGCGGGCATCGGCGAGGGTCTTCGACATCACGCGGAGTCCACTGCTCGCCGGGCACCTGATCCAGTTGCCGGAAGGCGAACACCGGCTGGTCATCAGCGCGCACCACCTCGTCACCGACGGGTGGTCGACCCAGGTGGTGCTGCGTGAGCTGGCCCGCGTGTACAACGACGGCGCCGAGGCGCTCGCCGAACCCGTCGGGTACGGCGAGCATCTGCAGTGGCTGGCACACCTGGATCGGGGAGGTCTCCGCGAGGCATGGCGTACCCGCCTCGCCGGGCTGACCCGAGCCACGGTCGTCGGCGGTCGAGGAGCGCCCGATCACGACGGCGCAGACCGGGCGGTGGCCGAGATCGAAGTCACGGTCGCCACCGATCTCGGGGAGCGGCTCTCCGCGTATCGCAGCACGCACGGGCTCACCCTCAACACCCTGGTACAGGGTGCCTGGTCCGCGACGCTCGCGGCCGTCACGGGACACCACGACGTCCTGTTCGGGACCCCGGTCTCCGGCCGGCCCGAGCATCTCGCCGGTGTCGAGGACATGATCGGATTGTTCAGCAACACCGTGCCGGTGCGGGTCCGTCTCGACGACAGGCCGATGCTCGAGGTGCTGCGGCACTGCCAGGCAGAGCAGTTCGAACTGGGCGATGCGAGGCAACTGGGACTGTCGGAGATCGGCGCGTGCAGCGACATCCCGTTCGGTGAGGAGCTTTTCGACACCCTCGTTCTGTTCCAGAATTACCCCGACCTCTCCGACCGCGGCACCGGAACCGGGGAGGACCGGTTGCGGATCGCCGGAGTGCGGAACCTCGGATCCACCCAGTACCCACTGTCCCTGGTGGTGCCGCCCGGTGCCGAGTTCCGGTTGGTCGTGAACCTCGACCGGAACCGGATCGACGACGCGCTGGTCGACTTCGTCACCGAACAGGTTCCCGCGGTGCTGGAACGGCTGGCCGACGCGCTGGACGCACCGGCGACCTCGTTCGTTCCCGAAGTGCCCTTCGCCCGTGGCGCGTCGGACGCGATGCGACCGTCCGTGCCGGCGTTTCCCGACGGATCGTCCGTCCCGCCGACGGACGCGGCAGTCGCCCCCGACGTACTCCGTGCGATCGGCGAGACCTTCGCCGATGTGCTCGACCTCGAGGTCGAGCCGGACGACGACTTCTTCGCGCTCGGCGGACATTCGCTCCTGGCCATGCGTGCGGTGAGCAAGCTCCGCGGCGCGGGCCTGGCGGTCAGCGTCACCGACGTCTTCGACGCCAGGACACCGCGAGCCGTCGCCGCGCGCGCCGTCCGCACGGAACCGCTTCCGGCCGCGCCGGCGGACGAGGTAGCGGCCCCGACAGAGGCAGGGCCGCAGAAGCTGTCGGACGATTCTGCGCTCTCCACCGCCCAGGAACGTCTCTGGGTGCTCCAGGAACTCGAGGGCCCGTCCCGCACCAACGACGTGCCCGTGGTGGTGCAGTTCGACGGGGCGGTCGATCCGGAGGCCCTCGCGGCTGCCTGGCGGGACCTGCTCGGCTGGCACGACATCCTGCGCACCTGCTATCCGCCCGACGAGTCCGGCGCACCGGGAACCCTGGTGCTGGACGTCGATGCCGCAGGTGGTCTGCGAACCCGGCACAGCGGCGCGGACCTGCGGGCGTCGGTGGCCGAGGAACTCACCGATCCCACGAAGGTGATCGACATCGGCAGCCAGTGCCCGTCCCGGGCGACGTTGCTCACCGGCCCCGGATGGAATGCGCTGGTGGTGGTCATCCACCACATCGCAATCGACGGCGCCTCGATCCCGATCCTGCTCGATCACCTCGCACACGCCTACGCGAGCAGGCGGGACGGCACGGTGCCGGAGAATCCGGCATCGGGACCCGCCTACGACGTGTTCGTCTGCGACGAACGCCGTCGGGGTCGCGCCGCCGACACCAGGGCCGGCCTGCGGTACTGGGAGCAGCAGCTGGCCGGGGCGCCCACGGAACTGGACCTGCCCGTCGATCGATCGCGCCCCCGTGACGCGACGCACCGCTCGGTGCGCGCGGTGACGCCCCTGTCCACCGAACTGGTCGCCGCCCTCCGCGGTGCGGTGGCCGATCGCGGAGTGACGCCACTGATGCTGCTGGAGACCGCGGTGGCGGTGACCTGGCATCGCTACGGCACCGGAGCCGACATCCCGTTCGGTATCGCCGCGTCGGATCGCGAGATGATCCGGGACGGCGCCTTCGAGAAGGCGATCGGCTACTTCGTGAACACGGTGGTGCACCGGCTCGACCTGGGTGGGGACCCGACGCTCGGTGAACTCGGACTGCGGGTCCGGCGAGTGGGCCTCGACGCCCTCGGGTATCAGAACGTGCCGTTCGATCGCGTGGTGGATGCGCTCGCGCCGCCGCGCGCGGCCGGACGGCATCCGCTGTTCCAGACGATGGTCGGCCACGATGTCGAGGTGGCGCCGGTGGAGTTCGGTGACGTCACCGGCTCGCTGTGCGAGCCCGTGGACCCGCCTGCCCGGATGGACGTGGCGCTGTGGCTGGTCGAGCGCCGGGGTGGGGGGGTTCGATCTGCAGATCACCGCGGCCGCGGACCTGTTCGATCCGGCGACCGTGGAACGCATCGCCGGCGAGGTGACGGCCGCACTCGATGCGGTGGTGACCCGCCCGGACACCCCACTGTCCGGGCTGCTGCTCACCGAACCGGTCTCCGATCCGGCCGTGCGTGTGCGGACACCCGATTCGGTGATATCCCGCTTCTACGCGCATGCCCGGCAGCGTCCCGACAGTCCCGCGATCGGGAGCGGGGGGCGCGTTCTCACCTACCGGGATGCTGCGGGCCGCGTCGACTCGGTGGCACGGGCCCTGGCTGCGGCGGGGGTGCGCCCGGGCGCGGTGGTCGGCGTCGCCGTCGATCGGGACGAGTGGCTGCCGATCGCGTTGCTGGCCGTGTTGCGGTGTGGCGCCGCGTATCTGCCGTTGGACGTGGACTATCCGCAGGAGCGGTTGCAGTACATGGTCGACGATGCGAGGCCGACCTGCGTCCTGACCACGACGGGACAGGTGCAGCGGCTCGACTGGCTCCGGTGCCCGTCGATCGTGCTGGGCGAGGGGCCGGACGGCCACGAGGACGTGTCGCTGCCGCCGATTCCGGCCGCGGGCGACGCACTCGCGTACATCATCCACACGTCCGGAACGACGGGTAACCCCAAGGGCATCATGGTGACGACCGCGAATCTCGCGGCGTTCGCCGCGACGGTCGGGGAGTACGGGCTGCTGTCGGCGGACGACCGCATCCTCGCCCTCACCACCGTGTCGTTCGACATGGCGACCCTCGAACTGATGTCGCCGTTCGCGGTGGGTGCCTTCGTCGAGATCGTGCCCCGCGCCGAGGTCGTCGATCCGGAGCGGCTGGCGGCCGTGATCGCCGCGACCGAACCGACCGTGCTGCAGGCGACCCCGTCGCTGTGGCGGATGCTGATCGCGGAGCCCGCCCTGCCCGACCTCGGTGGGATACGCGGGCTGGTCGGCGGCGAGGCCGTGCCCGCGGAGCTCGCCGCACAGATGGCAGCACGCTGCGGACAGGTCTGGAACATGTACGGACCCACCGAGGTCACGGTGTGGGCGACGGCCGGTGTGCTGACTCCGGACGGCCCCGTCACCATCGGTGGTCCGTGGACGGACGTCCGGGCACGGGTTCTGGACGATCTGCTGCGACCGGTCCCCGACGGGGGCATCGGCGAGCTGTATCTCGGCGGCACCCAGGTGGTTCGCGGGTACCTGAACCGGGCGGGAATGACCGCCACCAGATTCGTCCCGGACCCGGACGCTCCCGGCCGACGGCTCTACCGCACGGGCGATGTCGTCCGCCGCCGGGGCCCGCATCTGGAGTACCTACGGCGCGCCGACGATCAGGTGAAGGTACGCGGCTTCCGCATCGAGCTGGGCGAGGTGGAGACGGCGCTGCGCGCTCTCCCCGGTGTCCGGGACGCGGCCGCGAAGGTGATCCGTTCCGCCGACGACTCCGGACGGCTCGTCGGATACGTGGTGCCCGGTGACGGGGTCACGCCGGACGTCGCGGACCTGCGCCGCCGCCTGATCGACAACCTCCCGCAGTACCTGGTGCCGCAGTCGATCTCGATGATCGATGCGCTCCCCACCACACTGAACGGCAAGCTCGACCGGGCGCGTCTGCCCGAACCCGTCGCCGCGTCCCGCACGAGAGCGAGACCGGCCGAGGGTACGGACGCACTCGGGGAAGCAGGAGCACGCGGTGCTCTCGGGGCGCCGCAGCCTCGTCCCCGATCGACGCTCGCGCTCGTCTGCACGACCGTCGAGGACATCCTGGGTGTGCCTGCCACCGCGGACGACGAGTTCTTCGCGCTCGGCGGGGACAGCATCGGCGCCGTCCGCCTCGTCGCGGCGCTGCGCAAGAGCGGGCTGTCACTGGCTGTCGCGGACGTCTTCGACGCCGTGCCACTGAGTGTCCTCGCGGCGACGACGGTGCGCGCGGCACCGGACGCGGATCCGCTCGTTCGGGACGGCGTCCTGGTGGAACTGGACACTCGTGCCGCGGCGCGACTGCGCGAGGACTACCCGCAGTGGGAGCAGGTGCTGCCCCTGGGGCCGCTCCAGGAGGGGATGTACTTCCAGTCCCTGTCCGATCGGGCAGCCACCGGACTGGACAGCTATCACGTCCAGTACTGCTTCGACTTCCCCGCACAGGCTCCGTGCGATCTGGCCGCGCTCGAGTCCGCGACCGCGGCGTTGCTGCGCCGCTATCCGAACTTGCGTGCGGGTTTCACCCACCAGGGCTTCGACGCTCCGGTCCAGATCGTCACCCCCGCCGTCGTCCCCGTGGAGGTGGGGCCCGTCGATACGGACACCGAGATCGCGGAGTGGGCCACACGCAGCTTCGAGGAGCCCTTCGACCTCGCTCGTCCGCCGCTGTTGCGCATCACCGTGGCCGAACGCAGGGACGGCTCGCAACAGGTGATTCTCACGCATCATCACCTGCTCACCGACGGATGGTCGCAGGCGGTCATGCTCTCCGAGTTGTTCACCCTCTACGGCGTCGCCCGGGCACTCGCCCCGGTGGGGGCAGCAGACCCGTCGGGGTCCGCGGCCTGGATCGGCGGAAAGCTCGACGAGGTGCTCGACCCACCTGCGGACTACACGGATCATCTGCGGTGGCTCCGGTCCACCGATACCGAGGCTGCCGCCGCGGCGTGGGGTGATTACCTCAGCGGGCTCACCGAACCGACCCTCGTCGCCGAGGAAGCGCCGACGGGCCTGATGCTGCCGAACAGACAGAGCACAGTCGTCGCACCGGATGTCCTCGCGGGGCTGCAGGCGCTGGCACGCGAGTGCGGCGTCACGCTGTCGACCGTCATGGCCGTGGCGTGGGGGCTCGTGTTGCGGCGTGTCACCGGCCGCGACGACGTCGTGTTCGGTACCACCGTCTCCGGCCGCGATCCCTCGGTCCCGGACGTGGGCAGGATCGTGGGTCTGACGCTGAACACGGTGCCGACGCGGATGCGGCTGGCACCGGGGCTCCCGCTCGCGGAGCTGCTTTCGACCACCATGCGCGAACAGGGGCGTCTGACCGCGCACCATCACCTCGGGCTGGGACGTATCAACCGCACGACCGGACTCTCGGTGCTCTTCGATTCCCTGTACGTGTTCCGGAATCTCAACGGGCCGGAGGTGATTCGCACAGGTCGCGCCGCCGTGTTCGACAGGGCCGGAATCGTCGGCTCGCAGGCGAAGGACGCCACCCACTACGCGGTCACCGTCGACGTCGACCCCGCGAGTGCCGACGGCGACTGCCGGATCACCGTGGAGAACCGGCCGGATCTGGTCGCCGACGACGACGCCCGCCGTCTCCTGGACGTCATGGGCGAGGTACTGGGGCTGATGGGTCGGGCAGGAGCGCGCGAGGTGGTCGTCGCCGACACGGGTACCGCGCTCGCCGGCACGGATGGCACGGACGGCGACCTCGCGCCGCTGATCCCGGAACTCGTCGACGTTCCCGCGCCGGGGCAGGCGGGCGGAAGCATCGACACACTGCTGGTCGAGCGTGCGGCACTCACCCCGGATGCGCCGGCCCTCACCTGCGGTGCGGTCACGCTGACCGCCGCGCAGCTCCACGCCCGTACCGATGCGATGGCACGTGAACTCGCCGGCCGCGGTGTGGGGCCCGGCGACGTGGTGGCACTGGCGCTGCCGCGTATCGCCGACCACGTGGTGGCGATCTTCGCGGTCATGCGGGCCGGTGCCGCCTACCTGCCACTGGATCTCGGGTATCCCGCGCAGCGCCTCACGGAGCTGGTCACCGACAGCGAGGCAGGCACACTGATCACCCACGACGCGGCAACCGGCCGCTCGCGGGAGATCGTGGCCGGGCTCGTGGGTGTGGACATCGTCGATCTCGCGCATCCGTCCGTCGCGGCCGTCCTCGACGGACGGGTGGCGCCGCCCACGGTCGCTGACGAGCAGGTCTCCGGGCCGAGGTACGAGGACCAACTCGCGTACGTCATCTACACGTCCGGCTCGACCGGAAAGCCCAAGGGCGTACAGGTTCCGCACCGCGGGCTGACGACGATGTATCACAACCATCGCGACGAGATCTTCCTGCCCACCGAGGACTCGGTGGGTGGGCGACGCCTACGCGTGGCGCACACCGTCTCGTTCTCGTTCGACATGTCGTGGGAGGAACTGTTCTGGATGCTCGCCGGGCATCACGTCCACGTCATCGACGAGGAGTTTCGGCTGAATCCGGTGGCGCTGGTGCAGCACTACCGGGAGATCGGCATCGACGTGATCAACGTGACGCCGTCCTATGCGCGAGAACTGCTGTCCGGCGGGCTGCTCGACGACGAGCGTCGCCCGGTTCTGGTCATGCTCGGCGGGGAGGGGGTTCCGCAGGAACTCTGGTCGCTGTTGCGGGACACGGACGGGGTCGACGGGTACGATCTGTACGGCCCGACCGAGTTCACCATCAACGCGATGGGCTCGGCGGTCCGTGACAGTGCGAGCCCGTGTCTGGGCCGGCCGGTGCGCAACGCGCATGCGCGGGTCCTCGATTCGGGCCTGAAGCCGGTGCCCGTCGGCGCCGCCGGGGAGCTGTATCTGTCCGGCGACGGCATCGCGCAGGGGTACCTCGGCCGTGCGGGGACCACGGCGGCGACCTTCGTCGCGAACCCGTACCGGCCGGGCAGCCGCATGTACCGCACCGGCGACGTGGTCCGGCTGCGCGCCGGTGGGCGGCTCGAGTATCTGGGCCGCGCCGACCACCAGGTGAAGATCCGCGGTATCCGGATCGAGCTCGGAGATGTCGAGGCCGCCCTCGAATCGATCCCCGGCATCGCCCGTGCCGCGGCAACCGTGCGCGAGCAGGGACCGACGAAGAAGCTCGTCGGATATGTCGTCCCGGACGCCGGTTCCCCGCCCGTCGACGTGCGTTCGGAACTGCGTGATCGGGTTCCCGCACATCTGATCCCCGCCGAGATCGTGACGATCGAGTCCGTGCCGTTGACCGTCAACGGCAAACTCGACCGGGCCGCGCTGCCGGCGCCACCGCGGCGTGACGCCGCGGACACGCTTCGGACCCCGTCTCAGCAGCGCGTGGCGTCCGTCTTCGGGGCGGTGCTCGGAGTGGACGGCGTGGGCGCCGACGACAGCTTCTTCGACTGCGGTGGCGACTCGTTGACCGCCATGCGGTTGATGACGGCGTTGCATCGGGAGTTCGGGGTCGACGTGGACGTGGCGACCCTTTTGCGGCGACCGACGGTCGCCGACATCGCCGCTCACGTCGACGCTCGCGACCCCGACTCGTCGCCTGTGCAGGGCGGCACCGATCCCGGTGGCACCGAGGACGTACTGGTGCTGCGCGACGGCGGTGCCGGCGGCCCGCTGTGGTGTGTACACCCGGCGGGAGGGCTCGCCTGGCAGTTCGCGCCACTGGCCGCGGCGTTGCCGGGGGACCGGCCGGTGCTGGGCCTGCAGTTGCCGGCGACGACGACGGCGCGGGTCGTCGACGATCTGGCCCGCGAGTACCTACGGACCGTCCGCGATCGGCAACCGACCGGGCCCTACCGCCTGCTGGGGTACTCGTTCGGGGGAAACGTCGCACACGCGATGGCCGAACTGCTCGCCGAGTCGGGGGAGGACGTGGCCTTCCTGGGCGTCCTGGACGCGTACCCGGCCGGGGTCGATCTGTCGGCGGCGAGGAAGGGCTCCGTGCGGCCGGAGCAGGATCTCGAGGGAGTCCCGGAGGAGCTCGGGCGCGCACTGCAGGCGAACTTCTCCCGCACGGTCTCGATGCTGGACGCCACCACGCGCACCCCCGAGTATCGCGGTGCGCTGACGCTCTTCGCGGCGAACGCGAGTGGGCGTGGCGAGGTCATGGTGGAGCTGTGGCGCGAACACCATCGCGGTGAACTCACCGTGCATCGTCTCGACCACGACCACGGGTCGATCGTGGGCCGCGACGGATGGGCCGAGCTGGTCCCGCTGCTCGAATCGGCGGTGGAGTAACGTGCAGCCCGCGAGCCGACCGTGCGAACTGCTCGACTGCGAAAGGGAAACACAGTGACCGACAACGAGATACGCACCCGTCCCCGCAGGGCGGTGGCGGTGCTCGTCGCGCTGCTGCTCGGAGCCCTCGCGCTGACCGCGTGCAGCGCAGACGCCGCCGAGGAGGGCTCCGGCAGCGGAACCCGAGTGGTCTCCACGGCCAAGGGGGACGTGACGATCCCCGCCGAGCCCGCGCGCATCGTGGCTCTGTCCTCGGCGATCACCGGATACCTCTACACGCTCGACGCGCCGGTCGTCGCCACCGACACCCGGAGCCTGGGTGCGGAGATGGTGGACGGATTCCCGTCCCAGTGGGCGGAGAAGGCGACGGCCCAGGGAACCACGCCCCTGCCCGGCGGCGACGAGCTCAATCTCGAGGCGATCGTCGAGGCCCGACCGGATCTGATCATCGGTGGGGGGCAGGGGTTCACCTCGGCCCTGGCCGATCAGGCGTACGACCAGTTGACCAAGATCGCGCCCACGGTGCTGATCTCCCCGGAGATCACCGACTGGCGCGAGCAACTGACCCAGGTCGCCGACGCGGCGGGTGAGTCCGATCGGGTGGACGGGCTCATCGCGGCATACGACGCGAAGGTCGAGGAGGTCAGGGAGTCGATCGAGGTGCCGGGAACACCGGTGGCGTATCTGCTGTCGCTGCCCAGCAACGAGCCGACGCTGATACCGCAGACCGCGGCGCTCCCGCAGACCCTCGCCGCGGTGGGGCTGGTGCCGGACGACGTGACCACGAAAGCGAACGATCCGGACCTGTACGGCACCGGGGACTCGTTCATCCTCAGTCGAGAACTGCTGTCGTCCACGGCCGACGCGCCGGTCGTGTTCGTGATCCGACTGACCGGTCGCACCCTCGACGAACTCGCGGCCGACCCCCTGTACGCGTCGCTCCCGGCGTTCGCGGACGGCAACGTTTACGAACTGCCACCGACCAGCTACCGCTCCGATTACCAAGGAGTGATGACCACGCTGGACGAGGTGCAGCGACTGTTCGGCTGACGTGGTCGACGCCGGACGGGCCGGCGAGCTGTGGAACGAGACGAGCCGTGAAACGAGAAACGAGAGAGGGATCTACCGATGGCGACGACGGCCCGTGAGGGCACGATCTACCCGATTTCACTGCGTGAACTGGACGTGCTCGAGGTGTACGACGTGACGCCCGGCATGCGTCGGGTCGTCCTCGGCGGGCCGAATCTGCACGCGCACCGGAGGGACGGGGTGACGGTGCCTCCACTACGGACGCTCGGTTTCGACGACGACGTCAAGATTCTGCCGCCCGACCCCGCGACGGGAACCCTCGGCATCGACCTGCCCACGAACAACGACCGGGGAACGGTGGACTGGCCGCCCGGCTCGTTCGAGTACACCCGCACCTACACCGTGCGGCGGTTCGACGCGGACAGGAACGAGCTGACGATCGACTTCGCTCTGCATCGGACCGGACTCGCCTCGACCTGGGCGCGACGCGTCTCACCGGGAGAGACACTGCTGGTTGCCGGCCCCCGCCATTCGGCGGGGCTTCCGGTCGGTGCGGACTGGATGCTGATCGGGGGCGACGAGACTGCCTTGCCCGCCATCGGGCACTGCCTGGAGAAACTGCCCGCCTCGATGGCGGCGACGGTGGTGATCGAGGTCGCGGAACCCGGACATCACCAGGACCTCACCAGTGCCGCATCGGTGGACATCACGTGGCTGTACCGCAGCGAGAACGACGGTCGTTCCCGGCTGGTCGAGGCGGTACAGGGTGCGCCGTGGCGGCCCGGCCAGCCGTACCTGTGGGTGGCGGGCGAGACACTGACCATCAAGCCGCTGCGGCGTTGGGCCAAGGTGGAGAAGGAGATTCCCAAGCAGTTCGTGGAGATCGTCGGGTACTGGCGCCACCGGGAAGTGGCGACGGTGGCCGACGATCCCGAGGTGGTGGACCTCTCGGCCGAGGAGGACGCGACCTCGGCGCTGCACGAAATGTCGGAGCTGTTGCCGCCGCTGGCGCTGCGAACGGCCGTGACTCTCGGCATCTTCGAAGCGATCGACGGCGGTGCCGCGACATCCGACGACATCGCCGAGCGCTGTGGCGCGGACCCGGTGGCCCTGCGCAAACTGTTGCGGCACCTCACCCTCATGAATCTGCTCCGCTCGACGGGGACGGGCCACGAGCTCACCGAGGCCGGATCGCTCCTCGCCGATCCCGACCATTTCGTCACCGGGGCACTGCATTTCGACAGCATCCACACCCGGCTGGACCTGACCTTCCTCGGGCTCCTGGAGGCGATCCGCACCGGCCGGGCGGTCGGCTGGGAGGGTGTGACGGTCGCCGAACGGATGCAGGACCCGGTGTTCGCAGCCGATTTCCACGACGAACGAGCCCGCGACGCCCAGTACCGCGCGCCCGCCCTGCCGGACGCGGTCGACTTCTCGGGAGTCACCACGATCGGCGTGGTCGGCGAGGGCGGCGGGGTGTACGCGGACACGTTGCTGCGGATGCTCCCGCAGATTCGGGTCCGTCTGGTCGGGCTGCCGAGCGTCACCGAACGCGCCTTCGCCGATGTGTCCGCCGATCGGCGTGACCGAGTGCTACGGATCGATGCCAGCGAATTCACTCCACTCACGGAGCCGGTGGATCTGGTGGTCGCGGGCGGCGTGCTCGAGACGCTCCCGGACGGGGACGCGGCGATGCTCCTGCGCTCGTTGGGGGCGTCGTCCGGTCGTGTCGTACTGGTCACCGATCTGCTGGACCCGGACACCACCGATGATCACGACACCGAGGACGACCTTCGATTGTTGTGCCTGCACGGTGCGGGCCGGCGTACCGAGGACGAGGCCCGGGCGCTCGTCGCCTCGATCGGCGGATCGAGCGTGCGGGTCGCTCCACTCGGCTGGGGCTCGAATGTGGTCGAGTTCGAGCTTGATCGTCGCGGCTGACCGCGCCTCGTCACACGCAGGCCTCGAGGCCGCGACAGCGCCCGGTAGCATCACCGGTACTCGCGGCAGTCGGAGAGGAAACCGGTGCGAATCCGGTACGGTCGCGCCACTGTGAGCCCATCGGGCAAGTCAGACACTCTCCGCCTGCCCTGACCGACTCCACCTCTTGACCGACACCGCTGGGGCGCGAAACCCCAGGAAGGGCCGATCCGTGATCCTGCTGCTGTCGACGTCCGACACCGACCTGCTCAGTGCCCGTGCCAGTGGCGCCGATTACCGCTGGGCCAACCCGGCCCGCCTGCTCGTCGACGCGGACCTGCCCGGACTCCTCGAAGGCGCCGACCTGGTGATCGTGCGCATCCTCGGTGGGCGCCGCGCGTGGGAGGACGGCCTCGAGGCCGTCGTCGGGAGTGGCCTGCCCGTCGTGGTGCTGGGTGGTGAGCACGCGCCCGACGCCGAGCTGATGGAGTGTTCGACCGTGCCTGCCGGGGTCGTTGCCGAGGCGCACAACTATCTGGCGGAAGGTGGAGCGGACAACCTCGCCCAGCTGCACCACTTCCTGTCCGACACGGTGTTGCTGACCGGTCACGGTTTCGCCCCGCCCGCCCATCTGCCGAACTGGGGGGTCGCGGACTTCGCGCCGACCGCCGACCCGGCACGCCCCACGGTCGCGGTGCTGTACTACCGCGCCCAGCACCTGGCCGGGAACACCCGGTACGTGCAGGCGCTGTGCGAGGCCGTGGACGCGGCCGGAGCGAATCCGCTCCCGATCTTCTGCGCTTCGCTGCGCACCGCGGAGGAGGCGCTGTTGCAGACTCTCGGCACCGCCGACGCGCTGATCGTGACCGTCCTCGCCGCGGGGGGAACGAAGCCGGCGAGCGCTTCCGCCGGGGGGGGACGACGAGGCGTGGGACGTCGCCGAACTCGCGGCGCTCGACGTGCCGATCCTGCAGGGGTTGTGCCTGACGAGCAGCCGGGAAGCGTGGGAGTCCAACGACGAGGGCCTCACTCCTCTCGACGTCGCGACCCAGGTCGCGGTCCCCGAGTTCGACGGACGGGTCATCACGGTTCCGTTCTCGTTCAAGGAGATCGACGCGGACGGCCTGTCCACCTACGTTCCCGATCGCGAACGTGCGGCACGAGTGGCCGGCATCGCGGTGCGGCACGCACGGCTCCGGCACATCCCCGCGGCGCAGCGCCGCATCGCACTCATGCTGTCCGCATATCCCACCAAGCACGCCCGCATCGGCAACGCCGTCGGTCTGGACACCCCGGCGAGCGCCATCGAACTGCTTCGGGCGCTGCGGGCCGCCGGGTACGACCTGGGTCCGGAGGACGGTGACGAGGCGGTGCCCGGCCTGTCCGCAGGCGACGGCGACGCGCTCATCCACGCGCTCATCGCTGCGGGTGGGCAGGACCCGGACTGGCTCACCGCAGACCAGCTCGAGGGAAATCCGATCCGGATCTCGGCGGACCGCTATCGCGCCTGGTTCGAGCAGTTGCCCGTGGAACTTCGGGAGAGCGTCGAGGAACACTGGGGCCCGGCCCCCGGCGAACTGTACGTGGACCGGTCGCAGGATCCGCGCGGCGAGATCGTCATCGCGGCACTGCAATTCGGAAACATCGTGCTCATGGTGCAGCCGCCCCGCGGGTTCGGCGAGAACCCGGTCGCGATCTACCACGACCCGGACCTGCCGCCCAGCCACCACTACCTGGCGGCGTACCGGTGGATCGCGGCCGAGTCGGCTGCCGGGGGTTTTCATGCCGACGCGATCGTGCACCTCGGCAAGCACGGCAATCTGGAGTGGCTACCGGGCAAGACACTCGGTATGTCCGCTGCCTGTGGCACCGATGCGGCGCTCGGCGATCTGCCGCTGATCTACCCCTTCCTGGTGAACGACCCGGGGGAGGGCACCCAGGCGAAGCGCCGCGCGCACGCCACCCTCGTGGATCACCTGATCCCGCCGATGGCGCGCGCCGAGAGCTACGGCGACATCGCGCGGCTCGAACAGCTCCTGGACGAGCACTCGAACATCTCCGCGCTCGACCCGGCCAAGCTGCCCGCCATCCGTCAGCAGATCTGGACGTTGATGCGTGCGGCGAAGATGGATCACGACCTGGGCCTGACCGAGCGTCCCGAGGAGGACGTGTTCGACGACATGCTGCTGCACGTGGACGGCTGGCTGTGCGAGATCAAGGACGTCCAGATTCGGGACGGCCTGCACATCCTCGGGCAGGCGCCGGAGGGCGATGCCGAGATCGATCTGGTCGTCGCGATGCTCCGGGCCCGGCAGATGTGGGGTGGCGAGCAATCGGTCCCTGGTCTGCGCGAAGCCCTGGGGCTCAGTGAGAACGGTGACGAGTCCCGCACCCGGGTCGACGACATCGAGCAGCAGGCGCAGGCGCTGGTGCGTGCGATGGCCGACCGTGGGTGGGATCCGGCGACCGCCGACGAGGTGACGGACGACCCGACCGTCGCGAAGATCCTCCGGTTCGCCGCCACCGAGGTGGTGCCCCGGCTGCGGGAAACCGATGGCGAGATCGAGGGGGTCCTGCACGCACTCGACGGCGGTTTCATCCCCGCGGGACCGAGCGGGTCGCCCCTGCGCGGGCTGATCAACGTGTTGCCCACCGGCCGCAATTTCTACTCGGTGGACCCGAAGGCGGTTCCCTCCCGGCTGGCGTGGGAGACCGGTCAGGCCATGGCGGAATCGCTGCTCGCGAGGTACCGCGCCGATCACGGTGACTGGCCGCGCTCGGTGGGGCTGTCAGTGTGGGGCACCTCCGCGATGCGGACGTCCGGCGACGACATCGCCGAGGTCTTCGCCCTGCTCGGGGTGCGCCCCGTGTGGGACGAGGCGAGCCGCCGCGTGGTCGATCTCGAGGCCGTGGACCCGGACGAGCTCGGCAGGCCGCGTATCGACGTGACCGTCCGGATCAGTGGCTTCTTCCGGGACGCGTTCCCGCACGTGCTCGCGCTGCTCGACGACGCCGTGCGGCTCGTGGCCGGACTCGACGAACCGGACGAGCAGAACTTCGTGCGTGCCCACGCCCGTGCGGATCTGGCGGATCACGGTGACGAACGCCGCGCCACCACTCGCATCTTCGGTTCCAAGCCGGGAACCTACGGCGCCGGGCTGTTGCAACTGATCGACTCGAAGAGCTGGCGTGGGGACCAGGATCTCGCCGACGTCTACACCACCTGGGGCGGATTCGCGTACGGACGGGGCCTCGACGGTGTCCCCGCCGCGGACGACATGCGCTCGGCGTACCGCCGGATCACCGTGGCCGCGAAGAACACCGACACCCGTGAACACGACATCGCGGATTCGGACGACTACTTCCAGTACCACGGCGGCATGGTCGCCACGGTGCGGGCGCTCACCGGATCGGATCCGGAGGCCTACATCGGCGACAGCACCCGGCCGGACGCCGTGCGCACCCGGACTCTCTCGGAGGAGACGGCCCGGGTGTTCCGGGCCCGTGTGGTCAACCCGCGCTGGCTCGAGGCGATGCGCCGTCACGGATACAAGGGGGCGTTCGAGATGGCGGCGACGGTCGACTATCTCTTCGGCTACGACGCGACGACCAACGTGGTGGCCGACTGGATGTACGAGAAGCTCGCCGAGTCCTATGTCCTCGACGAGCAGAACCGCAAGTTCATGGAGCAGTCCAACCCGTGGGCGCTGCACGGTATCGCGGAGCGGCTGCTCGAGGCCGCCGAACGTTCGATGTGGGAGGCACCCGAGCAGGAGACCCTCGACGCGCTGCGGCAGGTGTACCTCGAGACCGAGGGCGAGCTCGAAGGGGAATAGCCGCGCCGGTGCGCGGTCACTGCGGTGGGTGTGCGTGGTCCGTCTCGTACGACTTTCGGCGCTCGTCGACTCGGCGGACCACCCAGATGGTCGCGAGGACGGCGACGAGGGTCAACGGCCACCCCATGGCCACCCGCGCGATTCCCAGCCACGTCGTCTCGTCGAGGTGATAGAGCCATTGCTGCACGGCGAATCGAGCGAACGCGAGAAGGCTCCAGAGTGCAGTGGCGGCATCGTAGTAGTGCAGGGACGTCCGGTCTTCGCGCCAGAAGGTGCCCTGGGAGTTGGCGGCTGCCCACACCTGCCCGATGAGGGGACGCCGCACCAGGATCGAGATCAGCAGGATTGCACTGATGCCCGCGGTGATGACGTTGCCGATCAGGTAGTAGCCACGTGCCTCGCCGACGATCGCCGCCACCGCGGAACTGACGAGCACTCCGCCCAACCCGACGAACGCTGCGCCGACCGGCTCTCGCCGCAGCAACTGCACTGCCCCGACCAGCACGGAGGTGGCGACCGACATCCCGATCGCATGCCACAGGCCGAACGAGGCGTTGACAGCGACGAAGACCGCGACGGGGAGCGTGGTCAGGATCGCTCCGGATGCCCCGCCGATGTATCTCCAGGCGTAGGCGAGTTGTGCCTCCAGGGTCTCGGGCACCGGCCGGAGCCCGGGCGGTGCCCCTCCTCCCTCGTCTCTTTCGTCGCCGTCGCGTTCGTGCTCTCTGTCGTGCGAACTCATCGTGCGTCCTCTCATCGGATGAGGAACAGGCGATCGAGATAGGTCTCGAGCGCTTCTTCCAGGCTTCGCGTCGGGAAAGCCGCGGGAGCGAGGGCGTGGTGCAGGCACAGACCGTCGACGAAGGCGACCAGGGCGGAGGCCTCGGCGACGGGGTCGGTCTCCCTTGCGAGCTCGCCGTGTTGCCGGGCGGCGGAGAGCGCGCGGGTGACACCGTCGAGGAGCCCGGCCGTGGCACGTTCGTGGGTCGCGGACGTCTCCGTGTCGGTGAGCGCGACGTGCAGGAAGTTGAGCCAGAACCGGAGCTCTCGCTCTCGTTCCGCGTCGAGGGGCAGCACCGTCCGCATGAGTGCTCCGACGTAGTTCCGTAGCGGGCGTGCGGGTTCGATCGCGAGAACACGCTGCTCGGCGCGTTCGAAGACGTGAGCGATCCCGAACCGGAGGAGTTCGTCCTTGTTCCGGAAGTAGCGCTGCACCATGCCGACCGACACCCCGGCACGTGTCGCCACGTCGGTCAGGGTGGTGCGCTGGAGGCCCAGATCCGCCACCACGCCGAGGAGCGCGTCGGTGATCTGGCTGCGCCTGGTGGCTGCGTCTGCGTGTCGGGTCACATAAAAATAGTACCGTAATATTATTTAGTCGGTAAGAGGGCAATCGCCAGTTTCTCGGCCGCGTAGCCGACGGCGTCCTCCCAGTCCGGGGCGAGCAGCGCCGTTCGGGGGCCGCTGAAGTGATCGGCCAGGCCGGTGGCCGTGGACCACAGCAAGGTCAGCGCGAGGTCGGGCCGATCGACACCCCATTCCGAGAGCCGTGCGTGAATACCGGCGAGCACCCGAGTCGTCGCGTGGAGGAGCGGATCGACTGCTTCCTGGTCGATCCCGCCTTCCCCGCCGCCTGCTGCGAGCAGGTGGACATCCTTCCCGAATTCGGCATGCAGCAGCCGGTAGTCGGACATGAACCGGACGAAGAACTCCCGTGGATCAGGCCGAGCCTCGAGAACCGGGGCGAGCCCGGTGAACATCTCCTCGAGTCGCTCGGCGTACAGCGCGGCATACAGTTCTTCCTTGTTCGCGAAGTAGAGGTACACCGTGCCCAGGGCGATTCCGGCG
Source organism: Rhodococcus triatomae (assembly GCF_014217785.1). Taxonomy (NCBI): domain Bacteria; kingdom Bacillati; phylum Actinomycetota; class Actinomycetes; order Mycobacteriales; family Nocardiaceae; genus Rhodococcus; species Rhodococcus triatomae. The sequence continues at coordinate 4,619,470 of NZ_CP048814.1, read as the reverse complement.
CCGTGCGCGACGTCCCGCATGTGCAGTGCTCGGAGGCCGTTCTCGCGCAACAGGTCGCGACCGGCATTCATGATGCTCCGGCGTCGGGCCGGCCTGCTCTCGCCGGGTCGGGTGCGAGCCCGGCGGCGGTCGTCTGCCGGTGCGGCGTCGTTCACTCGGGTGTGCCCCATCGGTTCGCGCATCGATTGCTGTAACTGCCCATTGACACTAATCGACAGCCGGGAGAAGCTGAACCGGATTCACTGAACATTGTTCATATCGTACGTCGGGCCATGGAAGGACTGCACGACATGAAGGTCCACCACCTCAATTGCGGAACGATGACGCCGATGACCGGCACGATGGTGGCGCACGTGCTCCTCGTCGAGACCGCCAACGGGCTGGTGCTCGTCGACACCGGGTTCGGGGCGCGCGACATCGACGACCCCGGCCGGCGGCTCGGTCCGCTACGTCACGTGATCCGTCCGGCGCTCTCGCGTGCGGAGACGGCGCTCGAACAGGTCGAGCGCCTGGGATTCGACCGCACCGACGTGCGGCACATCGTCGCCACCCATTTCGATCTCGACCACGTCGGCGGACTGGCCGACTTCCCGCACGCCACCGTCCACACCACGGCAGCCGAGGCCGCCGCCGTGATGTCGCCGACCCTGAAGGAGCGAGTTCGGTACCGCAGAGCCCAGCTCGGACACGGTCCGAACATCGTCGGCCACGAGCCCACCGGCGAACCCTGGCGCGGATTCGCCGGGGCGAGGGAACTCGGCGAGATCGCACCCGGGATCGTTCTCGTACCCCTGCCCGGGCATACCCGTGGGCACGCATGTGTCGCCGTCGACGCCGGTCACCGCTGGGTGCTGCACTGCGGCGACGCCTTCTACGATCCGGCCACGCTTCACGGCACGGCGAACGCCCCCGTCACCCTGCGGGTGATGGAGACCCTGTTCGCGACGAGCCGCCGGCAGGTTCGTGACAACCACGCGCGCCTGGCCGAACTCGCTCGTGCCGCGGATCCCGAGCTCCTCATCGTGTGCGCGCACGACGCGGAACAGCTGCGTCGAGCTCAGGCATCCGAGTGAGCGGGCCGGATCGGGGCGCCGCCCCGATCCGATCGTGACAGGATCGGGTCATGGCGATCCTGTATCACGCGGAACTACGCCCGTCGAAACTCGAGCTCGTCGCGCAGTGGCTGCCCTCACGCCCCTGGTACGACGGCCCCGCCGTGCCCCGGGTGCAACGGGTGGCATCGTTCCGATTCGACGACCCGGACGGAGAGGTCGGCGTGGAGACGCACCTCGTCCGGGTCGAGGACGGCCCGGTGCTCCAGGTTCCGTTCACCTACCGTGGCGCGCCGTTGCCGTCCGCGGACGGGCATCTGGTCGGCACCATGGACCATTCGGTGCTGGGGAGACGCTGGGTCTACGACGGGTGCGCCGATCCGGTCTACGCGCGCTGTCTGGCGGAGACCATCCTCGGAGGCGGCCACGAGGCAGAACAGTTCTACGAGGTCGACGGCGCACTCGAACCGGAACCCGGAACGGCCCGGGTCACCGGGACCGGCGACGGGACCCGGTCCGCGGAAGACCTCCCGACCGCAGCTCTCGAACCCACCACACAGGGAGTCGAAACCTCGGTCGTGGCAGGGCGGTTCGTCCTTCGCGTGCTCCGAGTACCCACCGGGGAAGCAGTGGCTGATCTCGCGCTCGGTGGGACGTGGCCGGGCGTTCGGACACCGGTGGCCCTGGCATTCCTCTCGGCTGCCTAGGGGACATTCGGTGCGCCGATGGACCGAAGACTCGGTGGTGTCGACACTGCGCGCCGCAGGATGTGCGTTCGCCGAGGACGAGGCGCGGCTCCTCCTCGAGGCGGGCACGTCCCCGGCGATGCTCACCGGCATGATCGAGCGACGCGTGGCGGGATTTCCGCTGGAGCACATCCTCGGGTGGGTGGATTTCCACGGCCTCCGCTTTGCCGTGGGTGACGGTGTCTTCGTCCCTCGTCGGCGCTCGGAGCTGATGGTGCGCGAAGTGTGTGCGGCCGCCGCATCCGGGTCGATCGTGGTCGATCTGTGCTGTGGCTGCGGCGCGTTGGGTGCGGCCGTCGCGGCCTCGGTGGCCGGTGTCGAGGTTCATGCGGCAGACATCGATCCCGTGGCTGCCGACTATGCGAGGCGCAACCTCAGCGGCTACTCCGCGCAGGTCCATGTGGGTGACCTGTTCGACGCGTTGCCGGGCCGTCTGCGCGGGCGGGTCGACATCCTCCTCTGCAATGCGCCCTACGTTCCCGGTGAGGAATGGCGGACCCTGCCTCCCGAAGCCCGACTGCACGAGCCCCGTCGCGCTCTCGACGGTGGCGACGACGGATTGGTCGTGCAACGGCGGGTCGTCTCGCAGGTCACCGACTGGCTGTCGCCCGGAGGATGCGTCGTCTTCGAAGTGAGCGCGAGACAGGCGCCGGAAGCCCTGGGCCTCATGCAGGGAGCCGGTCTACGGGCACGTGTCGCGACCGCCGCCGAACTGTCCGCCACGGTGGTCGTCGGCACCGGTCCCGACGACCACCGTGGCGGGGGCGCGGGGCCTCACCCGTGAGCGTCGAGCCAGGCCCGCGCCTCCCGTGTGATGTCCGCCGCTCGATCCGGGGTGATTCCGGTGAGCACGAGCGACGAGACGGACAGGGTCTCGCCCTGATCGGTGATGTTCCCGCGGTTCGCTTCGTCCAGCAGGGCGAGTGACATCGCCTCGTCCATGCGCACCAGCAGTTCTGCATCGAGGTATCCGGAGAACACTCCGGTGCTCTGACCGCGCCGCACCGTGTCGACGGTGCGGTTGCGGATCGGCGCGAGCAGGTCCCGGATCCGGTCCTCGCCGAGTTCCCGGCGCGCGAACGACAACAGGATGCGGAAGCGGTCGCCGATCGGCCACATCCGGAGCGCGAACACGGCACTGGCCAGTTCCGGCCGGTCCGGCTCCTCCTCGGTCAGCAGTGCATTGTCGATGGCCGCCGTCGCCTCGGCCGCGATGCCCTCGACCAGCGAATCCCGGTTCGGGAAGTGTCCGTACACCGTTCGCCGGACCACGCCGGCGGCGCGAGCCACGTCGTCCATGCTCGCATCCGGATTCGCGGCGAACTCGCCGATCGCGGCCGCGATGATCCGCGAACGATTGGCTCTACCGCGGGGGCTGTGGGCAGTGGCATCGGAACTCACGTTCTCCAGTCTCGCGCAACGCCGGGACGCGCCGTCGTCGGACCCGCCGGGAGGACTGTGACGGGAATCTAATTGCACAACCATGTGCAGCGAATCTACATTTGCACATATGTGTGCAGAAAGGTGTGGGAGATGACGACGCAAACGAGGCCGCAACGGCCGGGCATCGTGGTGAACACTCCGGTCAATGCGATGACCGGGCCGTACGGTCGGCGCTGGGCAGCGCTCGCCGTGCTCTGCCTGAGCCTGCTGATCGTGGTGATGGCCAATACCGCGCTCATCGTCGCGGCACCCGACATGGTGCGCGACCTCGGGCTGACGAGTACGGACCTGCAATGGGTCATCGACGGATACACCGTGCCGTACGCGGCGCTGATGCTGCTGTGCGGAGTCCTCGGTGACAAGTACAGCCGCCGGGGCGCCCTGCTGGTGGGGCTCGCCGTCTTCGCCGGTGGAGCGATCTTCGGCAGCCTCGCCGATTCGACCACGGCAGTGGTCGCCGCGCGCATGATCATGGGTGTCGGGGCTGCCACGATCATGCCCGCGACACTGTCACTGCTGGTCGCGACGTTCCCGAAGGCGGAACGTGCGCGAGCGGTCGCGGTGTGGGCCGCGACGACCGGACTGGCCATCGCGCTCGGGCCGCTCCTGGCGGGAATGCTGCTCGAGCAGTTCTCCTGGCACTCGACGTTCCTCATCAATGTGCCGATCTCGGTACTCGCCGCGGCGGGCGTTCTCGTCCTCGTACCGCCCTCGCGAGCTGACGGGTTCGGGCGCATCGACTGGGTCGGCGGCGCGCTCTCCGTCCTCGCGGTGGGGCTGCTGGTGTACGCGGTCATCGACGGATTCCACTTCGGGTGGGGAACCGGGCCGGTGGCCGCCGCCGTGGGCGCGACGGTCGCACTGGCGGCGTTCGTCGGCTGGGAGGCTCGCCATCCCAACCCACTGCTCGAGGTGGGGAAACTGCGGGAGCCGCTCGTCGGTGGTTCCGCGCTGTCGGTCGGCACGTTGATGTTCGTCGCCTTCGGGGCGATCTACTTCGTCACCCAGCAGTTCCAGTTCGTCCTCGGGTTCGGGCCACTCGAGACCGGGCTCCGGTTGCTGCCGTTGGCCGTGGCCGTCTCCGCCGGCTCGATGCTGAGTTCGTGGATCTCCCGTCGGTTCGGAATTCGCGTGACGATCGTGGTCGGCCTCCTGGTCGCGGGATCGGGTGTCCTCTCCACGACATTCGTGGACGGCACGTCGGGCTACGCCAACTATGTGGCGCTCCTGGTGTTGCTCGGGGCCGGAATCGGGATGGCGGCGCCACCGGCGACCGACGCTCTCATGGGCAGCTTCGACGAGGACGATCTCGGCGCGGCGGGCGGTCTCAACGACACGGCGATGGAACTCGGTGGCGCGCTGGGAATCGCGGTGCTGGGCTCCGTCCTCGCGACCGGGTTCAAGGATTCGATCGCCGGATTCCTGTCGAGCCTCTCGCTCCCTGCCCTCACCGGCCCGCAGGCAGATCTCGTCGCGGAAGCGATGGACGCGGCGGGCGATTCTGTCGGGGGAGCAACGCTGGTCGCCGAGGAGATGACGAAGAACCCGTTGACGTCGGCCCGTGCAGGCGAGCTGACGAACGCTGCCGCCGAGGCCTTCGCGGACGCCGTGGTTCGCGCCAGCTGGGCAGGTGCCGCAGCGCTCGCCGTCGGTGCCGTCGTCGTGGCGATCATCCTGCCGCGCAACGCGGATCGTGTCGTGACACCGGAGAACACCGACGAAGGAGAGACCGGACGTGGGTAGAGGATCGTCGTTCGCGCGAGCGCGAGTACTGGTGACCGGAGGAGGAAACGGGCTCGGCCGACTGTTCGCGCTGGGATCGGCCGAACGAGGTGCCGAGGTGGTGATCTGGGACATCGCGGCGGATGCGGCGGAGCGGGTGTGTTCCGAGATCCGCAGCGCCGGCGGTCGTGCGGAGTTCGCCGCGGTGGACGTCACGGATCAGGCTGCGGTGGCCGCCGCAGCCGAGAAAGCAGGCGCCATCGACATTCTCCTGAACAACGCTGGGATCGTCGACGGAAAACCACTTCTCGACGCGACGGACGAGGAGATCCGGCGCACGTTCGAGGTGAACACGCTGAGCCTGTACTGGGTCACCCGAGCGTTTCTCGGCGGCATGCTCGCCCGCGACCGGGGCGCGATCGTGACCATCGCCAGCGCGGCCGGAATGGTGGGAGTGGCGCAGCAGACCGACTACTCGGCGAGCAAGTTCGCGGCTGTCGGTTTCGACGAGTCGCTCCGTGCGGAGTTGCGCACGCAGGGGTCGAGGGTGCGGACGTTCATCGTCTGTCCCTATTACATCGACACCGGGATGTTCGACGGTGTCCGGACCAGGTTTCCGCGCCTGCTTCCCATCCTCGACGAACAGAAGGTCGCGACTGCCGTTCTCGACGGGATCGAGTCGGGCCGAAGGCGTCTCGTCCTCCCGGCGCTGGTCCGGCTACTTCCGGCCGGACGTCTGTTTCCCGTGCCGGTCTTCGACAAGGTGATGGATGTGCTCGGCGTCAATCAGACGATGACGCATTTCACCGGCCGGAAGACCTAGCCACCGCCTGTTCCAGGAAGGGCGCGAACAGGTCGGCGAGATCGGACGCGACCCGGTCGGGGTTTCCGACGTTGAGCGTCAGGTGGCTGATCGCCAGCCGGACGACGGTGGCGCCGAAGATCTCGCCGTCGTGGCGGCTCAGATTCGCCCAGCTGTCCATGAAGATCCGGCAGAGTTCCTCGGTGGCGTGGTCGAGAATCGGGGTGCCGTCCGTGGTCACGAGACTCAGCAGATCGTGCTGCGGGCGGTCACCGACGATATTGAGCACCATCGGGTCGAGGACGCCCTCGGCGAAGAATCCGGCCAGTGCCGACTCGATCGCGCCGCGCGCGTCGTTCTCGTGGGTCTCGACTTGGCGCCGCACTCCCGAGAGGAAAGCGTCGACCAGCCGCAGCAGGTACGCGGTGGCGAGGCCCTGGCGCGAACTGAATTCCTTGTACAGGGTCTGCCGGCTCATTCCGGACTCACGGGCGATGTCCGCCATCGTGATCTCGTTCCACGGTGTGGCCGCCAGCAATTCGCGGGTCGTGTCGAGGACGGTGTCGCGCAGGAGCTGACGCGCCGCCTCCTGGTAGGGGACACGTGTACGCGGCGTGGACATGTCAGGAAGACTGGCATCGGTACGCGGCGGCGTCAACATGGTGGACATGAAAGTGGTCATTGTCTCGCGGCCGCACTCAGCGCCGTCAGGTCGGTCTCCGGATCGAGGAGCACCCGATCCGTGGTGAACGGAGCATGCTCGATCAGCACCCGCACGGCGCGGATGTCCTTGGGGCGCCCGATGGACACCGCTCCGACCAGCCGTCCGTCCCGTCGGCACAGGGCGGTGAAGTCCCGCCCGTCGAGGTCGCCCCGGACCAGGAGTTCGTCGTCGGCGCCGGGCCACCCCGCCACCTGGATGTTGGACCCGAACTGCTGGGACCAGGACCACGGTACCGCGCCGAAGGGCGCCCCCGTGCCGAGGATCGACCGTGCCACGGCGGCACCGTGATCGAGTGCGCTGTTCCAGTGCTCGCACCGGTACCACCCGCCGAGGGCGGCGTGGGGAATCGTCGCGACGTCACCGATCGCGTAGACCCCGTCGACCGAGGTGCGGAACCACTCGTCCACGACGACGCCGCCGTCGATCCGGGCCCCGATTCTCTCGGCGAGTTCGATCGCCGGATCCATCCCGATCGCCACCACCGCGGCGTCGGCGGCCCAGCGTCGGCCGTCGGCGGCCACGGCGACGATCCCGGTGTCGTCCGCCTCGAGCGTCGACAGCGTGACCTCGGTGTACAGATCCACTCCGGCGCTCTTGTGGAGCTCGGTGACCACCGACCCGACGGCTTCGGGAAGGAGGCGCGCCAGCGGCCGGGTCTGTGCCTCGAGGACGGTGACGGCGCAGCTGTGGTCCCGGGCCGTCGAGGCGACCTCGGACCCGATGAGGCCGCCGCCGACCACGAGCAGCCGCTCCCCGGCCGCCAGACGTTCGTAGAGCGCAGGCACGTCACGGTAGGCCCGCAGGTGGTGAATGCGCGGATGATCAGGCCCCAGCGTTCGGGGACGCCCACCGGTGGCCAGGACGAGGACGTCGTAGCCGAGGTGCTCGCCGTCGGAGAGCGTCACCGTCCGTGCCGCGGCATCGACGTCGACCACCGTGGTTCCGGTGAGCAACTCGACGTCGATGTCGGGCCAGTGCGCCGCCGGCTTCAGTGCGACACGAGTGATGTCCGACTTTCCGGACAGCAGACCCTTCGACACTGCCGTGCGCCGGTAGGGGATCTCCGATTCCTCTCCGACCAGCACGATCGATCCGGAGAAGCCCTCGCTCCGCAGTGTCTGCGCCGCGGTGGCACCGGCGACGCCGGTTCCGACGACGACGATCCGCCCGTCCGCGGGCACCGAGGAGGTCACCGCTCGACCTCGACCATCTCGAAGTCCGACTTGGCGGCGCCGCAGTCCGGGCAGGACCAGTCGTCGGGGATGTCGTCCCAGCGGGTGCCCGGCTCGATCCCGTCCTCGGGCCATCCGAGTGCCTCGTCGTACTCGAAGCCGCACTGGAGGCAGCGGAACAGCTTGTAGGTGGTTGCGGTCTCGGTCATGACGGTTCTCCAGGGGGGTGGGGTGTTCGGGAATCAGCCGGCGGGCCGTGCGCCTGCGGGGTGGGGAAGGAAGTCGACTTTCTCCCGCACGCCGCAGTCCGGGCAGCACCACTCGTCGGGGACGGTGTCCCAGGCGGTGCCGGGTGGGAAACCCTCGCGGGCGTCACCGGAGGCTTCGTCGAACACGTAGTCGCACACGGGACAGATGTAGGCGCTCATGCGGCACCGCCGTCGACGGTCGCGCCGTAGCGGGCGTAGATCTTCTCCTGCTTTCCGGGCTGCACGTTGACCCGGGTGATGTCGCCGTCGTAGTGGTCGAGCACCCGGTGGTCCATCACCGTGCGCCACAGTGGCGGCACCGTCGCGAGCAGGATCATGCTCGCGTACCCACCGGGGAGCTGCGGAGCCTGGTCCATGCTGCGCAACGTCTGGTAGCGGCGGGTGGGATTCGCATGATGGTCGCTGTGTCGCTGCAGGTGGTACAGGAACACGTTGGTGCACAGGCGATCGCTGTTCCAGCTGTGGGCGGGCGTGCATCGCTCGTAGCGTCCGGACGCCGTCTTCTGCCGACGCAGCCCGTAGTGCTCGAGGTAGTTGATCCCCTCCAGCAGGGAGAAGCCGATGACCGCCTGGATGAGGACGTACGGCCAGATGCCGATCCCGAAGACCGCGAAGACGGCGGCGAAGAGAACGAGGGTCATCAGCCACGCATTGAGGACGTCGTTCCTGATGCTCCAGTGCGTGGTGCCCAGACGCTCGAACCTGGCCTTCTCGAGATGCCACGCCGACCTCACTCCGCCGACGACGCTGCGGGGCCAGAAGCGGTAGAAGGTCTCACCGAACCGCGAGCTCGCGGGATCCTCCGGAGTGGAGACCCGGACGTGGTGCCCGCGGTTGTGCTCGATGTAGAAGTGCCCGTACGCGGATTGGGCGAGGACGATCTTCGACAGCCAGCGCTCGACGTTCTCCTTCTTGTGGCCGAGTTCGTGGGCGGTGTTGATACCGATACCAGCGGTGACACCGACGGTGACGGCGAGCCCGATATTGGACAGCACGCTGAGATCCCAGTTCGCCCAGACGTAGCACGCGAGAACGAACGACGAGTACTGGAGCGGAATGTAGGCGTAGGTGCACCAGCGGTAGTAGCGGTCGTTCTCGAGGGCGTCGATCACCTCGTCGGGCGGATTCTTACCGTCTTCACCGGCGAGAACATCGATGATCGGGATGATCACGAAGGCGATGATCGGACCCGCCCACCAGAAGACGTTCCAGCTCGTCAGCCAGACCATGCCCCAGGCGATGAACGTGGCCGAGGACGGAATGAGCGCCAGGAGCCACAGGTAGCGCTTACGGTCTCGCCACAGGGCTGTCCGGCCGTCGGATTCGGTATAGGAGAGGGTGGACACAGCTTCCTCCAGTGTCTCGTGACGCAACAAATGCGGGTAACTGATTCGCCATCGCGAACAAAAGAGCGTTCGTTGTTATGACGGTAGACACAGAGTTGTAATATGTCAACGGTGGTCCCGGGGAGCCCGTATGCGCTGGCGTCGAAGCATGAGAGATTCCCGAAAAGCACTCAACTGTCCTGATTGATCGTCTCTATACATGCATATAGAGTGTGTCTGTGAGCGATGCATTCTTGTCCGTGGATCAGGTGGCAGAACACCTGGGGCTTCACGTGCGCACGATCCGCAACTATGTCCGGGAAGGCAGACTTCCCGCGGTGCGCATCGGGAAGCAGTACCGGATCGCCCGGGAGGACCTGGAGACATTCACCGGGCGCGCGGTTCCGGAACCACTGCGGGACAGCGTGGTTCGTCGGCGACACGCCGAGGTGTCGAGCATCGTCGAGGTCGACGCCGTCGATCGGGCAACGGCGGATCGGGTCTCGACGCTCCTGCTCGGCGCAGCGGGTACCGGTCGTCCGGGGGACTCCCCGTTGCGGGTGCAGACCGTGTACGACGAGGAGCGAGCCCGGATGAAGATCGTCGTCATCGGTGCGGTGACGGACACCGCGCGCCTTCTCGACTACGTGGACGGGATCCTGTCCACGTGAGCGCGATCTATCGGTCCGCCACCGGTGCGCAGGAGATCGCCCGGCGCTATACGGAGGCGCTGGGCGCGTGGCCGGTCGCCGCCGAGCACCACCACATTCCCACCCACGTGGGTGAGACCTTCGTGGTGGCCTCCGGTCCGATCGGAGCACCACCGCTGGTTCTCCTGCACGGATCGGGAGCGAACACGACGGCGTGGCGCGACGACGTGGAGTCCTGGTCGCGCCACTTCCGCACCTACGCTGTCGACCTCGTCGGCGAGCCCGGACGGAGTGCGCCGACACGGCCACCGTTGGACTCCGACGCCTGTGCGTCGTGGCTGGACGCGGTTCTGGACGAGGAGGGAATCGGCAACGCCGCGCTCCTCGGAATGTCTCTCGGTGCCTGGACGGCGTTGGACTACGCGATCCGCCGGCCCGAACGAGTCACGCGGCTGGCACTGCTGTGCCCCGGCGGCATCGGCCGTCAGAAGGTGGGCTGGATTCCGCGCGCCCTCCTCCTGCGACTGTTCGGCAGGCGGGGCATCCGTCGGTCCGCGGCCACGGTCACCGGCCTGCACGGCCGGGAGTACCGGCAACTCCTGGACGAGGTGGCATTGACGTTCACCCAGTTCAGGCCGCGTACCCGGCTACCGGTGTTCGGCGACGAGGCACTCCGCGGTGTCCGGGTACCCGTTCAGGTGACGGTCGGCGACAGCGATGTCCTGTTCGATTCGGCGGGGACGGCGCGCCGGGTGCGCGAGTGCATTCCGCACGCCGATGTCATGACCCTGCCGGGAGTGGGGCACGCGGTATTCGGCAGGACCGAGCCGCTACTCGAGTTCCTTCTCGAAGATTCCCGCCCCGGCGGGGATCAAGACGCCGGGTTGTAGGGGAGCGGAGAACGCGACGGTGCCGGCAACTCGCGAAGAGCGCGGACGGTACGGAACCAGCGTGCCCGCACGTCCACAGGAAGGCGGTCCGGCGGACAGGTCGACTTCTGCACGCCCGGGGATGTGGTCACGACCGCGCCGGCTGGACTGTTCGGATGCATGAGGACACAGTGACGGCGTTGCATTGCCGCCGTGTTTCGACCGGTTTCCTTCTGGATTGCAATCGTCGGAGCACCCTGCACTCGTCAGCCTGGAGAGGGGTGGTCGGGTGATCCCAGCCCCCAGGCGAGGATGCGGATGGGCCGCACCCTGATGAGCGGCCCGACGCGTCCGCCGAAGGACTCGGATTCGAGCGCTTCCGCCGTACCGCGGATCTCGACTCCGCGCGGACGCCAGGGGTCGATGCTCTCGAGGTCGTCGACGACGAACGACACCCGCGGATCCGCCTGGATGTTGCGATACTTGCGGGTGCGCGCCAGGTCGTAGCCGCCGATGTCGACGGTGCCGAACTCGCGGTTGAGCCGGAATCCGACCGGGCGGCACTGCGGCCCACCCTCCGGCCCGAGTGTGGCCAGCCGTCCGAGACGCTGCCCGTCCAGGAACTGTGCTTCGGCATCGGTGAATCGACTCATCGGTGACTCCTCGTCCGCGTGGTTCCACGGTACGACGCCCGGCCCGGTGCCGCGTCCGGAATTCGGCGCTCGGTCGCAGAGTCCTGGCGGTGTCGGGGACTCGCACTACGATGAAGTGATGAGCCTCGGCGATCTTGCGCATGCGAAATACGTTCTGCTCACGACGTTCCGGAAGGACGGTTCCGCGGTACCCACTCCGTTGTGGGCTGCTCCCGACGGAGACGGGCTCGTCGTGTGGACTGTCACCGACTCCTACAAGGTCAAGCGGATCCGCCGCAACCCCGAGGTCACCGTCGCCGCCTGTGATGCCCGCGGCAACCCGAAAGGTGCGGCGATCGCCGGCCGCGCGACGATCCTCGACGCGGCGGGTACCGAGCGGGCGCGGTCCGCGATCTCTCGCAAGTACGGGATCGTCGGGTGGCTCGCGATGAAGGGCAGCCTGCTCCGGCGGGGTAAGTCGGGCACCATCGGCATCGTCGTGTCGGCGCCGGACGCACCGTGAGTTCGCCCCTGCTGATCCGTTCCACCAGTGCCTTTGCCGGCGGACACAAACCACCGAATTTGTCCCGGTGCCGGACGCGAATCGGCTCCGTCGAACGCCGCAGGTCGGCACCGGACAAAAACCCTGGACACAACCGAATGGGACACAATGCGTCCATGGTCGGGTTTTGTCCCGTGGCTTCGTTCTCCGGCGACGGGAGCGCCCCGGTGGGGTCCGTGGACCCGCGGAACCCTCGGGATCGGTGGCCGTGACGCTGCAGAAGACGTCCGACACGGGCATCGACCGTCCAAATCTGAGTGAGGGCGGCTCGAAACTGGGCTACTGCCGGGTGTCGACCGGACTCCAGAACACCGATCTGCAACTCGACGCCCTACAGGCGGCCGGGTGCTGGAAGATCTTCACCGACCACGCGTCCGGAGCGAAGGAGGACCGCCCGGAGTTGCAGAAGCTGTTCGCCTACCTGCGCCCCGGCGACACCCTGGTGGTGTGGCGCCTCGATCGGCTCGGGCGGTCGTTGCTCCACCTGATCAAGCTCGTCAACGAACTCGATGCACGCGGTGTGCAACTCGAATCGATCAACGACAGGATCGAAACATCCACTCCCGGAGGGAAGCTCATCTTCCACATCTTCGCGGCGATCGCGGAGTTCGAGCGCAACCTGATTCGTGAACGGACGTCGGCGGGCCTGATGGCGGCGCGCGAGCGGGGCAGGGTCGGCGGCCGGCCCAGGGCGGTGGACGACACGAAGGGCAACTACATCCGGTACCTGTACGGGCAGGGCATGTCGAAGAAGCGGATCGCCGAGGAAATCGGCGTGTCCACGAAGACGATCACGCGGTACTTCAAGACTCTCGAGGAGAACGAGTTCGACGACGAGGACGAATTCGACCCCGCGCTCGAACTTCCGCCTCGGATGCAGGTCTCGAAGTAGCGTCCCAGTCCGAATTCCTTGCAGGGGAGCCTGTTCGAGGTATTGAGGTATCGAGGTGGCCCGTGGTCAGGTCCTGGTGATCGCGGGAACGACGTACCTCTGCTCCAGTACCGAGTCGTCGGGCTCGTACATCCGCAGGACGGGACGGAACTCACCGGCCGGCGCGGGCAGCCAGTTCGCTCGGGCCGTCGGGTCGTCGGGCGCGGTGTGGCTGATCGTGATGGTGAGTGCACCGTCGTCGTCGTAGACGATGCCGGGGGTGCGGTCGCCGATGGAGTAACGGTCGACGGGGTTGTCGACCAGATAGAAGTCCGGGACCGAGTACATGGTGATCGACCAGAATGCACCGACGGGTGGGGTCGGGTCCAGTCTCAGGGTGTAGGTGTGGGCGCCGGTGAGTTGCGCGCCCTGGTCGTCGAGGTAAGTCATGATGTAGGCGGCCTCGTAGGCGTGGTTGCCCCAGAGTCCGCCCTTGGCAGCGGCGGCACGTTCGATGATCCGCAGCTTCGGGTCGGTGATCGTGAACCGGGGGTCGTCCAGTGCTCCGACCTCGAAGTAGTCGAGGTTGTAGTCGAAGGCGTGCAGCGTCAGTGTCCAACCGTTGACCTGCGGACTGGATCCGTGCTTCAGCGCCGTGTCGAGGTTGTTCGCACCGGCCTCCAGGCCGGCCCGCAGGGCATCGGCCGTCTCGGCATCGGCATCGGCATACGGTGAGCGACCTTCTTGGCCGATTCCGATGCGCGCGAGCGAATCCTGCAGTTCCCAGTCGCGCGGCGCGGGCGGGAAGGCCTGAGACCACAGCCTCAGCTTTTCCAGGAACAGCAGGTCTGCGTCGACGCCCGGGTCCGGCGCCGGGAGTCCGGCCGGGCGAGCGTCGGGGTCGAGCGGTGTGAGCGTCGTCGCGTCCTGCAGGGCGTGCACGACGGGCAGGTCCGCGTCACCCACGCAGGCCCACCGGCCCACGATCGAGCCGACGGTGGTGGGAAAGGCGATGACGGTCGTTCCCGTCTGGGCCTCGCCGGACCAGCCCGGCGGAACGAGCAGGTAGTCGCCGGCGGCGGTACCCGTGGCACGGTGCCCGACGTAGGCGAAGTTGTCGGTCCAGGCATCGACGAACTGCAAGACGTAATACCGGCCCGCGGTGTCCGGGACGTGCAGGGCCACCGGGCCGACCGACAGATCGATCGGCCCCATCGAATACAGGGTGTCGTTGTTGATCGTGACGAAGGTGTCGGCCGGACCGGCCAGCGTCCTGGAATGGGAGAAGGTGTTGAACGGCGCCGCCGGGCTTGCGCCGACCCCTTCGCGGACGTAGCGATCGACCTGCTCCAGGTTGAACACGAGCGGGAAGCCGTAGATGTAGGCGTGCGCAGCCACCTCACGCAATTCACGCGATTGCTCTCCGGTCATCGACACTCCTTGCTTGGCCCGACGTGCGTGGACACCAGTATCGGCCAGCACGGAGGGATGACACCTCATCCGAAAGGGATGAAGCTGCACCCCCTCCGAGGGCATTGCCTCCGTGGCACGCTCGCACCCCGCCCGGCTGTCTGACCCTCAGTCGCCAGCTGGACTGGGTGCCCGGAGCCGAAGGGGGTGCAAGGAGCGAGGCGAGGTCTGATTCAGGCGCGCGAGAACTGCGAGGCCCGCTCGACCAGATTCCGGTCCGGCACCACACCCGTGTAGCGGGCGAACTGGCGTGCTGCCTGAAGTGCGATGACTTCTGTCCCGGTGATCACCGGGACGCCGACCTCGGCTGCGGCACGTATCAGTGGCGTGCGGCTGGGGAACGCCACGACGTCGAACACCGTGGTGGCAGCACGGATCCGGGACTCGTCGAAGGCCAGGGCATCGGCGTCCGGTCCGTCCATGCCCAGGGGAGTGACGTTGACGAGGAGATCCGTCGCCGGAGCCGCGTTCTCCTCGCGGACGTGCCGGTAGCCGTAACGCCCGGCCAGCGCGCTGCCCGCCGATTCGTTGCGGGCGAGCACCGTCACGTCATCGAATCCGGCACCACGGAAGGCGGCGACCACGGCCTTCGCCATGCCGCCGGAGCCGCGCAGCAGGACCCGGGACCCGGGATCCACCTCGTGTTCGGCGAGGAGTTCGGCGACCGCCTCGTAGTCGGTGTTGGACGCGGAGAGGACACCGTCGTCATTGACGACGGTGTTGACCGCGTCGATCGCAGCCGCAGACTCCTCGACCACGTCGACCAGCGGAATGATCGCCTCCTTGAACGGCATGGAGACCGAGCAGCCACGGATCCCCAACGCACGGATACCGCGGATCGCGCCCTCGAGATCATCGGTGGTGAACGCCTTGTACAGGTAGTTCAGCCCCAGCTCGTCGTAGAGATAGTTGTGGAACCGGGTACCGATGTTGCTCGGCCGGCCGGCCAGCGAGATGCAGACCGTCATGTCCTTGTTCAGGATCGGCATGGTCAGCTCGCCCTACTCACCGAGGACAT
Organism: Rhodococcus triatomae; assembly: GCF_014217785.1. Taxonomy (NCBI): domain Bacteria; kingdom Bacillati; phylum Actinomycetota; class Actinomycetes; order Mycobacteriales; family Nocardiaceae; genus Rhodococcus; species Rhodococcus triatomae. The sequence goes on along the minus strand of NZ_CP048814.1, from coordinate 4,604,143 downwards.
GTGGAAGTCCGGGATTCGCAGCGCGGGCATCGCGGTGCGGGTGAACCAGTCCTTCCATTCGCGTGGCAGGGTGCGCTCGGTGTGGCCGGCCTCGGAGACCCGGCGCAGCAGGTCCAGTGGGCTCTCGTTGAACCGGAAGTTGTTGACCGAGCCGGTGACCTGGCCGTCCTCGACGAGATACACCCCGTCCCTGGTCAGGCCGGTGAGCAGCAGCGTCGCCGGGTCCACCTCACGGATGTACCACAGCGTGGACAGCAGCAGACCGCGTTCGGTGGCGGCAACCATCTCGTCGAGGCCGACCGGTCCGCCGCCCTCGAGGATCAGGTTGTCGCCGGGAACCGCTGCGGTGGTGCCGAATTCGGCCGCGGCGGCCCTCGGGTACGCGAGGGCCGCCGCGGCGCCCTCGTGCACCCAGTCGACCCGCCCGGCGTCCATGCCGTTGTCGAAGACCGAGACCGAATCCGACGAGGCGGATGTGGCGACGAAAGGCGCATACTGCATTCCCAGCGCATGCGGGTCCGAGTACAGGGTGAGCGGCAGCGTCGAGAGCTGCTCGCCGACCCGCGTGCCACCGCCGGGTGCGGACAGCGCCGAACGGCCTTCCTGGGCGGCACGACCGTCCATGGACCACATCAGGTAGATCATCAGATCGGCCACGGCCGACGGCGGTAGCAGGGTCTCGTATCTGCCTGCGGGCAGATCGATCCTGCGCGCCGCCCAATCCAGCCGGGTATGCAGGTCCTCGAGCATCTTCGTGCTCGCCACGTCGGTGAAGTCGCGGGTGCTCACGCCCACCCAGGCGCTGTCGTCGCCGCGCTTGCCGTTGATCTCCACCGACCCGGTCGGCTGCACGAACCGGCGGCGCACTCCCGCGGACGTGCCGAGCCAGACGGTCTGCACGCTGTGTTCGGCGAACCCGTACAGGTCTGCGCCGCTGTCGAATCCGCGGGCGAGGTCCTGGGCCAGCTGTTCGAAGACACCGATCTCCGTGCCCTCGGCTCGCTCGCCCCAGTGCTCGTCGATCACTCCGGCGTGGACGAGCTCCCGTGCATCCGGGGCGGGCTCCGCGCCGCGAGCCGCCTCCTCGCTGGCCCGCACCACCGCGGACACGTCGGCGGCGTCCACGGTGCCCGTCGTGACCACACCGACCCGGGCCCGGTCACCGTCGCGCACGACCGAGATCACCGACCAGCGCCGCGAGGTCGAGATGCCATTGGTGGTCATCGAACTGCGCGCCCACCGCAGTGAGGCGTCGCTGGTGTCCGTGACGAGCACGATCGTGTCGTCCACGGATGCGAGGGTGAGGACCTGTTCGACGAGTTGTTGCGCCGGGATCATCGTCCGCTCTCCGTCCTGGTGTTGAGCACGTTCACGCCGCGGAACAGTGCCGACGGGCACCCGTGACTGACGGCCGCCACCTGGCCGGGTTGCGCCTTGCCGCAATTGAACGCGCCCCCCAGTCGCCACGTCGACGCACCGCCGACCGCCTCCATCGACCCCCAGAATTCGGTGGTCGTGGCCTGGTACGCCACGTCCCGCACCTGGCCGGCCAGCGCCCCGTTCCGGATGCGGTAGAACCGCTGGCCGGTGAACTGGAAGTTGTATCGCTGCATGTCGATCGACCACGACTTGTCTCCGACGACGTAGATGCCGTCCTCGACGTCGGCGACGAGGTCGGCGGTGCTGCGGTCCACGGCCGGATCGGGCTGCAGGGACACGTTGGCCATCCGCTGGATCGGCACGTGATGCGCGGAATCCGCGTAGGAGCATCCGTTGGAACGCGCCAAGCCCAGGCGCGGCGCGAAGGAACGGTCGAGTTGGTATCCGACGAGGACCCCGTCCCGGATGAGGTCCCACGACCCGGTGGCCACGCCCTCGTCGTCGTAGCCGACCGAGGCGAGCCCGTGGGCGAACGTGCGATCGGCGGTCACGTGCATGAAATCGCTGCCGTAGCGGAGGGACCCGAGTTGGTCCGGGGTGGCGAAGGACGTTCCCGCATAGGCGGCTTCGTAGCCGATGGCCCGGTCGTACTCGGTGGCGTGGCCGATCGATTCGTGGATGGTCAGCCAGAGGTTCGTCGGGTCGATCACCAGATCGGTGGGCCCCGGCTCCACGGTCGGCGCCCGGAGCTTCTCGGCGAGATCCCCCGGGATGCGGGCGAGTTCGCCGTCCCAGTCCCAGGTGCTGTCCGCACCGAGGTACTCCCAGCCGCGCCCGGCCGGGGGAGCGAGGGTGCGCATGCTGTCGAATCCGCCGTCGCGGTCGACGGCCACCGCCTCGAACTCCGGGTGTACCCGGACACGCTGTTGGGTGATCGCCGAACCGGCCACGTCTGCGTAGAAGGTCTGCTCCTTGACCAGCAGGCAGGACGTGGTGACGTGATCGACACCGGTCGTGTCCAGCAGCCGCCGGGAGTAATCGGTGAGGAGGCCGACTTTCTCCGCGCCGGGCACCTCGAACGGGTCCAGGGCGTACTCGGACACCCAGCTGACGTCCGGGTAGACGGGTTCGTCGGCGAGAACGACGTGTTCGTGGTTGAGCACGCGCAGGGTCCGGGCCACGGTGACGGCCTGGCGGGCGGTCTCCGCGGCGCGCTCGGCGGTCAGCTCCGGATGCGATGCGAAGCCCCACGTACCGTCGACCAGTACGCGGACGGCGAAGCCGATCTCGACCGTGTGCACGTCGGCCTGGACCTCCGCGTCGCGCAGGCGGATCGACTGTTGCACCAGCCGGTGTACGCGCAGATCCGCGTGATCGGCGCCCGCGGCGCGCGCCGCCGTCAGTGCGGCGTCGGCCAGTTCCCGCAACGGCAGGGCCAGGAAATCGGGGTCCACCCCCCGCGTGTTCGTCACGGGACCACCGTAGCCCCAGTGCCGCACGGGCAGCGGTGCTACCCGAATTGTTGCCAGCCGAGGCGAATCACCATCGCCACGACCACGATCAGCAGCGTGACCCGGACGAATCCGGCGCCCTTGTCGATTGCCATGCGCGAGCCGATCACCGCGCCCGCGACGTTGCAGACGGCCATCGCGAGGCCGAGCGTCCACCACACGTGCCCGGTGACGGCGAAGAACGTCAGTGCGCCGATGTTGGATCCGAGGTTGATCACCTTGGCCATGGCGGCGCTCCGGACGAACTCGGTGCCGAGGAACGTCGCGAAGCTGATGATCAGGAAGGTGCCTGTACCCGGGCCGAGTATTCCGTCGTAGTAGCCGATCAGGGCGGCGGCCAGGCCGACGACCGCGGCCGTCTTCCGCGCGGACGGCTGGGTGTGCGCGAGCACCGTCCCCAACTGTGGCCGGGCGGTGACGAACACGGCGACGGCCACCAGCACGACCATGATCACCGGGATGAAGACGTCCTTGTCGATGAGCGACACTGTCGCGGCACCGGCCGCGGCGGTGACCGCCGACAACACACCGGCGGGAATCAACACCCGCCAGTTCATGGGGATCCGGCGCGCGAACGTCCACACCGCTGCGGCGGTTCCGGTCGACGCGGTGAGCTTGTTCGTCGCGAGAGCGGCCTGCGGAGTCAGCTGGGGGAGGACGAGAAACAGTGCCGGGAGCAGGATCAGGCCACCACCGCCGACCACCGCATCGACCCAGCCTGCCGCCGTCGCCGCGGTGAGCAACAGCATCCAGTCACCGACATCCATCGCTCAATCACAGCACCGCGGCGACGGACCGGCGGCGGCGGGGGTGGGGGTGGGGTCCCTACTCTGTGAGCATGCGCAGATTCAGCCTGTGGCTCCGCGGCAAACCCATGGTCGCGGACGCCATCCTGGCGGCCGTCCTGTTCGTCCTCGAGATCTTCGTGTTCGCCACGACCGGAAACTGGCGGCAGCTGCTCCTCGGAGCGTTCATCTGCATACCCGTCGTGTGGCGACGCCGGTACCCGATGACCGCGGCCGGCGCGATCGTGCTCATGTCGGTCACCTCGACGTTCGTCAGCTACGGACTGGACGATCCGGCGGCCGTGGAACATCCGGCGCTCCTGGCGCTGGCGGTGATGCTGTACACGCTCGTCGTCTACGTCGGTCGACGGGCCGGTCTCGTGTACCTGGCCGCGTTGATTCTCGACACGCTGCTGTCGATGTGGCTGATCGACCAGGAGGTGGCGTCGACGCTCGCATTCGTCGCCCTGATCTACGCCCTGTCCTGGATGGCGGCGGAGTTTCTCGGCGCCCGCCGTGCCTACGACCAGGAGGTGGAAGCACGGCTGGCCGTCGCCGACTACGACCGGGAACGGCGCGCGGAGGAGGCCGTGGCGGCCGAGCGCACCCGGATCGCCCGCGAACTGCACGACGTGGTCGCCCATGCGGTGAGTGTGATGGTGGTGCAGGCCGACGGAGCCTCGTACGCACTCACGACGAATCCGGCGGCCGCCAGGAAGGCGCTCGCCAACATCTCCTCGACCGGACGACAGGCGCTCTCCGAACTACGTCGCACGGTCTCCCTGTTGCGTACCGACCCGGCTCTCGATGCGTTACCCCAGCACGGAACGGCCGGCCTGGCTCGGGTGGTGGAGATGATGCGAGACGCCGGCCTGCGCGTCGAACTGGTGATGACCGGCGAACTGGACGACGTGGCACCGGCCGTGAACCTGGGAATCCATCGTGTGGTCCAGGAGTCGCTCACGAACGTCCTGCGCCATGCCGGTGAGCAGCCCCGGGCACGAGTACAGGTCGTGCGGTCCGACGACGCGGTCACCATCGACATCACCGACAACGGGCACGGCGCGGGACGATTCACTCTCGGCTCGGGCAACGGGCTGGTGGGGATGCGCGAACGCGTGGCCGTCCTCGACGGGACCCTGGCTGCGGGGCCGCGCCCCGACGGGAGCTGGCGCGTGCACGTCGTGTTGCCCGTGGCCGACGACTGAAGGCCGGAGGGTGTTACGGCGGTCGTACCCGGACCGACGGGTCGCGCTATGCGCCGTCCCAGGCGTGCACCGTCACCCAGTCGACGAGGAAGTTGCCGCCGCCGATCGCCGGATACAGGCTCGATTCGAGCTGCAGCTGCCATCGCATCGGCGTCGTCGGGATACCGCGACTCTCCTCGAGCAGGACCTTGTCGTCCAGGACGAGACGGACCACCGTGGGCGTCCACTCGATCGTGACGACTCTCCAGTCGGTGTAGCCGGAGTAGTCGACGTCGGACAGCGCCTGCGAGTTCGGGGTCGCGCCGGGCTCGGCGAAGTGGTGGAACCCGTAGATCGGTCCGGTCAGCGGCCCTTCCGGGAAGTTGATCTCCCCGTCCTCGGGCCAGCGCTCGGACTCGGGCCACAGCAGCATCGCCAACCGGTAGCCGGTGATCAACGGATGACTGACCTTGATGCGCGCCGAGTACCGGCCGTACACCTGTCCCTGGTCGTCGCCGTCGATCACCGGAGACAGGTTGGCACCGGCGCGACGGCCGTCCAGCTCGTGCAGGTGGTAGTCGAGCACTCCGTCGTGGGCGCTGAGCACCCGGTCCGCGCGATACGGATTCTTGTTGTAGGTATCCAGGTAGCACTCCGGGTAGGCGCGCCATCGCGTGCCCTCCGTACCGGTGTAGACGATCTTGCGGGGGTTCGCGCACTCGGAGTTCGCGAAGCTGCCTCGCGGTGCGTCGGTGGTGAAGTCGTCGACGAAGATCTCCCGCCAACCCGGCAGCGGCGCCCGTGGCGCGGGCTGGGTTCCGCTCACCACGGGGTCGCCCGTCGACCCGGTGGACGACTGCGCGTGCGCGATCGGGGTCGACAGGATCCCGAGAAGCGCGACGGTCGCGGCCGCGACCGTCACCCCGAAGCGGCGAGACATCCGGTGGGGCACGAGCATGAACACTCCCAGGGTCGAGGACGGCGTCGACCACCCGGCAGCAGAGGGCCGCGTGGTCGGATTACGGGGACTTTACTGACCCGTCGCTCGTCTGTGGGGTGCCACGTCCGCGGGTAGGGCCGGGCCGCGCGGGAAGGGGTGCCCGGATATCGGAAGCCGAGGCCCGGAGCGTGGTGTTAGGTTGGCGCCGTGCCGATCACCGTGCTACTCGTCGACGACCAGGAACTGATGCGGATGGGTCTGACGATGGTGCTCGACGCCCAGGAGGACATCACCGTGGTGGGGGAAGCCGGTGACGGCGCGGCGGCGATCACGGCGGCACGCCGGCTCGAGCCCGACGTCGTGCTGATGGACGTCCGGATGCCCGTCGTGGACGGAGTGAGCGCCACCGAACAGATCCTCGCCGCGGGGGACCGCACTCGCGTACTGGTGATGACGACGTTCGATCTGGACGAGCACGCGATGGGGGCGCTGCGGGCCGGAGCGAGCGGCTTTCTACTCAAGGACACTCCGCCGGAGGATCTGGTGTCGGCGATCCGCAGTGTCGCCGCCGGCGATGCGGTGGTGTCGCCACGGGTCACCCGGCGGCTCCTCGCCCGGTTCCTCGACGACGGACCGCAGGCCACCCGCGACCCGGCGATTCTCGAGTCACTCACCGACCGTGAGCGGGAAGTACTGGTCCACGTGGCGACCGGCCGGTCCAACCAGGAGATCGCCGGGCTCCTGTACCTGTCGGAGTCGACCGTGAAGTCGCACATCGGGCGGATTCTCACGAAGTTGGACTGCCGGGACCGGGTCCAGGCAGTGGTGCTGGCCTACGAGACCGGGCTGGTACGCCCGGGCTCGTAGGCCGACACCTCCCATGCTGGTGTGCGTGGTCTGGCGGTCAGGCTTCGAAGATCCCGACCGTGGGGAGAACGAAGCACTCTCCGCCGCCGAGATAGCTGGTACCGCCGAACAGTGCGGCGAGGACCGGGCCCTCTCCGGTCTCGACGGTCTTGGAGAAGGTCGGAACGCCCAACGCCGTGTCGTCCAGCGCGGCGCTGCCGACCTGGAAGGTGCTGAGGTTGATCCACAGCACGGTCAGATCCGAGCCCGACGGAATGGCGATGTCCAGCGGCAGTGCCTGGAACCGCAGCTCGCCTTGCTGAATGAGGAAAGGCGCGAGGTTGAAGCCGGGTTGCGCGGTGGCGATGGTAAACGTGATCGGCAGGTCGCCGACTCCGCAACCGAGGGTGGGTGCCGGATAGAGGAAGGTCTCCGGCAATGTGACGAGGATGTCCTGCGGAACGAGCAGGCTGTCCGCCAGTGCGGACGCGGCCTCGACGGCCGCAGGGGAATGGGCTGCGGCCAGTGCCTGCAACTCGGCCACGGCATCGGCCGGGCCGGGGGCCGGTGCTGCGGACGCGGTGCCGGCGCCGACGAGGACTGCGGCGGCAGCGCTTGCGACGACCACGCTCGCACGACGAAGCAGGGAAGAGCGTCTCATGTGGACTCCTGAGTGAGGGGGACAACGTGATCCCGACGAGTGAACTGGATCACGTGGTGAGTTTCACTGTCAACTTCGCGACGGATAGGCGCATTGTCCGAATCGGGGTGAAAATGTGATCTGGACCTTCCGAGCGCCGGGAGCAATTCCGGCGTCCCGTTCGTTGACCCGGCAGACGGCACCGCTCCGCCCAGTCCACCCGCCGTCCGGAAAGGGGGCGTCATGTACGCCGTGCTGTTTCTGCTCTACGTATTCGTGGAGGTGACGGCGCTCATCGTCGTCGGCAGCGCGATCGGAGCCGTCTGGACGGTGCTGCTGTTGCTGGCGGGCACGGCCGTCGGCCTGATCCTCATGCGTTCGCAGTGGCGCCGCGTCGTCGAGGGATTCCGCAAGGCGGCAGCGGGCCGCGGCGAACCCGGCACCGCGGTGGCGGACGGCGCGCTCGTCGCCGCCGGTTCTGTGCTGATGTTCGTTCCCGGACTGGTGACCTCCGTTCTCGGCCTGGCGCTGCTCCTGCCTCCCACGCGCTGGGCGGTGCGCCCGCTCGCCGTACTGCTGGCGGGTCGCCGTGCCGCCGTCCTCGTCACGGGCGCGAACACGTTCGGCCGGATGCGCGGCGGTTACGGGCCCGGCCGGGTGGTCGACGGTGACGTGGTCGAGGGCGAGGTCGTCGACGAGGTCTTCGAGGACGGCGTCCGCAGGGGCGGCGCGTCCGACCCGGCCCCGGGAACGTCCACCCCCGGGCGGTCCGTCCTCCCCTGAAGGGGTCCGCACCCTGAGACGTCGCCCGCACTCTCGGGCGGGCACACTGGGTGGCTGTGAGTACCCAACTGCTGGTCGGTGGCCGCATCTACAGTTCTTTCGCACCCGACGCCACGTCGATGGCCGTCACGGACGGCACCGTCGTCTGGGTCGGTGACGACCGGGCCGGTCGTGCACTGCATCCCGACGCCGAGATCGTGGATCTGGCCGGCGCGTTCGTCACTCCGGCGTTCGTCGACACCCACGTCCACGTGACCGCTCTGGGGCTGTCGCTGTCCGGCCTCGATCTCGGTGAGGCGACCTCGCTGGAGGACTGCCTCGGCCGGGTGCAGCGATACGCCGACGCGCACGACGACTCCATCATCTGGGCGCACGGCTGGGACGAGACCCGGTGGCCCGAGTCGCGTCCGCCGTCCACGGCCGATCTCGACCGCGCCGCCCCGGGGCGGGCGGTGTACCTGGCGCGGATCGACGTCCACTCCGCCGCCGCCTCGTCGTCGTTGCGGGCACGCGTCGCGGATCTCGCCGCTGCCGACGGATTCGATCCCCAGCGGCCGCTTCGGGCCGACGCCCACCATCGGGTGCGCACCGCTGCCCGCTCGTCGATCGACGCCGGGCAGCGTGCCCGCGCCCGCGCGCTGGCTCTGAACCATCTCGCGGCGCACGGCATCGTCGCGGTCCACGAGTGCGGTGGACCGGACATCGGCGGCCTGGACGACTTCCGCGAGTTGCTCGCCACCGAGCATCCCGTCGAGGTGCGGGGGTACTGGGGCCTGCCGGTGACCTCCGAGACCGAGGCCCGGGAAGTCCTGGCGGACACCGGTGCCCACGCACTCGGAGGAGACCTCTTCGTCGACGGAGCGCTCGGATCCCACACCGCATGGCTGCACGAGCCCTATGCCGATGCTCCGCGCACCTGCGGCACCGCATACCTCGACGCCGCCGCCATCGCCACCCACGTTGTGGCCTGCACCCGCGCGGGTATCCAGACCGGCTTCCACGTGATCGGCGATGCGGCAATGACCGCGGCGATGGCCGGATTCCGCGCCGCCGTGGACGAACTCGGTGGGCCGGCCGTCGCCTCCCTCGGGCACCGCATCGAACACGCCGAGATGCTCACCCGCGACCAGGCGACCGACCTCGCGTCCTGGGGCGTGGTCGCCAGCGTGCAACCGGGCTTCGACGCCCTGTGGGGTGGACCCGGGGCACTGTACGAGCAGCGTCTCGGCGCGGAGCGCGCGGCCACGATGAACGACTTCGCCGGGACGGCCGCTGCCGGAGTGTCCCTCGCGTTCGGTTCGGACGCGCCGGTCACTCGGGTCGAACCGTGGTCCATGGTCGCGGCCGCCGTCCATCACCGCACCCCGGGGCGCGGAATCTCGCCCCGGGCCGCATTCTCCGCGGCCACCCGAGGCGCGTGGCGAGCCGGCGGCGTCCGCGACGGGATGGCAGGCACCCTCGCTCCCGGCGCCCCCGCCTCCTACGCGATCTGGGAGACCGGCGAACTGGTCGTCAGCGCCCCCAAGGACTCCGTACAGCGATGGTCGACCGACCCGCGTGCCCGAGTGCCCGCGCTGCCGAACCTCGAGCCCGGTGCTCCGGCACCGGTACTGCTGAAGTCGGTCCACCGCGGAGTCGTCGTCCATGAGCGGTGACGACGCCGGAGCCTCGTCGGTGAACGATGACGACGCCGGGGCGCGATCCGGCCCGAACTCCTCCCGCGCACGCGCGGCGGTGGCGCTGCGTTGTCTCGCGGCGGCGGCCTCCGGGGTCCTGCTGTTCCTGAGCTTCCCGCCGCGACCGCTGTGGTTCCTGGCGCCCGTCGGCATCGGACTGCTCGTGTGGCTCCTCGTGGTGGACGGACCACGACGGTGGCGGGTCGGATTCGGGTACGGCTATCTCGCAGGTCTCGGATTCCTCCTTCCGTTGTTGCCGTGGATCGGAGAGTTCGTCGGGCCGGTGCCGTGGCTCGCACTGGCGGCATTCGAGGCACTGTTCGTCGGGCTGTTCGGCGTCCTGGTCGTCATGCTGTCGAGACTTCCCGCCGCACCCTGGTGGATCGCCTGCGCCTGGGTCGCGACGGAGTGGTGGAGATCGAGCGTGCCCTTCGGCGGATTCCCGTGGGGACGGTTGGCCTTCGGACAGTCGGAGGGGTGGTTTCTGCCGCTCGCGTCGGTGGGTGGCGCCCCGTTGGTGTCCTTCGCCGTCGCACTCGCCGGTGCGGGTCTGGCGTGGATCGCCGTCGCGGCCCGGCAGGCCGCCGGGCGGCGCGTCCTCGCGGGTGCGGTCGCCACCGCTCTCGTCGCGGTCGTGGCCGGTCTCGCGCTGGGCCCGACCCTCGCGGGCGCCGACTCGGGCGACCGGCAGATCACCGTGGCCGCGATCCAGGGGAGTGTGCCCCGGCTGGGGCTGGACTTCAATGCCCAACGCAAACAGGTGCTCGACAATCACGTGCGCCGCACCCTGGAACTGGCCGACGACGTCACCGCCGGACGCGCCCCGCAACCGGACATCGTCGTGTGGCCGGAGAACGCCTCGGACATCGATCCGCTCCGCAACGCGGATGCCGCCGCGGACATCGGCGCGGCGGCATCGGCCGTGCGGGCGCCGATCCTCGTCGGTTCGGTCCTCGTCAACGGCGACCGGACGACGACCAATTCCGTCATCGTCTGGGACGGCACCACCGGGCCGGGCGAGCGCCACGACAAGCGGATCATCCAGCCGTTCGGCGAATACCTGCCCTATCGCGACTTCTTCCGGCACTTCTCGTCGTACGCAGATCGGGCCGGAAACTTCGTGCCGGGCGACGGCGACGGCCTGGTCACCGCGGCGGGAATCCCGGTGGGCGTCGCCACCTGCTACGAGGTGGCCTTCGACCGGGCATTCGCCGACTCGATCCGTGCCGGCGCCCAGATCCTCGCGGTGCCGACCAACAACGCGACCTTCGGTGACACCGAGATGACCTACCAGCAGCTGGCCATGTCGAGGGTGCGCGCCGTCGAGCACGGCCGCACCGTGGTCGTGGCGGCCACCAGCGGTGTGAGCGCGATCATCGCCCCCGACGGATCCGTAATTTCGCAAACCGAACTTTTCGTACCCGCGGCGATGGTCGAGGAAGTACCGCTCCGGGAAGGTACTACTCTGGCTAGTCGGCTCGGATCGCTTCCGGAGTACGTCCTGTGCTTCGTCGCGGCCTGTGGCCTGGTGACGGTCCTGGTGGGCTCGTGGCGGCAGCGCCGCGTCGAGGCCCCGGACTCGATCGACGACAAGCCGGCCCGCCGGCAGTGACACTGCCGCCGGCCCGCCGGCGGTGACATTTCTGCCGGCCCGCCGGCGGTGACTACTCGGAAAGCCGGCTCGCCGGCGGGGAGGATCCTGATGCCCTCGGAGCACACAGCCGGGAGGTCGGCCGGGGAGGTGCCGAGCGCACGCACCCTGGTGATCATTCCGACGTACAACGAGCGGGAGAACCTCACCCTGATCGTCGGTCGGCTCCAGCAGGCCCGGCCCACCGCGCACGTCCTCGTCGTCGACGACGGCAGCCCCGACGGCACCGGTCGGATCGCGGACGAGCTGGCGGCCGCCGACCCGCAAGGCCGCATCCACGTCATGCACCGCACCGAGAAGAACGGGCTCGGTGCCGCGTACATCGCGGGCTTCGAGTGGGGTCTCGAGCGCGGATACACGGTGCTGGTCGAGATGGATGCCGACGGCAGCCACGCACCCGAACAGTTGCATCGACTCCTCGACGAGGTCGATGCCGGTGCCGACCTCGTTCTCGGTTCGCGGTACGTGCCGGGTGGGAGTGTCGTCAACTGGCCGAAACGGCGGGAGTTCCTCTCCCGGGGCGGCAACATCTACTCCCGCCTGGCGCTCGGAGTGAAGATCAACGACATCACCGGCGGCTATCGGGCCTTCCGGCGTGAGGTCCTCGAGAAGCTGACGTTGGACTCGATCGAATCGCACGGCTACTGCTTCCAGGTCGATCTCGCCTGGCGAGCGTTGCAGGAGGGATTCGTCGTCCGCGAGGTGCCCATCACGTTCACGGAGCGCACGCTCGGAGAATCGAAGATGAGCGGCGGAATCGTCAGCGAGGCGTTGCTGAAGGTAACCCGGTGGGGGATCGGCAGCCGAATGGCCAAGGTGAAGGCATTCGTGCGCCGGTAACTGGGTGCCGACAGGCGTGCTGCCCCGCGTTCTCGATTCGGGAACCGGGGCAGTTGTCGTACCAGATCGTGAGATTTGCGAAACGGTGACGACGCGGTGTCCGATAGGCCACTGGGAGCGTACCGACGGGTAGCTCACAGCATTCGTTCAGCTGAGCGAGCAATGCTGCACACCGAGCGCGCACGGAGTGCGTGGTGCGAAGTGCGGTATCGGTGGATAGGTCGTGAACTGTTCGCGACCCCGAGGGGAAGATGAGGCGACGAGGCGTGACGGACCGGCGGGCAACCGATCTCTTCCCACTCTCGGCCCCTCAGCGGGGGATGTGGTTCGCCCAGCAGGTCTCGCCCGAGGTGCCCGTCAACATCGCCCAGTTCGTGGAACTCGTCGGCGACGTCGACGTGACCCTGCTGTCCGAATCGATGGTGACGGCAGCCCGTGAGCTCGGGTCCGGATTCGTCCGCGTGGTCGAGGTCGACGGGGTCGCCTGGCAGCGCGTCGATCACGGATTGGACGCCTCGGTCGGGTACGTCGACCTGCGCTCCGAACCCGATCCGCGGGCCGCCGCCGAAGCGTGGATGACCGCGGAGTACACCGCCCCGCTGGACGTTCACACCGACCGTCTGATGGCGTCGACGGTGCTCCACCTCGAGCAGGACGTCTACTACTGGTACAGCCGTGCCCATCACATCGTGCTGGACGGAATGGGTGCCTTCACCCTCGTCGACCGCGCCGCCGCCCTGTACACGGCCGCCCGCGCGGGGGCACCGGCCAAGCCGGCGGCCGCCGCCGACCTCGTCCAGCTGTCGACCATCGAAACCGAGTACCGCGACTCGCCCCGGTACCGGAAAGACCGGCAGTACTGGTCGGAGCGAGTCGGCGACGGAGTCGAACCCTTCACGCTCGCCGACCGGCACGCGCCCCCGCAATCCCGCAGTCGGACGTCGCGGATGCAACTGCCGGACACGACCGTCGCGAAGCTCGACGCGGCCCGCTCACGCCGTGACTCGTCCACTGCCTTCGAGATGATCGCCGGCATCGCGGCCTTCCTGGCGCGGATGTCCGGTCGCGAGGACGTCGTTCTGAGCCTCCCGGTCACGGCCCGCACCACCGCGGTGCTGCGCCGGTCCGGCGGCATGGTGTCCAATGTGGTTCCGCTGCGATTCACCGTCCGGCCCGAGACCACCGCCACCGAGCTCGTGGCGGCGGCGCGCGTCGAGGTCACGGCTGCGCTCCGGCATCAGAGGTATCCGCACGTGGACATCCTGCGGGACGCGGGTTCGGACGCCCGCGGGTTCTTCGGCCCGCTGGTCAACATCATGCTGTTCCACAACGAGATCACGGTGGGCGATACCGTGGGAAGGCTCGAGGTCCTCTCCACCGGGCCGATCAGCGACCTCGCCGTGAACGTCTACCAGGGGGTCGCCGGGAGCACCCTGCATCTCGACCTGGAAGCGAACCCGGAGCTGTACCCCGAGGATGTGCTCGCGAGCCATCACACGCGTCTCCGCGACTTCCTCGATGCGTTCTTCATGCTGGGCGACGGCCCGGTCGGGGACCTCGAGATCCTCACGATCGCCGAGCGCACCGCACTGGTCCCGGCGTCCGGTCCCGCGGCCCCGTTGCCCCGTACCCTCCCGCAGTTGCTTCGGCGCGCGGTCGACCTCGGCAGTGACGGGGAGGCACTGACCGCCCCGGGGAGGGACGGTCGGTTTCGCACCCTGAGTTATCGAGAACTGGACGAGAGCACCAATCGTCTCGCCCGACTCCTGACGGACCACGGGGTCGGTCCCGAGGTCGCCGTGGCGGTGGCCCTGCCGCGTTCGGTCGAATCGGTGAGCGCCACCTGGGCGGTCGCCAAGACGGGTGCCGCGTTCGTTCCGGTGGATCCGACGTATCCCACCGAGCGGATCGAGTACATGGTCGCCGACTGCGGCGCCCCGATCGGCCTCACCACGCGGGACCTGCGCCCCACTCTTCCGGACTGTGTGCACTGGATCCTGTGCGACGACGAACTCGCCGGGCGCCTCGACGCCTACCCGTCGACTCCGATCGAGGACGACGAACGCACTCCGCGCCTACGCCTCGACCACATCGCCTACGTGATCTACACGTCCGGATCGACCGGCCGCCCCAAAGGGGTGGCGGTGACCCACCGGGGGCTCGCCGCGCTCGCGGCCGACGAGCGAGATCGCCTGTCGGTCACCGCACGGTCCCGCACCCTGCACTTCGCGTCCCCGAGCTTCGACGCCTCGGTGTTCGAACTGATGATGGCGATCGGCGCCGGCGCCACGGTGGTGGCGGCGCCGACCACGATCTACGGCGGCGGCGAGCTCCACGACTTCCTCGCCGAACACCGGATCACCCACGCGTTCTGCACCCCCGGCGCGCTGGCGTCGGTGGAACCGGAAGGCCTCGACGACCTCGGCGTCGTCGTCGTGGCGGGCGACCGGTGCCCACCGGAACTGGTGGCTCGATGGGCACCCGGCCGGCGGATGTTCAACGCGTACGGTCCGAGCGAGACCACGATCATGTCCTCGAGCACGACCGACATGGTCGCCGGCGAGCCGGTCTCGATCGGCGCTCCCACCCGTGGGGTGTCGCTGTCCGTTCTCGACCGGCGACTGCGACCGGTGCCCACCGGCGTCGTCGGCGAGTTGTACGTCACCGGCGACAGCCTGGCCCGCGGTTATGTGTCGCGGCCCGGCCAGACGTCGGAACGCTTCGTCGCCAACCCGTTCGGCGCCGGGCGGATGTACCGCACGGGTGACGTGGTCCGCTGGGTACCCGGGCGAGACGGGCGCCCGGTCCTCGAGTTCCACGGGCGCACCGACTTCCAGGTCAAGATCCGCGGATTCCGCATCGAGCTCGGTGACATCGACGCCGCCCTCGCCGGTCACCCGGACGTCCGCACCGCGCACTCGATCGGATTCGACGCCCCCGGCCACGCGACCCGGCTGGTGTCGTACGTCGTCGCCGAGGACGAGAAGGCGGCAGACGTGGAGGAGTTGCTCGAGCATCTCGCCACGAAGTTGCCGCGGTACATGGTGCCCTCCGCCGTCGTCGTGCTGGACGAGTTTCCGCTCACCCCAGCCGGAAAGATCGATCGCGTCGCGCTCCCGGTTCCCGGGTTCGTGGCCGAGAGCGTCGATGCCACCGCCCCCCGTACCCGTACCGAGTCCGTCCTCGGCGAGATCTTCGCGGCCGTCCTCGGGGTGGATTCCGTCGGTGTGCACGCGGACTTCTTCGCACTCGGCGGCAGCTCGCTGTCCGCGACACAGCTCGTGTCCCGCATCAATGCGGCGCTCGACGTCCGGGTCACGGTGCGCGAGGTGTTCGAGAACCCCACCGTCGCCGATCTCGCGGAGATCGCGGACGGTGCTGCGGCGCCGTCGCGGCCGGCACTGGCGCCGCGTCCGCGACCGGACACGGTGCCGCTGTCCATCGCCCAGCAGCGGATGTGGTTTCTCAACCGGTTCGACCCGGGCTCGGCGGCGTACAACCTGCCGATTTCGCTGCGGATGACCGGGACGCTCGACGTCGCGGCGCTGCGCCTCGCGCTCGCCGATGTCCTCGAACGTCACGAGGCGTTGCGCACGATCTATCCGGAGACCGAGTCCGGCGCATGCCAGTCCGTGGCCCCGGTCGCCGATGCGCTTCCTCCGCTGGAGATCACCGATCTGACGGGTGCGGATGCCGCCACCGAGATCGACGCACACCTCGCCGCCCTCGCGGGCCGCGGATTCGACCTCACCGTCGATGTCCCCTTCCGGGCGGCACTGCTCCGGGTGGACACCGACACCCACGTGCTTGCCCTCGTCGTCCACCACATCAGCGCCGACGGCTGGTCGATGGCACCCCTGGCCGGCGACGTCATGGCCGCCTACTCGGCACGGCTGGACGGCCACGAGCCGCAGTGGGAGCCGCTGCCCGTCCAGTACTCCGACTTCACCCTCTGGCAGCACGAGGTGCTCGGCGACGAGAACGACGGCACCAGTCTCGCTGCGCGCCAGATCGACTTCTGGAAGAACGCTCTCCGCGGAATCCCCGGGAGTATCGAACTACCGACGGACCGCCCTCGGCCGGCGCAGCCGAGCTTTCGGGGTGGCCGGGTCGAGACACTCCTGGACGGCACCGCACACGAGATGCTGCAGCGCCTGGCTCGGGAGCAGGGCACGACGCTCTTCATGGTCGTGCATGCCGCCCTCGCGACGTTGCTGCACCGGGTAGCTGCGACGGACGACGTCGTGATCGGAACGCCCGTGGCCGGACGTGGCGACGAGGCGCTCGATCGCCTGGTCGGCATGTTCGTCAACACCGCTGTCCTGCGCACCACGGTGGACGGCGGCGAGGGGTTCGCTTCGCTCCTGGCTCGGGTCAAGGACGCCGACCTCGCCGCGTTCGCGCACACCGACGTACCGTTCGAACGGCTCGTCGACGTCCTGAGCCCGGTCCGGTCCACCTCACACCACCCGCTGTTCCAGGTGATGCTGAGCTTCCAGAACACCCCGCGCGCTGCGGTGGAACTGCGCGACCTCCACGTCGAGGCGGCCGAGATCGAGGTGCACGCCGCGAAGTTCGATCTCCAACTGGATATCGCCGAACGCCACAGCGTCGACGGAACACCGAACGGTGTAGCCCTGCAATGGACCTACGCGACGGATCTGTTCGACGAGTCCACCGTCCGCACGCTTGCCGAACGCTACATTCGTGTACTTGCCGCCGTCGTGGCGGACCCGCAGATCGTCGTCGGCGACATCGGCGTTCTGGCTGCTGACGAGTACGGCGTGCTCGAGCGGGTGAATGCGACTGCGGTGGATGTGCCGGATCTGTCGTTGGTGTCGTTGTTCTCGGATGCGGTGTCGCGTTTTCCGGGTGGTGTTGCGGTGACGTTCGAGGGTGTGTCGCTGTCGTATGGGGAGTTCGATGCGCGGGTGGATGCGCTTGCTCGGTTCCTGGTGGGGTCGGGTGTGACGGTGGGCTCTCTGGTGGCTGTGGCGATGCGTCGGTCGGTGGAGATGTTGGTGGCGTTGTATGCGGTTCAGCGTGCGGGTGCGGGGTATGTGCCGGTGGATCCGGATCATCCGGTCGAGCGGATCGGTCATATTGTCGAGACCGCGGATCCGGTGTTGGTGCTTATTCGGGGTGCCGATGGTGTGCGTGTCGACACTGATGTTCCGGTGGTCGATGTCGACAGTGATGCGGTGTTGTCGGCGCCTCTGACGGATGTCGAGTTGCCGTGGGTGTCGTCGTCGGATGTGGCGTATGTGATTTTCACGTCGGGGTCGACGGGTCGTCCGAAGGGTGTGGCGGTGTCGCACGGGGCGATTGTGAATCGGTTGTTGTGGATGCAGTCGGAGTATGGGTTGTCTTCTGGTGATGTGGTGGTGCAGAAGACGCCGGTGACGTTCGATGTGTCGGTGTGGGAGTTGTTCTGGCCGTTGTTGTTCGGTGCGCGGTTGGTGGTGGCGTCACCGGATGTGCATCGGGATCCGGTGGCGTTGGCTGCTCTGATTCGTGGTGAGGGTGTGACGACGGCGCATTTCGTGCCGTCGATGTTGGCGGTGTTCACTGCAGAATCCACCGCAGGGGAGTGTTCGTCGTTGCGGCGGGTGTTCGCTTCGGGTGAGGCGTTGTCGGTCGATCATGCGCGCCGGTTCGGTGAGGTTCTTCCCTCGGCCGAGTTGCATAATTTGTATGGTCCGACCGAGGCCGCGGTGGATGTGACGTATTGGCCGGTCGCTGGTGATGAGATGCATACGGTGCCGATCGGGCGTCCGGTGTGGAATACGCAGTTGCATGTGTTGGATGCGCGGTTGCGTCCGGTTCCGGTGGGTGTGGTCGGTGAGCTGTATCTTGCGGGTGCCCAGTTGGCGCAGGGGTATGTCTCTCGCCCGGATTTGACGGCGGATCGGTTCGTGGCGAACCCGTATGCCTCGGGGGCTCGCATGTATCGGACGGGAGATTTGGTCAAGCGGCGGGCTGATGGTGCTCTCGAGTATCTGGGTCGTAGTGATTTCCAGGTGAAGTTGCGGGGTCAGCGGATCGAGCTCGGTGAGATCGAAGCCGCCCTCCTCGTCCACGACGACATTTCGCAGGCCGCGGTCACGGTGCACACCGACGCTCGGGGGGAGCAGTCGCTGGTCGGGTATGTGGTTGGTGATGTCGATACCTCGACGCTGGCTTCTCATCTGGGTCATCGTGTTCCGTCGTACATGATCCCCACCCACTTCGTGGTGCTGGACGGGTTCCCGGTCAACGCGAGCGGCAAGCTCGACCGCAAGGCCCTGCCCGAACCCGAGATCGGTTCCAGCACCACCGAATACATCGCACCTCGCACCACGGCGGAGCAGTCGGTGGCGGCCGTGTTCGCCGAGGTCCTCGGTGTCGACCAGGTCGGTGCCGGCGACAGTTTCTTCGATCTGGGCGGCAACTCACTGTCCGCGACCCGATTGGTGGCGCGCCTGCGTGAGCGGACCGGGGTGAACGTCGCGCTGCGTGAGCTCTTCGATTCGCCGACGGTCGATGCCCTCGCCACCATGATCGACGTCCGTGGCGAATCAGTCGACACGAGCGCCCCGATGCCGGCGCTGGCGCCTCGCGCACGGCCGGAACGGATCCCGCTGTCCCCGGCCCAGCAGCGAGTCTGGTTCCTCAACCAGTACGACACCACGAGCCCCGTGCACAACCTGCCCCTCGCAGTGCGGTTCACCGGCGACCTCGATGTCGCCGCCCTCGAGGTCGCCCTGTCGGACGTACTGCGACGCCACGAGTCCCTCCGCACCGTGTTCCCGGAGTCCGATTCCGGACCCTCGCAGCAGGTTCTCAGCGTCGACGCGGCCACCGTCACTCTCGACGTCGTCACGGCGGCAGACCCGTCGGCGGCGGTCCGGGAGTTCGTACTGCGTGGCTTCGACGTCACCGGAGAACTTCCCGTCCGTGCTCGCCTGTTCCGCACCGGCGCGGACGAACACGTCCTCGCGATCGTGCTCCACCACATCGCGGCCGACGGTTGGTCGTTCGCCCCACTCGCCCGCGACGTCATGGTCGCGTACGCGGCGCGCGCCGAGGGCGTCACCCCGGCCTGGGAGCCGCTGCCGGTCCAGTATCCGGACTACACGCTGTGGCAGCACGACGTCCTCGGCGACGAGGACGACGCAGAGTCGCGGTCCTCGCGCCAGATCGATTATTGGAGGACGGCACTCGCGGATCTGCCCGACTCGATCGACCTGCCCTCCGACAGGCCTCGGCCCGCGGTGGCGTCGAAGCGCGGAGCCACCTTCTCCGTGGAGATTCCGGCCGAGGTGCACGCCTCGATGCAATCCCTGGCCCGCGGGCGTGGGGCCTCGACGTTCATGGTCGCGCACGCCGCGCTCTCCGTACTGTTGAGTCGGTTGACGGCAGGCGAGGACATCGCCGTCGGCACTCCCGTCGCCGGACGTGGTGACCGTGCCCTGGACGACCTCGTCGGCATGTTCGTCAACACCCTCGTACTCCGGGCGCGCGTGGATCCGGCCACGCCGTTCACCGAACTTCTCGATCAGGTCCGGGCCACCGACCTCGACGCCTTCTCACACGCCGACATTCCGTTCGAGCGCCTGGTGGAGGTGCTCGCTCCGGTTCGCTCCACCGCTCACACCCCGCTGTTCCAGGTGGCGCTGTTCTTCCAGAACCATGCTCCCGCCGAGTTCACCTTGCCCGGCCTCACCGTCTCGACCATGCCTGTGCTCCCGGACGTCGCTGCCTTCGATCTGCAGGTGGTCCTCTCGGAACTCGATACCTCCGAGCCCCGCTCCCACGGGAGCGGGGCGGGATCGGTGACCGCCGAGTTCAACTACGCCACCGACCTGTTCGACGAATCCACCGTGCGCGAGCTCGCCCGGCAATTCGTCCGTGTTCTCGAGGTCGCCACGACGAATCCGAGCGTCAGCGTCGGCGACATCGAGCTGGTCGACCGCGCCGCTCGCGACGCCGCACTGGCACGATGGAACGACACCGCCCGCGACGTCACCCCGTCGACCCTGCCGGAACTGTTCGCCGCCCAGGTCGCGCGTACACCCGACGCGACCGCGCTGATCGCCGGTGACCGCACCCTGAGCTACGCCGAGTTCGACGCTGCGTCGAACCGCCTCGCCCACTATCTCATCGGCCGGGGAGTCGGGCCCGAGTCCCGCGTCGCCGTCTTGATGCGGCGTTCCCTCGACCTCGTCGTCGCGATGTATGCGGTGGTGAAGACCGGCGCGGCGTACGTTCCGGTCGACCCGGACCACCCGTCGGATCGCGTCGGTTACGTCCTCGACTCGGCTGCTCCTGCCTGTGTGCTGAGCACGTTCGACGATCGGGTGGAGGTCGCCGGCGACGTCGTGGAGATCGATCTGCTGGACCTGAGTGCGTTCGGCGACGAACCGGTCACGGACGCCGACCGCCTCGCACCCTTGCGCGCGGACAACGCGGCGTACGTCATCTACACGTCCGGTTCCACCGGAAAGCCCAAGGGCGTGGCCGTCACCCACCGGGCCATCGTGAACCAGCTGGCCTGGATCCAGTCCGAGTACCGGCTGACCCCGGCCGACGTCTACCTGCAGAAGACGGCGACCACCTTCGACGTGTCGGTGTGGGGCTACTTCTGGCCACACCAGGTGGGGTCGACCGTCGTGCTCGCCACCGCCGACGGCCACCGCGACCCCGAGTACCTGGCCCGCACCATCGACCGCTTCGGGGTGACGGCTACGGACTTCGTGCCGTCGATGCTCGACGTGTTCGTCGCGGAAGCACCCGAGTCGACCTGCGCCACGCTCCGGCACGTGTTGGTGATCGGCGAGGCACTGCCGCCGCGCACCGCCGAGCTGTTCCGTGAACGCTGGGCCGCCGGGTTGCACAACCTGTACGGCCCCACCGAGGCCGCCGTGTCCGTCACGTACTGGGAAACCACCGAGGCCGACACCGTAACGGTTCCCATCGGAGTGCCCGAGTGGAACACCCGGCTCTACGTGCTCGATTCGCGACTGCACCCCGTACCGGTGGGAGTTCCCGGCGAGCTCTACCTCGGAGGCGTCCAGCTGGCCCGCGGGTACCTGGGACGGGTGGACCTGACGTCGGATCGGTTCGTCGCCGATCCACACGGTGATCCCGGCACCCGGATGTACCGCACCGGCGACCTCGTCCGGCGCCGGTCGGACGGCGCTCTCGAATACATCGGCCGTACCGACTTCCAGGTCAAGTTCCGCGGTCAGCGGATCGAACTGGGCGAGATCGAGGCCGTACTCCGCGCGCACCCCGCCGTCACCGGCGCCGCCGTTCTCGTGCACTCCGACGACGCGACCGGGGACCATCTCGTCGCATACGTGGTGGCCGGATCCTCGGTCACTCCCGCGGAACTCCGTACCCATGCGGGTGAGAAGCTCCCCGTCTACATGCTGCCGTCGGTCGTGACCGTACTGGACGAGTTCCCGCTCAACGCGAGTGGAAAGCTCGACCGGAAGGCGTTGCCCGCACCCGAGTTCAGCGCCGAGACCGCCGAATACGTCGCGCCCCGCACCGATGCAGAGCATGCGGTGGCCGAGGTGTTCGCCGAGGTACTCGGCCTGGAGCGGATCGGAGCCGAGGACAGCTTCTTCGATCTCGGTGGAAACTCGCTGAGCGCGACCCGCGTCGTTGCCCGGGTCCGGGCGCAGTTCGGTGCCGAGTTCGCCGTGCGCGATCTGTTCGAGAACCCGACGGTGGCCGCTGTCGCGGCTGCGGCGGGGCAGCCCTCGACCGGCCCGGGGGATTCGGCACGACCCGTGCTCGCCCGCCGCGACCGACCCGAGGTGCTTCCGCTGTCCGCCGCCCAGCAGCGGATGTGGTTCCTCAACCGGCTCGATCCCGAGTCGGCCGCCTACAACCTGCCCTTCGGTGTGAGGTTCACCGGAGACCTGAACGTCGAAGCCCTGTCCACAGCGGTCTCGGATGTCCTGGCACGCCACGAATCGCTACGCACCGTATATCCCGAGATCGACGGTGAAGCACGGCAACTGATCCTCGACGCCGGCTCCATCACTCCCGTATCGCCGGTCCAGACCGTCACCGAGTCGGAGCTGTCGTCGGCTCTGGTGGGGTTGTTCTCGGTGGGCTTCGATGTGACGTCGGAGGTTCCGGTGCGGGTGCGGGTGTTTCGGGTGGTGGATGCGCCGGGTGTGGTGCATGTGTTGGCGGTGGTAGTGCATCACATTTCGGGTGATGGTTGGTCGGTGGGTCCGATGGTGCGTGATGTGATGTCGGCGTATGGGGCTCGGGTGTCGGGTGGGGTTCCGTCGTGGGTTCCGTTGTCGGTGCAGTATGCGGATTATGCGTTGTGGCAGCGGGAGTTGTTGGGGGAGGAGTCGGATCCGGGGTCGTTGGTGTCTCGTCAGCTCGGGTTCTGGCGGGGTGTGCTCGAGGGTGTGCCGGTGGAGTTGGAGTTGCCGGTGGATCGCCCTCGGCCGATGACACAGTCCTTCCGTGGAGGACATCACGACGTCGAGATCTCGCGAGAACTGCACCGCGCCCTCACCGAACTGGGACGTGCCCGAGGCGCTTCCTTCTTCATGGTCATGCACTCCGTACTCGCCCTGCTACTGTCCCGGCTGACCGGGTCGTCGGACATCACTGTCGGTACGCCGGTGGCGGGTCGTGGTGAGCGTGAGTTGGATGATCTGATCGGTATGTTCGTCAACACGCTGGTGTTGCGGACGCAGGTTGACGGTGGCGCCTCGTTCGCGGATGTGTTGGAGCAGGCACGCGAGGCGGATCTGAACGCGTTCGCGCATGCGGATGTGCCGTTCGAGCGGTTGGTGGAGGTCCTGGACCCGCCGCGTTCGACCGGGCGGCACCCGCTGTTCCAGGTCATGCTCACACTCCAGAACCACGAACAGCCGAGCCTCGAACTGGGCTCCCTCACTGTCGAGCAGCTCGACAGCGTGATCGACGTGGCCAAGTTCGACCTGAGCCTCACCCTGGCCGAACGCAGGGACAGTGACGGCGCCGCGGACGGCGTCTTCGCCCAGTTCGGCTATGCCGCAGATCTGTTCGACCACGCGACCGTCCGCCGATTCGCGGACCGATTCCTTCGCCTTCTCGAAGCAGTCGTCGCCGACACCTCCGTTCCCGTGGGTGACATCGACATTCTGGCCGCCGATGAACATGCCGTGTTGTCCGCTGAGAATGCGACTGATGTCGCGCTTCCGGACGCGACCCTGGTGTCGTTGTTCTCGGATGCGGTGTCGCGTTTTCCGGGTGGTGTTGCGGTGACGTTCGAGGGTGTGTCGCTGTCGTATGGGGAGTTCGATGCGCGGGTGGATGCGTTGGCGCGTCATCTGATCGGTGTGGGTGTGGTGCCGGGGTCGTTGGTGGCTGTGGCGATGCGTCGGTCGGTGGAGATGTTGGTGGCGTTGTATGCGGTTCAGCGTGCGGGTGCGGGGTATGTGCCGGTGGATCCGGATCATCCGGTCGAGCGGATCGGTCATATTCTCGAGACCGCTGATCCGGTGTTGGTGTTGGTGCGTGGGGAGGACGCGCTGACAGTGCCGACGTCGGCGTCTGTGGTCGATGTGGGTGGGGTGGATCTGTCGGGGGTGGATTCTTCTCTGGTTCTGCCGTGGGTGTCGTCGTCGGATGTGGCGTATGTGATTTTCACGTCGGGGTCGACGGGTCGTCCGAAGGGTGTGGCGGTGTCGCACGGGGCGATTGTGAATCGGTTGTTGTGGATGCAGTCGGAGTATGGGTTGTCTTCTGGTGATGTGGTGGTGCAGAAGACGCCGGTGACGTTCGATGTGTCGGTGTGGGAGTTGTTCTGGCCGTTGTTGTTCGGTGCGCGGTTGGTGGTGGCGTCACCGGATGTGCATCGGGATCCGGTGGCGTTGGCTGCTCTGATTCGTGGTGAGGGTGTGACGACGGCGCATTTCGTGCCGTCGATGTTGGCGGTGTTCACTGCAGAATCCACCGCAGGGGAGTGTTCGTCGTTGCGGCGGGTGTTCGCTTCGGGTGAGGCGTTGTCGGTCGATCATGCGCGCCGGTTCGGTGAGGTTCTTCCCTCGGCCGAGTTGCATAATTTGTATGGTCCGACCGAGGCCGCGGTGGATGTGACGTATTGGCCGGTCGCTGGTGATGAGATGCATACGGTGCCGATCGGGCGTCCGGTGTGGAATACGCAGTTGCATGTGTTGGATGCGCGGTTGCGTCCGGTTCCGGTGGGTGTGGTCGGTGAGCTGTATCTTGCGGGTGCCCAGTTGGCGCAGGGGTATGTCTCTCGCCCGGATTTGACGGCGGATCGGTTCGTGGCGAACCCGTATGCCTCGGGGGCTCGCATGTATCGGACGGGAGATTTGGTCAAGCGGCGGGCTGATGGTGCTCTCGAGTATCTGGGTCGTAGTGATTTCCAGGTGAAGTTGCGGGGTCAGCGGATCGAGCTCGGTGAGATCGAAGCCGCCCTCCTCGTCCACGACGACATTTCGCAGGCCGCGGTCACGGTGCACACGGACGCTCGGGGGGAGCAGTCGCTGGTCGGGTATGTGGTTGGTGATGTCGATACCTCGACGCTGGCTTCTCATCTGGGTCATCGTGTTCCGTCGTACATGATCCCCACCCACTTCGTGGTGCTGGACGGGTTCCCGGTCAACGCGAGCGGCAAGCTCGACCGCAAGGCCCTGCCCGAACCCGAGATCGGTTCCAGCACCACCGAATACATCGCACCTCGCACCACGGCGGAGCAGTCGGTGGCGGCCGTGTTCGCCGAGGTCCTCGGTGTCGACCAGGTCGGTGCCGGCGACAGTTTCTTCGATCTGGGCGGCAACTCACTGTCCGCGACCAAGGTGATCGCACGTCTGTCTACCGCGCTCGACACCGATCTCGCGTTGCGGGATCTGTTCGAGTACCCCACCGTCGAAGCCCTCGCCGGACGACTACTGGCACGCGCAGGACGCGTTCGGACCCGTCCCGAACTCGCTGCCCTCGAGCGGCCGGACGACATTCCACTCTCCGCTGCCCAGCAACGGATCTGGTTCCTGAACCGGTTCGACACCGACTCCGCCACCTACAACCTCCCGTTCGCAGTGCGCTTCTCCGGCGACCTGGACATCGCGGCGCTCACCTTTGCCCTCGGTGACGTGCTCGAACGGCACGAATCCCTGCGCACGGTGTTCCCGGAGCGGGACGGCCGTCCGGTCCAGGTCATCGTCCCGGTAGCCGATGCCGCGGCCGCGCTCGACGTCGTGGACGTCCACGACGATCACCTCGAAGCTCGACTCACCGACTTCGCCACTCGCGGATTCGACGTGACACACGAGCTCCCGGTGCGGTCGACGCTGTACCGACTCGACTCCGGCGAGTACCTGCTCACGATCGTGCTCCACCACATCGCGGCGGACGGCTGGTCGTTCGGACCACTGGCTCGCGACATCGTCTCGGCGTACGCTGCCCGGACCGCCCACCGCAGGCCCGAATGGCAGTCCCTGCCCGTCCAGTACGCCGACTACGCGCTGTGGCAACAGCGCCTCCTCGGTGACGAGACCGATCCCGAGTCGCTCGGCCGCGAGCAACTCGCCTTCTGGGCGGACCAGTTGGCAGGCGCGCCCGAGGAACTGCGGCTGCCGACCGACCGCCCCCGGCCCGCGGAGTCCACCTATCGGGGAGCCACCGTCGCGTTCGATCTCGACGCCTCACTGCACGGTGCGCTCGTCCAACTGGGGCGGAATCACGGCGCGACCACCTTCATGGTCGTCCACGCGGCGCTCGCTACGCTGCTCGGCCGCCTCTCCGCGACCGACGACGTCGTCATCGGCACTCCCGTCGCCGGACGTGGCGACCGCCGGCTCGACGAGCTGGTCGGCATGTTCGTCAACACTCTCGCGATCCGCACTCCGGTCGTAGGTTCCCAGACGTTCGCCGAACACCTCGCCCGCAGCCGCGATGCGGCGCTCGATGCGTTCGCGCACGCGGACGTTCCGTTCGAGCGCGTCGTGGAGGCGGCCGACCCCGCACGGTCTCGGTCGCGGCATCCGCTGTTCCAGGTGGCGATCTCGATGCAGGACTCGATGCCGACGGCATTCGAGATGGCCGACGTCGCCGTACGGGTCGAGGACGTCGATCCCGGTGTCGCGAAGTTCGACCTGCAGTTCACTCTCGCGGAACGTTTCGGCGCGGACGGGACGGCTGACGGTATCCGTGCCGAGATCACTTACGCGACCGATCTGTTCGACGAGGCCACGGTACGGACCGTGACCGAGCGCTTCCGTCGACTGCTCCACTCCGTCACGGAGCAGCCGGAACGGGCTGTGGGCGATATCGCCCTGCTCGACGACTCCGAGTTCTCTGCCCTGGCACCGGTGCACGGGCCGAGCGGTGAACCCACCCGCACCCTCCCGGAGATTTTCGCCGCCGCGGCATCCGACGTTTCGGCGCCGGCCGTCGTCCACGGCCGGGAAGAGAACGAGCACGTCGTCGGCTACGGGGAGCTGGATACGCACACCAACCGCCTCGCTCGCGAGCTGATCGCCGCCGGCGTCGGTCCCGAGACCTTCGTGGCGATCGCGGTGCCACGCTCGCTGGAATCCGTCACCGCCGTATGGGCGGTGGCGAAGACGGGCGCCGCATTCGTTCCGGTGGATCCGCGCTACCCGGCCGACCGGATCGCCCACATGATCGACGACTCCGCTCCCACGGTCGGCCTCACCGTCCGGGCGCATCGGGCCGCGCTGCCGGACACGATGCGATGGATCGTCCTCGACGACGCCGGTACCGAATCGCTCATCTCCGCGCGTCCGTCGGATGCGGTGACAGACGCGGAACGCACCTCCCCGGTGCTGCCCACCCAGACCGCCTACGTGATCTACACGTCCGGTTCCACGGGCCTGCCCAAGGGCGTTGCCGTCACCCATTCCGGCCTGGCGAACTTCTCCGAGGAACAGAGGCAGCGCTACGGCGTGACCTCCCACTCGCGGGTTCTGCACGTCGCGTCCCCGAGCTTCGATGCGTCGGTGCTGGAGTACCTGCTCGCGGCGGGAGCCGGTGCGGCGCTGGTCGTCGCGCCGGAGGACGTGTTCGGCGGGCCCGAGCTCGCCGATCTCATCCGTCGTCGCCGCGCGACGCACGCGTTCGTCACTCCGGCCGCGCTCGCCTCGGTCGACCCGACCGGGCTCGACGAGTTCGGCTGCGTCGTTGTCGGCGGCGAGGCGTGGGGTGCCGATCTGGCCCGGGTGTGGGCTCCCGGCAGGCGCCTCTTCAACGGCTACGGCCCCACCGAGGCCTCCATGATGGTCGCCATCAGCGACGAGGTCTCGGTGCAGGGACCCGACACCATCGGCGGACCGTTGCGCGGAGTCTCCGCGCTCGTCCTCGACGAACGTCTGCGACCGGTCCCCGTGGGAGTGACCGGCGAACTGTATGTCGCCGGGCCCGCCCTGGCCCGCGGCTATCATCGGCGTTTCGCACTGACCGCCGAGCGGTTCGTCGCCCATCCCCTCGGCGAACCGGGGGAGCGGATGTACCGCACCGGCGACGTCGTGCGGTGGGCCACCAGATCCGACGGCGAGTTCGTCGTCGAATACGTGGGCCGCAGCGACTTCCAAGTCAAGATCCGCGGCCTGCGCGTGGAACTCGGCGAGATCGACGCGGCGCTGGCAGCACACCCGGCGGTCGGCTTCGCCACCACGCTCACCCACACCCCGGATAGCGGGGCCACGGTGGTGGTCTCCTACGTACGCCCGGCCGCCGGAGCAACCGTCGACGTCGACGAACTGGTCGACTTCGCCGCCGCCGCACTGCCCGCCCACATGGTGCCGTCGTCGGTGACTGTTCTCGACGAGATTCCCCGCACCCCCGTCGGCAAGCTCGACCGCGCTCGTCTCCCGGAGCCCGTGTTCACCCGAACCTCCCGGTTCAGGGCCCCCGCCACGGCCCTCGAGATCGCCGTCGCCACCGCGTTCGCGGACGTGGTCGGCACCGAGCAGCCGATCGGGCTGGACGACAACTTCTTCGAACTCGGCGGCAACTCGCTGTCCGCCACCCAGGTGGTCTCCCGAATCGGCGAGGCCCAGGGCACGCGTGTCTCCGTGCGCACCCTCTTCGATCATCCGACCGTCGGGGGCCTCGCCGCCGCACTGGGTGACGTCCCACAGACGGAGCGGCTGCCGCTGATCGCGCGTCCGCGTCCCGAACAGGTGCCGCTGTCTCCTGCCCAGCAACGGATGTGGTTCCTCAACCGTCTCGACCCGGAATCGGCGGCCTACAACGTCCCGCTCGTCCTGCGCCTGTCCGGCCGGATCGACGTGCCGATGCTCCACGCCGCGCTGATGGACGTCGTGGAACGCCACGAGACACTCCGCACCGTGTACCCGAGTGCCGACGGTCTCGCGCATCAGGTGGTGCTGCCCGCCGAGTCCGTCCACCTCGATGCGACCCCGGTCCGTGCGGACGATGCGCTCGAGGCGCGCATCGCCGAGTTCGTGGCGCGCGGGTTCGACCTCGCACACGAGGTACCTCTACGTGGCACCGTGTTCCGGGAAAGCCGCTCCGAGCACATTCTCGTGCTGGTTCTCCATCACATCGCCGCCGACGGCTGGTCGTTCGGTCCCTTGGCCGCCGACGTCATGTCGGCGTATGGGGCTCGGGTGTCGGGTGGGGTTCCGTCGTGGGTTCCGTTGTCGGTGCAGTATGCGGATTATGCGTTGTGGCAGCGGGAGTTGTTGGGGGAGGAGTCGGATCCGGGGTCGTTGGTGTCTCGTCAGCTCGGGTTCTGGCGGGGTGTGCTCGAGGGTGTGCCGGTGGAGTTGGAGTTGCCGGTGGATCGTCCGCGTCCGGTGACGCAGTCTTTCCGTGGTGGTCGGGTCGATGTGGAGATCGGCGCGGATGTGCATGTGGCGATGGGGGAGTTGGCGCGGTCGTCGGGTGCGTCGGTGTTCATGGTGGCTCATGCGGCGTTGTCGGTGTTGTTGGCGCGGTTGTCGGGGTCGTCGGATATTGCGGTCGGTACGCCGGTGGCGGGTCGTGGTGAGCGTGAGTTGGATGATCTGATCGGTATGTTCGTCAACACGCTGGTACTCCGCACGCAGGTTGACGGTGGCGCCTCGTTCGCGGACCTGTTGGCGCAGGTGCGTGAGACGGATCTGAACGCGTTCGAGCATGCGGATGTGCCGTTCGAGCGGTTGGTGGAGGTCTTGGACCCGCCGCGTTCGACCGGGCGGCACCCGCTGTTCCAGGTCATGATGGGGGTCGACAGCTTCGAACCAACTGGATTCGCGCTGGGCAATCTCGATATCGTCCCGGTGGAGAACCCGCTCCCGATAGCCAAGTTCGATCTGCAACTCGGACTGATCGAACGCTTCGACGACGCCGGAACGCCCGATGGCGTGACCATGCAATGGATCTACGCGGCAGACTTGTTCGACGAGGCCACGGTGGCCGGGTTCGCGACCCGGTTCTGCCGGTTGCTGGAGCAGATGCTCGCCGATACCAGTATCCCGGTCGGAGACGTGGAATGGCTGGACTCATCCGAGTGGGAATCGTTCGCCGATTCGCCTGAGGTGCCGGAGTCGGACGCGACGCTGGTCTCCTTGTTCCGGGATGCCTCCTCGAGATTCTTCCGGGACAACGCTGTCGTGTTCGAGGGCGAAGCTCTCACATACGGCGAGTTGAGCACTCGCGTGAACCAGCTCGCTCACCACTTGGTCGACTCGGGTGTCCAGCCCGGTGCGCTGGTAGCAGTATCAGTTCGTCGATCGGTCGACTTCGTCGTGGCAGTTCATGCCGTGCTCGAGGTCGGCGCCGGCTATGTTCCGGTCGATCCGGACCATCCCGCGGATCGCGTCGCCCATATCTTCGCGGTGACAGAGCCGATGGCAGTAGTGGGCCGATCGGGAGACTTCACGGATGTCGGTGCGCCGTCCGTCGTGATCGATGTCGACACGGTCGATCTGACCGCCTGCCCGTCCACACCGGTGGGGGTCGAGATCTCACCGGCCGACGTCGCCTATGTCATCTTCACTTCGGGGTCGACAGGCCGCCCCAAGGGTGTCGCTGTCACTCACGGGGCAGTAGTCAGCCGCATGCTGTCCGTGCAGGGGTCGTTCCCGATCGGCGTCGACGACACGACTCTGCTGAAAGCGCCGAGCACCTTCGATGTATCCGTATCCGAAGTGTTCTGGCCGCTACAGCACGGCGCCACTGTCGTGATCACCGAACCCGAAGGTCACCGGGACCCGGTCTATCTCGCGCGTTTGATCGACGAGCAGGGCGTCACCGTCGTCGGCTTCGTTCCTTCCATGCTGCCCCTGTTCCTCGCCGCGGCGGCAAACCACCAACTGTCCACGCTGCGGTACATCATCTGCGGTGGTGAAGCGCTCACGCCCGAAAACGTCCGGCATGTACACGAGGAGACGTCGGCAACGCTGGTCAATATGTACGGCCCGACCGAGGCCGCCATCGATGTCACTTCTGCCGAGATCCTCGCCCTGGATTCCCGCGCCGTGACCATCGGAAGACCCCACGAGGGCACGCGAGTCCATGTTCTCGATTCCCGGTTGCGTCCGGTTCCGGTGGGTGTGGTGGGTGAGCTGTATCTTGCGGGTGCCCAGTTGGCGCAGGGGTATGTCTCTCGCCCGGATTTGACGGCGGATCGGTTCGTGGCGAACCCGTATGCCTCGGGGGCACGGATGTATCGGACGGGTGATCTGGTGCGTCGCCGTACTGATGGTGCTCTCGAGTATCTGGGTCGCTCGGATTTCCAGGTGAAGTTGCGGGGTCAGCGGATCGAGCTCGGTGAGATCGAAGCCGCCCTCCTCACCCACGACAACGTGCAGCAGGCTGCGGTCACGGTGCACACCGATGGTCGGGGGGAGCAGTCGCTGGTCGGGTATCTGGTTGGTGATGTCGATACCTCGACGCTGGCTTCTCATCTGGGTCATCGTGTTCCGTCGTACATGATCCCGACCCACTTCGTGGTGCTGGACGGGTTCCCGGTCAACGCGAGCGGCAAACTCGACCGCAAGGCCCTGCCCGAACCCGAGATCGGTTCCAGCACCACCGAATACATCGCACCTCGCACCACGGCGGAGCAGTCGGTGGCGGCCGTGTTCGCCGAGGTCCTCGGTGTCGACCAGGTCGGTGCCGGCGACAGTTTCTTCGATCTGGGCGGTAACTCACTGTCCGCGACCAAGGTGATCGCACGTCTGTCTACCGCGCTCGACACCGATGTCGCGCTGCGGGATCTGTTCGAGTATCCCACCGTCGAAGCCCTCGCCGGACGCCTCCGCGCCGGAGACGGGGCCGGTGCCCGGATACCACTGAGGAAGCAGGAACGCCCGGAGCGGATCCCGTTGTCACCCGCGCAGCAGCGGATGTGGTTCCTCAACCAGTACGACACCACGAGCCCGGCCTACAACCTGCCCGCAGTGGTGGAGTTGACCGGACCACTCGACGTCCTCGCCCTGGAGACAGCGCTGGGTGACGTCCTCGAACGGCACGAGAGTCTGCGCACCGTCTTCCCCGACGACGGCTCCGGCCCACACCAGGTGATCCTCGATACCGAGAGCGCACGGCCGGGCCTTCCGGTCGTCTCCGTCGACGCCGCGGACCTGACCGCGCGCCTGGAGGAGTTCGTGCTCGGCGGCTTCGACGTGTCCGAGACCGTTCCGGTCCGGGCCGCCCTCTACGCGACCGGGGCGGAGAGTTACGTCTTCGCGCTCGTCCTGCACCACATCAGCGGTGACGGCGCGTCCGTTCAGCCGCTGGTGCGAGACATCCTCGCGGCATACGCGGCTCGGGCGCAGGGCACCACGCCGGAGCTCCCCGAACTCGAGATCCAGTATGCCGACTACGCGCTGTGGCAGCGCGAGATGCTCGGCGACGAAGCGAATCCCGAGAGCGCCGCGGCCCGGCAGATCGCGTACTGGACGGACCGGCTCGCCGACGCCCCCGGACAGCTCGAGCTGCCGACCGACCGGCTCCGGCCCGCGACCCCCTCACACCGGGGTGGCTCGGTGCACTTCGCGGTCGGCGCGCCCACCCGCACTCTGCTCGACGAACTCGGCCGCGCGCAGGGTGCCAGCTCGTTCATGACGGTGCACGCGGCGTTGGCGGTGCTCCTCGGCCGGCTGGCGAACAACACCGACGTCACCATCGGCACTGCCATCGCCGGTCGCGGCGACCGAGCCCTCGACGACCTGGTCGGCATGTTCGTCAACACGCTCGCTCTGCGGACGGAGGTAGCGCCGTCGACGACTTTCGCAGACTTGCTCACGCGCACCAGGGACAGCGACCTCGATGCGTTCGCCCACGCGGACATTCCTTTCGAACGCCTCGTCGAGATCCTCGATCCCACCCGGTCGACATCGCACCACCCGATGTTCCAGGTGGCGCTCGGGTTCGGGGCTCCGGCATCGGTCGAGCAGATCCAGCTCGGGGACGTCCGAGCGACGCCGCACGCGGCCGACACCGCGACCGCGAAGTTCGACCTGCATTTCACCCTCACCGAGTCGGCGGAGGGCGGCCTCGACGGCGAACTCGTCTACGCCACGGACCTGTTCGACGCGGACACGGCCCGTTCGCTCGCCGAACGGTTCGTCCGAGTTCTCGACGCCGTCGCCAGCCACCCGGAACGTCCCGTCGGCGACGTCGACCTTCTCGACGCCGACGAGCGGGCCGACCTGACCACCCGGCGCGGAGCGGCCGCCGCGCCCACTCGGATGCTCGCAGACCTCCTCGTCGACGGCGCGAGCGTCGACCCCGACGCCGTCGCGATCCGGTGCGGCGCGGAGAGCATGTCCTACCGCGCGCTCGACCAGCGATCGAACCAGCTCGCACGAATGCTCGTGGACCGTGGTGTCGGCCCGGAATCGCGTGTCGCCCTCGCTCTGCCACGTTCGATCGAATCCGTTCTCGCGCTGTGGTCGGTGGCCAAGACCGGTGCCGCGTTCGTCCCCGTCGATCCCGGTTACCCCGCCGAACGGATCGCGCACATGGTCACCGATTCCCGGGCCGTGGTCGGTATCGCGATGTCCGAGCACGTCGCGTCCCTGCCCGGCGTGATCCGGTGGATCGCGCTGGACGACGCCTCGGTGCGGCAGCACTGGGCGTCCGAGTCCGCCCTCCCGCTCACCGACAGCGACCGGATGGGTCCGACCCATCCCCGGCAGATCGCCTATGTGATCTACACGTCCGGATCCACGGGCGTGCCGAAGGGCGTCGCGGTCACTCACGCCGGTGTGGCGAGCCTCGTCACCGACGAACGCGAAGTGCTCGGAGTGCTCCCCACCTCGCGGACGCTGCACTTCGCGTCCCCGAGTTTCGACGCTTCCGTGTTCGAGATCCTCATGGCCGTCAGTGCCGGGGCGACGATCGTCATCGCACCGCCGACGGTGTACGGCGGCGACGAACTCGCCGAACTCCTGCACAGTGAAGGTGTCACCCACGCGTTCTCGACCCCTGCCGCGCTCGCGTCCGTCGACCACCGCGACCTCGAACAGGTCGCCACGGTCGTCGTTGCCGGCGACGTCTGCCCACCGGAACTGGTGGCCCGGTGGGCTCCCGGACGACGGATGTTCAATGCGTACGGCCCGAGCGAGGCGACGATCATGTCGTCCATCACCGCACCCTTGGTGCCGGGTCTTCCCGTGAGCATCGGCCGCCCCAGCCGTGGCGTGACCGCGCTGGTGCTCGATGCCCGGCTGCACCCCGTCCCGGTCGGCGTTCCCGGCGAGTTGTACGTCGCGGGCGCGGGACTGGCGCGCGGCTACCTCGGCCGCCCGACGCTCACGGCGGGACGGTTCGTCGCCAACCCGTACGGTCCCGGCGGGGAACCGATGTACCGCACCGGCGATCTGGTCCGCTGGCGGACCGACGGCTCCCTCGACTTCGTCGGCCGTACCGATCACCAGGTGAAGATCCGCGGCTTCCGCATCGAGCTCGGTGAGATCGACACCGCGCTCACCGAACACCCCGACGTCGACTTCGCCCTCACGCTCGGACACGACGGCGCCGCCGGGCACACCCAACTCGTGTCCTACGTGCTGCCGCGGCCCGGCACCGAACTCGATCCGACGGACGTCACCGGCTTCCTCGGCCGCCGACTGCCCGGCTACATGGTTCCGGCGTCGGTGACCGTGCTCGACGCCCTCCCGCTGACCCCTGCGGGCAAACTCGACCGCCGGGCACTCCCGGAGCCGCGGTTCACCACTCGCGATTCCGTTCCGCCACGAGATGGAACCGAGCAGGCGATCGCGGACATCTTCGTCGAACTGCTCTCGGTCCCCGAGGTCGGCGTGCACGACAGCTTCTTCGAACTCGGCGGCAACTCCCTCGTCGCCACCCAGGTGGTCTCACGCATCGACGGAGCACTCCACGTGCGGCTCGGCGTCCGCGAGGTGTTCGAGCACCCGACGGTCGCCGAACTCGCCACTCTCGTGTCCACCCGAGGCTCCTCGGCGCGCCGGATCCCGGCACTCGAGCCGCAGCCGCGACCGGACCGGATCCCACTCTCCCTCGCGCAGCAGCGGATGTGGTTCCTCAACCAGTTCGACACGGACTCTCCCGCCTACAACCTGCCGGTGGCGATGCGGATGACCGGGACGGTCGACGTCGATGCGCTGACCGCCGCCGTCGCCGACGTCGTCGACCGTCACGAGTCGCTGCGCACCCTGTTCCCCGACTCGGAGGCGGGGCCCCACCAGGTGATCGTCGACGCCGGTGACGCGGTACCGGATCTGGGCCCGATCGAGGTCGCCGAGGCAGATCTCCTGAGCACCGTCGCGGAGTTCGTGACCGCCGGCTTCGACGTCACCGCCGAGATCCCACTGCGGGTGCGCCTCTTCGCGGTCACCGAGTCCGATGTCACCGAGAGCAGCTACGTGTTCGTCCTGGTGGCCCACCACATCTCGGGCGACGGATGGTCCTTGGCACCGCTCGCCCGCGACGTGATGCTGGCCTATGCGGCGCGGCGCGAAGGGACGGCACCTGCGTGGGAGCCGTTGCCGGTCCAGTACGCCGACTACAGCCTCTGGCAACGCTCGGCGCTCGGCGAGGAAGACGACCCGGAGTCGCTGGTCGCCGCGCAGATCGAGCACTGGACCAGGACACTCGCCGGGCTCCCCGAGCAGTTGTCACTCCCGGCCGATCGCCCCCGGCCGCCCGTCACCAGCGGACGCGGTGGGCACGTCGACTTCACGATCGACGCGCGCACACACCGCCGACTGCTCGAGATCTCCCGGGAGCACCAGGCCTCGCTGTTCATGGTCATGCACTCGGCGTTCGCCGTGCTTCTCGCTCGTCTCAGCGGCGAACGGGACATCGCGATCGGTGCGCCCATCGCCGGCCGCGGTGAGCGGCAACTCGACGACCTCGTCGGCATGTTCGTCAACACCCTCGCGCTACGCACCGACGTCGACGCAGCGGCATCGTTCACCGAGCTTCTCGCGCAGGCCCGCTCGGTATCCCTCGACGCCTTCGCCCATGCGGAACTTCCGTTCGAACGGCTCGTGGAGATTCTCAACCCCACCCGGTCCAGCGCCTACCATCCGCTCTTCCAGGTCGCCCTGTCGTTCCAGAACCTGGGCGAGACACGGTTCGAGCTCCCCGACCTCGCGGTCGAGGGACTGGACCTCGACGCGGATGTGTCGAACTTCGACCTGCACCTGACGCTCACGGAGCGGACCACGGACAGTGGCGAGCCGGACGTCATCGCCGCGCAGCTGACGTACGCGCGAGATCTCTTCGACGAGCGCACGGTGCGCGAGTTCGTCGCGCGGTTCGAGCGGATCCTGGCGTCGGTGGTCACCGATCCCGCGGTCACGATCGGTGAGATCGAGCTGCTGTCCCCGAACGAACACCGCGCCCTGCTCACCGAGGTCAACGAGACCGCGCATCCGCTACCCGACGCCACCCTCTCCGATCTGGTCCGAGAGGCCGCCGCCCGGTACCCCGACGCTGTCGCCCTCTCCTTCGAAGGCATCGAACTGACCTATGCGCAGTTCGACCGGTCCGTCGAGGAC
The DNA here is from genome assembly GCF_014217785.1 of Rhodococcus triatomae. Lineage (NCBI taxonomy): Bacteria > Bacillati > Actinomycetota > Actinomycetes > Mycobacteriales > Nocardiaceae > Rhodococcus > Rhodococcus triatomae. The sequence goes on along the minus strand of NZ_CP048814.1, from coordinate 4,567,914 downwards.
CTCGCGGCACGACTGCGCGGAATCGGAGTGGGACCCGAGGTACTGGTGGCCCTCGCGATGCACCGGTCGCTCGACCTGATGATCTCGATGCATGCCGTCCTGCGCGCCGGAGGCGGGTATCTGCCGATCGACCTCGATCACCCGGCGGAGCGCACCGACTACGTGCTGGACGCCGCTCGTCCGCTCTGTGTCCTCACCACCACCCGGGACGAGTTCGTCCACCCGTCCCTGCCGGTGCTCCACGTCGACGATGCCGGCACGCTCCCCGAACCGGCACCGAAACACACGACCGCTGCGGCACCGGACAATGTCGCCTACGTCATCTTCACGTCCGGATCGACCGGCCGCCCCAAGGGCGTCGCCGTCTCGCACGCGGCCGTCGCCAACCAGATGCGGTGGAAGCAGCACCGGTACCCGCTGGCCCCGGGCGACGCCCTGGTGCAGAAGACTCCGATCACCTTCGACCTGTCGGTGTGGGAACTCTTCTGGCCGTTGATCTCCGGCGCCCGCCTGGTGATCGCCCGCCCCGACGGACATCGCGACCCGGGATACCTCGGTCAGCTCATGCGTGACGAGCACGTCACGACCGCGCACTTCGTGCCGTCGCTGCTCGATACCTTCCTGGCGACCCCGGCCGCCGCCGAACAGCCGTCGCTTCGGCGGGTCCTGTGCATCGGCGAGAATCTGCCGTCCGACACCGTGCAACGGTTCCACCGCGCGATGGGCGACACCGGAGTGGAACTGCACAACCTGTACGGACCGACCGAGGCTGCCGTGTCCGTCACGTACTGGGAGACCAGTGCAGCGGACGTGGGGCCCGTTCCCATCGGCGTGCCGGAGTGGAACACCCGGACGTTCGTGCTCGACAGCAGGCTGCGCCCGGTCCCGGTCGGCGTCGCCGGGGAGCTCTATCTGGGTGGCGACCAACTCGCCCGCGGATACCTCGCGCGCACGGACCTCACCGCCGAGCGTTTCGTCGCGGACCCGTACGGCCCCGCGGGTGGCCGCCTCTACCGCACCGGAGACCTGGTGCGGTGGCGGTACACGGCCACCGGCACCCTCGTCCTCGAATATCTCGAGCGCGCGGACTTCCAGGTCAAGGTGCGTGGCTTCCGGATCGAACTCGGCGAGATCGAGGCGGCGCTGCTGTCTCACCACGCCGTCGATCAGGCCGCCGTCACCGTCCACACGGATCCGCACGGACACCAGTCGCTCGTCGCCTACGTTTCCGGAGCGGGTGTGTCCGGCGATGCCGGCGAGGTCTCCGCCGACATTCGGGCGCATCTCGCCGAGTCGGTCCCCGCCTACATGGTGCCGCAGCATGTCGTCGCTCTCGAGTCGATGCCGCTGTCCGCCAACGGGAAGCTGGACCGCCGCGCCCTTCCGGCACCGGAACTCGATGGTGGCGGCGACTATCGTGCCCCGGCCACTCACACCGAGCTCGTCGTGGCCACCACCTTCGCGGAGGTTCTCGGTCGCGATCGCGTCGGCGCGGACAGTGGATTCTTCGACCTCGGCGGGAACTCGCTCGTCGCCACCCGCGTCATCGCACGGCTGACCCAGGAACTCGGGAAGCCCGTCGAACTGCGCACCCTGTTCGAGTCACCGACCGTCGCGGAACTCGCAACGAGGATCGACGCGTTGTCGGACGGCGCGGTACGGCCACGCCTACGCGCCGGAGACCGGCCGGAGCGGCTGCCACTCTCCCTTGCCCAGCAACGGATGTGGTTCCTCAACCGGCTCGATCCGACGTCAGCCGCCGACAACATCCCGGTCGCCGTCCGGTTGACCGGCGATCTCGACACGGCGGCGCTGCGCGCCGCTCTCGTCGACGTGCTCGACCGGCACGAATCCCTCCGTACCGTGTACCCCGACGACGTCGACGGACCGCAACAGATCATCCTCCCGGCCTCGCACGTGCGCGTGGACGATGCCGACGTCACCGAGTCGGAGCTGTCGTCGGCTCTGGTGGGGTTGTTCTCGGTGGGCTTCGATGTGACGTCGGAGGTTCCGGTGCGGGTGCGGGTGTTTCGGGTGGTGGATGCGCCGGGTGTGGTGCATGTGTTGGCGGTGGTGGTGCATCACATTTCGGGTGATGGTTGGTCGGTGGGTCCGATGGTGCGTGATGTGATGTCGGCGTATGGGGCTCGGGTGTCGGGTGGGGTTCCGTCGTGGGTTCCGTTGTCGGTGCAGTATGCGGATTATGCGTTGTGGCAGCGGGAGTTGTTGGGGGAGGAGTCGGATCCGGGGTCGTTGGTGTCTCGTCAGATCGGGTTCTGGCGGGGTGTGCTCGAGGGTGTGCCGGTGGAGTTGGAGTTGCCGGTGGATCGTCCTCGGCCGGTGACGCAGTCTTTCCGTGGTGGTCGGGTCGATGTGGAGATCGGCGCGGATGTGCATGTGGCGATGGGGGAGTTGGCGCGGTCGTCGGGTGCGTCGGTGTTCATGGTGGCTCATGCGGCGTTGTCGGTGTTGTTGGCGCGGTTGTCGGGGTCGTCGGATATTGCGGTCGGTACGCCGGTGGCGGGTCGTGGTGAGCGTGAGTTGGATGATCTGATCGGTATGTTCGTCAACACGCTGGTATTGCGAACGCAGGTCGATTCCTCGGCGTCGTTCGCGCAGATCCTCGAGCGTGTCCGAGGAGCCGATCTCGGTGCGTTCTCCCATGCGGATGTGCCGTTCGAGCGGTTGGTGGAGGTCTTGGACCCGCCGCGTTCGACCGGGCGGCACCCGCTGTTCCAGGTCATGCTCACCTTCCAGAACCACGAGCAGCCCACACTCACGCTCGGCGAGCTCGAAGTGGCCGGTGTCGACTTCGACGTGCCCCTCGCGAAGTTCGATCTGCAATTGACGCTGGTGGAGAAGTTCTCCGACAGTGGTGTCCCGCAGGGCATGACCGCGCAGTGGACGTATGCGACGGATCTGTTCGACGAGGACACGGTCGCGAGGTTCGCCGGCCGGTTCGCCACGATTCTCGACACAGCGCTTGCCGATACTCGTCTCCCGGTGGGTGACATCGACCTCGTGGCCGCCGATGAACATGCCGTGTTGTCCGCTGAGAATGCGACCGATGTCGCGCTTCCGGACGCGACCCTGGTGTCGTTGTTCTCGGATGCGGTGTCGCGTTTTCCGGGTGGTGTTGCGGTGACGTTCGAGGGTGTGTCGCTGTCGTATGGGGAGTTCGATGCGCGGGTGGATGCGCTTGCTCGGTTCCTGGTGGGGTCGGGTGTGACGGTGGGCTCTCTGGTGGCTGTGGCGATGCGTCGGTCGGTGGAGATGTTGGTGGCGTTGTATGCGGTTCAGCGTGCGGGTGCGGGGTATGTGCCGGTGGATCCGGATCATCCGGTCGAGCGGATCGGTCATATTGTCGAGACCGCGGATCCGGTGTTGGTGCTTATTCGGGGTGCCGATGGTGTGCGTGTCGACACTGATGTTCCGGTGGTCGATGTCGACAGTGATGCGGTGTTGTCGGCGCCTCTGACGGATGTCGAGTTGCCGTGGGTGTCGTCGTCGGATGTGGCGTATGTGATTTTCACGTCGGGGTCGACGGGTCGTCCGAAGGGTGTGGCGGTGTCGCACGGGGCGATTGTGAATCGGTTGTTGTGGATGCAGTCGGAGTATGGGTTGTCTTCTGGTGATGTGGTGGTGCAGAAGACGCCGGTGACGTTCGATGTGTCGGTGTGGGAGTTGTTCTGGCCGTTGTTGTTCGGTGCGCGGTTGGTGGTGGCGTCACCGGATGTGCATCGGGATCCGGTGGCGTTGGCTGCTCTGATTCGTGGTGAGGGTGTGACGACGGCGCATTTCGTGCCGTCGATGTTGGCGGTGTTCACTGCAGAATCCACCGCAGGGGAGTGTTCGTCGTTGCGGCGGGTGTTCGCTTCGGGTGAGGCGTTGTCGGTCGATCATGCGCGCCGGTTCGGTGAGGTTCTTCCCTCGGCCGAGTTGCATAATTTGTATGGTCCGACCGAGGCCGCGGTGGATGTGACGTATTGGCCGGTCGCTGGTGATGAGATGCATACGGTGCCGATCGGGCGTCCGGTGTGGAATACGCAGTTGCATGTGTTGGATGCGCGGTTGCGTCCGGTTCCGGTGGGTGTGGTCGGTGAGCTGTATCTTGCGGGTGCCCAGTTGGCGCAGGGGTATGTCTCTCGCCCGGATTTGACGGCGGATCGGTTCGTGGCGAACCCGTATGCCTCGGGGGCTCGCATGTATCGGACGGGAGATTTGGTCAAGCGGCGGGCTGATGGTGCTCTCGAGTATCTGGGTCGTAGTGATTTCCAGGTGAAGTTGCGGGGTCAGCGGATCGAGCTCGGTGAGATCGAAGCCGCCCTCCTCGTCCACGACGACATTTCGCAGGCCGCGGTCACGGTGCACACGGACGCTCGGGGGGAGCAGTCGCTGGTCGGGTATGTGGTTGGTGATGTCGATACCTCGACGCTGGCTTCTCATCTGGGTCATCGTGTTCCGTCGTACATGATCCCCACCCACTTCGTGGTGCTGGACGGGTTCCCGGTCAACGCGAGCGGCAAGCTCGACCGCAAGGCCCTGCCCGAACCCGAGATCGGTTCCAGCACCACCGAATACATCGCACCCCGAACGGCAGCCGAATACGCCGTAGCGACTGCTTTCGCGGAAGTGATCGGTGTCGAGCGTGTGGGCATCCTGGACAACTTCTTCGACCTGGGCGGCAACTCGCTGTTGGCGACCCGCGTCGTCAACGTCGTCGGTGCCACGCTCGGAACAGCTTTCCCGCTGCAGTGGATGTTCACAGACCCCACCCCGCAGTCGCTGGGGCAACGCGTGCAGCAGTCGATGACGGACGGTGCCCTCGACAACGGTGCCGCGCTCGAGGTGCTCCTGCCCATCCGCCCCAGAGGCGAAGAGGCGCCGCTGTTCTGCGTGCACCCCTTCCTCGGACTGGCGTGGAGCTATGCCGGGCTCGGCCACGAACTGCGCAGTAGCCGCCCGCTGTACGGGCTCCAGTCGCCCGTGCTGACCGGTGAAGCGGCCCCGGCGAGCATCGCGGAGTACGCCGCCCGCTACATCCGGGAGATCCGGGCCATCCAGCCACACGGCCCGTATCACCTCGCGGGTTGGTCGCTGGGCGGTGTCATCGCGCACGAGATGGCAGTGCAGTTCCAGGAAGTGGGGGAGGACGTCGCGATCCTGGGCATCCTCGACAGCTACGTGGACGTGGACGAGTCCCGGTACGGGGCACCGACCGTGAGTGCCGCCGACATGCTCGCCGGATTCGGCGTGGACCTGTCCTCCGTGGACGAGGTGGACCCGGACGTGGCCGCCACGGTCGCCGGTGCCGAGGCACGCGGGGAGAGTGAGGCGTTCGATCCGGTACAGGCCGCTCGTCTACTGGCGCGGCTCGGTGGACCGCTGGCCGGGCTCACCGCCGATCAGCTGTCACGGATCCACGCGGCAGCGACGAGCACCACGGGCCTGCTGCTGGACCACCGGCCCGGCATCTTCGAGGGCGACGTCGTGTTCTTCGAGGCGGCAACCGACGGCGAGGAACATCCCGACCCGGAAGCGACGTGGTCCGGCTACGTCGGCGGCGACCTCGCAGTGCATCGCGTGGCGGCCACGCACTGGACGATGACGGCGCCCGAACCCCTGGCGGCGATCGCACCGAACCTCGACCCGGAACCACCCTCCCGCGAACCGGGGCCGGACGACTCGAGCTTTCGTGTTTCGTCTCTCGGGTAACACCCGTTACCACGTAGTTGCGGCAAGAAAGCAAACGAGCCCTGACCTGCGGTGAGATCCGTGTGCTCGGGATAGCGCGAAACCGCTTGACGATGTGACCGGTCCTAGTAGCCTGAGACAGGTCATGTGATCCACGTCTCAATCTTTGTGATGCCGGACGGGATCATGCGCGGTTCTTCGGCCGCGTGCTCGGGGCGTGACGTACTCGAATTTCACGATGAGTGTGTGACGTGTGAGCGCCCAGCGGATCGGAGTTGTGGATGTTGTGTGCAACGAGTGGAGCGCTCGAAGAACGACAAATGCCGCCCCGGTTGTTCCGGGACGGCACGGGCCGGGGGGCAGCACCCCCGAAAACGGAATTCCTGGCGTCAGGCCCCGCGGCGCTTCGCCTTGATGAGGTCTAGGCGCTCCTTGAGCAACTCGTCCAGTTCCTCCGTGCTGCGGCGTTCGAGCAGCATGTCCCAGTGGGTACGCGGAGGCTTGACCTTCTTGGCCTCCGGGGCGGTGCCTTCGATGAGGGTTCCTTCGAGGCCGTTACGGCACATCCAGGTACCGGGGATCTCGGCATCGTCGGCAAACGGGATGTCGAAGACCTCACCGTTCTCGCACCGATACTTCGCCATCCGGCGGGGCGCGAGATCATGGTCGCGGTCGGTCTCGTAGCTCACCGCTCCGAGCCGGCTACCTCGAAGTACGCGATCTGCCATGGTGGTGTCCTCTCTTCGATCGTCTCAGCGCAAGCACGTTCTCTTCAGGGGATCACGCGTTCACACACGGATACAACGCAGCGGACCCCGCAAAGGTTCCCGCAGGCTCCTGTGGGGGCTCAGGAGGGAACGCAACCACCCCATCTTACCGGTGCCGGGCCGCGTGCCTCGCACGCCCACTCCCGGTCGAGCGGGCCGCAGGGGACGTTCACCGGGAACGGCGACGCCAGTAGGGTGATCCGACATGGCCTCCGTGTCCCGCCGCCCCGAGTCCTGCCTGTGGTGCGGCCGAGAGGTCGCCGGTTCCGGGGTCGGGCGGCGCCGTCGCTATTGCCGGCAGTCGTGCCGTCAGCGTGCGTACGAGCAGCGGAGCCTGGTCCGGCGGTCCGACCTTCCCGCCGACTCGGTGGTCCTCACCGCCGACGAGGCCACGGCGCTGGCCGATCGAGCGTTCGAAGTCCGGGCGGCGGCGGAAGATGTCGCCACCGCGGTGGCAGAAGGTGCCGGCCGTGACGAACTCGCCGAACTCTGCGCGGACCTGGTTCAGCGTGCCCGTGAGGCCGAACGCCTGCGCTGACGGGCGGACGCACGCCACGATTCCGGACGGCTGACCCATCCCCGAGACCGTCCGCGACGAACTGCTCCACGTGGTGAGACCAATGGCGAGACCCATGGTGGTACCGGTGCCGTCGGCGGACAGAGGGCCGAAACGCACCCGCCACCTCGGACGCCGCACACGAGAACCCGACCGATCTTCGTCCTGTGCTTCTCGATTCTTCCGTTTCGATCCCGTCTCGACCCTTCAGGGGACCTCACGATGACTGATCACAACACCGCTCCATCCCGCCACGGCGACAGCGACGGTGCCGAGGCGCCGCACATACCCGAGGGGGCCTTCCCGCTCACCGCGACCCAGCGGAGCATGTGGTTCGCCCAACAGCTCAGTCCGGACGTTCCGAAGTTCATCGCCCAGTACGTCGAACTCCGAGGCGACGTGGACCTGGATCTGTTGGCCGACGCCGCCGTCGCCGCGGGAGACGAGTACCAGTCTCCGTTCCTGGCCGTGGTGGACGTCGACGGCGAGCCGTACCAGATGGTCAATCCGGAGGCCGACAAGTCGATCGACTACCTCGATCTCCGGGACGAGGCCGATCCTCGTGCAACAGCCGAACGATGGATGCACCGCGACATCGAAGTTCCCGTGCGCCTCACCGAAGATCGGCTCGTCGCCATGACGATCCTGCACATCGGCGAACGGCACTACCTGTGGTACACCCGAATTCACCACGTCGCCCTCGACGGCTACAGCGGGATGACGATGCTCAATCGGGTGGCCGAGCTGTACACGGCCGCCGCGGAGGGCGTCGAACCACAGCCGAGCCGTGCCCTGGACCTGCAGGAGATGTATCGCCTGGACCAGAAGTACCGGGAGTCCAGCCGATTCGCCGGCGACCGTGAGTACTGGGCCGAGCACATCCGCGGGATCGAGCACGGTTCGACTCTCGCGCGGACCGAGGGTCCGTCCGCCGCGCACAGCCTGCTCGAGAGCGCCAGCCTGTCGCCGGAAGCGCTCGCGGCCGTCGACTCCGCCGACGAACGATGGGGCGCCACCGCGGCGGCGGCCCTGGTCGCCGCGTTCGCCTGCTACCTGTCCCGGATGACCGGGAGCACCGATGTTCTCGTCAATCTGCCGGTGTCGGCGAGAACGACGGCACCGTTGCAACACTCGGGCGGGATGCTGGTGAACGTCGCTCCGCTCCACATCACCGTTCACGGCACGGACACCGTTGCCGACCTGGTGCAGCGCGTGCAGCTGGAGCTGATGGGCGCACTGCGGCACCAACGCTGCAGCCTCGAGGACATCCGGCGGGACGCGGGGCTCACCGGTGCGGGAGACCTGTCCGGGCCGTTGGTCAACGTGATGCTCTTCCGGCGGGAGATCACTCTCGGATCGGTCGTGGGCGAGTACCACATCGTCACGTCCGGCCCGGTCGACGATCTCCTCGTCAACATCTACCAGGGTGGCGCCGACGACACCGGCCGGCCGACGACGATGCTCGACTTCCGCGGCAACCCGAACCGATACGACGCGGTCGAACTCCGCGAACACCATCGGCGGTGTGCGGAACTGACCGAGGAACTCGTCACCACCGACCCGCAGACTCCGATCGAGCGCGTCCACCCGGACAGTGCGCGCACCGGGGCCCGGCGACTCGCGGCGGCGGCGCACCGACGATTCTGGCGCGAATCACTCGCCGGGGCGGCCGACGTCACGCCGCTGCCTCTGGATCGTCCCCGCCCGTCCCACCGGTCCGGTGCCACGGCGCGGGTCACCGCTCCGGTCCGCCCCGACACCGTCCGGAAGATCCACCGGCTGGCCGCGGAGGCAGGCACCTGCGCGTTCACGGTGGTCCACGCGGCGCTGGCGGTCACCGTCGCCCGGGTGGCCGACATCGACGAGGTCGTGCTCGGAACTCCGGTGTCGCTGGTGGAGCCGGAGCCGGTGGACAACGTGCTCGCGCTCCGCACCGTCGTCGACCGGTCGGCGACGTTCGCCGATCACCTCACGGCGGTGCTCGCCACGGAGGCCCATGCCTTCGACCACGCCGCGACGCCCTGGGCGGAGCTGCTGCAGGACCTCGCGCCGTCACCCCCGACCTCGTACGCGCCGCTGTTCCAGGTGGCATTCGAGATGCCCGGCGTCACCGCGGGGACGACCGGGGAACACGAGGTGCTCTCCCGGGCCGCCGGACCGGCCGACCGCGGGGCGGTGCCGCCGGACCTGCGTGTGAGCCTCGATCGAGCCGCCACTGGGGCAGGGACCGACACCGACGAGTGGATGGTCGCCGTCGAGTACGCGACCGACGTCCTGGATCCAGCGGGTGCCGAACGGTTCGCCGACCGCTTCCTGCGCGTACTGGACCAGATCGACCACGGCACGGTGACCGGCGACGTGGCCCTGCTCGACGAGCGGGAACTGGACGAGCTGGCCCCCGCGTCCGGTTCCCCGGCGCTGCCACCGCAGACGCTGCCCTCCCTGCTCGAATCGGTGGCCCGCGCCCACCCCGACGCGGACGCCGTAGTCGTCGACGGCACGCACCTCACCTACCGGGAACTGGACGAGGAGTCGACGCGGCTCGCCCGGGTCCTGATCGATCGGGGTGCCGGCCCCGAGTCCGTCGTCGCGCTCGCGCTCCCACGGTCCCTGCACTCGGTGATCGCACTGTGGGCCGTGGCCAAGTCGGGCGCCGCCTTCCTGCCGGTCGATCCCCGGTACCCCCGCGACCGGATCGAACACATGCTCGTCGACTCCGGTGCGGCGCTGGGAATCACGACCGAGTCCCGCGTGGCCGAGCTGCCCGAGGGTGTCGAATGGATCGCGATCGACGCCGAGCCGGTGCGGGGGGAGGTCGCGAGGCGCGCCGCGACGACTCTCGACGATGCCGACCGCGCACGTCCGCTGCGGGTGGCCGACACCGCCTACCTGATCTACACCTCCGGCTCCACCGGACGACCCAAGGGAGTGCTGGTCACGCACATCGCGCTGGTGAATCTGGCGGCCGACGTGCGCGAGGAACTCGGTCTCGGCACCGAGGCACGGACGCTGCACTTCTCCTCACCGAGCTTCGACGCCTCCGTTCTGGAAGCCGTCATGGCCTTCGGTGCGGGCGCCACGATGATCGTCGCCCCGCCCACGGTGTTCGGTGGCGAGGAACTCGCCCACCTGCTCCACACCGAACGCGTCAGCCACGCCTTCATCTCGCCGGCGGCGCTCGGGTCGCTCGCGCCGGACGGGCTCGACCACCTGCGCGTGGTCGTCACCGGCGGTGAGGCGTGCCCGCCGGCGCTGGTGGACCGGTGGGCGTCGGGACGGGCCATGTTCAACGGATACGGCCCGACCGAGGTCACCATCGTCGCGGCCCTCGCGGGCCTGCATCCGGGGACGCCGGTGACGATCGGCCGCCCTTTGCGTGGGGTCGCCCTCACGGTGCTCGACAGCCGGCTGCATCCGGTGCCGCCCGGGGTGCCGGGCGAGCTCTACATCAGCGGCTCCGGGCTCGCTCGCGGCTATCACGGGCTGCCCCGGCCGACGGCGGAACGTTTCGTCGCCGATCCCTTCGGCGCACCGGGCGAGCTGATGTACCGAACCGGCGATCTCACCCGCTGGACCGTACGCGACGGCCACCCGGAACTCGAGTTCCTGGGTCGCACCGACTTCCAGATCAAGATCCGCGGATTCCGGATCGAACCGGGCGAGATCGATGCGGCGCTGCGCTCGCATCCCGAGGTGGAGTTCGCGGCCACCGTCGGCCACACCGCGCCGTCCGGAGAGACCGTCCTCGTGAGCTACGTGCTCCCCGAACCCGGCACCGATCCCGCACCGTCCGTACTCGCCGCCCACGCGTCGACGATCCTGCCCCCGCACATGGTCCCGGGACTGATCGTGCCGATCACGGAGATCCCCCTCACTCCCGCAGGCAAGTTCGACAGGAAGGCCCTGCCTGATCCGGACTTCGACGACACGCGGGTGCCCTACCGGGCGCCCGTCATCGATACCGAGCAACGGATCGTGGAGGTGTTCGCGGCACTGCTCGGCCGGGACCGGGTGGGGATCGACGACAGTTTCTTCGACATGGGCGGGAACTCGCTGGTCGCGACGAGACTGGTCTCCCGGCTCAACCGGGCACTCGGTTCCTCGCTGGGTGTCCTCGACCTGTTCGAGGCACCGACCGTGGCACAGTTGGCGGCCCGGGCGGATCGTCCCGGCGCGCATCCGCCTCGCCCGGAGTTGGTACGGCTCCCACACGACGGCCCGGTGCCGGTGTCCCTCGCCCAACAGCGGATGTGGTTCGTCAACCAGTGGGATCCCGCCTCACCCGCATACAACATCGCGGCGGCCGTCCGGCTCGACGGCGACCTCGACGTGGGTGCGCTGACCGCTGCCCTGGCCGATGTGATCGACCGGCATCGCTCGCTGCGCACCGTCTTCCCCAACACGCCGGACGGACCCGTACAGTCCGTCCGACCGACCGAGGACGCGGCCCCGCATCCGGAGGTCGAGGAGGTGTCCGACACCGACCTGGCCGCACACCTACGTGCCGTCGCCACGGCCGGCTTCGACGTGACCAGCGAATCCCCGGTCCGGGCACGACTGTTCCGGAGCAGAGCCGACCGACACGTGCTCGCCGTCGTCGTCCACCACATCGCCGCCGATGGACTGTCGGTCGCCGTCGCCACCCGGGACCTGATGACTGCCTACTCCGCCCGGCTCGCCGGGCACGGCCCGCGCTGGGATCCGCCGGCGGTGGAGTACGCCGACTTCGCGCAGTGGCAGCGAGCCCTGCTCGGCTCCGAGGACGATCCGGACAGTGTCGTGTCCCGGCAACTCGGGTACTGGGCCGACACCCTCGCCGACATACCCGAACTGCTCCCGCTTCCCACGGACCGCCCCCGGCCCCCGCGCCAGTCCCTGCACGGGGATTCGGTCCCCTTCACCGTGCCCGCGCGGATCCATGCCGGTCTTCTCGACACGGCCACCGCCGCCGACGCGACCCTGTTCATGGCGGTGCACGCGGCGCTCGCCTTCCTGCTCTCCCGCACGGGCGACTGCACCGACGTGACGATCGGCACACCCGTGTCCGGACGTGGCGCCGCGGAACTCGACGACGTCGTGGGCATGTTCGTCAACACCCTGGTGCTGCGTACCCGAGTGGATCCCGACCGTTCGGTGGCGGATCTGCTCCGGCAGACCAGGAGGGCCGACCTCGCAGCCTTCGACCACACCGACATTCCGTTCGAGCGGCTGGTCGAGGCACTCGATCCGGTGCGCACCGAGGCCCAGTCGCCCCTGTTCCAGGTCATGCTCGTGCTCCAGGGATTCGCCGACGCCCACCTCGAGTTGCCGGGACTGCTCGTCGACGTCGACGAGATCGACACCCAGACCGCGAAATTCGACCTCCAGGTCATCCTCACCCGCACCACCGCGCCGGACGGGTCACCGGGCCCGATCGCCGGTACGCTCTCGTTCGCCACCGATCTGTTCGACCCGGAGACGATGACGGAGTTCGCGGACCGGTTCCTGCGGGTCCTCGAGGTCGTCGGTGCCGATCCCGAACGCCGACTGTCCGAGATCCCGGTCGCGCCCGACACCGAGATCGAGCACACCGTCGGAGAACTCAACTCCACCGAGCACCCACTGCCGGCCGGGACGCTCGTCGACCTGTTCGAGGCGCAGGTCGCCCGCACACCGGACGCGATCGCGCTCGAATGGGCGGCCGACGGCACCGCACCCGGAGCACCGCCCCGGCAGTCGAGCTACCGCGAGTTCGCCTCGGCGCGCGACCGGCTGGCCCGGGAACTGTTGCGGCGCGGCGCCGGACCGGAGACGCGGGTGGGTGTGGCACTCGATCGGTCCGCGGACATGATGGTGGCGATCTACGCGGTACTCGCCACCGGTGCCGCCTACGTTCCCCTCGACCCCGCCCATCCGGCGGAGCGGCTCGCCTACGTGCTGGGCAGCGCGGAGCCGGCGTGCGTGCTCACCTCGGAGCGGTACGCCGAGCGCCTGCGGGACGCGGCCCCCGACATTCCGGTACTCGTTCCCGGCGAGATCGTCACCAGTGGTGAGCCGGACAGCAGTGGTGAGACCGACAGCGGCGGCCCGTCGACACCGATCACCGACGACGAACGCGGGGGGCCGATCCGCCCGGACTCCCTGGCCTACGTGATCTTCACGTCCGGCTCGACCGGACGCCCCAAGGGCGTCGGGGTGTCCCATCGCGCGATCGTCAACCGGTTGCTCTGGATGCAGGACCGCTACCGGATCGACGACTCCGACGCGGTGGCACAGAAGACGCCGGTGACCTTCGACGTGTCGGTGTGGGAGTTGTTCTGGCCGCTGCAGGTCGGGGCGCGGCTCGTACTCGCGGAACCGGGAGGCCACCGGGACCCCCGCTACCTCGCCACATTCTTCACCGAACACGCGATCACGGTCGCCCACTTCGTGCCCTCGATGCTGTCGGCATTCGTCGCCGAGCTCACCTCCCCGGTCACGGAATCCGTCTCCGTTGCCGACTCACCCCGCTGCGACAGCCTGCGCCTGCTGTTCTGCAGCGGTGAGGCGCTTCCCGCCGAGACCGCGGCCGCGTTCGCCGCCCTGTCCACTGCCGAGATCCACAACCTGTACGGGCCGACCGAGGCCGCGGTGGACGTCACCCACCATCGGTTCCGGCCCGGCGAGACGGGCCCGGTGCCCATCGGACTGCCGGTGTGGAACACCCGGGTGTACGTCCTGGACTCCCGGCTGCATCCGGCTCCGATCGGTGTGCCGGGCGAGCTGTACCTCGCGGGAGTCCAGCTCGCCCGCGGCTATACGGGACGGCCGGATCTGACCGCGGACCGGTTCGTCGCCGATCCGCTGGCCGCCGACGGCGGGCGGATGTATCGCACCGGTGACGTCGTGCGCTGGTCGCGTTCCGGTGAACTCGAGTACCTCGGCCGCAGAGACTTCCAGGTGAAGCTACGCGGACAGCGCATCGAACTCGGCGAGATCGAGACCGCGCTCCTCACCGTCGCAGGCATCGACCAGGCCGCCGTCACCGTCCACTCGGACCGACGCGGCGAGCAGGCGCTCGTCGCCTATGTCCGCTGCGTCGGAGACTGCCCGTCGGCGCAGATCGTGCAGCACCTCTCGTCGCTGGTGCCGTCGTACATGATCCCGGCGCAGATCGTCCGGCTCGACGAGTTCCCGGTCTCCGGCAGCGGCAAGCTCGACCGAAAGGCGCTGCCGGAACCGGACTTCGCCCCCTCCGCTGCGGAATTCGTGGCGCCTCGGACACCGTCGGAGCAGATCGTGGCCGCCGTGTACGCCGACCTGCTCGGTACGGGAAGGGTCGGGGCCGACGACGACTTCTTCGCGCTGGGCGGGAACTCCCTCACCGCCACCCGCCTGGCGGCGCGGGTGGATGCGGCGCTCGGCACCACGGTGTCGGTGCGGGACGTGTTCGCCGCTCCGACCGTGGCGGCCCTGGCGCGTCACGCCGACACCTCCCGTGCCTCGACTCGTCCCGTGCCCGAGCCGGTTCCACGTGAGCAGTTCATGCCCGTCTCGGCGGCCCAGCGACGTATGTGGTTCGCCAACAAGTTCGCTCCCGATTCGGCGGCCTACAACATCGCGCTCGCCGTGAGGTTGACCGGCCGACTGGACGTGGATGCCCTGCGCGCCGCCGTCGCCGACGTCCTCGACCGGCACGAGTCGCTGCGGACGGTGTTCCCGCTGCACGGTCGGGACCCTGTCCAGCAGATCGTGCCTGCCGAGCGCGCGGTCCCCGACCTCGAACCCCTGCCGGTCCCGGAGCCGGACCTGGACGCGCACATCGCCGAGTGGGCATCCGCCGGATTCGATGTCGCCGCGGCACCCCCGGTGCGGGTGCGGTTGCTCCGGCTCGCTTCCGAGCATCACGTGCTGGTGGTCATCGTCCATCACATCGCGGCCGACGGCTTCTCCATGGCGCCCCTCGCCCGAGACCTCATGGCCGCCTACGTCGCCAGGAGCCGGGGTGAGACGCCGGGATGGACACCGCTGCCCGTGCAGTACGCCGACTACGCGGTGTGGCAACGCCGGCTCCTGGGCGACGGCGACGATCCCGGCTCCCTCCTGAGCGACCAACTCCGGTACTGGACGGACGTGCTCGCGGAACTGCCCGAGCTGCTGCCGCTGCCGACCGACCGGCCGCGCCCCGCCACACAGGAACTCGCCGGTGCCGTACACGAGTTCCAGCTCGACGAGAACACCCATCGCCGGATGGTCGCCGTCGCCCGTGAGCACGACGCGACCGTGTTCATGGCGGCCCACGCCGTGTTCGCCGTCCTGCTCGCCCGGCTCAGCGGCACCACCGACATCGCCGTCGGCACGCCCGTCGCCGGGCGCGGGCACGCCGCACTGGACGACCTCGTCGGTATGTTCGTCAACACGCTCGTCCTGCGCGCCGACATCGCACCGCACCGGACGTTCGCCGAGTTGCTCGAGCACACCCGGGAACGCGATCTCGACGCCTTCCAGCATGCGGACCTGCCGTTCGAGCAGCTGGTCGACTCGCTCGCCCCCGAGCGATCCACCGCGCACTCGCCGCTCTTCCAGGCGATGCTCGAGTTCCGCAACAACGAACAGCCGCATCTGGATCTGCCCGGTCTCGCGGTGACCGGTGTGGAGTTGCCCGTCGAGATCGCCAACTTCGACCTCCAGCTGACTCTCACCGAACGCTTCGCCGAGGACGGTACCCCGACCGGGATCGATGCAGCCTTCACGTATCCCACGTCGCTGTTCGACGACGACACGGTGGCCCGGTTCGCCGGATATCTGCGGCGGATCGCCGACACCGCGACCGCCCGCCCTGACCGCGCGGTCGGTGACATCGCGCTGCTGACCGCCGACGCGAGCGCCGGTCTCACTCCGGTGCTCGGGCCACCCACGGTCGCGCCGGCGACCCTTGCCGAACTGCTGGGCCACGCCGCATCCGTCGAGCCGTCCCGGACCGCGGTCGTCCTGGCCGACGCCGGGGGAGCGGCACCGACACTGACCTACCGGGAACTCGACGAACGGTCGAATCAGCTCGCGCGGGCGCTGATCGATGCAGGCGCCGGACCGGAATCGGTCGTGGCGCTCGCACTGCCGCGTTCCCTACACTCCGTCGTCGCCGTGTGGGCGGTGGCGAAGTCCGGCGCAGCCTTCGTCCCCGTCGATCCCGGGTACCCGCCGGAGCGTATCGAACACATGCTGACCGACTCACAGGCGCGCACGATCCTGACCACCCGCGAGGATCGGCCGCACCTGCCGGCCGCCACGGAGTGCCTGCTGCTCGGCGAACCGGAGATCGAGCGAGGTCTCGACGCCCTCCCCGCCGGGCCGGTCACCGACGACGAGCGGACACACCCGCTGCGGCTCGACCACCCCGCATACGTCATCTACACCTCCGGTTCCACCGGGACACCGAAGGGTGTCGTCGTCCCGCACCGGGGCCTGGCCGGGCTCGCCGCCGAGGAGCGCCTCCGATTCGACGTGGGACCGAACTCGCGGACACTGCACTTCTCCTCGCCGAGCTTCGACGCCTCGATACTCGAACTGCTCCTCGCCGTGGGTGCGGGCGCCACCATGGTGATCGCCCCTCCCGGAACGATCGGCGGCAGTGAGCTCGCGGATCTGATGAGGGTCCACCGGGTCACCCACGCGTTCATCACACCCGCCGCGCTCGCCTCCGTGAACCCCGCAGGCCTGAGCCACTTACGTTGCGTCGCGACCGGGGGAGACGTGTGCCCGCCGGAACTGGTGCGGCAGTGGGTCGGACCGGGCCGGGCGATGTTCAACGCCTACGGGCCCACCGAGGCCACCGTCGTCGCGAGTGTCACCGGGCCCCTCACCCCGGACGAACCGGTGACCATCGGCACACCGCCCATCGGTTGCGGCGACATGGTTCTCGACACGCGGCTGCAGCCGGTGCCGATCGGTGTCCCCGGGGAGCTCTACGTCACCGGTGCCGGACTCGCCAGAGGCTATCGGGACAGGCCCGCGACCACCGCGGAGCGATTCGTCCCGAATCCTTTCGGGGACACCGGAGACCGGATGTACCGGACGGGCGACCTGGCCCGGTGGAATCGCGACGGAAACCTCGAGTACCTGGGGCGCAGCGACTTCCAGGTGAAGATCCGCGGCTTCCGCATCGAACTCGGCGAAATCGAGTCCACCCTCACCGCCGACCCGTCGATCGCGCGGGCGGTGGTCACCGACCATCGCCCGGAGACGGGGCCGACCCGGCTGGTCGGCTACGTCGTACCCGAGGACGGCGCCACCGTCGACACCGCACAGGTCCTCGCTCGTGCCGGCCGCACTCTCGCCCCGTACATGGTCCCGGCGACCCTCGTCGTGCTCGATACGCTCCCGCTCACCCCGGTCGGCAAGCTCGACCGGCGAGCCCTGCCCGCCCCCGACTTCGCAGCCGCGGGACCGGACCGGACCCGCGCACCCGAGACCGACACGGAGTGGCTGCTGGCGGGCCTGTTCGCGGATGTCCTCGGCCTCGACACCGTCGGCACCGACGACTCGTTCTTCGCGCTCGGCGGCGACTCGATCATGTCGATCCAGCTGGTCTCCCGCGCCCAGGCCGCCGGTGTCGCCTTCACGCCCCGAGACGTGTTCGAGCACAAGACCGTCGCTGCGCTGGCGCGCATCGCCACCGCCGTCTCGCCGGAAGAACGCGAGTTGCTCGAGGAGTTGCCCGGTGGGGGAGTCGGTGACATGCCGGTCACCCCCGTCATCGCGTGGATGCTGGACCGGGGCGGTGAGTTCCGTCGGCTGTCGCAGCCGGCACTGCTGGTCGCCCCGAACGACCTCACTCGACTCGACGACCTGACCGCGACCGTCCAGGCGGTCCTCGACCATCACGACATCCTGCGCGCACGGGTGGAACTGTCCCCGGAGGGCGACCGCCTCGTCGTCGCCGCACCGGGCACGTGCGCCGCCGCGACGATGATCCGCAGGGTCGCGGTGTCACACCCACCGGGCAGCGCCGAGTTCGCGCGATGCGCCGTCGACCAACTCGACGACGCGCAGGATCGGCTCGACCCGGAGAACGGCACCGTCCTCCAGGTCGTCTGGCTCGACGCGGGGGCGCACGGTGGCCGTCTTCTGCTCGTGCTGCATCATCTGGTCGTCGACGGGGTGTCCTGGCGCATCCTCGTCCCGGACCTCGCCGCAGCCTGGCATCAGGTACGGTCCGGCGTCGACCCCGTCGTCCTCGCGCCGGTGGGGACCTCGGTGCGGCGCTGGGCGCACGGCCTGGTCGACGAGGCACCCGAACGTACCGGGGAGCTGCCGCTGTGGCGGGGCGTGCTCGAGGGCCCGGACCCGATCCTCGGCTCCCGCCCCCTCGACCCCGACACGGACGTGAACCGGAGCACCGGCCGAGTCAACGTCACGGTGTCCCCCGACGTCAGCGAGGCGCTCCTCACGGCCGTACCGGCGGCCTATCACGGCACCGTCGCCGACAGCCTGCTCACCGCCCTGGCGATGGCCATGGCCCAATGGCGGCACGCCCGTGGCATCGACGGCACCGACACCCTCGTCGGCCTCGAAGGCCACGGCCGCGAGGATCACGTGATGGGTGGCGCCGACCTGAACCGCACGGTCGGCTGGTTCACCGCGCTCTACCCGGCCCGCCTGGATCTCACCGGAATCGACATCGCGGAGGCGTTCGCCTCGGGCCCCGCGGCCGGACGGGCGCTCAAGGCGGTCAAGGAGCAGATGCTCGCGATCCCGGACCGGGGGATCGGCTACGGCATCCTGCGCCACCTGTCGCCGACGACGCGGGAGGTGCTGCGCGGGCTTCCGTCGCCCCAGATCAGCTTCAACTATCTCGGCCGCTTCGCGGCGGACTTCGGCGGCGCCGTGGGCGAGGTCGGCTGGGCGCCCAGCGGCGAGGTCGACCTGGACTACGCGCAGGACCTCGACACCCCGGTCACCTCCGCTCTGGACGTCAACGCGGTCGTCAGCGACGTCGACGGTCGCAGGCAACTGCGGGCCACCTGGATCTACGCGTCGGGTGTCCTCGCCGAGCACGAGGTCACCGAACTGGCCGGGTTGTGGACGGCCGCGCTCGAGGCCCTGTGCCGGCATGTCGAGGCACCCGGCTCCGGCGGGCTCACGCCGTCCGATCTCGATCTGGTCGGTCTCGGTCAGGGCGACATCGACCGGATCGAGGGGCGCTTCCCCGAGGTGGAGGACATCTGGTCGCTGGCCCCGCTGCAGTCGGGTCTGCTGTTCCACGCCCTGCTCGCCGAGCAATCGATCGACGCCTACACGGTGCAGCTGACACTCGAGCTGCGGGGCACCGATCCTCGCCGGATGCGCGCGGCCGCACAGCAACTGATCGACCGGCACCAGAGCCTGCGGGCCTCCTTCGTCTACGACGAGTCGGGTTCCCCCGTCCAGGTGGTGCACCGGAACGTTGAGGTGCCGTGGCTGGAGGTGGACCTGTCCCGACTGTCCGAACGTGAGGGCGAAGACGAGATCGCGCGGCTCGTGACGGCGGACCGGGACCGCGGATTCGACATGGCGACACCGCCACTGGTCCGGTTCCTGCTGATCCGGCTCGCCGGGCAGGAGCGCCTGATCGTCACCAACCACCACATTCTCCTCGACGGGTGGTCCATGCCCCTCGTCATCCGGGACCTGCTGACCCTCTACGCCGGCGGAGCGTCCGGCCTCGCCGCGGCCCCGCCCTACCGCGACTATCTCGACTGGATCCACCGGTACGCCTCCGGGGTGGACGCCTCGCTCGAGGCGTGGCGCACCGCCCTGGCCGGGGTGGAGGACTCGACGCTGGTGGGCTCCGGGGACGCCGGTGTGCCCGCACACGCCGATCCGGCACAGATCCTCGTCGAGCTGTCCGCGGAGGACACCGAGGTACTGCGCCGATTCGCCCGCGACCGGGGTCTGACCCTGAGCACGATGATCCGTACCGCGTGGGGCATCGTGCTCGCCCAGTACGTAGGCCGCGACGACGTGGTGTTCGGCGGCACCGTGTCCGGCCGTCCGCCCCAGGTCCCCGGTGTCGAATCGATGGTGGGTCTGTTCATCAACACCGTTCCGGTCCGGGTCCGGCTGTCCGCGCGCGAGAGCATCGACGGACTCCTCACCCGGATCCAGGACGAACAGGCAGATCTGCTGGATCACCATTTCGTCGAACTCCCGCGTATCCAGTCGGCGGTGGGCGAGGCCGCCACCTTCGACACCCTCACCGTGTTCGAGTCGTACCCGGTCGACCGCGCGGGGCTGACCGAGGCCACCGACATCGCCGGAATGAACGTGCTCGGTATCCACGACAGCGCGAACGCCGCCCACTACCCGCTCACGCTCATCGCGTCCGCGGACGGCGCCCTGCGTTTCAAGATCGAGTACTACCCGTCCCTGTTCGACGGGACGACGGTGCAGGGCATCGGCGACCGGGTGCGGCGAGCCCTCGAAGCATTCGCCCGCGATCCGGAGCTGCCGGTGGGGCGGCTCGCGTTGCTGGGCGACGCCGAGTACGCGACCTGGGTACCGGTGCGCGGCGGTCGGGGCCGCGCACCGCGTACCCTCCCGGAGCTGCTCACCTCGGGCGTCGACCTCGCGCCGGAAGGGCAGGCGGTGGTGGACCGCGACGTCTCGCTCACCTACCGGGAACTCGACGAGCGCTCGAACCGGCTGGCCCGTCTGCTCGTCTCCCGCGGCATCGGCCCGGAGGACGTCGTGGCGCTGGCGATCACCCGATCCGTCGACTCCGTCACCGCGATCTGGGCGATCGCCAAGTCCGGCGCCGCCTACGTGCCGGTGGACCCGAACTACCCGAGCGACCGGGTCGAACACATGCTCACCGACTCCGGCGCGACCGTGGGGCTGACGCTGCGCGTCCACCGGGCCGAGTTGCCGGACACGACCCGGTGGTGGGCGGTGGACGACCCCCGGATCATTGCCGCCGCAGGAACATTCGATGCGGACCCGGTCACCGACCTCGACCGGATCCGTCCCTTGCGGGCGGAGAACCCGGCATACGTCATCTACACCTCCGGCTCCACCGGGCGTCCCAAGGGGGTCGTGGTCTCGCACACCGGTCTGGCGAACTTCACCGCGGACCTGCACCGGCACTTCGCCCCGACGACGACGAGCCGAACCCTGCACTTCTCCTCGCCGAGCTTCGACGCGTCCGTGTTCGACTACCTCATGGCGTTCAGCGTGGGTGGCACACTGGTCGTGGTCCCGCCCGCCACCTACGGCGGTGCCGAACTGGCCGCCCTCATCCGGGACCAGCACGTCACCCACACGTTCATCACCCCCGCGGCGCTCGCCACCGTCGATCCCACCGGCCTGGACGAGTTCACCGAGGTCGTGGCCGGCGGCGAGGCGGTGCCCGCCGAACTGGTCGCCCGCTGGGCGCCCGGACGGCACCTCTCCAACGGATACGGGCCCACGGAGGCGACCATCCTCGCCAACATCAGCAGCCCCCTCGAGGTCGGCGAGCCGGTGACCATCGGTGCCCCGGTACTCGGCAGCGCCGAGGTGATCCTCGACTCCCGGCTGCAACCCGTCCCGCTCGGCGTCACGGGCGAGCTGTACCTGAGCGGTCCCGGCCTCGCCCGCGGGTATCACCGTCGCCCCGGGCTCACCGCCGACCGCTTCGTGGCCGCCCCTCACGGCGCGCCGGGAACACGCATGTACCGCACCGGTGACCTGGCGCGGTGGCGGTCCGACGGGACCGTGGAGTATCTCGGCCGCAGTGACTTCCAGGTGAAGATCCGCGGGTTCCGCATCGAACTCGGCGACATCGACAGCGCCCTGTCCACCCACCCGGACGTCGCCTTCGCGGTCACCCTGGGACGCCCCGGCCCCGCAGGCGACACCCAACTCGCCTCCTACGTCCTGCCACACGCCGGCGCCACCCCGGCACCGGCGGTCCTGAAGGCACACGCCCGAGACATCCTGCCGCCGCACATGGTCCCGTCGAGCATCATGATCCTCGACGAGATCCCCCGGACACCGGTCGGAAAACTGGACCGCCGGGCCCTGCCGGAACCGCAGTTCCTGCCCGGCACGGACGAGTACGAGGCGCCGTCGACGCCCACCGAGGAGTCCGTCGCGTCGGTGTTCTCCACGGTGCTCGGCACCGAACGAATCGGCGTGGACGACAACTTCTTCGACATCGGCGGCAACTCCCTGATCGCGACGCGGGTCGCCGCCCGGCTGAGCTCCGAGCACGGGATCGATCTCGGTGTCCGCGCCCTCTTCGAGGCGCCGACCGTCCGCGCACTCGCCCGCGCACTCGACGGTGCCGGCTCCGGCGGGGAGCGCCCCCCGCTGCGTCCCGAGGAACGACCGGACCGTGTCCCCGCCTCCCTGGCACAGAAGCGGATGTGGTTCATCAACCAGTTCGACACCGGCTCCCCGGCCTACAACATCCCGCTCGCGATCCGACTCACCGGCCCGCTGGACGTGGCCGCGATGCGCGCCGCCGTCGCCGACGTGCTCGAGCGTCACGAATCCCTACGGACCGTCTTCGCGGCCCCCGAGGGAGAACCGATCCAGATCGTCCTGCCCACCCTCGACGTCTGCCCCGACATGGCCGCCGTCCCGGTCACGACGGACGAGGCGCCCGAACGGATTCGCGATCTCGCTGCGACCGGCTTCGACGTCGAGGCCACCGCGCCCGTCCGGGCCGGTCTGTTCGCGTTCGCGCCGGACGAGCACATCCTCGTCTTCGTCGCCCACCACATCGTCGCCGACGGCTTCTCCATGGCGCCACTCGCGCGGGACCTGGTCACCGCCTACGTCGCGCACGCCGCGGGCGTCCGCCCCCAGTGGGAGGATCTGCCGGTCCAGTACGCCGATTACAGCCTCTGGCAGCGCCGCCTCCTCGGCGACGCCGAGGACCCCGAATCTCTGATGTCCGCCCAGTTGGCCTATTGGATCGACCGCCTCGCCGATCTGCCGGAGGTTCTCGCGCTGCCCGCGGACCGGCCGCGACCCGCGCGCCGGACCCTGCACGGCGACCGCGTCTCGTTCACCGTCGGTGCGCCGTTGCACCGGGCCCTCACGGCCCTCGCCCGTGCGCAGGGCGCGACGATGTTCATGACCGTGCACGCCGCGCTCGCACTGATGCTCGCCGAGTTGTCGGCGAGCGACGACATCGCGATCGGCACCCCGATCGCCGGCCGCGGCGACGCCGCTCTCGACGACCTCGTGGGGATGTTCGTCAACACGCTGGTGCTGCGTACCGCTGTCCGGCCCGACGAGTCGTTCGAGGAACTCCTCGCCCGCACGCGCAGTGCCGACCTGGAGGCATTCGCCCACTCGGACATCCCCTTCGAGCAACTGGTCGACGTCCTCGCTCCGGAACGGTCCACCGCGCACTCGCCGCTGTTCCAGGTCGTGCTCGAGTTCCGCAACAACGAGATCCCGCGGCTCGATCTGCCCGGGCTCGCGATCACCCCGCTCGACCCGGACCTGGACGTGGCGAAGTTCGACCTGCAACTGAGCGTCGAGGAACAGTTCGACGACGACGGCGGGCCCGCCGGCATGACCGCCGCGCTCACGTACGCGACCGACCTGTTCGACGCGTCCACCGTCCGCGACTTCGCCGATCGCTTCGTCCGGCTCCTCGACACCGTCACCGTCGACCCGAAGGCTCCGCTCGGATCCCACCCGCTGGTCACCCCGGACGAGCTCCACCGGATGCTCACCGAGTGGAATCCTCCGGCGTGGAATCCTCCGGCGACCGGCCGGGACACCGCGCCGGACCGGGACACCCTCGCCGACCGCTTCGCGGCCACGGTCGCGGAGTTCCCGAACCGCGTCGCCGTCACCTTCGAGGACACCGCACTGACGTACGCCGCTCTCGACGCCCGCTCCGCGCAACTGGCCCGGCTGCTCGTCGCGCGCGGTGCGCGGCCGGGAGTGCTCGTCGGTGTCGCCCTCGCCCGCACCCACGACCTGGTCACCGCACTGCTCGCCGTCGTCCGGTCCGGGGCCGGGTATCTGCCGATCGACCTCACCTCGCCCGCCGATCGACTCGAGTTCGTGCTCGACGACGCCGGACCGCTGTGCATCGTCACCACCGTCGCCGACGCGGAATCGCTCCCCCCGAGCGGAGTCCCGCTGCTGGCGCTCGACGAGGACGAGACCCGCGCGGACCTGGAGGCCCGGGAGACCGGCCCGGTCACCGACTCCGACCGAACCGCGCCGCTACGCCCGGGCGACACGGCCTACGTCATCTACACGTCCGGGTCGACCGGTCGTCCCAAGGGCGTCGTCGTCACCCACCGCAACGTCCTCACCCTGTTCGAGGCGACCCGCACCCTGTTCGACTTCGACCACACCGACGTGTGGACCATGTTCCACTCCTACGCGTTCGACTTCTCCGTCTGGGAATTGTGGGGTCCGTTGCTGTACGGCGGCCGGCTCGTGGTGGTCGACCACTACACCGCACGCTCGCCGGAGATCTTCCACAGCCTGCTCCGCAACGAGCAGGTCACCGTCCTCAACCAGACCCCGACCGCCTTCTACCAACTCGCCGAAACGGATCGCATCGTCGCCGAGAGCGACGTCGACACCGCACGCCTGGCGCTGCGCTACATCGTGTTCGGCGGCGAGGCACTCGATTTCGGACAGCTGGGGCGCTGGTACGGACGCCACGGCGACTCCGCACCGACCCTGGTCAACATGTACGGGATCACCGAGACCACCGTGCACGTGAGCTATCTGCCACTGGACCGGGAGTATGCGCGGTCGGCGTCCGCGAGTGTCCTCGGCCGGGCCCTGCCCGGGCTGCGGGTCCATGTTCTCGACACCCGGCTGCGCCCCGTTCCGCCCGGAGTCACCGGCGAGATGTACGTCTCCGGCACGCAGGTCTCCCGCGGGTACCTCGGGCGCCTGCCCCTGACCGCGACCCGCTTCGTCGCCGACCCCTTCGGCGCACCGGTCGATCGGATGTACCGGACGGGAGATCTGGCCCGCTGGAATCGGGACGGCGCACTCGAGTATCTGGGCCGCAGCGATTTCCAGGTGAAGATCCGTGGGTTCCGTATCGAACTCGGCGAGATCGAGACGGCGCTGTCGAGCTGCCCGGGTGTCGCACAGTCGGTGGTCGTCGTCCGCGACGAGGGAGCAGGCGGACGTCGCCTCGTCGGCTACGTGGTCCCGGAGGAGGGCGCGGTAGTCGATTCCCCGACCGTCCTGGACCACGTGTCGGCCCGGCTCACCTCGTACATGGTGCCCGCCGCGCTGATCGTCCTGGGCGCACTCCCACTGACGGGCAACGGAAAACTCGACCGCCGGGCACTCCCGGCCCCCGACTTCGGGACGGCGGGGACCGGCGGCCGGGCCCCGTCCGGCGCGATCGAACGGACACTCGCCGACCTGTACACGGAGGTGCTCGGCGTGAGCTCGGTGGGCGTGGACGATTCCTTCTTCGCCCTCGGCGGCGACTCGATCATGTCCATCCAGCTCGTCTCCCGAGCCAAGAGCGCCGGACTCGTCCTCACTCCGCGTGACGTCTTCGAGCACAAGACCGTGGCGGGGCTCGCGGTCGTCGCCGCACGAGCCGGGACCACGGGCGCCGAGCAGCTTGCGGAACTCCCGGGCGGGGGTGTGGGGGAGATGCCGGCGACGCCGATCGTCGAATGGATGCTGGGCCGGGGCGGCGATCACCACCGCTACACCCAGTCGGTGCTGCTCGAACTCCCCGACGACGTCGACCTGGACCGCCTGCACCGCACCGTCCAGGCCGTGCTCGACCACCACGACATGTTGCGGGCGCGCATCGACCGCGACCCCGACTCCGGCCGCACCCGTGTGGTCACACGTCCCGCACGTGCCGTGCACGCGGCGGCCGTCGTGCACGTCGTCCCCGTTCCCGGTCCCGCTCCGGACAGTGGCACCGACAGTGAGAGCCCCGAGTTCGAGCGCCCGGATTTCGAACGCATTGCGAGCGCCGCCCTCGCCGACGCCACCGCACGGCTGGATCCGGAGTCCGGGGACATCGTGCAGGTGGTCTGGTTCGCCGCGCCGGACGGTGCCGGCGACCGTCTGCTCGTCGTCGCCCATCACCTCGCGGTGGACGGGGTGTCCTGGCGGATCCTCGTGCCGGATCTCGCGTCCGCGTGGTCGCAGACCGCCGACCCCGAGCACGCCGTCGTCCTCGAACCGGTGGGAACGTCCATGCGGCGGTGGGCACATGCGCTGGCCGAGGCGGCTCCGCACCGGGAAGCCGAACTGCCCCGGTGGCAGGCGATGACGGACGGGCCGGACCCGCTGATCGGCTCGCGCCCGATGGATCCGACGATCGACCTCGGTTCCACCGTGTCGAAGGTCTCGGTGGACGTGCCCCCCGACCTGAGCGCCGCAGTACTCGAACGCCTTCCGCAGCTGTTCCACAGCGGCCCCGATGCCGCACTCCTCACCGGCCTAGCGCTGGCGGTCGCCGCCTGGCGCGCCGAACGCGGCACTCCCTCCACCCACACGCTGATCGCACTCGAAGGACACGGTCGCGAGGAGCAGGTCGTCCCGGGAGCCGACCTGTCACGGACCGTCGGCTGGTTCACCTCCCTGTTCCCCCTCGGCCTCGACCTCACCGGGATCGACCTCGATGCGGCACTGCGCGGTGGGCCGGCCACGGCGGCGGCCGTGAAACGGGTGAAGGAGGCGCTGCATTCGATACCGGACCACGGGATCGGGTACGGCATGCTCCGCTACCTCACCGAATCCGGTGCAGGACCGGCAGACTCCGCGGTACCCCAGATCACCTTCAACTACCTCGGCCGGCTCGCCGGAGGATCGGGAACCGGCCACGCCTGGCTTCCCGTCACCGACGTCGACCTCGACGACCCGAGTGGGGCGGACCTTCCTGCCCCGTCGGCCCTCGACGTCACCGCCGTCGCCAGGGCGACACCGTCCGGAACCGTGCTCACCAGCGCGTGGCGCTTCCCCCGCGGCGTGCTCGCCGAGCGTGAGGTCCGCCGCCTCACCGGGACGTGGCTGCGTGCCATGCGAGCCCTCGCCGAGCTCGCCGCCGACCCGGACGCCGGCGGGCACACGCCGTCCGACCTCGACCTGGTCGACCTCGATCAGCGGGCCGTCGACCGACTCGAGACGTCCTACCCCGGTCTCGAGGAAGTCTGGTCGCTCGCCCCGCTGCAACAGGGCATGTTCTTCCACGCCCAGTTCGCCGACTCGTCGGTCGACCCGTACACGGTGCAGGTCCAGTTGTCGCTGCGCGGCGCGGACTCCGAACGCATGCACCGCGCCGGCACCGCACTGCTGGCCAGGCATGCCACACTGCGTGCCGCCTTCGTCCAGGACCACGCGGGGCACTCCGTCCAGGTGATCCCCGCGGAGGTGGAACTGCCCTGGCGGGTGGTCGATCTCGGCTCCCGGGACGAACCCGAGCGCGAACGCGAACTCGCCGCGATGCTCGAGCGAGACCGGAGCGAGCCGTTCGACACCGCCGTCCCCCCGCTACTTCGGATGACCCTGGTCCATCTCGGCGACGGACGGTCCCAGCTGATCGTCACCAACCACCACATACTGCTCGACGGCTGGTCCATGCCGATCCTGCTGCGCGACCTGCTGACCCTGTACGCGACCGGCGGCGACCGCACCGGCCTGGCGCCGGTGCCGTCCTACCGCGAGTACCTGACGTGGCTCGCCGGCCGCGACACCGGAACGGCACTGGAGGCGTGGACCGAGGCGCTGACCGGGCTCGACGAGCCGACCCTGATCGCACCCACCGAGCGTGGCCACGGCACGACCACCGTCGCCGCCGAGCACGCGGTCACCCTCACCGCCGCATACACCGATGCGCTGCGCGAACTCTCGCGCACCCGCGGCGTCACCGTGAACACGCTCGTCCAGGCGGCGTGGGCGATCGTGCTCGGACAACTCACCGGCCGTGACGACCTCGTGTTCGGTGGCACCGTCTCCGGCCGCCCGCCGCAGGTGGCCGGCATCGAGTCGATGGTCGGCTTGTTCATCAACACGCTTCCCGTGCGGGTGCGGTTGCGGCCGGAGGAGACACTCGGGTCTTTGCTCCGACGCATCCAGGACGAACAGACCCGGCTCCTCGACCACCACCACGTCGGCCTGCCCACCATCCAGAGTGCGATCGGCCCGGCCGCGATGTTCGACACCCTCACCGTGTTCGAGTCCTATCCGGTCGACCGCGGAGGGATGGACACCACCAGCGACATCGCCGGAATGAACGTGCTCGACGTGGTCGCCCGGGATTCCGCGCACTATCCGCTCGCGCTGGTCGCCTCGGGCGACGAACAACTCCATCTCAAACTCGAATACCTGCCCGACGTGTTCGACGAGCCGGATGTCGACTTCATCGGCGATCAGGTACGCCGGGTGCTCGAGATCCTCACCACCCACCCCGACGAGCCACTCGCCCGGGTGCAGTTCCTCACCGACGAGGAACGCGCCGCGCTCGCCCCGGTGCGCGGCCGCACCGGGTTCTCCGTACGCACCCTGCCCCAGATCTTCGAGGACGCCGCGGCACTGGACCCGTCCCGGACCGCACTGGTGTACCGCGGCCGCGCGGTCTCGTATCGTGAACTCGACGAGCGTTCGAACCAACTCGCCCGGGTCCTGATCGCACGCGGCGCCGGACCGGAAACGTTCGTGGCCGTCGGAATCACCCGTTCCATCGAATCGGTGCTCGCCATCTGGGCGGTGGCCAAGACCGGCGCGGCCTTCGTGCCGGTGGACCCGAACTACCCGATCGAGCGTGTCGAGCACATGCTCGCCGACTCCGGTGCCGAGTTCGGGCTCACTCTCGCCGGCCACGCCGACCGGCTGCCCGACACCGTGCCGTGGCTGCGGTTGGACAGCCCGTCGTTCGAGAAGTCCTGGCAGGCACAGCCGGCGCTCCCGGTGGCGGACATCGACCGACGCTCGCCGATCAGCCTCGACAACGCCGCCTACGTCGTCTACACCTCCGGATCGACCGGGACCCCCAAGGGCGTGGTCGTCACCCACGAGGGCCTCGACAACTTCGCCGAGGACCAGCGGCAACGGTTCGGCGCCACCGCGCACTCCCGGACCCTGCACTTCTCCACGCCGAGTTTCGACGGGTCGATCTTCGAGTACCTGCAGGCGTTCGGAGCCGGCGCGACGATGGTCATCGCCCCACCGCAGGTGTTCGGCGGCGACGACCTCGCCCGCCTGATCGCGGACGAGAAGGTCACCCACGCCTTCGTCACCACGGCGGCCCTCGCCACGGTCGATCCCACCGGACTGGACGAGTTCCGGCACGTCGCGTTCGGCGGCGAGGCCTGCCCACCGGATCTCGTCGCCCGCTGGGCGCCGGGCCGCTCGCTCACCAACGCCTACGGCCCCACCGAGACCACCGTCATGTCGAACATCGCCGATCCGATGACAGTGGGGGAACCCATCACCATCGGTGGGCCGATCCGCGGAGTCAGCGAACTCGTGCTCGACGCCCGCCTGCAGCCGGTGCCCGTCGGGGCGCCCGGCGAGCTCTACATCGCGGGTGCCGGACTCGCCCGCGGCTACCACGACCGACCCGCGCTGACCGGGCATCGTTTCCTCGCCAACCCCTTCGGCGAGCCGGGGGAGCGGATGTACCGCACCGGCGACATCGTGCGCTGGCGTTCCGACCACACCGTCGAGTACATCGGCCGCAGCGACTTCCAGGTGAAGATCCGCGGCTTCCGGATCGAACTCGGCGAGATCGACGCCGAGATCCAGGCACATCCGACCGTCGGCTTCTCCGCCACACTCGGGGTGACCGGCCCCTCCGGAGACACCGTCCTGGCGTCCTACGTCACGCCGGCCGCGGGCGCCGTCGTCGAATCGGCCACGCTCACCGAGTATCTCGCGGCACGGCTCCCCGCCCACATGGTCCCGGCCGCGATCGTCGTGCTCGACCGGATCCCGCTCACGCCGGTCGGCAAACTCGACCGGAAGGCACTCCCGGCACCCTCCTTCGGCAGCGCCACCGCGTACCGTGCCCCGAGCGACCGTCTCGAGCGCGCCGTCGTCACCGTGTTCGCCGAGGTCCTCGGTATCGAGCAGGTCGGTGTGGACGACGACTTCTTCGACCTCGGCGGCAACTCGCTGATCGCGACCCGCGTCACCGCCCGCCTCGGGACCGCCCTCGACGTGGACGTGCCGGTCCGGACCCTCTTCGAGACACCGACCGCCGCAGGCCTGGCCGCGCGCCTGCGCACCACCGGGGGAGGCACCCGCACGCCGCTGCGCCCGATGCCGCGCCCCGACCGGCTCCCGGTATCGCTGGCGCAGAAGCGGATGTGGTTCCTCAACCGTTACGACACGACGTCGGCGGCCTACAACATCCCCCTGGTGGTCCGGCTCGACGGCCGGCTCGACGTGGATGCGCTCCGGGCCGCGGCGCTCGACGTCGTCCGTCGCCACGACACCCTGCACACCGTGTATCCGACCGTGGACGGTCAGCCGTCCCAGCTCGTGCTTCCCGTCGAACACAGCCATCTCGATCTACCACTCGTCCGCACCACGGCGGCCGATCTGGCCGGGCGAATCTCCGACCTGGTCAGCCGCGGATTCGACGTCGCGACGTCGGTGCCGGTGCGGGCCGCACTGTTCGCACTCGACGACGGCACCCACGTCCTCGCCGTCGTCGTGCATCACATCAGCGCGGACGGATCGTCCCTCGCCCCGCTCGCCCGGGATCTCGTGCACGCCTACGCGGATCGAGCCGAGGGCAGAGTCCCCGGGTGGGAGCCCCTGCCCGTCCAGTACGCCGACTTCACCCTCTGGCAGCACGACACCCTCGGCGCCGAGGACGACCCCGACTCGGCTCTCGCGCAACAGCTCCGGTACTGGACCGACACCCTCGACGGACTACCCGACGTGATGTCGCTGCCCACCGACCGGCCCCGCCCGACCCAGCAGTCCTTCGTCGGGGACCGAGTCGAGTTCGACATCGACGCCGCACTGCACGCCCGCATCGTCGCGCTCGGCCGCGCGCAGGGGTCGAGCATGTTCATGACCGTGCACGCGGCCCTCGCCGTGCTGCTGGCGCGGCTGGCCGACTCCGACGACATCGTCATCGGCACCCCTGTCGCCGGACGAGGCGACGCCGCACTCGACGACATGGTGGGGATGTTCGTCAACACGCTCGTCCTGCGGACCCCCGTCGACACCGCGGCCGGGTTCGCCGACACCCTCGCCGCGGTCCGGGACCGGGACCTGTCCGCCTTCGCCCACGCCGAGCTGCCGTTCGAGCGTCTCGTCGAGGCCCTCAACCCCACCCGTTCCACGTCCTACTCGCCGCTGTTCCAGGTCGCGCTCGAGTTCCAGAACACCGAGATCCCCGAACTCGAGTTGCCCGACCTCACCGTCTCGGGATTGGACCTCGACGTCCGCGTCGTCAAGGAAGACCTCGAGGTACTGCTCCGGGAAACCTTCGACGAGGCCGGTGCACCGGCCGGTATCCGGGGGGCACTCGACTTCGCCACGGCGCTGTTCGACCGCGACACCGTCGCCGGACTGGCAGCGCGATTCGTCCGGCTGCTCGAGGCCGCCACCGCGGATCCGGGCCGTGCCGTCGGGGATCTCGACCTCCTCGACGACGACGAGCGTTCCACACTCGTCCCCGCCCGCGGCCGGACCGAATCGGCGCCCGCCCTGTGGCCGGACCTGCTGTCCACGGCCGCCTCCGTGGCCCCCGACCGGGGCGCACTCACCTGCGGCGACCACACGTTGACCTACCGGGAACTCGACGAATGGTCCAACCGCCTCGCGCGGATACTCGTCCGCCGCGGCGTCGGGCCCGAGACGTTCGTGGCCCTCGGCCTGCCGAGGTCGCTCGAGGAGGTCGTCGGTATCTGGGCCGTCGCGAAGTCCGGGGCCGCGTTCGTGCCCGTCGACCCGCAGTACCCGGCCGAGCGGATCGCCTACATGCTCGACGACTGCGGCGCACCCGTCGGCCTCACCGTCGCCGACCGGCGCGCGAACCTCCCCGACACCGTGCCCTGGCTGATCGTCGACGACCCCGCATTCCGAGCCGAACTCGACGCCGTCCCGGCCACACCGATCGACGACCGGGAACGAACGACACCGCTGCACCTGGCGCACCCGGCCTACCTGATCTACACCTCCGGATCGACCGGTCGACCCAAGGGGGTCGTCATCACCCACCGGGGAATGACCAACCTCACCGAGGAGGAACACACCCGATTCGGTGTCACCGCCACGTCCCGAGTGTCGCACCTCGCGTCTCCGAGCTTCGACGCCTCGCTGTTCGAACTGATCATGGCGTTCGGTGCCGCGGCGGAGGTCGTCATCGTGCCGCCGACGGTGTTCGGCGGCCACGAACTCGCCGAGTTGCTGAGCGCCGAACGCGTCACCCACTCGTTCATCACCCCGACCGCCCTCGCCTCCATGGACGACACCGGACTCGACGCACTGGAGGTCCTCGTCGTGGCCGGCGAGGCCTGCCCACCCGAACTGGTCGACGTGTGGGCACCCGGGCGGAGGATGTTCAACGGCTACGGGCCCACCGAGACCAGCATCCAGGCGGCCGTGAGCACGCCCATGCAACCCGGCACACCCGTGACCATCGGCCGGCCGGCGATCGGGTTCGCCGAGATGATTCTCGACGCCCGACTGCAGCCCGTCCCCGTCGGTGTCCCCGGCGAGCTGTACATCAGCGGCCCCGGAGTGGCTCGCGGCTATCACGAGCGTCGCGGCCTCACCGCGGACCACTTCGTCGCCGATCCGTTCGGCCCACCCGGCACCCGGATGTACCGCACCGGGGACGTGGTCCGCTGGAGCCGCGACCACACCCTCGAATACCTGGGCCGCACCGACTTCCAGGTCAAGGTCCGTGGGTTCCGGATCGAACTCGGCGAGATCGACGCCGTGCTCGCCCGGCACCCGGACGTCGCCTTCGCCGCCACCATCGGGCATGCCGGGCCCGCCGGCGCGACCGTACTCGTCTCCTACGTCCGCGCCGCCGACGGCCGATCGCTCGACCCGGGGGAGTTGCGGTCCCATGCCGCCGGGCACCTGCCGACCCACATGGTGCCCACCGCGGTCACCGTGCTCGACGAGATTCCGATCACGCCGGTCGGCAAGCTGGACCGCAAGGCCCTGCCCGCGCCGGAGTTCACCGCGGGTCTCGCCGAGTTCCAGCCGCCCACCACCGACGAGGAACGCACCGTCGTCACCCTGTTCGAAGAACTGCTCGGCGTGGACCGGGTCGGTGTCACGGACAGCTTCTTCGACCTCGGCGGCAACTCGATCATCGCGACACGGCTGGTCACCGAGCTCCGGGAACGGCACGGATCGGCGCTGCAACTCCAGTCGATCTTCCTCGACCCGACGCCCGCCGGCATCGCCCGCAACCTCGACACGATCACCGGAGCGCCCACCATCGACCAGGTCCTCGACGTGGTCGTCCCGCTCCGGGAGCGTGGCGTGAAGGAACCACTGTTCTGTGTCCATCCCGGCATCGGATTGTCCTGGGGATACGCCGGGCTCCTCCGCCACCTCGCGCCGGACCGGCCCGCATACGGCCTGCAATTGCCGGCCATCAGCGGCGGCCCGACGTTCGAATCCATCCAGGCACTCGCGCACCGCTACGTGGAGGAGATCCGCCGCGTCCAACCATCGGGTCCGTACCACCTGCTCGGCTGGTCGCTCGGCGGCGTCATCGCCCACGCCATCGCCGTCGACCTGCGCGCCGCCGGGGACGAGGTCGCCACGCTCGCGGTCATGGACAGCTACCCGACCAACGGCGCGGACGACACGCCGGACCACCTCACCGTCTCGGAACTGGTGCACGGCCTCGGTCTGGACATCGGCGACCGCGTCCGCGACGACGATCTCACCTACGAACGCGCGGTGGAACTCATCGACGACGCAATCGGGCAACGGACCGGGCTCGCCGCCGAACATCTGGCCCAGATCAGCGCCGGGTTCGACAACTCGGCCCGGTTGATGCGGCAGTTCCGGCCCGGAATCTTCGACGGCGAGATGCTCTTCTTCCGCGCCGACGGAGACGACCATTCGCCCCACGAGTGGGACGCCGCGGTGACCGGCGGGATCCGCGAGGTCGCGGTGCCCTACGCGCACAACCAGATGATCGAACCCGAGCCGCTGCGACTGGTCGGTCACGCCCTCGAGGAGTACCTCGGCGGTTGACCGGGAGCCGGCCGACCGGTAGTCGAGGTCTCACGCACAGGGCGACCGGTAGCGCAGGTCGGTCAGGTACTGCGGCCAGATCTCGCGGGTGAGGATCCCGCCGGTCGCCGCACACACCCGCTCCCGGGAATGCTCGACATCGAGGTCCAGCGCGCGTACCGCGCCGCCCTCACCCGCGGCCAGGAGCACGTCCGGACTGGCGCCGTACACGACCCGCCACCGCACCGTCCCGTCCGGAACCACCGAGCCGCCCACCGCATGCGCCTGCTCCGGGTCGTCGACGTTCCACAGCCGCACGCTCTGATCGTCGCTGCCGCTGGCCAGCATCCGGCCGTCGGGGGCAAACGAGACCGAACGGATCGTGCTCGAGTGACCGGTCAGCACGGCCGCCTCGGCCCGTGAACCCTCCTGCCACTCCCACACCCGGATGGTCTGGTCGTCGCTGCCACTGGCCAGCACCTGCCCGTCCGCGCTGAAGGCCACCGTGTTCACCGCGCCGTCGTGCCCGACCAGCGGCGGGCCGGCGGTCCGGGGAGCGGACGGCTCGGACACGTCCCACAGGTGCACCGTCTTGTCGCTGCTCGCGGCGGCCAGGACCGACCCGTCGGGGCTGAACTGGACGGCGTTGATCCAGCCGGCCGCCCCGGTGAGCGGAGGCGCCACCGCCGTCGGCGGGCCGTGACGGTGCAACTGCCACAACTGGACCGACTGGTCACCCGCCGCGGTGGCGAGCAGGCTGCCGTCCGGGCTGAACGCCAGGCCGTGCGTGTAGCGTGCGGCCACCTCGAGGGGCGGACCGGCAGGCACCGGATCCGGTCGATCGATGTCCCACAACTGGATCCGGCCGGTGCCCAGGCTCGCCGACGCGAGGAGCGTGCCGTCCGCGGACATCGCGATCGCCTCGATCCCGAGCCCGTCCGGAGGCGTCACCCGCGCCCGGGCCACCGGAGTGTGCCCGTCCGCGACATCCCACACCAGTGCCGTGCCGTCCCGCGAGCCGGTTGCCATCACCCGGCCGTCGGCACTGACCGCGGGGGTGGCCACCCGGAGCGTGTGCCCTGCCAGCACCGCGTCGGACAGGGTCCACATCCGCACCACACCGTCCTGGCCGCCGGTCACCACCGTGTGCCCGTCGCGGGTGAACACGGCAGTGGTCAGTCCACCGCTGCTGCCCGCCAACGGCTGACCGAGCACGGTCGGTCGATTCGGGTCCTTCAGCGACCAGATCCGCGCCGTACCGTCCCAACTCGCCGACACGAGCGCCGACCCGTCCGGGCTGAAGCCGATGGACCAGATCGCGGCGTCGTGACCGGTGAGCGACTCCCGCGCCGGGACGGGCGTCCGCATGTCGTCCACGAACCACAGCCGCACGCTCTGATCGTCGCTGCCGGTCGCCAGCAGGCTGCCGTCCGGGCTGAACGCCACCGAGTGCACCGTGTCCGAGTGCCCGACCAGAGGCGGGCCCCACGGTTCGGGCGCAGCCGGGTCGGACAGGTTCCACAATCGCGCCGTGAGGTCGTCGCTCCCCGACACCAGGGTCCGGCCGTCCGGGCTGAACGCCACCGACCGAACCGCCGCCGTGTGACCCCGCAGTGGGGGAGACCGGTCCACCACCGCCTCGGGATCCTCCACGTTCCACAGCCGGACGGTGCCGTCGTCGCCGGCACTCGCCACCGTGCGCCCGTCCGGACTGAACGCCACCATGTAGATCGCGCCGTCGTGCCCCTCCAGCGGGCCACCGATCGGCCGGGGATGTTCCGGGTCCCGGACATCCCACAACCGCACGGTGTGATCGCCGCTGCCGCTCGCGAGCAGTGCGCCGTCCGGAGAGAACGCCACACTGGTCACCCAGCTGGTGTGCCCGACCAGGGGCGGACCCACCTGGGCGCGGGGACCGTCCACGTTCCACAGCCTGATCGTGCGGTCGTAGCTGGCCGACGCCGCGATCCCGTTCGGGCCGACGGCCGTGTGATAGACCGCGCCGTCGTGTCCGCTGAGGGGACTCGCCAAGGGCGAGTTCTGCGTCGCGACCGTCATCGTGAACGCCGTGTCGTCCTCCGGTCGGGTGTCCCGCGCGACCAGGGACAACTGCGCGGACAACGACGGGTCCGAGTTCTGGGTGCGGGCCGCCTGTGCCAGCACCTCCGCGAACTGTGCCGCGTTCCGTTCGTCGTCGGCAGCGAGACGCTGCACCTGCGCGGTGACCGCCGCCACCGAGGCGACCAGCGCGAGCACCGTCAGCGCCGCCACCAGGACGCGACGGCGCACCCGCGCCGAACGATCCTGCCGGCGACCCGCCTCGATGAACGCGGCCGTCGTCGACCCGACCCGCTCGCCGCGGCCCTCCGCCCACGTGAGCGCGGACTCGAGCCTCAGCCCGCGGTACAGCAACGACCCGTCCCGGTCGTGTGCCTCCCACTCGTGCGCGTCCTTGTCGATCCGCTGCCGCAACACCGCGTCCGCGCGGTCCTCGCTCAGCCAGCCCGCGAGACGGGGCCAGGCCTCGAACACCGCCTCGTGGGTGAGCTCGACACCGGTGGCGTCACCGGTGACCAGTCGGGCGTCGGTGAGACGCTGCAGGGCAGCAGCGGCCGCGGCGGGGTCGGCGCAGGCACCGAGCAGCCGGGGCCTGGACACTCTCCTCCGGGTATCGGGGCCGTCCTCGGCCACCGTCACCAATTCCATCAGCAACTGGCGCGCGGCGAACTGCTGCGGTGCGGTGAGCTTCGACCAGACTTCCTCCGCGGTGCGGGCCACCGCACCGCGGACCCCGCCCACCGACTTGTACGCGGCGATGGACAGCCGGTCCCCGGTGCGCTCCTGCCACGTGGCCAGCAGCGCATGGCCCAGCAGGGGGAGGGCGCCGGCGTTGTACCGCCCGGGAGCGGACTCCTCGTTCCCGTCGGTACCGGCACCCAGGTCCCGGAGCATGACGTCCACCAGGCCCGGCTCCACACCGACCCCCACCAGTTCGGCAGGGCCGTCGACGGCGGACGCGATCTCCTCCTGGGTCATCGGGCCGAGGACCATCTGTCCGTACTCGAGCCGTTCGGCCAGCTCGGGATACCGCAGGCACTGCTCGTAGAAGTCGGCGCGCACCGCGACGACGACGGCATCCACCGTGGCCGAGCCGCCGCGTCGGTCCCGGGCGAGTTCGATCAGCCGGTCCACGAACCGGGTCCGGCGCCGTTCGTCGGTGGTCTGGGTGAAGAGCTCCTCGAACTGGTCGACGATCAGGACCACGCGGCTGCCGCGCGGTGCCGACTCCAGGGCCGCGTCGAGTCCTTCCCCCGGATCGCGGCCGGGCGTCATCTCGACAGCCGTTCGGTCCGGGGCCAGTGCGGGGGCAAGTCCCGCGTGGAGCAGTGACGACTTGCCGGAACCGGACGCGCCCACCAGCACCGTGAGCGCGACCCCGTCCGAATTGGCCAACACCAGGGCCAGCAGCGCCGCCGTGGCGCGGTTGCGGCCGAAGAAGAATCTGCTGTCGTCGGCGGTGAACGCGGCGAGCCCGCGGTACGGCGGCTCGGTGGACACGACCGGACGCGGCGCCTCGCCGCCGCGCGTGCCGGCAGCGTCGCTGCGACCGGCCTGCTCCCACAGCTGCTGCCAGTTGCGCACCGAGTAGAGCCCCTCGACGGGAGGCTCCGGATGACGGGCACGCGCGGCACCCACGAGCACCCGCAGGGTGGCGGCGAGGCCGTCGAAGCGAGCGGGCACATTTCTCCCGGATCGCCAGTCCGAGAGGCGCTGCGCCGAGACGAACGAGGTCCGCCGCGAATCCGTCACCACAATCGTCGAATTGGCGCGATCGGCGAGCCGCTTGAGAACGGGGCGGCCCGCCAGGTCGTACAGAAGGGAAAATCGCGCAGCAAATTGGATACGCGGGTGATCTGATTCACCAGGACGGTCCATCAATTCTCCGACTCTCGGGATCGTACCGAATTCAACGGTTCGGCAGCCTCGCCGTAATTACCACAGAAATCGACGAGAACTCCACGAGTTTGAGATACAGATCATAGAGGGCACTGCGTCACACCGCCCGGGATTCGCCGGGCCGGATCCGGACCGGACGCAACTTCGTACGCCTCGAGCTGGGATGTTACAGCCGGACGCGATCGACGGCTCCGCGTTCGGAACCGCCACCCCGGACACTTGTTCAATCACCTCCGGCTTCACTCGGCTCCGGCTGGGCGCACTCGCGGGAGAGACACCCGAATCATGCCCTACCACGCATGATTCCCCACCCGGAAAAGCTGCGACCACCCACCCCTCGATCGGCGAAATCACTTTCCGCTGACGCTCTCGATATCGGAAAGGGCTTCGACAATGACGAAAAATGGTGGCTACTCGACCGCGACGACGTTGTCGAATTATCGCACCGATCGCGACGGCGGAATCGCAGACCATGGAATCGGAGACCATGGAATCGGGGAACGCGGAAGGCCGGGAAAACTCCCGGTTCTCGCCGTCGAATATTCGCCCGACGCGGAAACCGACCGGACCGAACGTCGGATTCTCTCGCTCGTCCGGCAGTCCTGCGGACCTCTCACCGGTGCCCGTATCGCCGTCCTCGGCAGCCTCGCTCCCGCTCCGGACCGAGGACGCCATCGTGCACACGACGTGGTCGAGCAACTCGGCCGGGAGGGTGCGCTCGTCACCGCCTTCGCCCCCGAGGCCCCGTTCCGGCTGCGCCCCGTGCACACCCCGGCGTACGCGTCGACCCCGCTCGACGCCTGCCGTGGAGCCGACGCGGTCCTGGTCCTGGGGGATCGACCCGAACTCACCGCACTCGACCCGGCCGCGGTCCGGGCGATGGCCCGGGGGCGGGTCGTCGTCGACGGTGGCCACTGTCTTCCGCGGCGCCGCTGGGTCGACACCGGCTGGTCCTTCCTCACCCCGCTCCACCCCGGGCCGCCGTACTCCACATCGACTCTTTCCGCCTCTCTCCACTCCACCTCCTCGACAGAAGGAACACTCCCGTGAAGCGCATCGTCCTGGTTCTCGCCGCCCTGATCGCCACCGTCTGCCTGGGCTCGGCCACCGTGCAGGCCGCGCCGTTCGTTCCCGCCCCGGCGCCCGCCGCCGCGGCCACCGACATCACCGACGACCTCGCCGGAGATGCCATCGGTGAGACGGCCGACGACGCCGGCGTGGTCGGCACGGCGGGCCCCATCGAGAAGGCGACCGCCGTGGCCACCGCAGCCGGTGCGGTGGTCGTCAAGACTCTGCGCGCATGCGGCCTCGGCGCCCTCGTGGGAAAGACCTCCGCGGACTTCAACCTGCAGAACGTCATCGTGTTCGTGAACGCGATGGGGCAACGCCTCGCCGCGGTCGCCGCAGGCCCGGTCGCGATCATCACCGTCGCCGCCTACGGCTGCGTCGAGCGCGTCCTCGCCGGCCTGGGTGCCGAGTCCGGAGGCCGCTGATGCGCGTCACCGCAATCGACCGATACGAGATCGACCCGGGCACCGTCACCGAATGGACCCTCGCGGCTCCTGAGAGGCTGCGCAGATCCTCGGTGCCGCCGAGCTACAACCAGCGGTTCCACCTCGATACCGCCCGGACGCAGGGCGTGGGCAGAAGTGTCTGGATGGCGGGGAGCTTCGACGTCCCGGGTCAGCCCGACCCGGACACCCTCCGCCGTACGTTCGACACCTTCATCCGTCGCCACGATGCACTCTGGACCGGATTCGACGTCCACCCGGACCGGATCGAACGACACATCGTGTCGCCGGACGCCCTCGGACTCGAGAGGTCGGCACCGCGCGAGTTCACCGACACCACCGCCCTGCGCAACCACCTCCGGGACCGGTTCACCCGGGTGTGTGACCCGCTGACCTTCCCGGCATTCCTCTTCGCCACCGTCGAGCGAGACACCCGCACCACGATCATCGCCGCGTTCGACCACACCATCGTCGACGGATACTCGCTGGCGATCGCCGTTCGCGAACTCTCCACGATCCACGAGATCCTCGCGTTCGATCCGGAGGCGACCGCGGCGGAAGTCGACGCCCTGCTCGGACCCGCAGGCAGCTTCATGGCCTTCTGCGAGACCGAGCACCAGGCCGGCCGCGAAGCCACCGTCACCACGGGCGATCCCCGCGTGCGGGCCTGGGCCAAGTTCTACGACGACTGCGGGGGAACGGCACCGAGCTTCCCCCTCGACCTCGGGGTGGAGGCGGGCAGACCGGTCGCCCAGGCCTCCGACGTCCAGACCGTCCTCGGCGGCGCCGAGTCGGACCGGTTCGAGGAGCACTGCCTGCGGGCAGGCGGCACGATGTTCACGGGCATCCTCGCCGCACTGGCGATGGCGTTGCGTCTCGAGGGCGGCCCGGATCGGCTCCCGCTCCAGTTCCCACTCCACACTCGTCGAGATCCGCGCTGGGAGAACGCCGTCGGGTGGCTGACCACCAGCGCGCCACTGACGGTACCGATCACGGAAGGCGACTTCGCGACCACGCTCGTCGACACCCACGCCGCGTTCCGGTCCGCGCTGACCCTCGGCGGGCTCTCGATGGGGCAGATCCACGCCGGGGTCGGCGAGCGGTACCGACGCACGCGAACCGATCTGTTCATGGCGTCGTACATCGACTACCGGCGCCTCGCCGGATCGGAACGACACGGCGAACTGAATGCCCACCACATCAGCAACGTCACCGTCTGCGACGACGCCCAGTTCTGGGTGTCCCGTACCGGGGGCGGGCTGTCCCTACGGTCGCGCTTCCCGAACACCGCCACGGGCCACACGACGATCGGGCGGTTCGTGGCCCGACTCTCGGCAGTCCTCGGTGCCGTTGCGCAGCAAGGCATCGCGGCACCCGCACGTCCGTCGGTGGCAGTGCGGGTGCGCGAGGCATAGGGGAGCGGCGGGGAAGTGGTGGGAGGGGCGGGATCAGCCCGCCGTGATCACCCGATCCAGCCAGCCCGTCAGGTCCTCGAGTACCTCCGCGCGGTTCGTCTCGTTGAGGATCTCGTGGCGGGCGCCCGGGTAGACCTGATACGTCACGTCGGTGATCCCGGCCGCGCGATACCGGTCCACGAGAAGGTCGCTGCGGGTGAGCTTGGCGTTGAGCGGATCTCGGTCGCCGACGAACACGTACACCGGGAGGTTCTTGCGCACGGTGGACACGTCGGCGAACCGGGTACCGGCGGCGATGAGGTCGCCCATGCCGGATGCGTCGAGGCTGAATCCACAGAGCGGATCGGACAGATACAGGTCGACCTGGTGCTCGTCGCGACTGAGCCAGTCGTAGCCCGTTCGCGCAGGCTCGAACTCGGCGTTGAACTGGGCGAGCACGTCGGGACCGTCGTTGACCAGACTGTCGATCAGCTGGTCGACGGCGGTGGTACCGGACAGCGCCACCGCATCGACCAGATCGGAATGGTCGAGGAGATACTGCTGAGTGGCGAAGGACCCGAGGCTGTGCGCCAGCAACACCACCGGCAGGCCGGGATGCCGCTCACGGAGAATTCCGGTGAGGGCCACCATGTCCTGCACGAGGTGGTTCCAGCCGTCCTTGCCGATGGCTCCGGGCTCGGCATGCATGCTCGTGCCGTGGCCGCGATGATCCGCGGCGTACACGTGGAAACCCTCCGCGTTGAGCGACTCCGCGATCGGCGCGTAACGCGCAGCATGCTCACCCATGCCGTGGGCGAGTTGGACGATGCCGCGGGCTCGACCGTCGGTGAGCCATTCGTGGACGTGGATGACGATCCCGTCGTCGCTGGTGTAGGTGAACACGACGCTGTCCGCCCTTCTGGTCGAAGACGTTCCGCACGGTGCGGAACATGTGATCCCACCCTCGTCCATCCGGTGACGCCTGTCACCATCGATCGTTCGACAATGCCGAACCAGCTCGGACTTGCCCAGGTCAATACGTCACAGTGACGTATTGACCTGGGGTAGGCCCGGAAGCTCGAACGAGGGGCAGAGGGCGGACCCGGAAGGGGTTCGGCCGACCATGTCGACATATCGGCACGGGACGCCGAACCCCCGACCGCCGATTCGACCGGCTGCATATTATTCACCGGATATCCGCGCGGCGAATCGTGCCGACATCCACACATCCCGCACGAGCGGCACGACACACGGGGCGGCGAACGAGCCGGCGTCGGACGAGGCTCCGGGAAACCGGGTCCACGGGTAGACCTGCGGACCACGATCAGCTGACATATCACCAGGTCGCCGTTTGCCGATAATCTACATTATGTCAAGTAATCCTCGGGAGGGTTCTCCCCGTCGCACCATGTCGATCATCGTGCGAGGCCGAGGAACGCCATCAACGACCGTTCGACCTCGACGAGTTGCTCGGAGGTCAGGCGCCCCACACGTGTCAGGACATTCGACCGCCGTACCGCTGTCATCTTGTCGACCATCACGTCACTGTCGCGATCCAGTCCGGACAGCTCGCCACCTGCCGGAATTCGTATCCGCATCAAGGGAGCTTCGATGAGATTGCTGGTCATAGGCGCAACTACAACAGACAGGGTCGCATCGAAGAGATCATCTTGGATGATGACCGCTGGACGTGGCTTCGATGCGTACACATCACCGGTGACCGTCCAGACCTCGCCGCGGATCACTCCTCGTCGTCCCAGGACGTCGCAATCGAGTCCACGAAGTCCTGCTCGTCACCGTGGCTGTCCGTCGCCGCAACAAGGGCGGACTGCCTATGCGCTTCTGCCGCGAACGTCGCCGTCCGCACATCCGGAACCCAGACCTGCAGCGGGCGCAGACCGCGCTCGCGCATCCGTCGCCGATAGTCTCCGACCCTGTCCCTCACTGCCACCCCCCGATGTTACATGTAACGCCCCCGTATCACCGAGTTCGTGCACCTCTCACCGCGGATCACGGATGCCCCCGATGATGCGCGGCCAGTTGTCCCGCCCGTACCCCCGGCTCGATCATGCGACGGTGATGCCCCGGAACCGCCCAGGGAGACACTCGCTTTCGCATCACCCGTGGTCGTGGCCATATCGGTCCTTCCCTGCGCTCGTGCGCTGGCTCTCGATGATGTGTGGTCGACGTCGCGGGTCAGGAACTCCCCTCGTCCGACGCAATCCGGAGCGTCAGCTTTCCCACATAGTGATCGCGAAGCGCCAGGTGAGCGTCCTGGGCCTGACCCAAAGGGAAAGTCTGCGCGATGTGCGGCCGAAAGGCGCCCGCCTCGATGACAGCGTTGAGACGGTCGGTGGCAGCACGACTTCGGTCCCCGTCGTAGTACGAGACCGCTGCAGCCGGCGACGTCGCCAGGGCGGGGTACACGCCGTTGGGCCACGCGATCCCGCCCGAGGCCTTGACCGCGCCGAGCGCGCGTTCCGTGACGTCCCCGCCCACCGTGACCAGAGCTGCATCGAGTCCGTTCGGGGCGAACTCCGACGTTGCGGCCGGCACGTCGTCTCTGCGTCCGTCGACGACGGCATCGGCGCC
Organism: Rhodococcus triatomae; assembly: GCF_014217785.1. Classification (NCBI taxonomy): domain Bacteria; kingdom Bacillati; phylum Actinomycetota; class Actinomycetes; order Mycobacteriales; family Nocardiaceae; genus Rhodococcus; species Rhodococcus triatomae. Next base: position 4,524,329 of record NZ_CP048814.1, on the reverse strand, counting down.
GAGACGTTCGGCCAGCGCGACACCGTCGTCGCCGGACGCCACGGCGAGAACTCGCACTCCCCTGTGCCGCGCCAGCTGCACGGCCATGTGCCCGATACCCCCGCTGGCACCGAACACCATGAGCGTCTGCCCCGGTCGCAGGTCCAGCAGATCGAGACCGCTCTGCGCGGTCAGCGCATCCCAGGCCATCGCCCCTGCCTGCTCGATCGGCAGCCGATCGGGCAGGTGCGCAACATACTCCGCCTCGACCACACCGTACTCGGCATAGAAGCCACCTCGCGGGACCGGCGTCGTCGCGGCGTACACGCGGTCCCCGATCTCGAATCGGGTGACGTTGCGCCCCACGGCGGCCACCGTGCCGGCCGCATCCCACCCGAGCACGTACGGAAAGGTAGACGCGATACCGAAGGCGCCTTCGTACTCCCCGTTGCGTTCCTCCGCGTCCCAGGAGCCGACCCCGGCCACTTCCACCCGGATGAGGACGTCGTCCTCGCCGACCTCCGGGACCGGTATCGACCGCTGCGAGAGTTCCTCGACTCCCCCGAACCGGTCGAGGACGACCGCATTCATCTGCGACCGTGTGATCGCACCGCCTGGTGCGCGCTCCGGTGTCGTGTGCATCTGCGCTCCTCATTTGCTTGATTGGATCAAGCATCAGTGAAACACGATTGGTTGAGTGGATCAAGTAAGATGGCGTCATGGCACTGCCGAGCGGACCCACAGCCACCTCGTCCGAGGCCGAGGCCGCCCTGTTCGATCTGGTCGACGAGTACGACCGCGCCTTCGAGACCGCTGCGGCCCAGCTGTCGCTCAGCGCGGCACAGGCGTGCGTCCTCGGGCGCCTCGGTGAGCGCCGCGGCATGGGTGCGTTGGCCGACGAACTCGGCTGCGACGCCTCGAACATCACCCAGATCGTCGCCCGCCTCGAAGCTCTCGGACTCGTGATGAGGGAGCCGAATCCCGACGACCGTCGGTCCCGGCTGGTCGCACGAACCCGGCAGGGAGAGGAGCTCAACCGACGCTTCGAGGAAGCGTTCACCTTCGCGCGGACAGCAGTCGGACACCTGTCCCCCGACGAGAGAGATCAGCTGACCGCACTGCTGCGCAAAGCACTCGGGCAGCCTCTACCGTAGACCGGGTTCCCGCACTGTCCCGGATGTGAAAGGGCGACGCGCCGCCGTTCACCACACCGCCCGGTCCATCGGTCGCGGTAGTGGGGCGAGTGCTCCCGCCTCTCTCAATCGACGGTAGGCGGCGACGGCCGAGGGCGCCTCGCCAGGATCCGCGAGGTGGAGGACGGTTCCTCCTCGCGGATGCCCCGTTCGAGCGATACCGAGCCCCGCGGGGACCACGGCAGCGCGACGTGCCGAGAGATAGCCGAGGCGTCCGATCACCGGATCGCCGACGATGTGACCGGCCTCGTCCTCGAGCGCGTCGAGGACGTCGTCGTCGGTGACGTCAGCGAAGTCCGGCTCCCAGATGTCCACGAGCGTCGCGAGCAACGCCTGCTCGGACACCGGAGGCTCGTTCGGTCCGTGAACGGTGACGACCAGCGACTGGAGAAGGTACTCCGGACGCCCACCTCCGATTCCGCTGACCTCCACGCTCCGGCCGGCCGGGTCCACGGACACCAACCGCAATCCCGTTCCGATGATGTCCGACCAATCCTGCTCCGCCCGGCTCGCACGCAGCTCGGCGAGGATCCCTTCCCCCGGTTCCACGGGTGTGGGAGGCCCGTCGGAGTGCACTCGCCGCCACTCGAATTCACCCCCGCTGTGCCTCATGGGGGCCAGCTGCGCCTCGAGGGATTCCAGCGTGCGTGCCCATCGATCCGCCAACGCCTCGAGGGATTCGGGACGCGGCCCCCAGAAGCAGCCCACCACACATCTCATCGATACCCCTCCCCGGCCGGACGTCTTCGCGCAGGTTACTGCGTCGCCAGGCGCTCGATCGCCCGGGTGACGTGTTCGGCATACGGCGCGAGAGCTTCTGCCAGGTCGGCCCAACGTTCCTCCTCCTCGCCGAGGTAGATTGCCCGGGCCCGTCTCGGTACCGGTCGGTGCTGCTCGGGAAGCCGGTCGAGCGCCCACGTCGCGGCAGCGTCCTTTGACCTGATCTCGCCCGTCGCCAGTGTCGTCCAGATCCGCGCCAGCGTCAGCACGACGTTGCGGGTGTCTGTGTGCAGTTCCGCCAGCAGTGCGGGGAGTGTCGCGGCGGATGCGCGGCCCAGATCGCTTCGGGGAACCGGTGCCAGCAACTCCCCCGGCGGAAGCCCGGACAGCGCCGTATCGGCGTGCAGCACCATCGTCGTCAGCACCGCCAGATCGGGGTCGAGGGCTGGATCCGGCGTGTGGCCGCGCTCGAACTCGTCGCGCAGCCATTCCCCGTACTGGAAGTCGCGTCTCGGCGGGTATCGCCACGGGCGGATCTCGTCCAGCACGGCGACGGTCAACTCGACGGGCCGCCCCGGCGCGTCGCCGGTGCCGCTGCCGGACAGGGTCATCAGTCCGTGGACGAGGCTGTGCCGCTCGCGTCGAGTCGTCGGTCGGCGCGAGACGACGAAGACGTCCACGTCGCTGTGCGGACCAAGTCCGCCGTGCACCGCAGACCCGTAGAGGTATGTGCCCGCGACGTCGTCCGAACCGAGCAGGCCCCTGACGAGCTCGAGAACCTGCCGCGCAATACTTTTCGCCTCGGCGCTGATGCCCGGTCCATCCCGGTCGGAGGTGTCGCTCACGCGTGCATGGTGGCACGCCCGGCCCCGTGTGGGCGAGCTGATTCCGGTAGGCCCTACAGCGACCAGGTTTCCTTACCCGTCGTGACGAGCCGGTAGTAGTGGACGTTCACCCGCGACGCAAACAGAACCGCGATACCGGTGCCCGCTCCCGTCGCAGCGGAGCTGGGCAGGCCCACGAATACCTCGACGAGCGCCAGCGCGGAGACCGCCGCGAGATAGAGGACCGCCTGGCGCCACAGGCGCAGGAACATCAGGTAGAACACCCCGAATACGACGCACCAGATGTTGAACACCATCCGGCTGCGTGCCCAGAACCCCAGCTTCTTCAGTGCGGCCTGGAACCGCGGGTCGGGACGCCCGAGGCCGGGCACCCCGAATTCGTCGAAGAACTGGAACCGCCACTTCCACACCGGTCGGAACCCCTCGTACCGTTCGCCGGTCCCGACAGACACGTCATGCACCGCGCCGACCGAGTCGCCGTCGTCCGAGTACCGCTGCATCCTGGGCATCGCCCGCTCCCCCCGCTTCACGCAACCGGCGACCGGTTCGTCCGATCGTGCGATTGCCGACAATTTGCCGTGCGGCGTGTCAGATTATCGCACCCTGGCCGATCCGGCGCACGGGGTTGGCACCGGCACTCGCGGGCGAGACGATGGTCGGCATGGTCGAGTATCCCGACGAGGCGCGCGACACCGGAGATTCCGAGGTGACCCTCCGGTGGCGCGAGGCCGCCGCACGGGAGGCGCCCAAGCACCGACGGCTGCTCCGCACACCGCGCCACGGCCGGATCCTCAGCGCCCTGATGCTCCCCGGCTTCGCCGTGCATCCCCCGCAGGGATTCGGAATTCTCACGACCACCGGACGCAGGACCGGACGGCGACGCCGCAAGTGCATGCGGATCGTCCGGCAGGGCAATCGCGCCTACCTCGTCTCGCTCCGTCTTCCCGACTCCACGAACACACATCCCGGATTCGTGGCCGGGTGGGTGTGGAACATTCGCTCGAACCCGCGCGTGCGGGTGCGTCTTCCCGGCGGGTCCGTGTCGGGGACAGCTCGGGAGATCAGCGATCCGGGCGAACTCGCGTCGGCACGCACGGCACTGTGCGAGACCGTGCATCGGTTCGACTACGCCGAATGCCGGATACACCTCCGTGGACGCCCCGACCGCGCCAAGGTCGTCGCGCTGCACGAATACTGGTTCGACACCGGCACTCCCCTGGTCGTCGACCTCGACGCGTGACCGTTCGCCCCCTTCATCCCCCGGATCCCGGGCGCCGTTCCTACCGTGTCCGGCCGAAACCTGTGCAAAATAGAACCTGTTCTATAACGTGAGTGTATGGGCACTCAGTCACCGACAAGGACCGTCGTCTGGGGAACCGGAAACATGGGCAGGGCGGCGATCCGCGCGGTCGACGCACACCCCGGCCTGGATCTGGCCGCCGTTCTGGTGCACGACCCCGCGAAGGTGGGCAGGGACGCCGGCGAACTCGCGGAACTCGGCCACTCCCTGGGCGTCCCGGCAACCGACGACATCGAAACCGCGCTCGCCGACGCCGACGCCGTCGTCTACATGGTCTCGGGAGATCTGCGGCCGGACGACGCACTCGCCGACGTCCTGCGGGCGCTACGAGCGGGCACCCGCGTCGTCACCCCGTCGCTGTTCGCGCTCTACGACCCACCGTCTGCTCCGCCGGAGGTTCTGGATCCGGTGCGGGCCGCAATCACCGAGGGCGGCGGGGCGCTGTTCGTGTCCGGAATCGATCCCGGGTGGGGAAACGACATCCTGCCCGCACTGGCGACCGGTCTCGCCTCGACGGTGGATCAGGTGCGCTGCCAGGAGATCTTCGACTACACCACCTACGACCAACCCGACGCGGTCCGCTTCCTCGTGGGCATGGGGCAGCCGATGGCGGACACACCTCCGATGGCGGCTCCCGGCGTGCCGACGATGGTGTGGGGCGGTCAGGTCCGGCTCATGGCGAGGGCTCTCGGCGTCGAACTGGACGACGTCCGCGAGACGGTCGAACGCCGCCACCTCGAATCCGACGTCGAGACCTCGCGGATGGGGACGTTCGTCGCGGGATCACAGGGTGCCCTGCGATTCGAGATCCAGGGCATCGTCGACGACGAACGGGTGATCGTCGTCGAACACGTCACCCGCATCCATCCGTCCTGCGCGCCGGACTGGCCCGTCGCCCCGGACGGCGGGGACGGGGCGCACAAGGTGATCATCGAGGGCCGCCCCCGGATCGAGATCTCCGTCGAGGCCACCGACGAGGGCGGAAACCGCGCGGCCGGCGGAAACGCCACGGCAGCGGGGCGGCTGGTCAATGCGCTCCCCTGGTTGAGCGCGGCCGAACCCGGCCTGTACGACGCGCTCGACGTACCGCTGACCCCGGCCGTCGGCAAGCTCACGAGGAAGGCACCCGCATGATCGTCGACGTCCCCGACGGCAAAGACCCCATCGCGTACGTCTGGGGCGAGATGGTGCCCGAGATCGGGCTCGCGGCCGCGACGTTCTCGGCGAAGGTCTACTCCGACACCACGCTCGGCCTCCGCGAGTTCGAGGCGGCGCGGCTGCGCATCGCCCAGATCAACGGATGCGTCTTCTGCCAGGACTGGCGCACCGACCGTGACGGCGAGAAGGTCGAGGAATCCTTCGACCGGTCGGTGCGGAACTGGCGCACCACCGAGGACTTCGACGTACGGACCCGGCTCGCGGCCGAGTACGCCGAGCGGTACGCCCTCGACCATCACGGCCTCGACGACGAGTTCTGGTCCCGGATGACGGCGGCCTACTCGCAGGCCGAGATCGTCGAACTCGGCATGTGTCTGGGTTCGTGGCTCGCATTCGGCCGTCTCAACCGCGTGCTCGGACTCGACACCGCCTGCACGCTCCCCTGACTCGCCGGGGCTTCTCGGCAGGACCTAGGGAATTCTCGGCGGTCCTGTCGATCTGCCGCTCCTCGTTCGTCGTCATCGTGTACGGCAACCGCCGACACTCGACACACGAATCGTCGATACTCGACGTCACCCTTCCCGAGGAGCCTCACCATGAAGTACATGCTGCTGATCAACGCTGCGTCGGCCGACGCCTCCGACCAGTGCGATCCCGCCGAATGGATGGTGTACGACAAGCAGGTCCGCGAGGCCGGGATCCACGCCGGTGGGGAGTCGCTCGCGGATCTCGTCACCTCCACCACCGTCCGGGTCGACTCGGACGGTCGGCGCACCATCGCCACGGACGGGCCGTACGCGGAGACCCGGGAGGTCCTCGGCGGGTTCTACGTCATCGATGTTCCCGACCTCGACGCCGCCCTGGACTGGGCCGCACGCTGCCCGGGTGCTCGCGGCGGCGGATCGGTGGTGGTGCGACCGATCGCCGATTTCGGGGAGTGACACCCGTGGAAGGCGGCGAGGGGCGGGGACTCGCCGTCGAAGCGGTCTTCCGGGAGGAGCGGGGCCGCCTGCTGGCCTCGCTCGTCCACCGCTATCGCGATCTCGACCTCGCCGAGGACGTGACCTCCGACGCCGTGGAAGCGGCCCTGGTGCACTGGCCCGTCGACGGGGTCCCGGCGAATCCGGGCGCCTGGCTGCTCACCACGGCGCGGCGGAAGGCAGTCGACCGGCTCCGCCGGGATCGCACGTACGCGGATCGGCTGGCCGTGCTCGGCGTCGATCGCGACCGCACCGACCCCGCCCCGGCGTTCACCGGGACGGAGCTGCCGGACGAACGGCTGCAGCTGTTCTTCACCTGTGCGCACCCGGCCCTGCCGGAGGAGGACCGCGTCGCGCTCACCCTGCGGTGTCTGGCAGGCCTGTCCACCCCGGAGGTCGCACGGGCGTTCCTCGTTCCGACGGCGACCATGGCCCAGCGCATCGTGCGGGCGAAGAAGAAGATCCGAGTCGCCCGCATCCCGTTCCGAGCGCCGCGCCCCGAGGAGCTCCCGGCACGTCTCCCCGGCGTGCTTCAGGCCGTGTACTCGATCTTCACCGAGGGCTACGCCGCCACCACCGGACCGCAGCTGCAGCGGATCGATCTCGCCGAGGAGGCGATACGTCTCGCGCGAATTCTGTATCGCCTCCTGCCCGACGAGCAGGAAGTCGCGGGACTGCTCGCGTTGATGCTGCTCGTCCACGCCCGGAATCACTCCAGGATCGACGCGGACGGGGCGATGGTGCTGCTCGCGGACCAGGACCGGAGTCGATGGGATGCCGAACTGATCGACGAGGGACGGACCCTCGTCGTCCGGGCGCTGTCCGGCCGACCCGCCGGCCCTTACGGGGTGCAGGCCGCGATCGCCGCGGTCCACGACGAGGCCTCCTCGGCCGCCCGGACGGACTGGCCGCAGATCGTGGCGCTGTACGACGTGCTGATGTCGATCGCTCCCTCCGCCGTCGTGGCGGTGAACCGGGCGGTGGCGGTCGCCATGCGCGACGGGCCCGCGACCGGTATCGCGTTGCTCGATGCGCTCGGCGACGACCCTCTCCTGCGCGGGTACCGGCCCTATCACGCGGCGCGTGCCGAACTCCTCGAGCGGGCCGGCCGCGACGAGGAGGCCGCCGAGGCGTACCGGAGGACACTCGATCTCGCCGGGACGGCGCCGGAGCGACGGCACGCGCGGGACCGCCTGGACGCGATCTCGGCACGCCGCTCGCGGACGACCGGTCGGTAGGTGCCGGTCGCGTCACCGGCGCGTGCAATCCCCCGATCATCGATGTACAGTTCCGAACTAATCGTTCATTGATGAACACATTCCTGGGAGGTCACATGTCGAACGTCGCCGGAACCCGTGCGGTCGTCGGAATCGCCGGAGCCGGAATCGGTGGCTCCACCGCCGCCATCGCGCTGCGCCGCCTCGGTGTCGAGGTGGAACTGTTCGAACAGGCGCCCGGCTTCGCCCGCGTCGGTGCCGACATCAACCTCACCCCCAACGCGGTTCGGGCACTCGACGGCCTCGACATCGGAGACACGCTGCGGCTCACGGCGGCTCAGCCGACGCACCGGATCAGCCGGACCTGGGACACCGGTGTGGAGACGTCGCGGATCGAGATGGCCGATCACGCCGTGGAGCGGTACGGGGCACCGCAGTTGACCATCCACCGCGCGGACCTCATGCACGCTCTCGAAGACGCGCTGAAGGACGTCCGGATCTCCTTCGGGAAGAAGCTCGAGTCGGTGGCCGACGGTGACCGCCTCCACCTGCAGTTCGCGGACGGGACGAGCCGTGACGTCGACATCCTCATCGGTGCCGACGGCATCCATTCGGCAGTGCGTACCTGGATGCTGGGGCCGGAACAGCCCGAGTTCACCGGCGTCGTCGCGTATCGGGCGCTCGTCGACACCGAGCGGCTGGCCGGACTACCGAACCTGGACGCGTTCACCAAATGGTGGGGCCCGAACCCGGAGACCCAGATCGTCACGTTCCCCCTCGACCGGGGCCGGACGACCTTCGTCTTCGCCACCACTCCCCAACCGGAATGGGCGGACGAATCGTGGACCCGGCCGGGCGATGTCCGCGAGTTGCGCGCCGCCTACGCCGACTTCCACCCCGAGGCACGTGCCCTGCTCGACGCCCGCGACGACGTGCTCATCTCGGCCCTCTACGTCCGCGACCCCCTCGCCACCTGGCGCCGCGGGAACGCAGCCCTTCTCGGCGACGCGTGCCACCCTATGATGCCCTTCATGGCACAGGGAGCAGGTCAGGCGATCGAGGACGCGATCGTGCTGTCCCGATGCCTCGCCGGTGGATTCGCGTCCACTGCAGAGGCACTGGACACCTACCAGAGCCTGCGGCTCCCCCGGACCTCCGCGATCCAGGTCGGCTCGCGAGGGAACAGCTGGCTCAAGGCGTCCGGCACCGACACGCAGGAGCCGGCGGGCGAGCTCGCCATCGACCCCGACACGGTCTACGGGTACGACGCGTGGAACGTTCCCCTGCGGTGACCACGAAGGACGGACATCAGGCGCCGCCGACCACCGCACTCCGACGCGCACTGCGGCTCCTCGGGTACGTCGCCGCGGGCGGTGAAACCGGCAACGTCACCGAGGTCTCCCGCGAGACCGGAGTCAACCGGGTCACCGCCATGCGGTTGATCGCGGAACTCGAGGCCGACGGCCTGCTCGAGCCCGCCCCGGGCGGGGGGCACCGCATCGGGGTCGGTTTCCTCACCGTCGCCGCCGCCGCCTTCCGCGGTCAGGGACTCCCCGACCTCGCGGGCCGGGTGCTCCGCTCCGTCGGCGCCGCGACCGGGATGTCGGCGTACCTGGTCGTCCTCGACCGAGCCGACGCCGTCTATCTCATGCGCGAGATTCCCGACCGTCCCCTGGTCAGCAGCATTTCGATCGGAAGCCGGGTGCCCGCACACCTGACCACGCCCGGCCGAATCCTGCTCGCAGACCTACCCGTCGACGAGGTCCACGCCCGAGTCGGTCCGGAGCCGCTGGCCGCGGCGACCGTGCACAACCCCACCGACTACGCCGAACTCGACGCGCTCCTGGAGCGGGATCGGACCGCAGGATGCGCCTGGAGCAGATCCGGGTACGAACCGGGGATCGACTCGTGCGCAGCGCTCGTCCGAGACCGCAGCGGACGCGGCGCCTACGCGATCAGCGTCGCCGGCCCGGCGGCCGACACCGCCGACCGACCGGACACGACGAGCCTGATCGAGGATGCCGTCCGCCGCGGAGCGGACGAACTCTCCACCCTGCTCACGCCCCTGTAGCCCTGCCGCACACCGACACCGGCCGGCGGCCCGGCTAGATTCGACGGCATGACGACATCCACCCGGGGCACCCGGCGTCGCCGATACCTGTGGGCGGGCGCCGCCGTCGTCATCGCCCTGGCCATCGCCGTCGCCGGGGTCCTGTGGTGGGCGCCCAGCCGGTACCTGCCGTGGGACAGCGCACCCTTCCCGGAGATCGACCGCTCCTCCCTCGACGCCGGTCAGGCCCGCGTGGTCGACATCCTCGAGACCGAACACCGCGCGGGGCGTCCCGGTACCCACTACTCCGAGGGAATCGAGGAGGAGTGGTGCGCCGACTTCGTCAGCTGGGTGATGCGCGAGGCCGGAATGCCCCTGTCGAATCCCCATTCCGGACACTGGCGCATCCCCGGCGTCTACACGCTCCAGGAGTATTACGAGAGCGTCGACCGTTTCGAGCAGGCAGGCGGAGGCTATGTCCCGCGCATCGGCGACGTGGTGCTCTACGACAACACCAGCTGGGTGGGCCAGCACACCAATGTCGTCGTCGCGGTCGACGGAGACACCGCGACGACCGTGGGCGGTAACGAGTTCGGCCGGGTCCGGGTCCACACCCTCGAGTGGTCCGGGGATTCCGCCGTCGTGGGTTTCGGTCGCCTGAGTTGAGCGTCGGATGTGCGCCGATCCGGCGTATTCGCCCCGCAGATGGGTACAGTTCCGACAGAACCGACCATCGAGGGGTAGACGAATGACCAATCCGTACGGAGACGACCCGACCCGCGCCTACGGCAGGGAGCAGGAGTATCCGTCCTACGGGAACCAGCCCCAGTACGCCGGCAACACCGGGCATTCGGCCGGGCAACAGCGGCCCGAGCAACAGCCGAAGGTGGACAACGGCCCGTTCTTCGCCGGTATCGGGGCGACCGCACTCGTGGCCGCGATCGCCGGATGGGTGGTCACCGCCATCCTCCAGGCCGTCTACAACCGCTTCGAGTGGGGCACCGTCTGGGCGTACGGGCTCGTCGATCCGTGGACGGCGGCCTTCACCGGTGCACTGGCCGCAGTCCTGTCGGGCGCACTCATGTGGCTGCTCGTCCAGGGTGTGCCCTCCCCTCTCACCTTCTACTCGTGGATCGCGGCGCTCATCGTCGTGGCAGTCGTCGCGCTGCCGTTCCTCGCCGCGCAGTCCTGGCAGGCTGCTCTCGGCGCCGGCATCGTGCACGGCTTCCTCGGCGCCGTGATCATCACACTCACCGACGTCGTGGCCGGCCGCACCGTCCACGAATGACCCCTTCCCTATCCGGGATCGGGTGAGCGCGATGTCGGTGCGTTTCGGTGGGAGGTGCAGCGCACGCCCCGCAGGATGATATTCGGATATTCCAGCTTTTCCGTCCGCGCCCGAATTAAGCAACAGATGCGGCCGGCGACCCGCTCCACGCTCGGCCGACACGGCCCCGCTAGGTTGGTCCAGGAACGGTCCGCAACGTAACGAGAGGTGATCGGCATGTGGTCGGAAATCGGAGTCGTCTTCGGATACGCAGCTGTCGGGGCATGCATCCTCGTCGTCGTCCTGCTGGTCGTCGCCCTGTTCGTCCTGTCCATCGGCGGTGACTACAAGGACCCGCCGCGAGGCGATCGCACCGAAACTCGCAGGTAGTCGACTCCCGCCGCCGTCCACTCCCCTCCCCCACGACACGCCACGAACCTGTCGGCACCGTTTCGGCGAGAGGGACACCGACGCGGCGACTACCGTTGTCACGGACAGCAGGTGTCACGGGCCGGAGAGGTCACGGATTCACCGCCCCCGTCACGCGAGGAGTACGGAATGAGTATCCAGCCGGCGGAACCCCGCCGCCCCCAGGTGGTGATCATCGGATCCGGCTTCGGTGGCCTCTTCGCCGCTCAGGCGCTACGGAAGGCGGACGTCGACGTCACGATGATCGCCCGCACCACCCATCACCTCTTCCAGCCACTGCTCTACCAGGTCGCCACCGGCATCCTGTCCGTCGGCGACATCGCGCCCGCAACTCGGCTGATCCTGCGCAAACAGAAGAACACCCAGGTACTGCTCGGAAACGTCGAGTCGATCGACCTCGACGAGAACACGGTGACCTCGCATCTGCTCGGCCGCGACACGGTCACCCGCTTCGACAGCCTGGTCGTCGCCGCCGGTGCGGGGCAGTCGTACTTCGGCAACGACCAGTTCGCGGAGTTCGCGCCGGGCATGAAGACGATCGACGACGCGCTGGAACTGCGTGGCCGCATCCTCGGCGCCTTCGAACAGGCCGAGGTCTCGGACGACCCGGACGAGCGCCGTCGGCTGCTCACCTTCGTCGTCGTCGGCGCAGGACCCACCGGAGTGGAACTCGCCGGGCAGATCGCCGAACTGTCGCGCCGCACGCTCAAGGGCGCGTTCCGGCACATCGACCCGGCGCACGCCCGGGTGGTCCTGCTCGACGGTGCCGACAACGTCCTGCCCGTCTACGGCGGAAAGCTCAGCCGCAAGGCAGCGGAGAAGCTCGAAGATCTCGGGGTCGAGATCCAGCTCGGAGCACTGGTGACCGATGTCGACGCCGACGGCCTCGTCGTGAAGGACCGGGACGGCACGCTGCGCCGGATCGAAGCGCGATGCAAGGTCTGGTCGGCGGGAGTGCAGGCGAGCCCACTGGGCAAGCAGATCGCCGATCAGTCCGACGCCGAGATCGACCGTGCCGGACGCGTTCTGGTCGATCCGGATCTCTCGGTACCCGGCCACCCGAACGTCTTCGTCATCGGCGACATGATGGCGCTCGACAAGCTTCCCGGTCTGGCGCAGGTGGCGATGCAGGGCGGCAAGTACGCGGCGAAGCAGATCAAGGCCGGCCTCGCGGGCCACTCCCCCGAGGAACGCCCACCGTTCAAGTACTTCGACAAGGGCTCGATGGCGACGATCTCGCGTTTCAGCGCCGTCGCGCAGGTGGGCAAGCTCGAGATCACCGGATTCATCGGCTGGATCGCCTGGTTGGCGATTCACCTCATGTATCTGATCGGGTTCCGCAATCGGCTCTCGACCGTCATCTCGTGGACCGTCTCGTTCCTCGGCCGCGGGCGGGCACAGATGGCGTCCACCGAGCAGCAGGTCTTCGCCCGGATCGCGATGAACCGCATGCAGAAGGAGGACGCCGCCGCCGCCAGAGCCGCGGGCCTGACTGCGGACGAGCCTCCCGGCGGCGATCCGGAGAAGGCCGCGGGCTGACCGGTGCCGAGCTAGCGCCCGATACGTTCGGTGTCGGTGATGTTCGCGAGCCGTACCTGCCCCTTGGCCACCAGCCGATCCTGCTCGTCGGTGATGCGCACCTCCCAGAGCTGCTGAGTCCGGCCGCGGTGGATCGGCAGCCCCTCGGCCGTGAGCGTGCCTTCTCGGGTCGCCCGCAGGAAATCGGTGTTGTTGTTGACACCGACCACGTGCCCGCGCTCGCCGAGCCACACGGTGCCGGCGACGCTGGCGACCGATTCGACCACCGAGCAGTACACGCCTCCGTGCTGGATCCCGGCCGGCTGATGCAGGCTGGGCGTCACCGTCCAGGTCGCTCGCACGCGGTCCGCGGTGATCTCGGTGTACTCGAGCCCGACGAGGGCATCGAAACCCTGACCGAGTGTCTGTTCGCGGCCGGCGAGTGCGTCGCCCGTACTGCCGTTGCCTGACTCCACCATGTCTCCCACTCCATCCCGGTTCACACCGTCCGCGCCGTTCGCACCGGGCCACGGGCGGCCCGATCACGGCACTCCCCTGACTACACGATCGGTTCCCCCGACCCGACGACGGGTACCGGCAGGGCACGCGGCGCACCGGGAACGGCCGCCGAGACACCGGTGCGCCCCGCGTCTTCTCTCGACACGGGGCGCACCGTCGCAAGGACCGGGAGTCTCTGCAGCCCTCAGGACTCCGGCACGGCCCGGAAGCACGACACAACCATAAGGTAAGCCTTACCTATTGCGCAATACCGCTCCGTGCGGAGCCCGACCGGGCCGGACCCACGGGCGCACCCGCGACCGCACCGGGGCACCGGAGGCGACGAACGCGTCCAGCAATCCCTGCCCTCGCCGCTGGGCGTCGGCCCCACCGATTCCCGCGAGCAACGGGACATGCGTCGCCGCACCGAGAACGGACTCCCCCACCAGGCCCCAATACCGGCGCCGGTCGATCGAACTGCACCGCGAGAGCGAGGTGGCGACCGCGCTCAGCGAGGACATGCACCTGCTGGCGGTCCACAGGTGGAGTGCACGCTCGCACGGAACGGTCACGGTGCCGGGAGTCCCGGCAGCCGGATCGCCCGGGAGCACCCGCAGCGTCTCGTCGACGATCCCGGCCCAGTCGATGCAGCCGTCGTTGTCCATGTGTATCCAGAGGTTCTCCACCCCGCAGTCCCACGCCCTGCCCTCGAGGGCGGTCAACGCGGTCACGCGTCCGACCACCGCATGGATCAGGGAGGACGCGACCTGGAGCGCAGCCGCATCCGGGTCGCCGAGGTCGTCGACGGCACGGTCGAGCATCAGCGAGATGCGACTGGCCCGCTGCGCGCCACCCAGCGCCCACCATCGGCGTTTCCCCTCGCCGGCCATCGTCGCGACGGCGTACATGCGGGGATAGTCGGGGTGAAGTTCACGCATCCTGCTCAGGGAACGGTCCAGCACGGTCGCGGGGGCAAGAAGCGTGGCAGTCACCGGGCACTCCATTTCTCGTGTACGAAGCTGATGAGTATGAAGATAGGGTAGCCTCACCAAAATTCAATAGCCTTGCGGTCTGTGATGCCGCCCACTGGCCCGTCCGACTCGGAGCAGAATAGGGTTCCGTAACCTAAGACGGAGACGCACAACATCCGCAGTGATCCAGGAGCGACACACCAGCCGTGACCACCACACGACAACTGACCGAGGGCGTGACGCCGGACCCGGTCGAGTTCACCGGGCGACGCGCCGCCCCCGTCGGGCCGGCGCCGAAAATCGTCGTCGCGGCTGCAGCCCTCGTCGACCTCGTGCTCGCCCTGCTCCCCCTGCTCGTCGGCGCCATGATCGTGGAAGCGCTCAGCGACGAGAACGGTGGCGGCCCGGCCGACCGCCTCGTGTTCGGCGGGGCCGCGCTGGCGATCGCAGCCGGTCTCATCGTCTGGAACAACGGGTTCCGGGTCGGCCGCACCGGTGCGAGCGCAGCCATGGGCTGGTTCGGCCTCGTCGCGCGCGACCGGGACACCCGGCAACCGATCGGGGTGCGGCGGGCACTGACCCGCCTCGTCCGGCGCGACATCGAAGTCGTGCGGACCGCCACCGCCCAGGCCGAGGGCTTCGAGCCCGTCGCCGGTGACGGCAGCGTCGCCGGAGTCCGGCGGCGACGGCTCCTCGGGCTCGCCGTCCTCGTGGTGATCCTCGCCGTGGTCCTGCTGGCCAGTCTCGCGGTCGGTGCCCGCGCCCTGACGTTCCCGGAGATCTTCCATGCCCTCTTCAGCGCCGACGGCAACCAGGCCGACCTCATCGTGCGCTCCCTGCGCGTCCCCCGCACCGTCCTCGGCCTCGTCGTCGGAATCGCGCTCGGCGTCGCAGGGGCACTGATCCAGGGCCACACCCGCAACCCGCTCGCCGATGCGGGACTCCTCGGCCTCAACGCGGGCGCCGCGTTGCTCGTCGTGCTGTCGATGTTCCTGTTCGGGTTCAGCTCGCCGAGCCAGTACCTGTGGTTCGCCTTCGCCGGTTCGGCCATCGCGAGCATCACGGTCTTCGGACTCGCCTCGCTGGGCAACGGGGCATCCAGCCCCCTGAGCCTCGCGCTGGCGGGCGCCGCCGTCGCCTTCTTCCTCCAGGCGATGACGCAGGCGATCATCATCGTGGATCAGAACAGCTTGGACTCCTACCGATTCTGGGTGGTCGGCTCGGTCGCGGGCCGCGGGTTCGACATCTTCTGGCAGGTACTGCCCTTCCTGATAGCAGGGCTCGTCCTGGCCCTGGCGAGCACACCCGGGTTGAACGTACTGAGCCTCGGCGAGGACATGGCGCGCTCGCTCGGCACGAGCATCATCCGTAGCCGCACCCTCGGGATCATCGCGATCACCCTGCTCACCGGTGCTGCCACCGCCGCCTGCGGTCCGATCGCGTTCATCGGCCTGGTGGTACCCCACATCGCCCGTGCCATCACCGGCCCCGACTATCGATGGCTCGTTCCCTACGCCGGGATACTCGGCGGCGTCATGCTCGTCACCGCCGACGTCATCGGCCGCGTCGTCACGCGTCCCGGCGAACTGCAGGTGGGCATCGTTCTCGCCGTGTTCGGCGCACCCTTCTTCATCGCGCTGGTGCGGCGCAGGAAGCTGGCGTCCCTGTGAGCGTTCTCGACACCCGGTCCACCACCGAGCAGCCGACGACGGTACCGGCTCGCCCGGCGGTGCGGTTCGGCCCGTTCTCCACCGTCTTCCGGCCGCTCGGAGTCACCGTCAACCTCGCGCTGGTCGCGGCCCTGTTCGTGCTGTTCTGCCTCGAGATCGGCTCCGGCGACTACCCGATGTCCATCCCCGAGGTCGTCAACGTGCTCCTCGGTGGCGGCACGCGTGCGCAACGGTTCATCGTCACCGACCTGCGCCTGCCCCGAGCACTGGTCGCGGCCCTGATCGGGATGGCACTCGGCCTGGCCGGTGCACTCACCCAGTCGATCTCGCGCAATGCCCTCGCCAGCCCGGACATCCTGGGTATCACCGCAGGCGCCAGTGCCGCCGCCGTGAGCCTCATCGTGCTCGGTGGCGGAGGCTCGTTCATCGGCCTCCTGGCCATCCTCGGCATCCCCCTCGCGGCGCTGGCCGGCGGAATCGTCACCGCGCTGGCGATCTACCTGCTCGCCTGGCGCAAAGGTGTCGAGGGCTACCGGTTGATCCTCATCGGCATCGGTACGAATGCGATGCTCATCGCCGTCACTCAGTGGCTCCTGATCTCCGCCGACATCAACGACGCCTCGCGGGCCCAGGTGTGGCTCAACGGTTCCCTCGCCGCCGCGTCGTGGAACCAGGTATGGCCGCTGCTGGCCATCCTCGGCGTGATCGGCGCGGCCGCCCTCATCGGGTCGTTCACCCTGGGTGCGCTGCGACTCGGCGACGACAATGCCGCGTCGCTCGGTATCCGGCTGCAGTCCTCGCAGGCCCTGCTCCTGCTCGCCGCCGTCGTGCTGGCCGCGGGCGCGACCGCGGCGGCGGGGCCGGTCGGCTTCGTCGCGCTCGCCGCTCCCCAGGTCGCCATGCGACTCGTCCGTTCGCCGGGGCCCCCGCTCGTCGCCGCGGCCCTGTGTGGAGCCGTCCTGGTCGTCGGCAGCGACCTCATCGCCCGCACCCTGCTTCCGGTCGAGCTCCCCGTCGGTATCGTCACCTCCGCGCTCGGTGGCCCGTTCCTCCTGTATCTGCTGGTGCGCAACAACCGGAAGGTCTCCGCATGACGTCCCCCCACTCTCCCGAATCGCGCCTGCGGGCAGAATCGTTGACGCTGGGGTACGGCGACCGGGTCATCATCGACGACCTGTCGCTGGACATCCCCACCGGTGTCGTCACCACCGTGATCGGCCCCAACGGATGCGGGAAGTCCACCCTGGTACGCGCACTCGGCCGGCTCCTCAAGCCGAAGCACGGGTCGGTTCTCCTGGACGGCAAGGCCATCGGGACCATGCGCACCAAGGACGTCGCCCGCACACTCGGCATGCTGCCCCAGTCCCCCACCGCACCCGAGGGCCTGACGGTCGCCGACCTGGTGTCCCGGGGCAGGCACCCGCACCAGTCGTGGATCCGGCAGTGGTCCTCCGACGACGAGGGCGAGGTCGCCCGTGCCCTCGCGCTCACCGGTGTCTCCGACCTGGCCGACCGGCCCGTCGACCAACTGTCGGGCGGCCAGCGGCAGCGCGCATGGATCTCGATGGCACTGGCCCAGGGCACCGACATCCTGCTCCTCGACGAGCCGACCACGTATCTCGACCTGGCGCACTCGATCGAGGTTCTCGATCTCGTGGACCGGCTGCACGAGGAGATGGGGCGCACCGTCGTCATGGTGCTCCACGACCTCAACCTGGCCATCCGGTACAGCGATCAGCTGATCGTGATGAACCGAGGGGCGGTCGTGGCCTCCGGCAAGCCCGCGGAGGTCGTCACCACCGAACTGTTGCTCGACGTGTTCGGGCTCGAGGCCGCGGTGATCGAGGATCCGGTCTCCGACCGGCCACTGGTCGTGCCGATCGGCACCCGCCACGTCTACGGCGCCGTCGGCGGGCCGGTACCCGCGCCGGTGTCCGCCGCTCCCGCCGACGATTCGGCCGTCACGTCCGGGTGACCCGGCCGGAGACGATGGTCCGCACCAGACGGACACCCTGGCCCATCGACACGTGCGGCAGATAGGCGCGCCCCACGGCGCTGCCGATGCTCGGCAGGGCTGCGGGATCGGGAAACGTCATGTGCATCGCCTCGTATCGCGGGTGGAACTTCGACTTGAATGCGAGCAGGGAACGGAACCCGTACACGGGTTCGAGGGTGCGACCGAGCAGGTCGAGGACGTTGTCCAGTACCTCGGACAGCGTGCGAGCCCCGTTCAGCTCCGACGACTCGGCCGGCTCCGGCTCGTCCGGCTCCGCGACCTTGGCGAGCGGGGCGCCCGACAGGCTGACGAACTCTGCGCCTTCCGCCTCGAGTAGCTGGGCGGCCGAGGCGATGAGGAACTCCATCGCGGGCCGGAACACCTCGGTCCCCCGTGGCTCACCGGCACGCCGGCGCATGAAGTCCAGGGTCCAGCCGACGATCACGCCCTCCCGGTACACCGGCAGCCACGAGGTGACGCCGTGCACCGTGCGGTCCTCGTCCACGGCCACCAGCACGCGCACCTCCGGGTCGTCGAGCTCGTCGAGTCCCCCGAGCGTGAAGCCCATTTCCGGCATTCCCTTGTCGGCGACCCACTCCTCGGAGATCGCGGCGATCTGGTCGGTGATCGCCGCAGGCGCCGTGGGAAACCTCACCCACTCGGCCGAGATCCCCGACTTGCGGGCCCGGTTGAGCGCAGTGCGTACGTCCTGGAACCTCTTGCCGGTGAACGCCAGCGACCCCAGGTCGAGCACGGTCTCCTCGGCGACCTGCAATCCGCCCCACCCCAGGTCGTCGGTCACCCGGCGCACCTGACCGGTCACCGAATAGAAGCACGGGACCCATCCGTTGTGCGCCGCGTACTCGGCGAAGCCGACGACGGCGTCACGGAGCCGGTCCGGTCGCCCCACCGGGTCGCCGGTCGTGAGAGCGACACCTCCGATCACGCGGTAGGCGACGTATCCGCTGCCGTCCGGCGTGAACCAGTAACTGTTCCCCCGCCAGGTCGTCATCCACGACAGAGGGCTGCCGCTGCCCGCCTGCAGCAACGACCGAGCACGGGCCGCGTCGGCGCTGTCCGCGCCCACGGCCGGCCGGAGGAAGGTCCACGCCACCCCGGCGCACAGCCCCGCCCAGAAGACGACGCCGGTCCACTCGTAGAGCAGGGTGGCCACGGCATCGGTGGGGAGGAACCTCGGCTCGAACCATTGCAGGTAGACCGGTGGCACCAACCGTTCGGGGAAGTCGGCGATCAGGGTGGGCACGGTCGGCCCGCCGTCGAGACCGGCGCGAGCGAGCCAGGCCCCGGCGACGTACAGCGCGGCGAGCACCACGGTGAAGCCGGCCGTCGCCGTCGCCCATCGCCGGTACGTTCCCGCCGGAGCGTGGACGTCGAACAGGTCGCGCGTGGCGAGCAGGACCACGAGGATCGCGGCGGGCGCGAGGAACGGAACCAGCGTGCGGTACACGTCCGGGTCCGCCAGTCCGTAGTAGAGCGAATCCGGCGACACCGCGTCCAGGTAGCGGACGCCGAAGTTGAGCAGCGCGAGTGCCAACAGCACCACCTGTGCGCCCACGGCCCCGATCCAGGCGAACCGCCGTCCCCGACGGAGGCCGTCCGCGAGGACCAGGACGAACACCGAGGGCATGAGGGCGAGCAGGGTGGGACCGACACCGGACAGGCGCAGTTCGAGCAGACCCTGGCGGCAGTCCGTCCCGGTCGGTGCGGCGTCACAGAGTGCCCGCACCTCCGGGGCGGTCCACTGCGCTCCGCGGAACAGTTCCCGCAACACCGCGAGCGGACCGGCCGCGTGGGGTGACAGCGCCGCCAGCATCGGCCCCAGCGCGGACGCCGCGACCACGATGGCGACCAGGACGCGGCCCTCCCTGCGCGTTCCGACGATGCGGTCACCGCGGGCGGAACGTCCCACGACCGACGCACCGATTGCCAGCCCGACCACCGCCGCGGCGAGGCGCACCACGTCCTGGAGCTCGCCCCCGAACAGCGCCAGGGTGATCGTCAACGCGAGGACACCCACCCGGATCCGCCGCCGCCACAGGGTGCCCATGTCGGCGGTCGCCGCCATCAACGCCCCCACGATCCACGTGCTCGGACCCACCGCCACCCCGACGTGCAAGCGGAAACCCCACCCGGCGTCGACCAGCCGGGCCAGTGCCGCCACACCCAGTCCGAGGACACCACCCAGGACCTGCGTCACCACAGCGGCCAGGACGAAACGGCGGGATCCCATCCGCCGCTCGAGGGGCATCGCGACCGCGACGATCAGGACGGTGGCCGCCACGTAGGCGACGAGCCCGGTGCACCACAGGCCCGCGGTGAGGAGCGTCCAGACGCGGCCGTGTTCCATCGGCACGATTCCGATGCCCACTCGCTGCGCCAGGTGATGGGACGGGCCGTGCAGCACACTCCCCGAGACCACCGCGGCCACCCAGAGTGCGAGGACCAGCGCGGCCGTCACAGGCGACGCCTGGAGTCCGCCGACTCGCCACGCGCCGAACGGACCGCGACCGGCGGCCTCCTCGGCGAGCTCGTCCGAGGACCCGCTGACGTCTGTCTCACGCTTCCGTATCGACCGCACCCGTCGATTATGACCATTACCACACGACGAACTGGGGTTTTACTACTACCGGTAGTACGACGCGCGACCCCAACTTCCGTAGAATCGACCCATGGCTGGACTCGGTGAACTCGAACGCGCAGTGATGGACCACCTCTGGTCGTCCTCGGAACCCCAGACCGTACGGCAGGTGCACGAGGCGCTGTCCGCGCGGCGCGAGCTCGCGTACACGACGGTGATGACCGTTCTGCAGCGTTTGGCGAAGAAGCACCTGGTGGTGCAGCAGCGCGACGATCGCGCCCACCGCTACGTGCCCGTGCACCAGCGTGAGGAACTCGTCGCCAGTCTGATGGTCGACGCGCTCCAGCAGGCGGACCAGTCCGGTAGCCGTGCCGCAGCTCTCGTGCATTTCGTGGGTCAGGTCGGAGCCGACGAGGCCGCCGCACTGCGGGAGGCGCTCGCCGCACTCGAGGCCAAGGAGAGCGCGAAGCCGAATGCTGCTGCCGGGGCCCCGGGCACCCGCGCCGGCTGAACCGTTTCCCGGAACGCGACTTCTCCCCTGACGGGAGTTCATGCATGATGAGAGCGTCATGAACGCCACCGCGCTGGTCTTCGGAATTCTCGCCCTGCTTCTCGCCGGGCCGATTCCGGCCCTCCTCAGCCGGGCCCGCTGGCCGTATCGAGCCCCGCGGGCCGCTCTCGTGCTGTGGCAGGCGATCGCGCTGGCAGCAGTCCTCTCGGCCTTCAGTTCGGGCCTGGCCATCGCCAGCCAGCTTCTGGTTCCCGGCCCGGACGGACGGCCCACCACCGCACCACTCGCCGAGATCGATGCGCTGGGGCTACCACTCTGGCTTGTCTACGTGGGTGTGTTCGCTCTCACCGTGCTCGTCGGTGCCAAGTTGATCTTCGCCTTCCTCCAGGTCGCGATCCGCACCCGCCGACGCCGGTCCCGGCACCGGATGCTGGTCGATCTCCTCGACCACCACGGCACCCTCGGTCATCACGACCAGCGGGCCCCGGTCGCCCACGCCTCCGACCTCCGGGTGCTCGACGTGACCGAGCCGATCGCCTACTGCCTGCCCGGCCTGCGCCAGCGAGTCGTTCTCAGCGAGGGCACCTTCGCGAATCTCAGCGACGAGGAACTCGTGGCGATCCTCACGCACGAACGGTCGCATCTGCGCGCCCGTCACGACCTCGTCCTCGAGGCTTTCACGGCGGTCAACGAGGCGTTTCCCCGCTTCGTGCGCAGCAAGTCCGCGCTCGGCTCCGTGCAACTGCTCGTCGAGATGCTCGCCGACGACTCGGCAGTGCGGGCCACCGGGCCCACCCCGCTGGCGAGAGCTCTCGTGGCCTGTTCGGCCTCCACGGCGCCGAAGGGAGCCATGGCCGTCGGCGGACCGAGCACCGTTCTGCGGGTGCAGCGCCTGGCCGACGACTCCGACGACCGCGGACGGATCGCGGCCGCCGCGTACGTCGCGTCCGCGACTCTGCTGGTCGTTCCGACCATCGCCGTCGCCGTGCCGTGGCTCACCGAACTGAGCCGTCTGTTCGGTGCCGCGGGGAGCTGACGGCCGGTTCCGGAGAGGACGTGGTTCGAGACCCGCACCGATTCGCGTACACTGGTGTGCGGTCGTTGTTCACGGCCCTCACCACCTCACGTGGTGCAGTACCCGAATAGGCACACAGCCCAGTTCCCCCGCCATTGACGTTCTGCCGCCATTGACGCGTACGGACAGACCAGGTGAATTGTGCCCTGGCTCGTCCCTACCGTGCGCGGCGCCCCTCCGGCCCCACGCCGCAACGACGTGCCCTGTTGTCCCGGAGAGGCACATCCCTGATGTCCACTGCTGTCCCCATATCCACTGCTGTCCCGTCCGGTCCGGCTTCTGCCGCCACCGACGAGTCGACCACCGCCGAGCCCGGCTTCGGCGAGCTCGGGCTGCCGGACGCGCTCGTCGCGGCCCTGGCGAAGAAGTCCATCACCGTTCCCTCCCCCATCCAGGCTCGGGCGATCCCCGACGCGCTGGCCGGGACGCATGTTCTCGGCCGCGCCCAGACCGGGTCCGGGAAGACGCTGGCCTTCGGCCTGCCGATGCTCACGCGCCTCTCCGACGAGTCGCGGCCCTCGGCCAAACGACCCCGTGCCCTCGTCCTCGTCCCCACCCGTGAGCTCGCATTCCAGGTGGTCGACTCGCTGAGCCCCTACGCCGACGCCGTCGGAGTGACGGTGCGTCCGGCGGTCGGCGGAACCCCGTTCGGCAAGCAGGCGGATCAGCTGCGGCGCGGTGTCGACATCCTCGTCGCCACCCCCGGTCGGCTGGGCGATCACCTCCGTCAGGGCACGTGCGTGCTCGACGAGATCGAGATCACCGCGCTCGACGAGGCCGACCAGATGGCCGACATGGGCTTCCTGCCCGAGGTTCGTGCGATTCTCGGCGACACCCCCGACTCGTCGCAGCGACTGCTGTTCTCCGCGACCCTCGACCGCGAGGTGCAGTCGCTGGTACGCCAGTTCCTCCCCGACCACGTACAGCATTCCACCGAGGACGGCCGCGCGAGCGTGAGCACGATGGAGCATTACGTGCTGCTCGTGGACCGAGGCCAGAAGGACGCGGTCCTCGCCGAGATCGCCTCCCGCGACGGCGGCCGCACCATCATGTTCGCCCGCACCAAGCTCGGCTGCGAGGGAATCACCGACCGGCTGCGCGCGCTGGGCGTCGCCGCCGAGTCCCTCCACGGCGGCAAGGCACAGAACCAGCGGACCCGGGTGCTCGATCGCTTCAAGACGGGACGCACTCCCGTCCTCGTCGCGACGGACGTGGCGGCCCGGGGAATCCACGTGGACGGCATCGATCTGGTGGTGCACGTGGATCCGCCCGCCGATCACAAGGACTACCTGCACCGCGCGGGCCGGACCGCCCGCGCCGGACAGAAGGGCGCGGTCGCCGCGATCGTGCTGCCCAACCAGCGCCGGATGTTCAAGCGCCTCACCGACACCGCGGGTGTCTCGGCGACCGCGGTGCGGGTGACCCCCGGATCGGCGGAGCTCACCGAGATCACCGGAGCCAAGACCCCTTCCGGGGTTCCGGTGCGGCCGGAACGCAACGAGCGGTCGGACCGGCCTCGATCGGACCGCCCGTTCCGTGGTGGCCCTCCTTCGAGCCGCGGTGGCCGCCCGGGCGGCGAGCGGCGGCCTCAGGGCGATCGCCGTCAGGATTCCGACCGTCGACCGTACGGAGACCGGCCCCGGCGCAGCTCCGACGGCGAGCGTGGATCGAGCGAGTGGCGCGGGAGCGACCGCAACGGGGGCGGATTCCGGCCGCGTCAGGACGGGGGCGGCCGTCGGGACGATCACCGTCGGGACGACACGCGGGGCTACCGGGAGGACGCACGGGGCCACCGGGGCGACCGACCCGCTGCCGGCGGCGAGCGCCGCTCCTACGGAGCACGCACCGATCGTCCGCGTCAGGAACGATCCGACTCGCGCTCGTATGAGTCCCGCCCCCGCGAGTCCCGTCCCGCCGAGTCACGGTCCTACGGATCCCGTACGAACGGAGCACGCCCGGCCGAGTCGCGGTCGAACGAGTACGGCCGCCGTGAGCGTCCCTCGTCCGGCGGGTTCCGCTCCCGGACCGCTCAGCGCAGCTACGACGGCTTCGACGGTCCGCGGCGCGACCGCAACCGCTGATCGACCACCACGCCCGAGGATCGGGCCGTGATGCGAGACCGGTCGGCCACCGTTGGGTGTCCGACCGGTTTTCGTTTCCTCCCGGCACTATGGTTGCCTGAAACAGGCGGGCGGCAGCCCCACTGCGGCCCCGGGAGCCTCTGCTGTTCGCTCTCACCACCTTCGGATCGTTCGCACTCGCCCTCCCGAGAAGGAAAGCTGGAGAAATGACCACCAACGACAGTGCGCGCGCCCAGATCGGCGTCACCGGACTCGCCGTCATGGGCTCGAACATCGCCCGCAACTTCGCCCGCAACGGGTACACCGTCGCGGTGCACAACCGCAGCGTCGGCAAGACGGATGCACTCCTCGCCGAGCACGGCGGCGACGGCGACTTCGTCCGGACCGAGACGGTCGCGGAGTTCGTGGCGGCGCTGGAGAAGCCCCGGCGCGCATTGATCATGGTGAAGGCCGGCGACGCGACGGATGCGGTGATCGAGGAACTCGCCGAGGCGATGGAACCCGGTGACATCATCATCGACGGCGGCAACTCCCTCTACACCGACACGATCCGGCGCGAGGCGGCGCTGCGCGAGCGCGGGCTGCACTTCGTCGGCACCGGGATCTCCGGCGGCGAGGAGGGCGCGCTCAACGGCCCGTCGATCATGCCGGGCGGGTCCGTCGAGTCCTACGAGTCCCTCGGTCCGCTGCTCGAATCGGTCGCGGCCCAGGTCGACGGCACGCCGTGCTGCGCACACATCGGCCCGGACGGCGCAGGCCACTTCGTGAAGATGGTGCACAACGGCATCGAGTACGCCGACATGCAGCTCATCGCCGAGGCCTACAACCTGCTGCGGGATGCCCTCGGCCTCGACGTCGACGCCATCGCGGACGTGTTCTCCGAGTGGAACACCGGTGAGCTCGAGAGCTACCTCGTCGAGATCACCGCGGAGGTGCTGCGGCAGAAGGACGCCCGCACGGGAAAGCCGCTCGTCGACGTCATCGTCGATGCGGCGGAGCAGAAGGGCACCGGCCGCTGGACGGTCAAGTCCGCGCTCGACCTCGGTGTCCCGGTCACGGGAATCGCCGAGGCCGTGTTCGCCCGTGCCGTGTCCGGCTCGAGGGATCAGCGCAAGGCTGCCGTCGGGCTGGTCTCCGGCGACCTCACCGACAAGCCCGCGGACGTCGAACAGTTCACCGAGGACATCCGCCGGGCGCTCTACGCGTCGAAGATCGTCGCGTACGCCCAGGGCTTCGACCAGATCCGTGCCGGGAGCATCGAATACGGCTGGAACGTGCAGCCGGGTGACCTCGCCACCATCTGGCGCGGCGGCTGCATCATCCGGGCCCGCTTCCTCAACCGGATCAAGGAGGCGTACGAGAACAACCCCGAGTCGACCACCCTCGTCGTCGAGCCCTACTTCCGGGAAGCGATCGAGGCGGCGATCGACAGCTGGCGGCGGGTCGTGATCACCGCGACCGGCCTCGGGATCCCGGTGCCCGCGTTCGCGTCGTCGCTGTCGTACTACGACGGGTTGCGCGCGGAGCGCCTGCCCGCCGCGCTCACCCAGGGACAGCGCGACTTCTTCGGCGCACACACCTACGAGCGGGTCGACGAGGACGGCAAGTTCCACACCCTCTGGAGCGGGGATCGCAGCGAAGTCCGTGCCTGACGAGCAGCCCGGCGCGGAATCCGTGCCGGGCTTCGCGGAACTCGGGCTCCCTGTCGTCGTCGTGCATGCACTGCGACGACAGGGAGCCACCCGCCCCCGCGACATCCAGGTGCGGGCCGTTCCTCCCGTCCTCGCCGGACGGGACGTCCTCGGCCGCGCGCCCACCGGTTCGGGAAAGACCCTCGCGTTCGGGGTCCCGATGCTGGTGCGGCTCACCGGATCCGCGTCGCGGCCGAGTCGGCCGCGGGCCCTGGTGCTGGCACCGACGCGCGAACTCGCGGACCAGATCGTGGCGGCCCTGGACGAGCCGGCGCTCGCGCTCGGCATGCGGACCACCGCGCTCACCGGCGGCAGCCCGATCGGCCGCCAGGTGCAGACTCTCGCCCGGGGCACCGACCTCGTGGTCGCCACCCCCGGCCGCCTGCTCGACCATCTGCGGCGCGGCTCGGTGCATCTCGACGACGTGGTGGTCACCACCGTCGACGAGGCCGACCATCTCGCGGAGCTCGGTTTCCTGCCTCAGATCACCGAGATCCTGGACACGACCCCCTCCGCCGGACAGCGGTTGCTGTTCTCCGCCACGCTCGACGGGGACGTCGGATCCCTGGTGTCCCGGTACCTGCGGGACCCCGTACGTGTGCACACGACAGTCGATGCGCCCCCGGCGCGGATGACCCATCACGTCCTCGTCGTGGACAAGGCGGACAAGCCCGATGTCGTCGACCGGCTCGCTCGCGGCACCGGCCGGATACTGCTGTTCGTGCGCACCCAGGCGTGGGCGGACCGGCTCGTGGCCCGTCTGGTGGCCTCCGGTGTCGACGCCGACGTCCTGCACGGCGGAAAGTCGCAGGCCTACCGCTCCCGCGCCCTGGCGCGGTTCACCGACGGCACCACACCGGTACTCGTCGCCACGGACGTCGCGGCCCGCGGAATCCATGTGGACGACGTCGCGCTGGTGGTGCATGCCGATCCACCGTCCGATGCCAAGAGCTACGTGCACCGTGCGGGACGCACCGCCCGTGCCGGGGCCAGCGGCACCGTCGTCACCGTCGTCACCGAGCAGGAACGCGACGCCACACTCGTGCTCCTCGAGCAGGCACAGATCTCCCCCGCCGTACATCGGACCCGGCGCGCGGACCCGGTCCTGGAGCGGCTCGCCGGTTCGCGGGCCGCCCCCGCGCCGCCCGGCCCACGTGCGGCCACCGCACCGCAGGCGCCGCCGACCCCACCGCGTGGACGACGACGGCGAGGCGCCACCGACTCCCGCGACGGGGCGAATCCGCGTTCGCGAAGTCGCCACGGGCGCCGCGGCCACCGATCAGACTGAGTGGATGGAAGCCGGACTCGCGGCGATCGCGTGCGCACTTCTCGCCGCGCTGCTCGCGGCGGTCGGCGCGGTCGCGCAACAGAAGTCCGCGGAATCGGTCCCGGACTCGGGACCACTCCTCGCGCGACTCATCCGGGCACCACGGTGGTGGGCGGGAGTCGTCGGTGACGGCGGCTCCTACGTCGTGCAGGCCGTCGCCCTCGCGCTCGGCTCCGTCCTGGTCGTGCAGCCCCTGCTGGTGGCCTCCCTCCTGTTCGCGCTGCCGCTCTCCGCGCGCTGGTCCGGGGTTCGCGTCAGCGCCCGCGCCTGGGGCCTGGCCGTCGCATTGGCAGTTGCACTGGCGGTCTTCCTCGTGGTCGGGGACCCCACCGAGGGTGGGATCTCCGCTCCGGCCGAGCGATGGGCGCTTCCGCTCGCCGGGGTGCTCGCGGTGGTCGTGGCCGCCACCGTCGTCGGCTCGCTGCGGATCGGGGCACAGTGGCGGGCACTCCTGCTCGGAACGGCGGCAGGCGCTCTCTACGGTGTGGCCGTCGCGTTCACCAAGTACGTCGTCGACCGGCTCGAACACGGGGTGATCCCGCTCGTGTCGAGCTGGCAGACCTGGGCCCTCGTCGCGGCCGGGGTCACCGGCTTCTACCTTCAGCAGAAGGCCTTCCAGGTGGGTCCGCTCTCGGCGTCGCTACCGGCCTTGACCATCGCCGAGCCCCTCGCGGCGGTGTTCCTCGGCATTTCCGTGCTCGGCGAACGGCTGCAGACGGGCGACCTGGGCTTCGTCGTCGTCGGCCTCGCCGTGGTGGTGATGCTGGTGACCACGCTCGGCCTGTCCCGCGCCCGGGCCGAGGTGGCCGAGGAAGGCGAAGAGCGCGAATCACCGGTACCATAGGGCCACGTGCGATTCCTCGAAGGCCATCGGCCCCCTTACGACCTCACGTACGACGACGTCTTCCTCGTCCCGAACCGTACGGAAGTCACCTCCCGGTTCGACGTCGACCTCTCCACCGTCGACGGCACCGGCACCACCATTCCGATCGTCGTGGCGAACATGACCGCCGTGGCAGGCCGCCGCATGGCCGAGACCGTGGCGCGCAGGGGCGGCATCGTCGTCCTCCCGCAGGACGTGCCTTCCCGAGCGGTCGCCGAGACCGTCGCGTTCGTCAAGAGCCGTCATCTCGTCGCGGACACCCCCGTCACTCTCGGCCCGGACGCGGCCGTGTCCGACGCCCTCGCCCTGCTCACAAAGCGCGCCCACGGCGCCGTGGTCGTCGTCGAGGACAACCGCGCCGTCGGTGTCGTCACCGAGGAATCCTGCGCGGACGTGGACCGCTTCACGCGTCTGCGTGCCGTTGCCGTGACCGACTTCGTCACCGCGCCCGTGTCCGCGGCACCGCGTGAGGTGTTCGAGTTGCTCGAGGCCCGGCACGACGACCTCGCGGTGATCACCCACGACGACGGCACCCTCGCGGGGGTCCTCACCCGGACCGCGGCCATCCGGGCCGACCTGTACCGGCCCGCCGTGGATGCGAACGGCCAACTCCGGATCGCCGCCGCGGTCGGCGTCAACGGCGACGTCGCGGCCAAGGCGAAGGAACTCGTCGATGCCGGTGCCGACATCCTGGTACTCGACACCGCGCACGGCCATCAGGAGAAGATGATCGACGCCCTGCGCACCGTCCGCGCGCTGGAGCTCGGGGTACCCCTCGCCGCGGGCAACGTCGTGTCCGCGGCCGGGACACGCGACCTGGTCGAGGCGGGCGCCGACATCGTCAAGGTCGGTGTCGGTCCCGGCGCCATGTGCACCACCCGGATGATGACCGGTGTCGGCCGACCGCAGTTCTCCGCCGTCCGCGAGTGCTCCGACGCGGCGCGTGAACTGGGCGCCCACGTGTGGGCGGACGGCGGTATCCGCCATCCTCGCGACGTGGCCCTGGCGCTCGCGGCCGGCGCGTCCAACGTGATGATCGGATCGTGGTTCGCCGGGACGTACGAATCGCCGGGAGACCTGCACGTCGACCACGACGGCACGGTCTACAAGGAGAGCTTCGGCATGGCGTCCAAGCGCGCCGTCGCTGCGCGCACCGCCTCGAACACCGCCTTCGACCGGGCCCGCAAGGCCCTGTTCGAGGAGGGCATCTCGAGTTCCCGGATGCGGCTGGACCCCGAGCGCCCCGGGGTCGAGGATCTCATCGATCACATCTGTTCCGGAGTCCGCAGCACCTGCACGTATGCGGGGGCCCGCACGCTGGGCGAACTGCACGACAAGGCGGTCGTCGGTGTCCAGTCCGCGGCCGGGTTCGCGGAGGGCCGTCCGCTCCCCGGCGGCTGGTGACCAGGGGGCCGCGGCCAGCCGGCAGCCGAGCCGACCGGTAGGATCGGCTGCCGAAACTCGTCGCGCCGGGGCTGCTCGCCCCGGCCGGCCCCCGCCGCGTCCCCCTTCCGGACACGGCCTCGTCGAAAGGAATCCGGTGCCCGCGGCACCCACACACTCAGGCACGCCCGTCGCACAGGCCGGGGGCGAGGGCTCCGCCGCCTGCTCGTCGGCGCCGGCTCCCGGCGGCACGGAATCCCACTCCGGCGGCGACGCCGCGGGACCGGAGGGATCCTCTACCGAGCCGGGTGACAAACCCGGCTCGCCCCGCCCCGCCCCGATCGCCCTGCGCCGCCCTGCTCGGCGCCTGTCCGGTGACGAACGATGAACCTCGCCGTCACCCTTCTCAGCCTTCTCGGTTTCGTGGCACTCACCGCGGGCACCGCGCTGTTCGTCGCCGCCGAGTTCTCCCTCACCGCGCTCGAGCGGAGCACCGTCGACGCGCACGCGCGCGGCGCCTCACCCGACCGGCCGCACGGTGGAGACCGCCGGTCCCGCCAGGTCCGGCGGGCGCACCGGACACTGTCGTTCCAGCTGTCCGGCGCCCAGCTCGGCATCACCATCACCACGCTGATCACCGGATACCTGGCGGAACCGGTGCTGGCGCGATTCATCACGCCGGTGCTCACCGGCCTCGGTGTGGGCGCGTCCGCGGCAGCAGCGACCTCGCTGGTGGCGGCCCTGGTCATCGCGACGTCGTTCTCGATGATCTTCGGCGAGCTCGTCCCCAAGAACCTCGCCATCGCGCTTCCGCTGCGGACCGCACGCGCGACCGCCGGGCTGCACGCAGCGTTCTCGTCGGTCTTCCGGTGGGCGATCACCGGGCTCGACTCCACGGCGAACCGACTGGTACGCAGGCTGGGCATCGAACCCACCGACGAACTGCGCTCCGCGCGTTCCCTGCAGGAACTCGGGTCACTGGTGTCCGCCTCCGCCGAGCGGGGCTCGATCGACGAGGGCACCGCACTGCTGGTGAGCCGCTCTCTCCGCTTCGGTGAGCGCACGGCGGAGGAGCTCATGACGCCACGCGTGACGGTCGAGACCCTCGCCGGCACCGACACCGTCGCCGATCTCCTCGACCTCGCCGCCCGGACCGGATACTCGCGGTTCCCCGTCGTCGACGGCGACCTCGACGCCACGCTCGGGGTCGTACACGTCAAACACGCGTTCACGGTGCCCGCGAGCCTGCGACGCACCACCACCCTCGCGTCCCTTGCCAGGAAGGTGCCGGTCGTCCCGTCCACCCTCGACGGGGACGCACTCATGGAACACATCCGCTCGGACGGTATGCAGCTCGCACTCGTCGTCGACGAGTACGGCGGCACGGCGGGAGTGGTGACCATGGAGGACCTCATCGAGGAGATCCTCGGTGACGTTCGCGACGAGCACGACGAACCGGGCATCGACGTCCAGCGGATCGGCACCGGGTGGTCCTGCTCGGGGCTCCTGCGCACCGACGAGGTGTCCGACGCCACCGGCTACCTCGCGCCGGCCGGCGAGTACGAGACGCTCGGCGGTCTGGTCCTCACGCTGCTGGGGCGCATACCCGTCGACGGCGACGTGGTCGAGCTGCCCGAGCACGACGACGGTGGACGCTGGGTCGCGACGGTGACCCGGATGGAGGGCCGTCGCATCGACCGGGTGGTCCTGACACCCGTTCCCGGAACCGCCGGGGAGGTGCGTGCACATGGGTGACCTGTTCGGTGTGTTGCTCGCGGTGGGCCTGCTCGCGGGCAACGCCTTCTTCGTGGCCGCCGAGTTCGCCCTGATCTCGGCCCGCAGGGACCGCCTCGAGGCGCTCGTCGCGCAGGGACGCAGGCGCGCCTCGGCCGTCATCGAGGCGGGTGAACAGCTCTCGCTCATGCTCGCCGCGTCCCAGCTGGGCATCACGATCTGTTCGATCCTGCTCGGCAAGGTCGCCGAGCCCGCGATCGCACACCTCATCGAGGCACCGCTGCACCTCGTCGGCCTGCCCGACGGGCTGCTGCATCCCGTGTCGTTCGCGATCGCGATGACCCTGATCGTGGTGCTGCACATCCTCCTCGGCGAGATGGTGCCCAAGAACATCGCACTCGCCGGGCCCGAGCGCTGCGCGATGCTCCTCGTCCCGGCGCACCTGCTGTTCATCAAGGTCGTCCGGCCCGTCATCGCGTTCTACAACCTGTGTGCGAACTCGGTTCTGAAGCTGCTCCGCGTCGAACCGAAGGACGAACTCGACGTGACGATCTCGGCGGTCGAGCTGTCCGAGATGATCGGCGAGTCCCGCTCGGAGGGATTGATGGACGCCGAGGAGCATCGGCGACCGACCCAGGCCCTCGGGAGCACGGACCGCACCGTCGCGGACGTGCTGATCCCGCTCGCGCGCGTCCGCTGCCTCGATGCCCGGGCCGCGGGTGGGGTCGTCCTCGGTGCGGTGGAGCAAGCCGTCCTCGAGACCGGGTTCTCCCGGTACCCGATCCGGCGAGCCGACGGAACGCTGACCGGCTACCTGCATCTCAAGGACGTGCTGGCCCAGGTCCTCGGCGAGGCGGGGCCGGACACCGTCGTTCCCGCAGCCGACATCCGGCCGCTGCCGACGATGACGACCGCGACCACGCTGGGCGATGCACTCGCCGCCCTGCGGCGCTCCGGCGCCCACCTCGGTACGACGGTCGACGACACGGGCACGGTGGTCGGTATCGTCGCGCTCGAGGACCTGGTGGAGGAGTATGTCGGCACGGTGCGCGACGGCACCCACCGGGCCGGGGCCCGCCGCGGCGAGACCGCGCTCGACCATGCCGACCGGGCCTGACGCGACGGTGGAGGATCTGCGACAGTGACAGGGATGACCGAGCAGACGGGGAGGACCGAGCACGCCCCCCGGATCCTGTCCGAGGAGGAGTGGACGGCACGCCGGACGCAGCACCGGGAGCGGGTGGCGCGTCTGGTGGATCCGCATGCCGAACGCCGTGCGAGCGGAACCGCCCACCCCGTCCACGACTTCCTGTTCACCTACTACAGCTTTCGGCCGAACCAGCTGCGCCGGTGGCATCCGGGACACGGCATCGCCCTCGCCGACGCCGAGGAACGCGCCGACTGGGCGGGGTATCACGCCGTCGACGTCGGCGACGTCCGTGTCGTCACCGTCCGGCCCGACGTACTCGAACAGCGCCACGAGACGGTGCGCTTCGTCGCCGACCTGCTGGCCGCCACCGAGTCGCGGCCGGCCGCCCTCGGCTGCCTCGGCCTGCACGAGTGGGCGATGGTGTATCGGGCCGGAGACGACGTCCGGCACCGCACGGTGCCGCTCCGGCTGGGCGCGGCGGGCACCGATGCCGTCGTCGAGTCGCTGCCGCTGCGGTGCACCCACTACGACGCGTTCCGATTCTTCACCGACGAGGCCGCGCCGCGGAACTCCCTGACTCTCTCGCGCGCCGACCAGGTCGATCGGGAACAGCCGGGCTGCCTGCACGCCGGAATGGACCTCTACAAGTGGGCCTACAAGCTGGTACCACTGGTCGACTCCGATCTCGTTCTCGACTGCCTCGAGCACGCGTTCGCCGCCCGCGAGCTGGACATGCGCGCCAGTCCGTACGACCTCACCGACTACGGATACTCCCCCGTTCCGATCGAGACCGCCGCGGGCCGCGCCGACTACGTCCGGCACCAGGCCGATCTCGCGGAGCGCGCGCGGCCGTTGCGCGCCCGGCTGCGGCACCTGTGCGAACAACTCCTCGCGTACCCGACCTGACGGCCGCGACCCGGCTGGACGAGGCAGAATCGATCCATGCCCACTCACTCCTACTCTCTGACCGTCTCGTGGACCGGCAATCGCGGCACCGGAACCAGCGGAGCCGGGGACTACGACAGGGACCACGTCGTGTCCGGCACCGGGAAGCCGGACCTCGCAGGTAGTGCCGATCCGTCCTTCCGGGGCGACCCGTTGCGGTGGAACCCGGAAGAACTCCTCGTCGCGTCGCTCTCCCAGTGCCACATGCTGTGGTACCTCGGGCTGGCCGCGGCTTCCGGCGTCGTGGTCGTCGGCTACCGTGACGAGCCCACCGGAACGATGGTCGAGCACACCGGCGGGGCAGGAGAATTCGAGAGTGTCACGCTGCGTCCGGTGGTCACGGTCGCGGAGGAGGTGATGACGACCAGGGCACAGGCTCTGCACGCCCGGGCGCACGAGATGTGCTTCATCGCGCGGTCGGTCAACTTCCCGGTCACCCACGAGCCGTCCGTGCTGGTGTCGTGAGAACACCCCTGATCGTCGACGTGGACACCGGGATCGACGACTCGCTCGCCCTCGTCTACCTGCTCGCCTCCCCGGACGCCGATATCCTCGGCATCGTCTCGACCGCGGGCAACGTGCCGGCCGCGCAGGTGGCCCGCAACAATCTCGCCTGGCTCGACGTGTGCGACGCCCCCGACCTCGAGGTCGCGCTCGGAGCCGCCACCCCCCTGTCCATTCCCCTGCGCACGACGGAGGACACGCACGGCCCCGAGGGCGTCGGTTACGCGGTCCTCCCCGACTCCCCGCGAAGCCTGTCCACCCGGACCGGAGTCGACCTGTGGATCGACACCGTCCGGGCGCGCCCCGGCGAGGTCACCGGGCTCGTGACCGGGCCTCTGACGACGCTCGCGCTCGCCGTCCGCGAGGATCCGGAGTTGCCGCGACTGCTGCAACGTCTC
Organism: Rhodococcus triatomae; assembly: GCF_014217785.1. NCBI lineage: Bacteria > Bacillati > Actinomycetota > Actinomycetes > Mycobacteriales > Nocardiaceae > Rhodococcus > Rhodococcus triatomae. Next base: position 4,490,257 of record NZ_CP048814.1, on the reverse strand, counting down.
GTCGTCATGGGCGGAGCGTTCCATCACCCCGGCAACACCACGCCCACGACCGAATGGAACGTCTCGGTCGATCCGGAGGCGGCGAAGGAGGTGTTCGACGCCTTCTCCGGGCTCCCCGCAGGACGCAGGCCGGTCGTCTGCGGCCTCGACGTGACCGAGACCGTCGAGATGCATCCCGAACACGTCCGGCTGCTGGCCGAGGCTGCCGGCAGCGCACCGGCCGAGGTGATCTCGCCGGACGATCTGCTCACGGTGCGTTCGCACGCCGGCAATCCCGTGATCCGCCATCTCTCCGACGCGATCCGGTTCTACATGGATTTCCACCGCACCCACGACCAGGGCTTCCTCGCCCACATGCACGACCCGTTCGCGGCCGCCGTGGCACTCGGTCGTGTCCCGGTGACCGTGCGACCCGCGACGATCGACGTCGAACTGGCCGGCACCCTCACCCGCGGCATGACCGTCGCCGACTGGGTGGGGCACTGGAGCCGAGAGCCCAACGCGGACATCGTCGTCGGCACCGACCCGGTGGCATTCTTCGAGGAACTGATCGGGCGAGTGGGACGCTACGCGCGCGGACGCTCTCGCCCCGACTGATCGCTCGACACATCGGTACCTCCGCTCAGCGGCTGGAGCAGTCTCGTTCCGGAGCCGAGCACAGCGCACCGAGCCACCGCCCGACAGCCGTGCGCAACTGCGTGGCCCGCCCGGAGCTGTCGGTCCGGAAGTCCTGGGCGCGTGCCCCGTAGGTCAGGTCGAACAGCAATCCCTCGAGCAGGCTGGTGAAGTCGCGTGCCCCGGTCTCGATGTCCCGGGCCCCCGCCGCACGAAGCAGTTCCACGGCCGCTCTCGGACCGAACAAGCACTCACCGAGCGCTCGGGACAGGTCCTCGTCCAGGGCGGCGGGTGCCGCCAGTGCGTAGCGGGCGAGTACGTCACGTCGCCGTTCGGTGAGAAGCACCTCGAGATAGTCGGCGACCACCACCGTGGCTTCGCCGATCGTCGGCGGACGGTCCGTCGACGCGGTAGCGGTCGACAACTGCCGGAAGGAGTCTCGCGATCGCTCGGTCAGGTGGCTGATCGCGGCGGTGACCAGTGCGCTGCGCGTACGGAAGTAGTAGGACGTCGACCCGAGCGCCAGACCGAGTCTCTTGTCGACGGCGTGATGGGTCAAGGCATGACTGCCACCCGACGCGACGAGGTCCAGCGCCGCATCGCAGATCAGTACCCGCCGTGGGGATCGGTGAGGCATCTCTCGAGATTCGGGCACTCTATGATTATAGAGTCAATACATGAGGTGGAGGCCCCGGCGACCGCGCCGAGTCGATGTTCCGTTCGTGTCACGCCGGGTGTTCGACACTGCGGCGCTCGAGGACGGACTCGTCCTGGATTCGGCTCGAGGGGACGCGATCGACGCATTGCTGTCCGCGGGGTCGCGCGGGGTCTATCTCTGGGGCGGCGTCGGGAGGGGCAAGAGCTGGTTGATGGACGTCTACTTCGCGGCGCTCCCGACGGAGCGCAAGAGGCGCCTGCACTTTCACGAGTTCCTCGCCGATCTCCATTCGGCTGTCCGTCGTCACCGCTGCGACCTCGACGCCGCACTCGACGAACTCCTTGCGGGCCTCGACGTGGTCTGCTTCGACGAGTTCCACGTCCACGATCCCGCCGACGGGATATTCGTCGGCCGACTGTCGGCTGCACTGTTCGAACGGAACGTCCTGGTCGTCCTGACGTCGAACTATCCGCCGGACGGCCTGCTACCGAATCCCCTGTTCCACGAAGGGTTCGTACCCACCATCGAACTCATCGAAAGGTCCCTCACCGTCGTCGGCGTGAACGGACCGGTCGACTACCGCACCGTCAGATCCCGCCACGACACGGGGTTCGCGGCAGGAGCATGGATTTCACCGGGAAACGACATCCAGCTGTCGGCACTCGGGTTGCATCGTCCGGGAACGTCCGAGCGCCGAGTTCTCCGCCCCGCCGGACATCCGCTCCCCGCACAGCGCGTCCGTCCCGACTGCCTCTGGTTCGACTTCCGCGATTTGTGCGGCGGCACCACGGCCCCGGTCGACTACCTCGCCCTCGCGGAGCAGTACCCGCGCTGGGTCGTCAGCGGCGTGTCCTTCGCCGGGCCGTCCGCGCGCGAGACCGCGCAACGGTTCGCCAACCTCGTCGACGTCCTGTACGACCGTTCGATCTGCGCGGTCTTCGTCGCCGATCAGTCCTGGGACGGTGTGATGAGCAGCGCGGCGCGGCTACCCGTCGACATCGAGAGAATCACGAGTCGGCTCGGGCTCCTGCGTCGGTTCGACGAGGTCGCACGATGACATGTCCACCGAACTCCGGCTTCCCGTCCTTCGGGGGTCCGCTCTTTCCGTTCAGTCCGGTGAAACGCCGGCCGCGCCGTTCGTCGTCGTCCCGTCGAAGGCGTCGAGTATCTCCCCCGCGGCCAGGGCTGCGGTGAGGGAGCCGTCGCGCACGCGCTGCTCCACGTCGTCGCGGATCGCACGCACTCGCTCGTTGCCCGACAGGCGCCGCAGCAGTTGCTCGTTGACCATCGTCCAAGTCCAGTTCACCTGCTGCCGCCTGCGGTTCTCTTCGAACCGGCCCGCGTCGGTGAGGACGTCGCGGTGCCGTAACACGGTGTCCCAGAACGTGTCCAGGCCGACGCCCTCGAGCCCGCTCATCGTGATGACCGGCGGCGTCCAGATCGCGTCGTGCGGATGGATCATGTGCAGTGCACCGGCGAGCTCGCGGGCCGCGCCCTTCGCCTCCCGCTCATGCTTGCCGTCGGCCTTGTTGACCGCGACGAGGTCCGCGAGTTCGAGGACGCCCTTCTTGATCCCCTGCAACTGGTCGCCGGTGCGAGCCAGGGTGAGGAAGCAGAAGCAGTCCACCATGTTCGCGACCGTCACCTCGGACTGACCGACGCCGACCGTCTCGACCAGGATCACGTCGAATCCGGCGGCCTCGAGCAGCACGATCGTCTCGCGGGTGGCCTTGGCGACCCCGCCCAGCGTTCCCGACGTCGGCGACGGGCGAATGTAGGCGCTTCGCTCGGCGGCGAGCCGAGACATCCGGGTCTTGTCCCCCAGGATCGAACCCCCGGTCCTGGTCGAGGAGGGATCGACCGCGAGAACCGCGACTCGATGCCCCTTCTCGATGAGGTACATCCCGAGAGCGTCGATGAACGTCGACTTCCCCACGCCGGGAACACCGGTGATCCCGACCCGCAGGGCACCGCCCGCCTCGGGCAGCAGCTTCAGCAGCAACTGCTGGGCCGCGTCCCGATGATCGGTGCGCGTCGATTCCACCAGCGTGATCGCCCGGGCCAGGCCGGCGCGCTGATTGGAGCGCACGGCCTCGGCGAGCGCGTCGACGTCCACCGCCGGTGTCGAGGTGAGTGGTTGTGGCACTACCCGATCACACCCGTCAACTCAGGTCGTGGCCGAGTTGCACGGCCAGCTTCTCGAGCAGACCGACAGCGGCATCCGCGATCACGGTTCCCGGCGGGAAGATCGCCGACGCCCCGGCCTCGTGCAACTCGTCGAAGTCGCCTGGGGGAATGACGCCGCCGACCACGATCATGATGTCGGGACGACCGACCTCCGCGAGCGCCTCCCGCAGCGCGGGCACCAGCGTCAGGTGGCCCGCCGCCAGCGACGACACGCCGACCACGTGCACGTCGTTGTCCGCCGCCTGGTGGGCGACCTCCTCCGGGGTCTGGAACAGCGGTCCCACGTCGACGTCGAATCCGATGTCCGCGAACGCGGTCGCGATCACCTTCTGCCCGCGGTCGTGGCCGTCCTGACCCATCTTCGCGATGAGCACACGCGGCCGCCGACCCTCGGCGTCGGCGAACTTCTCGACGAGTTCGGTTGCGCTGGTGATGTTGTCCGCCTTCCCCGCCTCGTCCCGATACACGCCGCTGATCGTACGGATCTCGGCCTGGTGACGTCCGTACACCTTCTCGAGTGCGTCGGAGATCTCCCCCACCGTGGCGCTGGCCCGCGCCGCATCGATGGCGAGAGCGAGGAGGTTGTTCTCCATCCCGCCCTCGGTCGCCGCGGCCGCGCGGGTCAGCTCGGCGAGAGCGGCCTGGGTGGCCGACTCGTCGCGCTCGGCGCGCAGACGCTCGAGCTTGGCCAACTGCTCGGCCCGCACCTTCGTGTTCTCGACCTTGAGCACCTCGATGCTGTCCGGCTCGTCCGGCACGTACTTGTTGACGCCGACCAGCGGCTGACGGCCGGAGTCGATCCGCGCCTGGGTGCGAGCGGCGGCCTCCTCGATCCGCAGCTTCGGGATGCCCTCACCGATGGCCTGGGCCATGCCGCCGGCCTCCTCCACCTCCGCGATGTGCTGACGGGCACGGTTCGCCAGCTCGTGGGTGAGCCATTCGACGTAGTGCGAGCCACCCCAGGGATCGATCGGCCGTGTCGTCCCGGACTCCTGCTGCAGCAACAGCTGGGTGTTGCGGGCGATGCGCGCCGAGAAGTCGGTCGGGAGGGCGATCGCCTCGTCGAGCGCGTTGGTGTGCAGCGACTGGGTGTGCCCCTGGGTCGCGGCCATCGCCTCGACACAGGTGCGGGCGACGTTGTTGAACACATCCTGCGCGGTCAGCGACCAGCCGGAGGTCTGCGAATGCGTGCGCAGAGACAGCGATTTCGCGCTCTTCGGCTCGAATTTCGCCACCAGCTCACTCCACAGCAGGCGCCCGGCACGCAGCTTGGCGACCTCCATGAAGAAGTTCATCCCGATCGCCCAGAAGAACGACAGCCGCGGCGCGAACTTGTCGATGTCCATTCCCGCGTCCAGTCCGGCCCGGATGTACTCCACGCCGTCGGCGAGGGTGTAGGCGAGCTCGAGGTCGGCCGTCGCCCCGGCTTCCTGGATGTGGTAGCCGGAGATGGAGATCGAGTTGAACTTCGGCATCTTCGCACTCGTGTACGCGAAGATGTCGGAGATGATCCGCATCGACGGCTTCGGCGGATAGATGTACGTGTTGCGGACCATGAACTCCTTCAGAATGTCGTTCTGAATGGTTCCGGCCAGTTGTTCCGGGGTGACGCCCTGCTCCTCGGCAGCCACCACGTAGAGCGCGAGGATCGGGAGCACGGCCCCGTTCATCGTCATCGACACCGAGACCTGGGACAGGTCGATACCGTCGAAGAGCTGGCGCATGTCCAGGATCGAGTCGATCGCCACGCCGGCCATGCCGACGTCGCCCTGCACGCGCGGATGATCGGAGTCGTAGCCACGGTGGGTGGCCAGGTCGAATGCCACCGACAGGCCCTTCTGCCCGGCCGCGAGGTTGCGCCGGTAGAAGGCGTTCGACTCGGCCGCGGTGGAGAATCCCGCGTACTGGCGGATGGTCCACGGCTGGTTGACGTACATCGTCGGGTACGGCCCACGCAGGAACGGTGCCGCGCCGGGGAAGCTGCCCAGGGGATAGCCCTCGGCGACCACCGCGTCCCGGTCCGCCCTGGTGTAGACGGGCTTGACGTCGATGCCCTCCGGCGTCGACCACACCACCTGGTCGGCGCTGTAGTTGTTGGCGGCCGCACCGGATTCGATCAGCTGTCGCGTCTGCTCGGTGGTCGGCGGTTCCGGTGTGGGGAACTGGGGGTCGGTCAGGGGCACGTCGGCGAAGCTGCCGATGACGTGCCGTACCTCGCGAGTGGTCACTGGGCACCTGCCTTGGTCGTACCGTCGATGAGGTCCGCTTCGATGAGATCGAGGAGCCGGGTCAGTTCGGACACGGCATCGATTCGGGCGGTGAGGTAGCCGTCCGGCCGGGACCCACCGTCCGCCAGCGCCTTCTCCGACCCCGCGAGCAGGACCGTACCGACCCCGGCGGCGCGCAACTCGTCGACGGCAGCCGATGCTTCCGTTCCGTACCGCTTGTCGGTGCCGCAGATCACCGCCACGGTGGCCTGTGCCTCGGCCGCGGCCCCGGCGATCGCCCCGTCTCCGAGGGCCAGCGGGCCGGGATTGACCGCCTCGATCCCCCCGGACGCGAGCAGGTTCGAGGCGAAGGTGGTGCGCACGTTGTGCTCGGCGACCGAGCCGAGTGGAACCAGCAGCGCGCGCGGCCGGTCGCCGCGGGCAGCCAGATGCGCATCCGAGCGGTCCCGGAGCGCCTCGAACTGGGCGGCATAGCGGGAGACCGCGGTGGCGTGCCCGCCGGCGGGCAGAGGCGCTTCGGCGAGGTTCGGGAACTCGTTGACACCGGTCACCGCCGTCTTGCGGTGGGCGATGTCCGACTCGCGTCGCTGCCGGGTCCGCGCGATGCGTTCGCGTACCACGGCGCCGCCCTGGACGAATCCGCCCGCCGCCTCGATCTGCTGGAAGAACTCCCAGGCGGCCTCCGCGATCGCATGGGTCAGGTCCTCGACGTACCAGGATCCCGCCGCCGGATCGAGGACCCGCCCGAGGTTGGACTCCTCGAGCAGGAGCAACTGGGTGTTGCGGGCGATGCGCGCGGAGAAGGACCGCGATACGCCGAGCGCACCTTCCGGGAGTGCGCTGTCGAACGGGAGGACCGTCACCTCGTCCGCCCCACCGATTCCGGCACCGAACGCGGCCAGGGTGGTGCGCAACATGTTCACCCACGGGTCGCGCTGCGCCATCATCGCCGCGGAGGTGACCGCGTGCTGCGGTGCACCACCGAACTCGGATGCTCCGCAGACCTGCGCCACCCGCGCCCAGAGCAGTCGGGCAGCACGGAACTTGCCGATCGTCTGGAACTGGTCGTCGGTGGCGGAGAAACGGAAGGAGATCTGTTCGAGCGCCTGCGCGGCGGTCAGCCCGTAGCCGGTCGCCGCACGGAGGTACTCGAGACCGGCCGCGACGGCGGCACCGAGTTCTTCGGCGTCGGAGGCCCCCGCATCGTGGAAGGCGGTGCCGTCCACCGTGATCGCCCGAACGGTCTCGGTACGGGCCGAGGCCGCGGCGGCCAGTTCGACGGCGGTGTCCAGGTTCACGTCCGGACGGTCGGCGTAGGCGCTGGTCAACGGAGCGGCGCCGAGGTTCACCGTGACAGCGGCCCGATCGCTGACCGACGCCACATCCAACACGGGGTAGAGGGCCTCGGCCGCGGCGGCGGTGTGGGCACCGGCGTCGAGCGTCAGCGGCGCGAGGTCGAAGAGGACCCCGTCCAGCGCCCGCGCGAGATCACCCACCGGCACTCCGGCACCTCCGACGGCGAGCCAGAGTGCGCTCACCCCGGCGCCGAGGCCGTCGAGGATCTCGGTGTTGACCGTGGTGGCGTCGGTGCCGACGTATCGAGCCGTGACCTTCCAACCGGTGTTCACGTCCCGGTCCGGGTCCGTGCCCCGCACGTACGGATAGGTCCCCGGAAGCGGCGGCTCGGGCCGCTCGTCCCGCGAGGTGTAGAGCGGCGCCACGGTGACGCCGTCGTACGTGACGGTCTCGAGCAGTTTCTGCGGCTGCGGACCGAGTTCTTCCGGGTCCACCCGCCGGGATTTGGCGAGCACCCCGGCGACGGACTTCTGCCAGGCCTGGTAGGCCTCGGCAGTGTCCCCTGCCCGTGGGCCTTCCGCCCGTGGAACTGATGGCACGCGACGACTTCCTCTCCTGCGGCGTTTCGCCCCTCGTTCACGAGGCCTCGCCGCCGACTGTCCGCGACGGTCGACGACCGGTCTCCGTGACCTTCGACTGTGATGCTAGCCGCAACGAAACGATCGCTATCGTGAGGATCACCTCACGTTGCATCGTGCGTGGTCACGACGATTCCCGTCGGGCGCGGGCCGATGCGGACAGCCGAATCCTCGGTAACCGGTGTGGGGCGGGGTCGGGCGGTAGTCTGGGTCCTCGTGACGAGACTCCTCGGTGACCGCCGGTTGATCGCCGCGGGAGCCCTCGCCCTCGCCGTGGTGGTCGCGGTGCTGCTCGCTCCGCACCCGTCGGTGCTCGAGATCCGCGAATGGTCGGAGTCGGTGGGCCCGCTGTTCCCACTCGTCTTCTTCGCGGTCCACGCGCTGGTGACGATCCTCCCCTTTCCCCGCACCGTGTTCACCTTGAGCGCAGGCCTCCTCTTCGGCCCCTGGCTGGGCATCGGCATTTCCGTGCTGGCGACCACCGTCAGTGCGATCGCGGCCCTGTGGCTGGTGCGCGCCGTCGGCCGGGAGGTCGTCTGGCAACGGCTGACGAACCCGGTGGTACGCCGGGTCGACGAACGCATCCACCGCCGTGGATGGCTCGCGGTCGGTTCGCTCCGACTGATCGCATTCGTTCCGTTCTCGGTGGTCAACTACGTGTGCGGCGTCTCGTCGATCCGCACCCTCCCCTACGCGGCCGCCACACTCGTCGGGATCGTGCCGGGCACGGTCGGTGTGGTTCTGCTCGGGGACGCGCTCACCGGGCAGACCAGGCCTGCGCTTCTGCTCGTCTCCGGCGCGTGCATCGCCGTCGGGCTGATCGGCCTGGTCGTCGACGCCCGCCGCCCGCCGCGGGACTCGATCGTGACCGTCGCCACGACGGCTTCGGCGGACGACAGGGTCGGGAGTGACGACAGGGCGTGAGAGCCTTCCCTTGATCCGGGCAAGTCAAGCCTTTTTCATTGACTTTGATGAATCAAGCTCATACCCTTTACCCATGTTCGTGATGACGGTCGACCAGCGGGGCAGCCGCCGCGATGTCGACCGCGTCGCTCCCCTCCTCGACGATCTGCGCGACCTCCCCGCGCTGCGTCCCCCGCAACGCACCGCAGGTGACGAGGTACAACTCGTCACCGACGACGCCGGACTCGCCCTGTCCGTCGCGCTCGACCTGATCGACCGGCAACACTGGAGCATCGGGATCGGCGCGGGCGACGTGGAGCATCCCCTCCCCGAGGAGACACGCGCCGGCCGCGGACGGGCTTTCGAGGCCGCGCGGCGTGCGGTCGATCGCGCGAAGAACGCACCCGGCCGAATCGCCTTCTCCGGTCCCGATTCCGACAGCGCGGAAGACGCCGACGCCGCGCTCGCGCTGCTGTCGGTCGTGGTCGCCGGACGCACCCCCGAGGGGCGCGAGGCCGTGTCGCACCTCCGACGAGGGCTCACCCAGACCGAGACGGCCGAACTTCTGGGAATCTCGAAGCAGGCGGTGTCACAGCGCCTGTCCGTTGCACACTGGCAGGTCGAGAAGGTAGGACGCCGACTCGCCGAACGACTACTCGCCGAGGCGGATACATGACGATCGTCGCACTGTGGGGCCTGGGAATCGCCGCGCTGGCACCCGTCCTCTCACCGTCGCGGCGGCTGCCGCACTGGGTGGCACCGCTCGCCGGCCTCCTCGGTCTCGCAGTCGGCGCGCTTGCCGCCACCGCCACCACCCCGGTGACCGGCGTCGCCCTGGCCGCCACCCTGGTGCTCACCGTCACCGCCGCCGCAACGGGCGGCGCACCCCTCGTGCTGGCCGCCTTTCGCTTCGCCCGCCGCCAGCCGGATGCGGGGTCTCCGCCCGCACCCGGCCCTCTGCGCGGTGGTCGGGTCATCGGCCTACTGGAGCGCACCGCGGTCGCCGTTGCCGTCCTCGCCGGCTGGCCCGAGGGAATCGCCGTCGTACTCGCCGTCAAGGGGCTCGCACGGTATCCGGAGTTGCGGGAACCCCACGCGTCCGAGCAATTCATCATCGGCACCTTCACGAGCGTGCTGTGGGCGCTCGCCGTGTGCGGCGTGGGCCGCGCCCTCATCACCTGAGGACGAGGCCAGACGGCCGAGCCAGGGTTTCACGAGCTCGGTGCGCCTCGTTCCCACATGGGCGTGAACGCGCCGGATGTTTTCCGCATGTTCTGTTCGGTCGGATCGCTATACCAATCGGCCGCGATCAGCGCCCACGCTGTCCACGCCATGATGTTGTAGTGGGTGACGACCTTGAAGGGACCCGGGCAATGAGTGCAGCGATTTCGAGGTCGCGGCGGCGTTCGGGGAAGCTGGTCTCCCCTTCCGCTGTGGGATCCCAGCGGGCATTCTCGGTGTGCGAGAGCGCAGCCAACACTTGGCTGCGCGCCTCGCGGCGTTGCTGACTGCCGATCACGTAACACTCGTTCACCGGGCGCGAGGTCCTCGCGTCCGGACCGGATCCGGTCGGCGCGACGGGTTTGAGTGTCTGAACTGGCGGCCTGGTGCTCATCCGTTTCCGCTCACTTCGTCGGAGAGTCCTGGCCGCGGTCGCGGTCGCCTCGGGTATCGAGGATCGCGACGAGCACGGCCCCGACGAGGAGGAACACGACGACGCGGGTCCCGCGCTCGGCGGCGCCGAGATCACCCCAGGTCAGGGCTTGTGCGAGGACAGCGGACAAGTAGAGCAGAAGGGCTGCGCTGGAGTAGCGGGTCACGCGGATCTCCTCTTGGTACCGATCGAATGTGGCCTCACTCTAGAACTGCAGGTAGCCGGGGGTGGTGCTCTTCTGCATCGCATCCGGTCCACCGGAGTAGCCCACCGACAGTCCGCCGAGGAAAGACGCGGACACCGACAGCGCGGATCCGCCGTCCTGATTGTGCTCGTAGGCGAACTGCGCACCGAACTGCTGCGCACTGCATCCGGGCTTGCGCAGCACACTCGCGCTCATGTGCCCGTGGTCGACGTTGAGCTTGAATCCGCTGGTGGCATCACGCAGGCCGACGATCGGTGATCCGCCGATTCCTCCGTCCTTGAGGTACATCGTGGAGTCGGTGGTGCGCTCACCGTCGTAGTAATACGAGTTGTAGGTGGTCGAGGTGAGGATCAGGCAGCTGCTCGACCAGTCGAACATGATCGACGCGAAGTCGTCCGGTGCAGAGCCGTTGACGTAGTCGTCACGGAAGTCCCAGGTCCCCATGTAGGTTGCCCCGCGGCCGGCGGACGGCAGCCAGTAGCCGACGACGGAGAACGCGTTCGTCGGCACCGCGAACGGCGCGAATTCGGGGAATCCGGCCGCGCCGAGATTGCTCAATGCGTCCGCGGTGCGGGCGTCGACGGGACCGTCTACGTCGGAGACGGTGAACTCGACGGACTGCCCGAACTCCTTCTCGGCGAGAGCATTGATTCCGATGAAGTCGCGCGGGTTCTCCTGCGCGTAGGCAACCACCGGGTTGTCGGCCGGATCTGGTTCGGCCGGGTCTGCATGGGCGGAACCGGCCAGCATGGCCGTGGTTGCTACGGCTGCTGCCGCGGCGGTGACTATAGACAGGGCTCGACGCACGATACTCCTCGAAATCGGGTGCAGGTCTAGGAGATGCCTTGGCCCCGACTCGAAGACTCCCCCACGATGGACGCTGTCAGAGCCCGCGACCGCAGTCCAGGTGAAGTCAGTTTCGGTCGCGAGAAAGAAGTGGACGCCGAGTCACAGTCGAGGGCCGCTGTGGCCGAGTCCGTCGCTGCCGCTGCGGATCTGCTGGGTCCATGCCTGCTGGATCCGCTGCTGCTGCTGCTCGAGGTGTTGCCGTGCCTGTGCCTGCCGGGCTTGCTCGGCGGCGTGCTCGGGATGATGCTGGGTGGCCCAGGTGTGCTGCTGGTCAGGGTGCTGGTCGACGTGCTCGAGCATCGTGCGCCAGTGCTCACCGACGGTGCTCATCGTCGGCCGCGGCTCTTCGGTGACCACGATGACGAGCAGCCGCTCGGGCTCGACGACGGCGGGCCGCAGCACGTCGGTGAGGACCTCGCCCTGGTCCAGGTAGGCGACGGTGCGGGCGGCGGCGAGGGCCGCGGGGTTGACGGTGCGCCAGTCGATCGCCCAGTCCGTCTCGCGGGCGAGCTCGTCGACGAACACTCGCTGTGATCGCGAGTTGCCGTCGACGAAGGGGTGGATGATCAACCGCCGCATATTCGACCAGATGCAACATAGTCTCTGAGCTGCACCTCCGCGTGCGTCACGCAGTCACTCCTTACGCGCCTCTCTCACCAATCGCCGTACTTCAGCATCGTTCGGAGTAACGCCCATCTTCTTCAATTGAGCCTTCACGTCACTGACCGCAGCAGCCTCGGACTAACCAGACCGCCCATGTGCTCGCGAGTCGAGCACTGATCCGAACACTATCGACCGGCACCGACAGAACCGGTCATGTTGGAGCCGTCCGGTCAGGCGGAAGATAGTTCCGTTGCGAATATGTTCGCAACACCAGCAGGCAGATCGCCCCAGGTCTGGCCGAGTCCCTGGACGAAGTGTTCGTGGTCGCGGCCGCGGAGGTAGTCCGCGGCGCGGAGCTCGTCGAAGTGGTGGGACAGGCTCTGGGCGATCACGTCCGGTGGGTCGTGCGGGATCCCGGTGGCGCCGGCCCAGGTCTGGACGGTGCGGATCTCACCGGCCTAGGGGTAGACGTCTTGGAGTAGGTGGTGGTGGTGGTGGTGGATCGCCTGGAGGTGCGCGAAGTCGAAACTCGCCGCAGATCGGGTCCACGGCGAGTTCGGCCAGGCGCAGCGACGATGCGACCGATTCGTACTGTGCGAGGAGACCGGGGTCGCGGATATCGACAAAGTTCCACAGTGTGTGCGTGCCCGGGTGGTACGGGCTCTGCCCCGCGGGGTCAGTCAATGCCGTTCTCGACCTCGAGCTGACCGGTGACCGCATCCGCCGCGGAGTGGATGCTCAAACCAGGACCTCGTCTCGCACGGCCCAGCCTTCGCCGACGAGCTCGCCAGCCACCGCCGTGGTGGCGGCGGTGCGTTCGATAGCGCTCATGTTCCGCGGCGGCAGGATCTCCTCGGTGACTCCGGCGTCGACGAGCTTGCCGTGAGCGGTCTTGTAGATCCGTGAGGCAGTAGACCCGTGGGGCTCAGGAGTCGGTGGGAGGAAGCCCCGCCACGCCTTCACCGGGAGCGGGCTCCGGAGTCCCGGTCGCCTTCCGCAACAGTGCCGCGGCCGCAGGATCCTCGACCGGCCTGCGGGCTTCGACCTCCGCCTGCCGCACCGCCTGCACGATCGCCGGGTCCGACTTGGTCTCGAACCACTCGGCGACCTCGTCGGAATCGTCCTCGGGCTTGGGCGCGTCGGCATCGGCCGGGGTCGGCTCGAACCGGAAGACCCCGTCCTCTCCCGGCGCACCGAGAGTGCGGGCGAACCCCTTGAGGGCGTCGCCGAAATCGCTGGGAACCAGCCACACCTTGTTCGCGTCGCCCTGCGCCATCTCCGGCAGGGTCTGCAGGTACTGGTAGGCCAGGAGTTCCGGAGTCGGCTTGCCCGACTTGATCGCGGCGAACACCTTCTCGATGGCCTTGGCCTCACCCTGCGCCTCGAGATACTTCGCGGCACGGTCACCCTGAGCGCGCAGGATCCGGGCCTGCCGCTCACCTTCGGCGCCCAGGATGGAGGCCTGCTTGGCGCCCTCCGCCGAGAGGATCTGACTCTGCTTGGCGCCCTCCGCGGTCTTGATCGCCGATTCGCGTGAGCCTTCCGCGGTGAGGATCATCGCGCGCTTCTCCCGATCCGCCTTCATCTGCTTCTCCATCGACTCCTGGATCGACGGCGGCGGATCGATGCTCTTGAGCTCCACTCGGGCGACGCGCAGACCCCAGCGGCCGGTGGCCTCGTCCAGGACACCCCGCAACTGTCCGTTGATGGAGTCACGGGAGGTCAGGGTCTCCTCCAGAGTCATGCCACCCACGACGTTGCGCAGCGTGGTCGTCGTCAGCTGCTCGACACCGACGATGTAGTTGTTGATCTCGTACACCGCGGCCTGCGGATTGGTGACCTGGAAGTACACCACGGTGTCGATGTTGAGGGTCAGGTTGTCCTGGGTGATGACCGGCTGCGGCGGGAAGGACACCACGCGCTCGCGCAGGTCCACCTTGGCGCGGATGCGATCCACGAACGGGATCAGGAAGGTCAGCTGTCCCGACACCGTCCGGGTGTACCGGCCGAGTCGTTCGATCACCGCGGCTTCCGCCTGCGGTACCAGGGCAATGGATTTCGCGGCGACGAGCACCACGAACAGTACGACGACTATCAGCACTATGAGTGCAGCCACAACTACGGTCCCCTCCATACGACGGCGGTCGCGCCGTCAATTTCCATCACGGTCACGGTCTCGCCCTCGGGATACACCTCGGTGCCGTCCAGCGGGCGGGCCGTCCACACATCTCCGTCCAACTTGATCGTGCCGCCGTGCAGGCCCACGTCCTCGAGCACGAGCGCCTGCTTTCCGGGCAGGGCGTCGATTCCCGTGGGCACCGCCGGCGGCGCGGCGAATCGGCGCATCAGGGCCGGGCGCACACCGAGGACGAGCACGAGCGAGAGCACTCCGAAGACGACGGCATCGACCCACACCGGGAAATCCGTGACCGCACTGAAACCGGCGGTAGCGAGGGCGCTCCCGGCGAGCATCAGCAGGAAGAACTCTCCCACCAGCGCCTCGGCCGCGGCGAGCGCCACGCTTCCGATGAGCCAAAACAGTGCGACCACAACACCATCTAACCAGAAGGGGAGGAATCAGGCCGTCACGAAGTCGACCAACTGTTCGACCGCACCGATCAGCGGCGCCTCGAGATCGCGGAAGTTCTGTACCGACCCGTACACCTTCCGCCACCCGTCCTGCGGTGTGCCCCAACCTAGTTCACGACACATCCCGGTCTTCCAGTCCTGCCCGCGAGGGATCTTCGGCCAGGCCTCGATACCGACCGCGCTCGGCCGGACGGCCTCCCACACGTCGATGAACGGGTGCCCGGTGACGAGCACGAACTCGCCGAGGCCACGAGTCAGCTGAGATTCCTTGGATCCGTGCACCAGATGATCGACCAGCACCCCGACCTTGCGCCCCGGGCCCGGCTCGAACTCCGCGAGCCGGGCACCGAGATTGTCGAGGCCTTCGAGGTGTTCGACGACGACACCCTCGACCCGGAGATCGTGACCCCACACGCGCTCCACCAGGGCCGCGTCGTGCACGCCCTCGACCCAGATCCGGCTCGCCCTGGCCGTCCTGGCCCGCAGGCCCTCGACCTTCGTCGATCCCGAGGCGGAGCGAGCCGGTGCCCGCGAGGCAGCCGGCGCGGGACGGGTGAGGGTCACCGGCTTCCCGTCGATGAGGAAGGCCGACTCCCGCATCGCGAACAAGCGAGTCCGGCCCCGGCCGTCCTCGAGCCGGACGAAGTCGCCGTCGTAGGTGCGTTCGAATCCGACCACCGCTCCGCAGTAGCCCGTGGCCGCGTCCTCCACCACCAGGTCGCGGTCCGCGGCCACCGTCGGCGCCGCCTTCCTCCGCCCGCGCGGGTGTCCCGAGAATATGTCGCCGTACCTGTCGCTCACGGCGTTCGACGCTAGGCCACCCGGCCGCGGCGGCGGGACTCGCCACGCCGACATATGCTGGATTGCCGTGACGTCTCCCAGCACCACTCTCGCCGCCTGGGCGGGCTCCTGGCTCCGCGGCGAGAGCGCGCCGGACGATCTGGTCGATGCCCTGCACCGGTGGGCACCGATGCACCTCGTGTTCGCCCAGGACGCCGTGTCCGCGGGTCGTTCCGGCCTGCCCTATCCGGAACCTGCCGCCACCGGGGTCGCCGCCCTGCTGCAGACACTGCGCCGGACCGTGGCGGACCGGCCCGGCGCGGAGGTGCGTCTGGTCCTTCCCGCTGCCGGTGACGTGAGCACCCTGCCGGCGGGCACGGGCTTCGCGGAGGCCGCACTCGCCGCGGGCCACGGCATCCTCGTCGGCCCACCCGGGAGCCACGGTATCGGTGTGGTCCCCGCTGCGGAGGCACCCGACGTGCTCCGGTGGACCGTGCACGACGTTCCCGAGATACCCCTGAGCGGCCATGCGACCGGCCTGGGCGAGGCCGAGTACGCGATCCGCGAGGCCGTGCGCGCGGCGGCGGACGCGGTGGGTGAGCTCGCTCTGGTGAGCGGATCGGCCGCCGATGCCCGGGCAGCGGTGGCTGCCGCTCTCGACGACGCCGCACGGCACCCCTATCCCGGCACGCTGCCCCCGCGGGCGCTACGGATACTCGACTCCGCCGACCACGTCGCCGCCATCGTCACCGCCGCCGACGCGACCGGGCCGGGCGGGAACGGTGCGGGCGCGGTCGTGGGAGCAGTGGCCACCCGCGCCGTGGACTCGGTCTCCGCCGCCGCGCTCGAGGCACATCTCCGTCCCCTGCGTGCCGCGGTGCGCCTCGCCCGGACGGCCGCGGTCAACGCGGGTGCGCGAGTGAGCTGACGCGCGGATTCAGCGAGCGGGCGTCGCCGAAACCGGCCGGCCAACCGCGAGGCAGCATCGATCCGCGCACGCCGACCCGTCGAGCCCCACCCCGAGCAGCGGCTCGGTCCCCAGTCGACGAGCCGGAGCGCCCTCGCGCCGTTCGGCGATCAACTCGAGGATCATCCGGGTGAACCGCGGGTCGGTGCCCGGGGTCGCTGCCCGCGCGAAGCCGATTCCGTGCCGGCGCGCCGCCTGCTCGGCCTCGGTGTCCAGGTCCCACACGACCTCGAGATGGTCCGAGACGAAGCCGACCGGGCACACGATCACCGCGGGAACCGATCGGGCGGCGAGAGCGTCGATGTGGTCGACGACGTCCGGCTCGAGCCACGGCACCTGCGGCGGGCCCGAACGGGACTGCCAGACCAGGTCGTAGTCGTCGTATCCCGCCTCCGCCGCGACGAGCCGGGCGGCCTCGGCTACCTGTCGGCTGTACAGGCGGCCACCTTCCGCGGCGGGACCGGCATTCACGTCGGCGGCTTCCGGGACCGAATGCGCCGTGAACACCAACCGGGCCCCGCCCCGCGTCTCGTTCGGGAGGGCAGCGGCCGCGGCCCGCACCGATTCGGCGAACGCGGACACCAGCAGCGGATGGTCGTAGTACTGACGCAGCTTGCGCAGGTGCGGAGCCGTGGCACCCACTGCCTCGCGAGCCCGGGCGATATCCTCGTGGTACTGGCGGCACCCCGAGTACCCACCCCATGCGGAGGTGGCGAACACCAGGGCGTCGCGGACACCGTCCTCCCGCATCCGCTCCACGGTCGCTTCCACCATCGGGTGCCAGTTGCGATTGCCGAAGTAGACGGGCAGGTCCAGGCCCGCGGCGGCCAGGTCCGCCTCCAACCGAGTGATGATGTCGCGATTGAGCGCGTTGATGGGCGAGATCCCCCCGAAGTGCAGGTAGTGCTCGACCACCGCATCCAGCCGCTCGGGGGGGATGCCCCGTCCTCGGGTGACGTTCTCGAGGAACGGACGCACGTCCTCCGGGCGCTCGGGGCCCCCGAACGACAGCACCAGTAGCGCGTCCGTCATCGCGTCAGGCGGTCGGCAGGTTCTCGGGCAGCCACGTGTTGTGGCTCGCGCCGCCGTCCACGTACACGATGGATCCCGTGGTGCCCGGCAGCCAGTCCGACAGCAGGGCCACGACCGACTTCGCCACCACGGACGGATCGTCGACGTTCCACCCGATCGGGGCGGACCCGTCCCAGAACACGTTGAGCTGGTTCATCTTCGCGGCGTCGTCCGTCGCGGTTCCGGCGATGGCCTTGGCGGCGAGGGTCTTGATCGGGCCGGCGGCGACGAGATTGGACCGAATCCGCTTCGCCGCGCCTACCTCGCGGGCGACGTAGCGGTTGACCGACTCGAGCGCGGCCTTCGCGACACCCATCCAGTTGTAGTACGGCATCGCGGTACGCGGATCGAAGTCCATGCCGACGATCGAGCCGCCCTCGTTCATGACGGGAAGCACCGCGCGGGCGAGCGAGGCGTAGCTCCAGGCCGAGATCTCGAAGGCCTTCGCCGCGTCCGGTCCCGGCCCCTCCAGGAACGGCTTGGCGTCCGGACCCATCAAGGTCTTGGGGGCGAAGGCGATCGAGTGCAGGACACCGTCGATCCCCTCCGGCGCGAGCGCGCGGACTCGGTCCGCGAGCGCACCGAGGTCGTCCTCGCTGGTGATCTCGAGACCGATCGCCGGCGGCACCTCCTGTGGCAGGCGCCTGGCGATCCGGTCGATCAGCCGCAGCCGCTCGGGCAGCCCGGTGATGATCACCTTCGCACCCTGCTCCTGCGCCATCGCCGCCGCGTGGAAGGCGATCGACGCGTCGGTGATGATCCCGGTGACGAGAATGGTCTTGCCCTCGAGCAGTCCACCCATGGTGGTGTTCCTCCTGTGCTGGAAGTCGGTACGCGCGTGCGGGTCCGACGCGCGGATTCGGCGGATCTCGTCGCTCAGTGACCCATGCCCATGCCACCGTCCACCGGGATGACGGCGCCGGAGACGTAGGCGGAATCCTCGGAGGCCAGGAAGCTGACCACGGCAGCGACGTCCTCCGGCTTGCCCAGCCGCTGGAGCGGGATGAACTTCTTGGCCATGTCCCGGAGGTCGTCGGGAAGTTCGGCGGTCATGTCCGTCTCGATGAAACCCGGCGCGACGACGTTGGCGGTGATGGACCGCGAACCCAGCTCACGGGTGACCGAGCGGGCGAGACCGATCACACCGGCCTTGGAGGACGCGTAGTTGATCTGGCCGGCCTGGCCCGCCAGCCCCACCACGGAACCGAGGAAGATCAGCCGGCCCCAGCGCCCGCGCAGCATCGCCCGGTTGGCGCGCTTGGCGCAGCGGAAGGCGCCGGTGAGGTTCGCATCGATCACCTTGGTGAACTGCTCCTCCGTCATCCGCATGAGGAGGGTGTCGTCGGTGATCCCGGCGTTGGCCACCAGCACCTCGACCGGCCCCTGGTGAGCTTCGACCTCGGCGAACGCGCGGTCGACCGACTCGGAGTCCGTGACGTCGCACTGGACGCCGAAAAGTCCCTCCGGCACACCGGATCCCCGATGGGTGACCGCCACCTTGTGTCCGTCCGCGGCCAGTCGCTGAGCGACGGCCAGGCCGATTCCCCGGTTGCCACCGGTCACTAGGACCGAGCGCGGGGTGGACACGGGGCGTACTGACTGGTCAGTACCTTCGGTTCGCGACATGAACATCAACCTATCTGGTGAGTCGATTCAGTAACGACGACGGGCACCGGTGGGACACCACCGGTGAGCGGGATCGGACGAGGACATTAGGGCAGGCGCTGACGGAACACCAGCGCCGTCGCCAATCCTGTGGTCGCGAACAGGACCCCGAGCAGCATCCAGGGACGGCTCGCGTCGCCGCGACGCGTCTCGAAGCCGATCTGCTCCTCGAGAGTGTCGTAGACCTTGCGCAGTTCCTCGAGACTCGACGCCGTGAAGAAGCTGCCGCCGGACAGATCCGCGATCTCCCGCAGGGACTCGTCGTCCACGGGCACCGGGATCCGGTCGCTCTCGATCTCCACCCGCCCGTAGGTGGTGCCGAAGGAGATCGTGGAGACCGGCACGCCCTGATCCTTCGCCTGGCGGGCCGCAGTGAAGCCGCCCCGCGGATCGTCCGGGCTCTCCGGCACCGTCTGTTTGCCGTCGGACAGCAGCACGATCCGGGCGGGCGGCGCCTCGTCCCCGCCGCCGAGCACCGCGGCCAGCGTCGAGATGGACTGCAGCGAAGTGAAGATCGCTTCGCCTGTCGCGGTGCGCTCACTGAGCTGCAGATTGTCGATCGCAGCCTTGGTCGCGTCCCGATTCGTCGTCGGGGACACGAGCACCGAGGCAGTGCCCGCGAACGCGACGAGACCCAGGTTGATCCCGGGCGTCAGCCCGTCGGCGAACGATTTCGCGGCTTCCTGGGCGGCGGCCAGCCGGGTCGGCTCCACGTCGGTGGCCTGCATCGAGAGGGAGACGTCGATGGCCATGATCACCGTCGCCCGGTTCCTCGGAACCCGCTCGTCCCTCGTCGGTCCCGCGAGTGCGACGGTGAAGAACACCAGGGACAGCACCAGCAGCAGGACGGGCACGTGCCGGATCCACCCGGGCCGATCCGGAGCGACCCGTTCGAGCAGTGCGAAGTTCGTGAACCGCAGTGTGTTCCGGTGCCTCCGGCGCTGCACCAGGACGTAGCCGACGACGAGCGTCGCCACGACCAGCAGGAACAGCAACCACAACGGGTTCGAGAATTGCGACAGGCTCACCGGCGGGACCCCTGGCTCAGCGCTGCACCGTAACTGTGTTTGCGAGCCTGCACGAAGCGGACGACGTCGGAGATCCAATCCCTGTCCGTGCGCAGACTCAACACCGGCGCACCGGCTCGCCGCAGCGCCTGCACGACGTCGCCACGGTGGGCCGCGGCCGCCCGCGCGAAATCCGCCTGTAGTTGCGGAGTGATCGAGAATTCGCGGGTTCGTCCCGACTCCGGGTCGTGCAGGACGACGTCACCGATGTCGGGGAGTTCGAGATCGCGAGGGTCGAGAACCTCGACCCCGAGGACGTCGTGCCGACCGGCGAGCGCACGCAACGACCGCTCCCAGTCGATGGGGCCCAGGAAGTCGCTGATGACGACCACGAGGCCGCGGCGCCGTTCCGGCCTGCGCAACGCCTCGAGAGCGCCCCGCAGGTCGCCGCGCACCCCGTCGGGTGCGTGCGGAGTGGTGGCGATCCGCCGCAACATCGCCTGGGCGTGCACGCGGCCCCCGCGCGCCGCCATCCGGGTGGTGGTCGCCCCCGTGGACACGACCGCACCCACCCGGTTGCCGCCGTTCGAGGTCAGGTAGGTGATCGCGGCCGCGGCGGCGATCGCGAGATCGCGCTTCTCGCACGCCGCCGTACCGAAGTCCAGGCTCGCCGACAGATCCACCACCAGCCAGGTCTCGAGTTCCCGATCGGCCACCGTCTGCCGGACGTGGGGATGGGTCGTGCGAGCCGTCACCGACCAGTCCATCTGCCGGACGTCGTCACCGGGCTGGTACTCGCGGGCCTCCCCCGGTTCGGATCCGGGCCCCGGGATCAATCCCAGGTGGTCGCCGTGCAGTACGCCGTCGAGCTTGCGGCGCACCGTCAGCTCGAGGGTGCGGAGCGCCGCCGACAGCTTGGGGTCGCTCAGTTCACCGGATCGGAAGGACGGGGGCGCGGCCGCGACGGCACGCTCCTCGCGGGCACTCACCGTGGCCGGCTCATCGCGTTCGGACCGACGGGCACCTGCGCCCCCTGATAGGGCGCCGGTACCGGATGCCCCTGGACAGGCGGCTGCGCGACGGGCTGCGCCGCGATCTGCGGAAGCCCCACCGTCTGCAGGATCCGCGTGATGATGTCGTCCGCGTCGACCTCGTCGGCGAGAGCGTCGTACGAGAGCACCAGCCGATGCCGGAGTACATCCGGCACGACCTCGAGGACGTCCTGGGGAACGACGTAGTCGCGTCCACGAAGCAACGCCAGCGCCCGCGCGGCGGCGATGATGCCGAGGGTGGCACGCGGTGACGCGCCGTAGGCGATCCAGCCCTTGACGTCGTGCAGACCGAGTTGTTCGGGGGTACGTGTCGCGGCGATGAGCCGCACGACGTAGTCGACCAGTGCGTGGTGGACGAACACCGCGCTCGCCACCTTCTGCAGGCGGATGAGTTCCTCGGGCCCGAGGATCTGATGCGGCTCCGGGGCACTCACGCCCATCCGATAGACGATCTCGCGTTCCTCCTCGACCGACGGGTAGTCGACCAGGATCTTGAACAGGAAACGGTCGCGCTGTGCCTCGGGGAGCGGATACACGCCCTCGTTCTCGATCGGGTTCTGCGTGGCCATCACGAGGAACGGATCGGGCATGTGGTACCGCTTGCCACCGATCGACACGTGGCGCTCCGCCATCACCTCGAGGAGCGCGGACTGGACCTTGGCGGGGGCGCGGTTGATCTCGTCCGCGAGGACGAAGTTCGCGACCACCGGCCCGAGTTCGGTGTCGAACTCCTCGCGACCCTGACGATAGATCCGGGTACCGATGAGGTCGGTGGGCACCAGGTCCGGGGTGAACTGGACACGGGAGAAGGACCCGCCGACGACCTTGGCGAACGTCTCGACCGCGAGCGTCTTCGCCACGCCGGGGACACCCTCGAGCAGGACGTGCCCGCGGGCGAGCAAGCCGACCAGGATGCGCTCGACCAGCCGGTCCTGACCCACGATGACGCGCTTGACCTCGTAGATCGCACGTTCGAGCGTCTGCACGTCCGACGCCAGCTCTGCCGACGGTGCGGGAGCGTTCGGTACCGGCGGTGTGGGAGCAGGCTGGGTGGGAGCGGGCTGGGTGGGAGCAGGCTGGGCGGGAACAGGCGGGGACGCCGTCACACCGTTGGTGCGCGCGGGCTCCTTCGTACCGACTGCGGGCGTCTCGGTGGCAGTCGCCTCATCCTGCGTCGCAGCGGCCTCGTCCTGCGCAGCGGCTTCGCCGTGACCACCGCGGGTCGCGGCTTCCGTCTTCACCTCGGCTGCCTTCGCCTCGGCTGCGCTCGCGGCGCCCGTCTGCGAATCGGGCGGCGTGGTTCCGTCCGACCCTGTTCCCGCCGGCTGTGCGTCACTCGTCTTCGAGACACCCGGCTGCACGCCGGTCGACCCGGAGTCGGCGCCCTTCGAATCGGAGCCCTGAGCCTTGTCGTCGGCCTTCGAGCCGTCGACGCCGCCGGAACCAGTGCTTTCCGAGGTCACCAAGAATCCACCGCTTTCACCTGATCGTCCCACCCGTACACGTACTGATCACTATTCCAGGTGCACGTGGACAGACAAACGACCGAGTAACGGCGCTGCCTCCTATGTCCCCATGTCCTACGTCACCATACGTACAGCGTAGGGGGTCATGCCATCCCATCGCACCGGCGACACCTTGACCACCGAGCCGGACTGCGGAGCCTCCAGCATCTGCCCGTCGCCGAGGTACAACGCCACGTGCTGGCTGGCGTTCGGGCCCCAGAAGATCATGTCCCCGCGACGCATCTCGGAGGAGGGCACCTGGGTACCCGCGGTGTACTGATAGCCGGTGTAGTGGGGCAGGGAGATCCCGATACCCGCGAAGGCGTAGATCATCAGCCCCGAGCAGTCGAAACCGACCTTGTCGAAGTCGCCGTAGCTGTCGGCCACGCCACCGTCGCGGATTCCCTTGGTCGGCCCGTTCTCGTCGCCGCCGCCCCACGAGTACGGGACTCCGAGTTGCGACATCCCCCGGTCGATCACCGTCTCGATGGCCGCACTACCGGTGACGGTCGACGTCGAGGGTCTGGTGGACGGCTTCGTCGAGGGGCTGGGCGTGTAGTCGTCGAGTGAGGTGTGTGGTGTCTGTTCCTCCGCCAGCCGAGCGGCGAGCTCGCGCGCCGCCTGGTTCGCGGCGACCCGCGCTGCCGCGTCACGGGCTGCGTCCTGCGCGGCTGCCGCCGCGGCGGCTGCGGCGGCCTCCTCGGCCTGGCGCTGACGTTCCCAGGCGGTGTACGCCACACGCTGCCCCTCGAGCCCGGACGCGTTCGCTCGTGCCGCCTCCAGCTGCGACTGCGCCGCCGCGCGCTCCGATTCGATCTGCGACTTGCGTGCCACCTGACCGTCCAGCGCGGCGCGCGCGGCCGCGATCGCCTGCTCGGCGAGAGACTTGCGTTCCTCGGCCTGCTGCGCCGCGGCGTCGGCCTGCTGCTTCGCCTCCCGCGCCGCGGAATCCCGGTTCGCCTGCTCGGTGCGGGCCCGCTGCAGCTCGTCGAGGACGGCGTTGCGGCTCACCGAGATGAGTTTCAAGGCCTGCGCCCGATCGAGGACGTCGTCCGGCGCGCCGGCACCGAGATAGGCCGAGAGTGAGGACACGTTCGTGCCCCGGACGTAGCTCGACACGGCGTACTCGTCGAAGTCGGTCTGCGCGAGATCGATCTGCGCGGCGGCGTCCCGCAAGCCCTCCTGGGACGCGAACACGGCACTCGCCGCGGCGTCCGCGGCGCTGCGCGCGTTCTGCAGATCGACGAGCGCCTTGTTCACACTCTCCCGCCTGACGGCGACCTCGTTGTCGAGTTCGGCGAGCCGCTGGTCCGCCGCGGCGACGAGATTGATCAGTGCGCTCACCTCGCCGGCTCCCGCCGCCACCCGAGTCTGCGCGTCCGCGATGTCGAGATCGCTCGGGTTCGGCGGTGGCGGAGGAACCGCGATCGCCAACTGGCCCGAGCCGATCAGCAACGTCGACACGAGTGCGATCCCGACGGCGAGGGTGCCGGTCCGGAGCGCCCTCGCGCGCGAGCGCCGATGGCGCCGGGTGCGAGAGCCGAGTCCGCCCACAGGTGCCCGTTTCACACGTCTCTCCCTCGGTGCTGCGCCTCGACGGCGCCTCGCGCCCACCGCACCGCCACCATCCGTCCCGCGGGAAGGATCGCGTCAGTCTGGAGCACTTCTTTCACAAGGCGCATCATTCGCACCGTACGACACTCGCAGCCCGCGCGGAAACATTAGCCACAAATAACACATTGGTAATTCGACCTGCGCAAACTCGCGACATAGGCCGAGATCACCGGAATCATCCGTATCGAACGGGAGTAATCGGACAAATGCCGGACGAACGTCGACAGCGGCGTCCCGAAACCGGACAACTCGGTCGGTCGACCCCTCGGCGTCGACAGTCGGAAAACGGTCGGAATTCGGACTCCGGCCGAGGGAGTACGTAGCGCGAATCGACGATTCAGGGTCGCGCCGAGGGCGCATCCTCCGGAACGTGCCGATCGCCGGTTCCCTCCGACGAAGAGGCAGGCGCATCGTCCCCGCGTCGGAGCTTCGCCCGGATCAGCGCCGCCGTCGCCAGTGCGACGACACCGAGCACGAGGACCGTCAGCAGGGTCCACGGTGGGCCCGGCTCCAGCAGGTCGTCGACGAAGTTGTCCGCAGCCACCACCGCGTCGCCCCCGGTGTAGGTCCGGTCCTGCCCGGACTCGAGCTGGACTCGGCTGATCGAGTCGCTGTACGAGCCCACCCAGTTGGGGCTGAGCACCAGAACCGTCCCGCCCTCCTCGGCGCCGACGTCGGTGGCCAGGTCACGTAGTTCCGAATCGCGGGTCGGGTTCTCCTCGAGTACGACGATGCTCAGGTCGATTCCGTGCCCGGCCGCGCGATCGACGACCGCCAGCAGTTCGTCCACCACGGCGTCCGGCGCCGCGACGCCGTCCGCGGCCACGTCGGCGAGGATCTCCGACACCTCCACCCCGGAGGGCAATTCCACCGCACGCGGAAGAGCAGCCACGTGCGGAACCGCGGTAGCGGCCGGCGAGGCCGCACCGAGCGGCAACACAGTCACGAAAGGTGCAGACATCTCTCATCCGTTGTCGAGGTGAATGGAACGCGACCCCCGGGAGTGCACACTACGGCAGGCCCCGGTCGGGCTCGACGATTGCCGGCGCGCGACACGAAAGTGAAGACTGGAACCATCGGGTGAAGTTCGAGGGTACGAAGGGTGCCCTCAGCTTTCACAGGACAAGCGTACTGTTAGACTGGAGCGAGGTACCACGGCACCGGCCGGTCCCGGCACCGCTGTTCCCGCAGCGCAGCCCCCGAGATCGCCGCGCGGCCGTGTCCTCCGGCCGTCGACACAGCCCGGTCGACGGCTAATCGAAGACGAGTGGAGCTGACGTGAGCACGAGTATTGATTCGTTCGGCGCCAAGGGCACCCTCGAGGTCGGTGAGAACTCCTACGAGATCTTCCGTCTCTCGGCGGTGCCCGGCACCGAGAAGCTGCCCTACGCACTGAAGGTTCTCGCGGAGAACCTCCTTCGCACCGAAGACGGTGCCAACATCACCGCCGATCACATCCGTGCCATCGGGAACTGGGACCCGTCGGCGCAGCCGAGCATCGAGATCCAGTTCACGCCGGCCCGTGTGATCATGCAGGACTTCACCGGCGTCCCCTGTGTGGTCGACCTCGCCACCATGCGTGAGGCCGTGACCACCCTCGGCGGCGACCCGAACAAGGTCAACCCGCTCTCCCCCGCCGACATGGTCATCGACCACTCGGTGATCCTCGACGTCTTCGGTCGCGCCGACGCGCTCGAGCGCAACGTCGACCTCGAGTACGAGCGCAACGGCGAGCGCTACCAGTTCCTGCGCTGGGGACAGGGCGCGTTCGACGACTTCAAGGTCGTCCCTCCGGGCATGGGCATCGTGCACCAGGTCAACATCGAGTACCTGGCACCGACCGTCATGACCCGCAACGGCCAGGCCTACCCGGACACCTGCGTCGGCACCGACTCGCACACCACGATGGTCAACGGCCTCGGCGTGCTCGGCTGGGGCGTCGGCGGCATCGAGGCCGAGGCAGCGATGCTCGGACAGCCCGTCTCCATGCTCATCCCGCGCGTGGTCGGCTTCAAGCTCACCGGCGAGATCCAGCCCGGTGTCACGGCCACCGACGTCGTGCTCACCGCGACCGACATGCTCCGCCAGCACGGCGTGGTCGGCAAGTTCGTCGAGTTCTACGGCAAGGGCGTCTCCGAGGTGCCCCTGGCGAACCGCGCCACGCTGGGCAACATGAGCCCCGAGTTCGGTTCCACCGCAGCGATCTTCCCGATCGACGAGGAGACCATCAACTACCTGCGCCTCACCGGCCGCAGCGACGAGCAGCTCGCGCTCGTCGAGGCGTACGCCAAGGAGCAGGGCATGTGGCACGACCCGGACAAGGAGCCGGTGTACTCCGAGTACATCGAGCTCGACCTCAACACGGTCGTTCCGTCCATCGCCGGCCCCAAGCGCCCGCAGGACCGCATCCTGCTGTCGGAGTCGAAGATCGCGTTCCGCAAGGACATCCACAACTACGTGGAGGAGCAGCACCCGGCCGAGCACACCCAGCTCGACGAGGCGATCGAGGAGTCGTTCCCGGCCTCCGATCCGGCGACGCTGTCCTTCGCGGACGACGGCGCCGTCGACGTCCAGTCGGCCGCGAACGGCGCCGAGGGGCGCCCGAGCAAGCCGGTGAAGGTCACCTCGGACGAGCTGGGCGAGTTCGTCCTCGACCACGGCGCGGTCGTCGTCGCCGGTATCACCTCGTGCACCAACACCTCGAACCCGTCGGTGATGCTCGGTGCGGCTCTGCTCGCCCGCAACGCCGTCGAGAAGGGGCTGTCCACCAAGCCGTGGGTCAAGACGAACATGGCCCCCGGTTCCCAGGTCGTCACCGACTACTACGAGAAGGCCGGCCTGTGGCCGTACCTCGAGAAGCTCGGCTACTACCTCGGTGGATACGGCTGCACCACCTGCATCGGCAACACCGGCCCGCTGCCCGAGTCCGTGTCCGCGGCGATCAACGACAACGATCTGACGGTCACCGCGGTGCTGTCCGGCAACCGCAACTTCGAAGGCCGCATCTCCCCCGACGTCAAGATGAACTACCTGGCCTCGCCGCCGCTGGTCATCGCCTACGGGCTCGCGGGAACCATGGACTTCGACTTCGAGAACGATGCTCTCGGCAAGGATCACGACGGCAACCCCGTGTACCTGAAGGACATCTGGCCTTCGGCTCAGGAGATCGACGACACGATCAAGTCGGCGATCAGCCAGGACATGTTCCGCAAGTCCTACGAGACCATCTTCGCCGGTGACAGCCGCTGGCAGAATCTGTCCACCCCGGAGGGCGACACCTTCGCGTGGGACGAGAAGTCGACGTACGTCCGGAAGCCTCCGTACTTCGAGGGCATGACGATGGAGCCGGCACCGGTCACCGACATCAAGGGCGCTCGCGTCCTCGCGCTGCTCGGCGACTCGGTCACCACCGACCACATCAGCCCGGCGGGCCCGATCAAGTCCGGCACCCCGGCGGCCCAGTACCTGGATTCCCACGGAGTCGAGCGCAAGGACTACAACTCGCTCGGTTCCCGCCGCGGTAACCACGAGGTGATGATTCGTGGCACCTTCGCGAACATCCGCCTCCGGAACCAGCTCCTCGACGACGTCTCGGGCGGCTACACGCGGGACTTCACCCAGGAGGGTGGCCCGCAGTCCTTCATCTACGACGCGTCGCAGAACTACCAGGCGGCGGGCATCCCGCTGGTCGTGCTGGGCGGCAAGGAGTACGGATCGGGGTCCTCGCGCGACTGGGCGGCCAAGGGCACGTCCCTGCTCGGCGTCAAGGCCGTCATCACCGAGTCGTTCGAGCGCATCCACCGCTCCAACCTCATCGGCATGGGCGTGGTCCCGCTCCAGTTCCCCGAGGGCGAGAGCTACAAGTCGCTCGGGATCGACGGCACCGAGACCTTCGACATCGAGGGCATCGCCACGCTCAACGAGGGTGTGACTCCCGAAACCATGCGGGTCACGGCTACCAAGGAGAGCGGCGAGAAGATCGTGTTCGATGCGGTGGTCCGTATCGACACCCCCGGTGAGGCGGACTACTACCGCAACGGCGGCATCTTGCAGTACGTGCTCCGGAACATGATCCGGAACTAGTCACTCTGCTCGTGCGCACGGCGGATTCAGCCCCGGCTGGGTCCGCCGTGCGTCGTTCCCGAACCTCCCGTTCCCGAACCTCCCGCTGCCGAGCCCCGTTACCCCGGAGCCCCCGAGCTCGATACCCACGAGGATCGTCCGGTCCCGACACGACGTGAGCCCATCCCGAAAGTAGGAATCGACAGTGCCCAAGGTCAGTGAGGACCATCTCGCGGCACGGCGCAGCCAGATCCTCGACGGCGCCCGCCGGTGTTTCGCCGAGTACGGCTACGACGGCGCGACCGTCCGCCGGCTCGAGGACGCCACCGGACTGTCCCGCGGCGCGATCTTCCATCACTTCAAGGACAAGGACGGATTGTTCCTCGCCCTCGCCCACGAGGACGCCACCCGGATGGCCGACGTCGTCGCCGAGGGCGGTCTCGTCCAGGTCATGCGCGACATGCTCGCGCAGCCGGAACAGTACGACTGGCTCGGCACGCGTCTGGAGATCGCGCGCCGTCTGCGCACCGACCCCGAGTTCCGGCGCAGCTGGCTGCAGCGATCCCAGGAACTCACCGAGGCGACGCTCGCGCGCCTGGCCGCACAGAAGTCCGCCGGCCGCCTCCGGGACGACGTACCGACCGAGGTTCTCGTCGGCTACCTCGATCTCGTACTCGACGGGCTGATCGCCAGGATCGCGTCCGGCAACACCGGAGCCCAACTCGATGCGGTACTGGACCTGGTCGAGGAGTCCGTGCGCAAGCACGAGTGAACCCGTTCGCCCGGGATCCGGTCGTTCGAGACACGTCGTTCGAGACACGTCGTTCGAGACACGTCGTTCGAGACACGTCGTTCGAGACACGTCGTTCGAGACACGTCGTTCGAGACACGTCGTTCGAGACACGTCGTTCGAGACACGGCCGCCCGGGCGTCACGTTCCCCTCACCCGGAGCCGATACCGTAGTCGGAATGTCGACGACGTCCTCCCCGCGGCAGTCCCTGCCGTACTCTCGGCCCGCCTCACCGCACCTCTCGCGTCGCACGCTGCTGCGCGGTGCCGGCATCGGCGCCCTCACCGTCGCGGGCCTCGGCTTCGGCGCCGCGGCGAGCACCGCGAGGAGCCCGGCGGTCCTCGCCGCCGATCTCGAGGTCGTGACGGTCACCACGACCTCGGTGACGCTGTCCTGGGTCACGTATGCGGTCGCCTCCCCCGGCCCCGACGGACTGCCCGCGTTCACCGAGGCCGACACCGAGGTGTCCCTCGGTCCCGCCGACTCCGCAGGCCCGCCACCGCTCGCGCATTCCGATCCGACCCCACGCATCTCGCACCTGGTCACGGTGTCCGGCCTCGAACCCGGACGTGAGTATCGGTTCGAAGCGCGTTCGGCGGGCCGGCGGGCGGTCCCCACCCTGGTCGCCACGAGGACGCCCGCGTCACCGGAGATCGCGGGAGTCGTCCGCACCCTGGTGCCGCCGCCAGGACGGTTCGTCGGGACCGTGGCGGTCCTCAACGACACCCATGTCGGCGAGGACCGCCACGGCCTCCTGTTCGGCGACTTTCCCCGGGCCGTCGAGCAGGAGCCGGGTCTGCCCCCGTTCGCAGAGGTGATGCTCTCTGCCGCCCTGGCCGAGATCGGAGGGCACGATGTCGCGCATCTGGTGGTGAACGGCGATCTGACCAGCGAGGCGCGACCCACGGAGGTCCGGCGGGCCCGCGAACTCCTCGACGGATACGGGCGGCTGGGGCACGAATACAGTGTCACCCGCGGCAATCACGACCGGCCGCACACTCCGGAGTCCGATCCCGACGCCGGGTACGACACCGCCTCCCCGATTCCGGGCACGGACCATTTCGACGCGTTCGGGGACGCGTTCGTCCCGTTCCAGACCGCGTGGACGAGGGACGTCGGCGGATTGCGCGTCCTCGGCGTCGATTCCACCCACCTGGACGCCGCGGGAGGGGTGATCTCGGCGGAACAGTTCGCCGACATCGAGCGGACCCTCGCCGACGAACCCGACCGCCCCACGATGATGCTCGCACACCACCCGGTCACCCGGGAATCGGCCGGGACGAATGTGGGTGGCCCCGGATTCGTCCTCGCGGACGCCGACGCACAGCGTCTCCAACAGCTACACGCCTCGAACCCGGGGGTGTTCCTCATGCTCGCCGGCCACACGCACCGGTGCCGCGTCACTCGCGGCGACACGAACGCCGCGGTCGAATACCTCGAGACCGGCAGCGGCGCCGGATACCCGGGCGGCTACACGTTGCTCCACCTGTACACGGGCGGATACCAGGTGAACTTCCATCGCACCGCCTCCGAGCAGGCGCTGCGATGGACGCGTCGGTCCCGATTCGCCACGATGGCGTTCCTCCCCGAATACACCCTCGGCACCTTCCACGACCGCAACCACGTCGTGCTGCGGGACCTGGCCGGGCTCGCGTGACCGAGCCCGGGCAGGCCAGCACCGGTCAGGCCAGCTGGATGAGCTCGAGGTAGTCCTGCGACCAGTGGTCCTCGGTGCCGTCCGGAAGCATGATGACCCGTTCCGGGTTCAGCGCCTCGGCCGCGCCCGGATCGTGGGTCACGAGTACGACGGCACCCTCGTAGCTGCGGAGTGCGTCGAGAACCTGCTCGCGCGAGATCGGGTCGAGGTTGTTGGTCGGTTCGTCGAGAAGCAACACGTTCGCCGCCGACGAGACGAGGCCCGCGAGCGCCAACCGGGTCTTCTCACCTCCGGACAGCGTCCCGGCGGGCTGTTCGAGCTGCGGGCCGGTGAACATGAACGCACCCAGCAGCCCACGCAGGTCCTGCTCCCCCGCGTCCGGCGCAGCATGCCGGATGTTCTCCCACACACTCGCCTCGTCGTCGATCGTGTCGTGTTCCTGCGCGAAGTACCCGACCTTCAGTCCGTATCCGGGAACGAGCTCACCGAGATCCGGAGTCTCGGCACCGGCCAGCAACCGGAGCAGCGTCGTCTTTCCCGCACCGTTGAGGCCGAGGATCACCACGCGGGAACCGCGGTCGATCGCGAGATCGACCCCGGTGAAGATCTCGAGGGACCCGTAGACCTTGGTCAGTTCCTTCGCCATGAGCGGCGTCTTGCCGCACGCGGCCGGAGTCGGGAACCGGATCTTCGCGGTCTTGTCCGCCACGCGGATCTCGTCGAGATCGTCGAGGAGCTTGTCGGCACGCTTGGCCATGTTCTGTGCGGCTGTCGCCTTCGTCGCCTTCGCTCCCAGCTTGGCCGCCTGAGCGCGCAGCGCGCCCGCCTTCTTCTCGGCATTCGCCCGCTCACGCTTGCGGCGCTGTTCGTCGGTGGCACGGGCGTCGAGGTACTTCTTCCAGCCCATGTTGTAGATGTCCGCCTCGCCGCGCACCGCATCGAGGAACCACACCTTGTTGACCACGTCGGCGAGCAGGTCGACGTCGTGACTGATGACGACGAGGCCGCCGTCGTGGCCCTGCAGGAATCCGCGCAGCCAGGTGATCGAGTCGGCATCGAGGTGGTTCGTCGGCTCGTCGAGGAGCAGGGTCGTATTCGACTTGCCGCCGGAGCCGTCCGACGCCGCGAAGAGGATCCGGGCCAGCTCGACTCGGCGGCGCTGGCCTCCGGAGAGGGTGCGCAGCGCCTGCTCCAGGACGCGGTCCGGCAGCCCGAGGCTGCTACAGATCCGCGCCGCCTCGGACTCGGCCACGTACCCGCCGAGAGCGGAGAACCGGTCCTCGAGAACCCCGTACTTGCGGACGGCCGCGTCACGCTCGGCGTCGTCGACGGCCTCGGCCATGATCGCCTGCTGCTTCTCCATCCCGCGGAGGATGTCGTCGAGACCGCGTGCCGACAGGACGCGGTCCTTCGCCAGGACGTCGAGGTTGCCTTCCTTGGGGTCCTGCGGCAGGTATCCGAGATCGCCGTTGCGGATCACCGTGCCCGCATACGCCTCCCCCTCGCCCGCCAGGATGCGCAGCGTCGTCGTCTTGCCCGCGCCGTTGCGCCCGACCAGCCCGATCCGGTCGCCCGGCTGGATCCGTAGGGCGGGCCCGGGCGCAGACAACAGCGTGCGCACGCCGGCTCGCACTTCCAGATCAGTGGCGGTGATCAACGAATCTCCTCGTGTGTTCGGGGCTGGGTGTGGTTCGCGGCCGGTGGGGTTCGGCCGCAGGCACACGAACTGCCCACTTTACCGTGGCGGGCCGATCCGAATCGCCTGCATTTGTCGGTCGATGCAGTGAGATCGCCTACGTCGGAGCCGCCGACGAGTGCAGCAATTCTGGCTTTCCTGGTATTCCGTCACGGCCCGACTCGATATCTCATCATTACTGTATCGACTGCAGTGCTGATGTACTCGATACGTGATCTGTGCACCGACCGGAAAGCTCCCAGGTCGGAGCATCTGCGCGGCCGCTCGGCTACCCTTCGCTCGTGCCTCCCCCCTCCCCGATCGCCGACCTCCTCGTCGTCGGTCTCGGGCCGGCCGGCCGAGCGCTGGCACACCGGGCTGCCCGGTCCGGGCTGCGGACCGTGGCGGTCGACCCGCGCCCGGCCAGGTCGTGGACGCCGACCTACGCACTGTGGGCCGACGAGGTTCCGGCCTGGCTCGGCACCCGGGTCCTGCGCACCCACGTCCGCTCTCCCCGCGTCTGGACAACCCGCGAGCGCGCCCTGACCCGCGCCTACGGAGTGCTCGACAACGCCGCAGTCCAGCGTGCACTCGCCCTCGACGAGGTGGAGGTGATTTCCGGCGTGGCCGTGGCGCTCACGTCCCGGACGGCAACCGTGCGTACTCCCGGTGTCCCCGATCTACGCGAGGTGTCCGCCCACACCGTCGTCGACGCCCGCGGGACCCGTATCGCCCCGGGGAGAGCCGAACAGACCGCATTCGGGATGGTCCTCCCCCGAGACGTCGCGGCGCCGGCGCTCGGCGACGGCGAGGCCTGGTTCATGGATTGGCGCCCGGATCACGGTGCCCCGCCGGCAGCCCCGGCCTCGTTTCTGTATGCCGTACCGATCTCGGCGGATCACGTCCTCCTCGAGGAGACATGCCTCGTCGGCCGGCCCGCGACGGGTGTCGACGAACTCCGGACGCGATTGCACCGTCGACTGCGCGCCCGCGGTGTACGGATCCCCGACGGCGCGCCGACCGAACGCGTGCACTTCGCGGTGGAGCCCGGCAACACCGCCACTCCTGCACTGGCGTTCGGAGCCCGCGCCGGTCTGACGCATCC
This sequence comes from Rhodococcus triatomae, assembly GCF_014217785.1. Classification (NCBI taxonomy): domain Bacteria; kingdom Bacillati; phylum Actinomycetota; class Actinomycetes; order Mycobacteriales; family Nocardiaceae; genus Rhodococcus; species Rhodococcus triatomae. Next base: position 4,456,881 of record NZ_CP048814.1, on the reverse strand, counting down.
GGGAACCGGGTACAGCGTCGCCGCCTCCCTCGACGCGGCGGACACGCTCGTCTCGGCCCTGGTCTCGGGCCGCAGTCCGGACAAGGCGCTGTGGCCTGCTCGGGCCCGCGCGGTACACCGCCTGCGCGGGGCCGGGCTCGAATCCCTCCTCCGGCTCCGGCCGGATCGGACGGCAGAGTTCTTCGACGCCTTCTTCGATCTCCCCGAGACCGACCAGCGCGCCTTCCTCTCCGGCCGGGACGATCTCGCGGGAACCGCGCGGGCCATGTGGGCCCTGTTCCGCGGTGTCCCGGCCGGGCTCCGCTGGACGCTGGCCCGGTCCGCTCTCTGAGAGCCGGAACGAGACCGTTCCGGGCCGCCCACGGAAAACATCGCTCTCGACCGGTTCTTGTCGCCGCGGGCGGGATTCTGGGCGATCATGGGGTGATGCGGTCCATCTGGAAAGGTTCGATAGCGTTCGGTCTCGTCAACGTCCCGGTGAAGGTGTACTCGGCGACGGAGGACCACGACATCCGGTTCCACCAGGTCCACGCGAAGGACGGCGGACGGATCAAGTACCAGCGCGTCTGCTCCGTCGACGGAGAGGTCGTCCCCTATGCCGACATCGACAAGGCCTACGAGTCCGAGGACGGGGTGCGGGTCATCCTCACCGACGAGGACTTCGCCGAGCTCCCGGCTGCGGAGAAACACGAGATTCCGGTGCTCGAGTTCGTCCCGAACGATCAGATCGACCCGATCCTCTTCGAGAAGAGCTACTACCTCGAACCCGACGGATCCTCGCCGAAGGCCTACGTCCTGCTCGCGACGACACTCGAGGACACCGACCGCACCGCGATCGTGCACTTCACCCTGCGGCAGCGAACCCGGCTCGCGGCGATGCGTTCCCGGGACGGGGTACTGGTGATCCAGACTCTGCTGTGGCCCGACGAGGTCCGCGAGGTGAGCTTCCCGTCCCTCGACGGTGCGGAGAAGCCGCAGAAGAAGGAACTCGCCATGGCCGGCACTCTCGTCGAGAGCATGTCGGCGGACTTCACGCCGGAGGACTTCACGGACGAGTACCAGGAACAGCTCCGGGCACTCCTCGACGAGATGATCGCCAGCGGCGGCAAGAAGGTCATCGCGACGGAGGAGGCCGCCGAACCCGGCCAGGACGCCGAGGTCGTCGACCTCGTCGCCGCACTGCAGCGCAGCGTGGAAGCCGCGGGCGGCGGCAAGTCCGAATCACGCACGTCGGCGAAGAAGGCCACGCGCAAGGCACCCGCGCGCACGACGACCACGAAGAAGGCGCCCACGAAGGAGACGGGAGCACGCAAGAGCCCGGCGAAGAAGACGGCCGCGAAGAAGACCGACGAGCGCAAGCGCGCGTGACGCGGCCCGCGGGCCGTCAGTCGCGGGCGAGCCAGAAGTAGAACGGCTTCCCACCGTCGAGGGCGAATCCCTTGCCGTTCATGATCCCCATGACGGTGTCCTCGTCGACCTTCTTGAAGTGGTCGAACACGGCCATCCCGTCGTAGACCATCGTCGCGGTCACCTCCCCGCGGAACTCGACCATCCACAGGCTCGCCTCACCCCGGCCTGCCGTCGTGTCCGAGTACAGCGCGCCGTCCTCGTCCCGACAGATCAACGGCTTGACGTCCATCAGCGCATCGAAGCGTTTGCCGTACCACCCCGATTTCCCGAGCATCGCGGCGGCACGGTGGCCGGTGTCGAAGGCGCCCCCACGCCACAGGCCGGTGAACAGGCCGGTCTCGGCGACGTCGAGACGAGCCCACAGGGCGTCGAGTTCCGCCGAGTCGAGCCGGTGACCACTGCGGACGAGTTCCGCGAACTCCTCGGGTACCGCCATGACTACTCCTTTCCGCCGGCAGCCGCATCGGTGCCCGCAACTGCATCGGTGTCCGCACTCGTGTCGAACGTGAGCACTGCCTTGACGACGTCACCGGCTCGGACCGCGGCGAGCGCGTCGCCGATCGCCTCGAAGGGATACGTGGTGATCATCTTCCGGAACGGGAATCGGCCCTCGCGCCAATAGTCGACCATCCGGGGAATGAACGTGTGCGGGTCGACATCGCCTTCGATGACCCCGGTGAGCGTGCGGCCCGTCAACACCAGGGACTGGTCCAGGGTCACGGGATTGCGCGGCCCCCTCAGCCCGAGCGTGGCGCAGTGACCCGGCGAGGCGAGCACCCGCAGCGCCTGCTGGAGCACCGGCTCACTGCTCACCGTGTCCACCGAGTAGTCGACGCCGCGGCGCGAGCACGCGCGGATCGCCTCGACCGGACCGCGTCCGGCATCGGGATCGAACGCGGTGGTGGCACCCAGTTCGACGGCCAGATCTCGCCGCGCGGGCGAGGGATCCACGGCATAGATCTCGGTGCATCCGGCGATCACTCCTGCGAGGACCGCCGACAGTCCCACCGGCCCGCACCCGAACACGGCGAGCGAGGCACCTGGTTCCGGGCGCAGCACCTCGAGAACGCTCCCGGCGCCGGTCTGGATTCCACATCCGAGCGGACCGGCGAGTGGGAGGGGAACATCCGCCGGAACGCGGACCGCGTTGCGCGACGAGGCGACCGCACAGGTCGCGAAGGAGGACTGCCCGAACCAATTGCCGTGCACCCGGGTACCGCCGGCCGCCCGGAGCGTCGTCGTCCCGTCCTCACGCGTTCCGCCGTAGTTGAGCGGAGCGAACCGCGAGCAGTAGGCGGGGTGTCCCCGCCGGCAGTTCCGGCAGGCGCGGCGGGAGTCGAAGCTGAGGACGACCCGGTCGCCGATACGCACGGGGCCCGGAACCACGACATCCGGAACCACGACATCCGGAACAGCGACATCGGGAACAGCGAGATCGGCGACGGGCCCGACCGCCACGACCTCCCCCGCCCCCTCGTGGCCGAGTACGGCCGGTAACGGCAGCGGCACTCCCCCCGCCATCGCGGTGAGATCGGTGTGGCAGATACCGGCGCCCGCGATGCGCACCAGAACCTCCCCCGGCGCCGGCATCTCGGTCTCCACTGCGCGCAGGGACAACGGACCGTTCACCTCGTCGAGCACTGCAGCGGTCGCATACACGTAGAGCATCTCCCCTCGAATACGACATAGCGCGATTACTCGTTAACATTCAGGCACGAGGAACCGTAGCAGAGGATGCTCTCGCCGTACGCTCGGGGACACGAAAACGCCGGTGCCGGGCAGGAGTTCCTGCCCGGCACCGGCGTCGATGCACGCCTCGTCGGTCGACGTGTCCGGCTGCCCGTCAGGGCAGGGACGTTCGGCTCAGACCGTGAAGCCGAGGGCGCGGAGCTGGTCGCGCCCGTCCTCGGTGATCTTGTCGGGGCCCCACGGCGGCAGCCACACCCAGTTGATCCGCAGATCGGACGCGAGATCGCTGCGCACCAGCGCGCCGCGCGCCTGGTCCTCGATCACGTCCGTGAGGGGGCACGCCGCCGACGTCAGGGTCATGTCGATCGTGACGACGTCCTCGTCCTCGGTGATCCCGTAGACGAGCCCCAGATCGACCACGTTGATTCCGAGCTCGGGATCGACCACGTCCCGCATGGCCTCCTCGAGCTCCTCGAGCCGCTCCGTCGCGGGCACCGTGCCACTCGGGACGTACCGGCCGTCTTCGGACGCCGGTTCCTGCGCGGGTGCCGCCTGCGTGGTGTCGGTCTCGCTCATGCCTTTTCTCCGATCGTCGTGCCGACGACCGCCGCGCGGTCACCGGCGTCGGTCCCGTCCAGAACCTGGACCACCGCGTCCTTGAATGCCATCCATCCGAGCAGCGCGCACTTGACCCGTGCCGGATACTTCGACACCCCGACGAAGGCGATGCCGTCACCGAGGACGTCCTCGTCTCCCTCGACGGTGCCCCGACTGCTCACCATCTCGCTGAACGCCGCCACCGTCGCCAGCGCTTCCTCGACCGGACGACCGATCACCTGATCGGTCAGTACCGACGTCGCGGCCTGGCTGATGGAGCATCCCTGACCGTCGTAGGACACGTCGGCGACCAGCGGGCCGTCGGTGCCGTCCGCCACGTGCACCCGAAGGGTCACTTCGTCACCGCACGTGGGATTGACGTGGTGGACCTCCGCGCCGAAGGGCTCACGCAGTCCGCGGCCGTGCGGGTGCTTGTAGTGGTCCAGGATCACTTCCTGGTACATCTGTTCCATTCGCATGTCAGGCCTCGCTCCCCCGCACCCCGAAGAACGACTGTGCGCGACGGATGGCGGCCGCGAGCGCGTCGACCTCGTCGAGGGTGTTGTAGACGGCGAACGATGCCCGCGCGGTGGCCGCGATCCCGAAACGACGGTGCAGCGGCCACGCGCAGTGGTGGCCGACGCGGATCGCGACACCCTCGTCGTCGAGGATCTGGCCGAGATCGTGAGCGTGGATACCGTCGACGACGAAGGACACGGCGCCACCGCGGTTCTCGGTGGTCTCCGGGCCGACGATGCGGAGGCCGTCGATCTCGCCGAGGCGGCCGAGGGCCGCGGCGGTGAGTGCATGCTCGTGCGCCGCCACCGCGTCCATGCCGATCGCGTTCAGGTAGTCCACGGCCGCGCCCAGCCCCACGACCTGCGAGGTCATCGGCACGCCCGCCTCGAAGCGCTGCGGCGGAGGCGCATACGTGCTGCCTTCCATCGTCACCGTCTCGATCATCGAGCCACCGGTCACGAACGGCGGCATCGACTCGAGTAGTGCGCGCCGGCCGTAGAGGACACCCACTCCGGACGGGCCGAGCATCTTGTGCCCGGAGAAGGCCGCGTAGTCCACGTCCAGCGCCCGGAAGTCCACCGGCAGATGCGGGACGGACTGGCACGCATCGAGAACGACGAGTGCACCCACCGCGCGAGCGCGGCGCACGAGTTCCGTCACCGGCGCCACCGCACCGGTCACGTTCGACTGGTGCGTGAACGCCACCACTTTGACCGCGTCGGTCAGGTGGAGTGAATCCAGGTCGATCCGGCCGTCCTCGGTGACCCCGAACCACTTCAGGGTGGCGCCGGTGCGGCGGGCCAGTTCCTGCCACGGGACGAGATTGGCGTGATGCTCGAGCTCGGTGATCACGATCTCGTCGCCGGGGCCGAGCCGCCGTTCGAACCGGTCGTCGCCGAGGACGTACGTGACGAGGTTGAGAGCCTCGGTGGCGTTCTTCGTGAACACCAGCTCGTCGAACCCGACGCCGACGAAGTCGGCGATCTTCGCCCGCGCTCCCTCGTACGCGTCCGTGGCCTCCTCGGCGAGCTGGTGCGCCCCCCGGTGGACCGCCGCATTCGACGTGAGCAGGAACTCGCGTTCGGCGTCGAGCACCTGCACGGGACGCTGTGACGTCGCGCCGGAGTCGAGGTAGACCAGCGGCTTCCCGTCCCGCACGGTACGGGACAGGATCGGGAAGTCCGCTCGAAGGGCTTCGACGTCGAACGGTCGGCTCGGACCGTCCGCCACCGTGCGCACCGTCGTGGTCATGGGCCTACACTCCCTGGGTTGCCTGGGTGAAGCGCTCGTAACCGTTCGCCTCGAGCTCGTCGGCCAGCTCCGGGCCACCGGACTGGACGACCCGGCCGCCGACGAACACGTGCACGAAATCCGGCTGGATGTAGCGGAGGATGCGCGTGTAGTGGGTGATGAGCAGGACTCCGCCGTGCTGACGCTCGCGGTACTTGTTCACACCCTCGGACACCACGCGCAACGCGTCGACGTCCAGGCCGGAGTCCGTCTCGTCGAGGATCGCGATCCGCGGCTTCAGCAGACCGAGCTGCAGGATCTCGTGGCGCTTCTTCTCACCGCCGGAGAATCCCTCGTTGACACTGCGGTCGCCGAAGGAGGGATCGATGTCGAGCTCGGTCATCGCCTCCTTGACCTCCTTGACCCAGTGCCGGAGCTTGGGGGCCTCACCGCGCACTGCGGTCGCCGCGGTGCGGAGGAAGTTCGACATCGAGACACCGGGCACCTCGACGGGGTACTGCATGGCCAGGAACAGCCCTGCCCGCGCCCGCTCGTCGACGCTCATCTCCAGCACGTCCTCGCCGTCGAGAGTGATCGACCCGGAGGTCACCACGTACTTGGGGTGACCGGCGATCGCGTAGGAGAGCGTCGACTTGCCGGACCCGTTGGGGCCCATGATCGCGTGCGTCTCGCCGGAGCGGACCGTGAGGTTCACACCCTTGAGGATGTGGATGGGCTCGGCGCTGTCTCCGGTGCTCGCAACGTCGACGTGCAGGTCCTTGATCTCGAGAACCGAGGGAGTCTGCTGGTCTGCGGTGGTCAGGTCAGGGGTAGACATGGTGTTCCTTCTGGTGGAAATGGGAAGTATTCGGCGATACGGACGGCTCTGCTCACACGCCCACGGCGGCGAGTTCGGCCTCGACGGCGGCCTCGAGACGCTCGCGCACCTCGGGAACGGCAATCTTCGCGATGATCTCGTGGAAGAAGCCCCGCACGACCAGCCGGCGCGCCTGGTCCTCGGGAATGCCCCTGGCTCGCAGGTAGAACAGCTGCTCGTCGTCGAAACGTCCGGTCGCGCTGGCGTGCCCGGCGCCCACGATCTCCCCGGTCTCGATCTCGAGGTTGGGCACCGAATCGGCGCGCGCACCGTCGGTGAGCACCAGGTTGCGGTTGAGCTCGAAGGTGTCGGTGCCCTCCGCCTCCGCGCGGATCAGGACGTCACCGATCCACACCGTGTGGGCGTCGGGTCGAGAGGAATGCGGGTCGCCCTGCAGCGCGCCCTTGTAGACGACATTCGACTTGCAGTGCGGCTGCGAATGGTCGACCAGCAGCCGGTGCTCGAGATGCTGGCCGTCGTCGGCGAAGTACAGGCCGAGCAACTCGGCGTCGCCGCCCGGTCCGTCGTACCGGACCGTTCCGGTCAGTCGCACCAGGTCGCCACCCAGGCTCACCGCGTTGTGCCGCAGCACCGCGTCCCGCCCGAGCCGGGCATGGTGCGCGGTGACGTGAACGGCGTCGTCGGCCCAGTCCTGCACCGCGACGACCGTGAGATGTGCGCTGTCGCCGACGACGAACTCGACGTTGTCGGCGTAGGTGCCGCTGCCGCGATGGTCGAGGACGACGGTGGCCTTCGCGAACGGTGCGAGGCGGATCTGGAGGTGCCCGTAGGCGACCTTGTCCACACCCGGCCCGTCGATCACCACGTTCACCGTGTCCGCGACCTCGACCTCGGTGCCCACCGACACGACGGTGGCGGTCTCGAAACCCGAGTACGCCTGCGCCGCGATGCGGTCCGCCGGGACACCACCGCGACCGAGCCGCTCGTCGTCGCGGCCCACGGTCTCGACCGTCACGGTGTCGGGTCCGTCGACGGTGACCGTCGCGGAACCGTCGGCGACGGCAGTCCCGTTGTGCAGGCCGCGCAGGCGGCGTAGCGGAGTGAACCGCCACACCTCGTCACGACCACCGGGGATCTCGAACGCGTCGACGTCGAACGAGGTGAACGCCTCGCCCTTGTTCGCCGCGGGGACCGCTGCCTGCGGGTTCTCGCCGGTGACGGCTCCCACCACTCCTGTTACCGGGGTGCTCACTTAGCCCACGGCCCCTTCCATCTGCAGTTCGATCAGTCGGTTCAGCTCGAGTGCGTACTCCATCGGCAGTTCCTTGGCGATGGGCTCGACGAAGCCACGCACCACGGTGGCCATCGCCTCGTCCTCGGTGAGTCCGCGGCTCATCAGGTAGAACAGCTGGTCGTCACTGACCTTCGACACGGTGGCCTCGTGACCCATCGTCACGTCGTCCTCACGGATGTCGACGTACGGGTAGGTGTCCGAGCGGCTGATCTGGTCGACCAGCAGCGCGTCGCACTTGACCGTCGACTTCGAGCCGTGCGCGCCCTTGTTGACCTGGACCAGGCCACGGTAGGACGCACGGCCGCCGCCGCGGGCGACCGACTTGCTCACGATGGTCGACGACGTGTGGGGCGCGAGATGGAGCATCTTCGCACCGGTGTCCTGGTGCTGGCCCTCGCCGGCGAACGCGACCGACAGCACCTCGCCGCGGGCGTACTCACCGGTCATCCACACGGCCGGGTACTTCATCGTCACCTTGGAGCCGATGTTGCCGTCGATCCACTCCATCGAACCGCCTGCGTCGACCTTGCTGCGCTTGGTGACCAGGTTGTAGACGTTGTTCGACCAGTTCTGGATCGTCGTGTAGCGGCAGTGGCCGCCCTTCTTGACGATGATCTCGACGACGGCCGAGTGCAGCGAATCCGACTTGTAGATCGGTGCCGTGCAGCCCTCGACGTAGTGCACCGACGCGTCCTCGTCGACGATGATCAGCGTCCGCTCGAACTGGCCCATGTTCTCGGTGTTGATCCGGAAATAGGCCTGCAGCGGGATGTCGACGTGCACGCCCGGCGGGACGTAGATGAACGACCCGCCCGACCACACCGCGGTGTTCAGCGCGGAGAACTTGTTGTCACCGGCCGGAATGACGGTGCCGAAGTACTCCTGGAACAGCTCCGGGTGCTCCTTGAGACCGGTGTCGGTGTCGAGGAAGATCACGCCCTGCTTCTCGAGGTCCTCACGGATCGAGTGGTAGACGACCTCCGACTCGTACTGCGCCGCGACACCCGCGACCAGCCGCTGCTTCTCCGCCTCCGGGATGCCCAGCTTGTCGTAGGTGTTCTTGATGTCCTCCGGCAGGTCCTCCCAGCTCTCGGCCTGCTTCTCGGAGGAACGCACGAAGTACTTGATGTTGTCGAAGTGGATGCCCTCGAGGTTGCTGCCCCAGTTCGGCATGGGCTTCTTGTCGAAGGTCTTCAACGCACGCAGGCGGACGTCGAGCATCCACTCGGGCTCGCTCTTCTTCTGCGAGATGTCGCGGACGACCGCCTCGGACAGACCACGCTGCGCGCCGGCTCCTGCGACATCCGAATCGGACCAGCCGTAGTCGTAGTGACCGAGGGACGCGATGGTCTCTTCCTGAGTCAACGGTGCTGCGGGCGCAGGTACCTCGGCGGCGGCCGACGGGGTACCGGGTGTCGCCTGATCTGACGTGACGGTCATGCGAGCTCCTTCCGGAGTCTTGTTGCGTAGTCGGCGATGGGCTGTGCGCCGACGGGAATAACGTCTGTCGAACGGTGGATCATCCGGGCGGCTCCGGACGACCCGGTGCTGCGAGCGGAACGAGGGGGACGTGGGTGGTGCAGGCGCAGTCGCCGTTCGCGATGGTGGCAAGCTGCTGTACGTGGGTGCCGAGCAACTCGGTGAACGCCTCGCGCTCGGCCTCGCACAGCTCCGGGAACTCCTCGGCGACGTGCGAGACGGGGCAGTGATGCTGGCAGATCTGCACACCGTTGCCCACCGGACGCGTCGACGCGGCGAAGCCCGCGGAGGTGAACGCCTCGGCGATGTCCTCGGCCGTGGACTCGACGTCCTCACGCGACACCGTCACCGCCGAGCTGTCCGCTGCTCGCACCGCATCACGGTCCGCTGCGCGGCCGACATCACGGTCCGCTGCGCGGCCGACATCACGGTCCGCTGCGCGGCCGACACTGACCAGGATCGCCTGCACGCGACGCCGGGCGAACTCGGTGATCGCCGCCTCGCCACCGACCTCGCGCAGCTGGCGCAGGGCCGCACCCGCGAGGTCGTCGTACGCGTGGCCGAGCTTGCCGCGCCCCTGCGCGGTGATCTGGAACCGTTTCGCCGGCCGACCGCGTCCGCGGCGCCGCACGGTCGCCGAGGGCGCTTCCTGCGCCTCTCCCGATTCGATGAGGGCATCGATGTGACGTCGCACACCCGCGGCGCTCAGACCCAGTCGACGACCGATCTCGGTCGCGGTGACGGGGCCTTCCTCGAGCAGGAGCTGAACCACGGCTCGCCTGGTCCGGCCTTCGTGGGCGACGGGATGAGCCACCGGAGATCCCCCGGTCACGACGGCACCCGAAGACGCGTACACCGCGTCTTCCCTGCCGTCCGTGCGCTCTGCTCCCGTTTTCACAACACCAGTGTGACGGAATTAGAACCGCAGGTCTACTAAGGGTTACCTCGCTTACAACTGGGAATATCCGCAGGAAGAGGCGGCACCGGGAGACCCGAGCCGCCGCGATCGCGGCCACGCCGGACTGCCCCGGCGGCCGGCGCCCGCACCACCGCTACCCTTCCTGGTGTGCCGAAGCCGTCCGCCGAATCGACCCCGCCTGTGCCGCGGGCCGCCGCCGAGCGGAAGCCGCGCACCGCAACGGGGAACGTCTCGCGCATCGCCACGCGCTGGGCCGCGACCGGAGTCGAGTGGGGCAAGCGGGCACTCGGCGTCGACGGCCGGCCCCCCAGGCACACGGTCGCCGAGGTCCTGCACGGCGACGAAGCCGACTCCCCCGGGCTGAACGACCGGGAGATCGCCGCGCTCCGAGGCATCCGCCGGTTCGGGGCGACCGGCGCGATCCTCATGGCGGTCGGTGCACTCGGGGCCGGGGCACAGCCCGTCCTGCAGAATCCGGTCCAGGGGGAACGCCTGCTGGGGCTGCCCGCACGGATCCCCAGTGTCGCCCTGACCCTGACCATGACGGGCACCGTGATGGTGGTCCTCGCATGGCTGCTCCTCGGCCGCTATGCGATCGGCAGCCTGCACACGGGCCCGGTCCGGCGACGGCTGTCCCGCTCCCAGCTGGACCGCACGCTGCTGCTCTGGATCATCCCGCTGTCCGTCGCACCGCCGATGTTCAGCAAGGACGTCTATTCCTATCTGGCACAGAGCGAGATCGCGGCCCGGGGTCTCGACCCCTACGCCATCGGCCCGGCCAGCGCTCTCGGCGTCGATCACGTACTCACCCGCACGGTGCCGACGATCTGGCGCGACACCCCGGCCCCGTACGGCCCCTTCTTCCTCTGGATGGGCGAGGGAATCACGGCGTTGACCGGCGAGAACATTCTCGCCGGGATCCTCCTGCACCGGGTACTCGCACTGGCCGGGGTCGCGATGATCGTCTGGGCCCTGCCGCGGCTCGCCCGCCGGTGCGGGGTGGCGCCGGTCGCGGCGCTGTGGCTCGGCGCCGCCAACCCGTTGCTCCTGTTCCACCTCGTCGCCGGAATCCACAACGAGGCCCTCATGATCGGCCTCATGCTGGCCGGCGTGGAGCTCGCGCTGCGGGCCGTCGAATCCTCGGCGCCGATCCGAGGCACCCAACTGTTCCTCCTCACGTCCGGGGCCGCCCTGGTCGCGCTCTCCGCGACCATCAAGATCCCCTCGCTGCTCGCCCTCGGTTTCGTCGGGATGGCGCTCGCCCGCCGCTGGGGTGCGACCTGGAAGGCGGTCGCCCTCGCCGCCCTCGCCCTGGGCGCCGTGTCCGCGGTCGTGCTCGTCGGGGTGAGCGTCGCCAGCGGGCTCGGCATGGGCTGGATCCACACCCTCGGCACGGCCAACGCCGTGCGCAGCTGGATGTCGATTCCGACGCTTCTCGGCCTCGGTACGGGCCTGGCGGGGGTATTGCTGGGGCTCGGCGATCACACCACCGCGGTCCTGGGCCTGACCCGGCCGATAGCCTCCCTGGTCGCGGCCTTCATCACGGTCCGGATGCTGCTCGCGGTCCTCACCGGGCGAATCCACGCGGTCGGCGCCCTCGGTGTCTCGCTGGGCGCGATCGTGCTGCTGTTTCCCGTGGTCCAGCCCTGGTACCTGCTGTGGGCGGTCATTCCGCTCGCGGCCTGGGCCACGGCGCCGGCGTTCCGGGTACCGGCGGTCGCGTTCTCCGCGGTGGTGAGCGTGATCCTCATGCCCAACGGTGGCGAGTATCCCCCCTTCGTCATCGTGCAGGCCGCGGTCGCCACGGTGTTCACTGCCGGAACCCTCATCGTCCTCACCCGCCACCGGCTGCCGTGGCGGGTGAATCCCACGCCACACGCCGACGGGGGGGCCGACGGTCCCGAACGGCCCGCCGCCTACGCTGATTCGCCGTGACCACCCCCCGGACCGGCAACGCATCCCCCGCTGTCCGCCTCGACGGTGTCGTCAAGTCGTTCGACGGTGTGCGCGCTGTCGGCGGGCTCGACCTGACCGTCGAGCGAGCACAGGTCCTCGCCCTCCTCGGGCCCAACGGAGCAGGCAAGACCACCACCGTCGAGATGTGCGAGGGCTTCCTCCGTCCCGACGCCGGGACCGTACGCGTTCTCGGCCTCGACCCGATCGCCGACAGCGCCGCCCTGCGTCCGCGCATCGGCGTCATGCTGCAGGGAGGCGGCGCGTATCCCGGCTCCAAGGCCGGCGAGATGCTCGATCTGGTCGCCTCCTACTGCGCCGACCCGCTGGACTCCGCGTGGCTGCTCGACAGCCTCGGACTCGCGAACGCCCGCAACACTCCCTATCGGCGCCTCTCCGGCGGTCAGCAACAGCGCCTGGCGCTCGCGTGCGCACTCGTCGGCCGCCCGGAACTGGTCTTCCTCGACGAGCCCACGGCGGGTCTCGACGCCCAGGCGCGGCTCCTGGTGTGGGAGCTGATCGACGCGCTGCGCCGGGACGGCGTGAGCGTCCTGCTCACCACCCATCTCATGGACGAGGCCGAGGAACTGGCCGACCAGCTCGTCATCATCGACAAGGGCGAGATCGTCGCCTCCGGGACACCGTCCGAGGTCACCCGCCGCGGTTCCGAGGGACAGCTGCGAGTGTCCGCACCGGCCGGGCTCGGCGTCGACGCCCTGGTCCGCACGCTGCCGGAAGGATTTTCCGCACGCGAGGCGACACCGGGTGCGTACCTGGTGGAGGGCGTCGTGACCCCGTCCGTGGTCGCGTCCGTCGCCGCATGGTGCGCCGAGCAGGACGTCCTGGTCAACGAGATCCGGGTGGACCAGCGCAGCCTCGAGGACGTGTTCCTCGAGCTGACGGGTAAGGAGTTGCGGGGATGAGCACCACGGCGGGAGATCGCCTGCACGACAACCGGTTCGCGCCGGGTACGTTCGCGCCGGATCCGCGGCCCAGCGCCCCCTCGACGATGCTGAGAGCCCAGACCTGGCTCGAGCTGAAGCTGCTCCTGCGCAACGGCGAGCAACTGCTGCTCACGATGTTCATCCCGATCACCCTCCTCGTCGGGTTGAGCAAGCTTCCCATCGGCGATCTGGGGGACGTGCGAGTCGACACCGTGTTGCCCGCCGTGATGATGGTCGCGGTGATGTCCACCGCCTTCACCGGCCAGGCCATCGCCGTCGGATTCGACCGCCGCTACGGCGCCCTGAAACGACTCGGTGCCACACCCTTGCCACGGTGGGGCATCATCGCCGGGAAGAGCGCGGCGGTCGTCATCGTCGTGACGCTCCAGTCGGTACTGCTCGGGGCGATCGGATTCGCCCTGGGCTGGCGACCCGATCTGCTCGGTCTCGGTCTGGGCGCGATCGTCATCGCGCTCGGCACGGTCACCTTCGCCGCGATGGGTCTGTTGCTCGGCGGCACCCTGCGGGCGGACATCGTCCTCGCCCTCGCGAACATCCTCTGGTTCGTCATGATCGCGGTGGGCAGCATCCTGTTCGTCCGCGGCGACGTCTCGGAAGGATGGACCGCGGCGGCCCGGCTCGTCCCGTCCGGCGCGCTCGCGCACGGGCTCGAATCGGCGCTCGCAGGAACGATCGACGGGTTCAGCCTGATCGTTCTCGCCGTGTGGGCGGCAGTCACCGGCTTCCTCGCCCAGCGACTGTTCCGCTTCACCTGAGCTGTACCCCCCGGCGCGGAACGAGCGTGTTGCACCGCGAAGTCGGGACGGATTACTGTGCCTGCGCGTGTATCGACATGCACGCTGGTCGTCGAACCGCGACCGGACCGATCACCGACCGAGGGAGCATCGCGAGTGAACACCCCCGCTGCGACCCGTACGCCGGACCGCGTCGTATCCCCCGAAACCCCCGAAGCCGCCACCAGACCCGCCCGGGCCGGGCAGCGCGGCACCGCCGGTGCCCGGACTCGGTCGCCGTGGAATCGAAAGAACCCCTACCGCGCCACCCTCGTGGGCAACCGGGTGCTGTCCGGCCCGCAGTCGACGAAGGAGGTCCGGCACTACGAGTTCGACCTCGCGGACAGCGGCATCAGCTACGAGCCCGGCGACGGCCTCGGCGTACAACCCGTCAACGACCCGGCACTCGTCGACGAGATCGTCACCCGCCTGGGTGTGCACCCGGACCATGCCGTCGCCGGGCACGAGCGCCCGCTCAGCGACCTGCTGAGCCACTCCCTCGAACTCCGCACGCCGGGACGGGATCTCCTCGAGTTCGCCGCGCACCGCACCGGCGACTCCGATCTGGCCGTGCTCGCGGGCGATCGCACGGCCCGCGACCGCTGGGCGCGAGGCCGGGACGTCCTGGATGTCATGGACGTCCTCGACCTCGTACCCGGTGCGGTGTCACCGGACGAGTTCGTCGGCGTCCTCGAGCCGCTCCGGCACCGCACCTACTCGATCTCCTCGGCACCCGCCGTCCACGGGTCGTACGTCCATCTCACGGTCACCAGCGTCCGGCACCGTACCGGTACCCGCGATCGCCACGGGACGTGCTCGACCTATCTCGCGGACCGGATCGGGCCGACGGGTGCCGGTGGCGTATTCCCGGTGAAGAACCGGTCGTTCCGGCTCCCCGAGGACGACACGCCCGTGATCATGATCGGTCCGGGCACCGGCGTCGCGCCCTTCCGTGCCTTCCTGCACGAACGCGCCGCGCGGGGTGCCCGCGGGGCGAACTGGCTCTTCTTCGGCGACCGTCACCGCGGCAGCGACTTCCTGTACGGCGACGAACTCTGCGCATTCCGGGACCGGGGACTGCTCACCCGTCTCGACGTCGCGTTCTCCCGTGACCGGGCCGAGAAGGACTACGTCTGGCACCGCATGCTCGAGCACGGCGCACAGGTGTTCGCGTGGCTCGAGGAAGGCGCGCACGTCTACGTGTGCGGAGACGCGCTCGCCATGGCCGTGGACGTCGACCGTGCGCTGCACGAACTCGTCGCCACCCACGGCGCGCGCGACACCGAACAAGCCCGCGAGTACGTCGCCGCGCTGCGCGCCGCCAAACGCTACGTGCGCGACGTCTACTGACTCCCACCCCGTGTACGCACCCGACCGGGTGCGTCCCTGACCTCGCCCGCACTCTCACACATTTCGAAGGAGCTCGACAACGATGGCAGTGGTGATCCTCTACGGCAGCGAAGCCGGTAACGCCGAGTCGGTCGCGGAACATCTGGCGGACGTGCTGTCGGGCCAGGACGTCTCGCTGTACGACATGATGGAGTTCGATCCCGGCGATCTCGACGCCGACGACTTCCACATCGTCGTCTGCTCCACCTACGGCGACGGCGAGCTCCCCACCGGCGCCGCACCGTTCTTCGATGCCCTCGACGAGGACGAGCCCGATCTCGACGGCGTGCGCTTCGCCCTGTTCGGGATGGGCGACAGCGTCTACGAGACGTTCAACCGCGGCGGCGAGATCATGGCGGAGAAGCTGATCTCGCTCGGTGCCGTGCAGGTCGGCGAACATGCCCGGCACGACGACTCCGGTCCGATCAAGGTCAAGGACCAGGCCGAGGAGTGGGCGAAGAAGATCGCCGCCGAGTTCCTCTCCTGAATCTCCCGCCGCGGCAGCGAAACCGCACCGCGGCGTACCCATCTCGAATACAGTCCCTCCCGGGCGATCGACGGGAGGGACTGTGTCGTTGAAGGTCGGGATATTGAAGCTCGGGAGTCGGGCGTCCGGACGTTGCGGGTCGGCGGTGGCGCCCACGGTGGCCGCCGTCGCGGCAGTACTCGTCGCCGCAGCGATGGGCAGCGGCGTGGCCGCAGCCACCGGAGCCACGGAGGTTCCCGCCCGGTGGGTAGGCTCCTGCGCCGTGGTCGCCGCACCGACACCCGACGAGCACACCCGGTGCGCGGGCGCCGACCTGCGCGGTGCGGATCTCGCCCACACGGATCTCCGGTGGGCCGACCTGTCCGGCGCCGACGTGCGCGGGGCGAACTTCACCGGCTCCGACCTGTCGTATGCGAACCTCTCCGACGCCGCTCTCGACGAGGCGGTCTTCACCGAGTCCCAGCGCCGCACTGTCACGCTGATCCACCGCGAGTTCGACTTCCTCGGAGTGGTGGTCGGCGACTTCTCGATCACCACCGACGACACCCTCGGCGTGATCCCGGCGTCTCCTCCAGCACCCAACGACGGGCTGTAGTACGCGGGGCTCTACCATCGACTCCGTGCTGTATCGCGGGTTTCTGAGCCTCGTCGACCGTCTACCGCTGCCGTCCCTGAGGACACAGCGGATCCTCGCGTTCGTCGTCATCCTCACCCAGGGTGGGATCGCGGTGACCGGAGCAGTGGTGCGGGTCACCGCGTCCGGGCTCGGCTGCCCGACCTGGCCGCAGTGCTTCCCGGGCAGCTTCACCCCGGTGCCGCACGAGGAGGTCGCCGGGCTGCACCAGGCCGTGGAGTTCGGCAACCGGCTGCTCACCTTCGTCGTGGTCCTGGCCGCGGCGGCCATCGTCCTCGCCGTCACCAGGGCGCGCCGCCGTCGGGAAGTTCTCGTCTACGCGTGGTTGATGCCCGGCGGTACCGTCCTGCAGGCCGTCATCGGCGGGATCACGGTGCTCACCGGCCTGCTCTGGTGGACCGTCGCGGTGCACCTGTTGGTGTCCATGCTGATGGTCTGGCTCGCCACCGTCCTCTTCGCGAAGGTCGGCGAACCCGACGACGGTGTCCCCACCCAGGTCGTGCCACGCCCGTTGCGCGCGCTCACCGCCCTGTCCGGTATCGCCCTGGCGGCCACCCTGGTCGCGGGCACCATGGTGACCGGCGCGGGCCCGCACGCCGGCGACAAGAGCCCCGAACGCGTCGTGCCCCGGCTCGAGATCGACATCACCACCCTCGTCCACCTGCACGCCCAGACCCTGGTCGCCTATCTGGCGCTGTTGGTGGGCCTCGCGTTCGGACTCGCCGCCGTGGGAACGAGCGCCGCCGTCAAACTCCGCCTGCAGGTGGTCATCGCCGTGGTGGTGGCCCAGGGACTCGTCGGAGTGGTCCAGTACTTCACGGACGTGCCCGCCGCCCTGGTGGCGTTGCACGTCCTCGGCGCCGGTGTCTGCACGGCGGCCACCTCGGCCCTGTGGGCCGCGGGTCGCACCCGCGTACGGGTCGCCGATCAGGAGCCCGTACCGGCCTGACCACCGACGCACGGTGCCCTCTCCCCGGCCCTGGGGAGAGGGCACCGTGCGTTCGTGCCGGACTCGTGCGTCAGCGTTCGTTGCGTGCCTTCGGGAACCGCGTCTGCCGGGCCACCCACCCGGCCATCTGCGCGAAATGGCCTGGGCGCGGCGTCACCTTGCTGGTGAGTTCACGATCCCATCCGGCTGCCTCCGTGAGCCCCGAGACGGCCTCGACGACCGCGTTCGCGGTGACCAGATCGGGAACCACCTGGTCGCCCAGGATGCCGTCCTCGCCGACCAGGGTGATGCGCACCCGGCCCTCCCCCACGGGCTGGACGACGGCACTGCCGGAGCCACCGTGGGCGGCGAGGAACTTCTCGATGTCCGCGACCACGTCCTTGGGAGCGGAGACGGGAGCGGCAGCGGGCTTCGCGGTGTCGGTGCTCATGGTGAAGAGAATACTCGAGCACCGCGGCACCCTCGCCGCCCCGCCCTGCCACCGCCACGATCGGCACCGCCGGTGTTACAAAAGCACCATGCGCGCAATCGAAGTGACGGCCACCGGCGGTCCCGACGTCCTCGTTCCCACCGAACTCCCCGACCCCGAACCGGGCCCCACAGACCTGTTGGTCGAGGTCGACGCGATCGGCGTGAACTACATCGACACCTACTTCCGGACCGGTGTGTACTCGCAGGAGCTTCCCTACGTACCCGGCAGCGAGGGGTCGGGCGTGGTGCGGGCCGTCGGCGCCGAGGTGACCGGGTTCGGCCCCGGCGATCGGGTTGCGTGGGCCACGGCGCCGGGCAGCTACGCCGAGCAGGTCCTGGTGCCAGCGGCGGTGGCGATCCCGGTGCCGGACGGGGTCCCGTCCGATCAGGCCGCCTCGGCTCTGCTCCAGGGCATGACCGCACACTATCTCGCCCACTCGACCTACCCGGTGGCCTCGGGCGACACCGTGCTCGTTCATGCGGGCGCGGGCGGGGTGGGCCTGCTGCTGACCCAGATGGCCGTCGCTCTCGGGGCGCGGGTGATCACCACTGTCTCCACCGACGAGAAGGAGGCACTGTCCCGCGAGGCCGGCGCGACCGACGTGCTGCGGTACGGCCCCGACCTCGCCGAGCGCGTGCGCGCCCTCACCGAGGGTGCAGGTGTGGCCGCGGTGTACGACGGGGTGGGCGCGGACACGTTCGACGCCAGCCTCGGCTCCGTGCGGATCCGGGGCACGCTGGCACTGTTCGGTGCGGCGAGCGGGCCGGTGCCGCCGGTGGACCCGCAGCGGCTCAACACGGCGGGCTCGGTCTATCTCACCCGGCCGTCGATGGGGGCATATCTACGTGATCGCCGTGAGCTCGAATGGCGTGCGGGCGACGTGTTCTCCGGCCTCGTCGACGGCACCCTGACACTCCGGGTCGGCGCGCACTATCCACTGGAGGAGGCTGCGCGAGCACATCGGGATCTGGAAGGACGCACGACGACCGGCTCGATCGTGCTGCTGCCCTGACCGCAGGGTCGGCCCGCGACCGGCCCTGACCGACGGGTCAGCCCGTGAACATGCTCCACACCGTCTGCAGGCCGAGCACCGAATCGAGCGCCAGACCGACGAAGACGACCGCGAGGTAGTTGTTGGACTGCAGGAACAGCCGCAGCGGCTTCACCACCGCACCGCCGCGCACACTCCGGTACAGCTGCGTCGCCATGATCAGGAACCACAGGCCGGCCGCGATCGTGACCCCCGCGTAGATCAGGCCCGCCGCCGGGACCAGGACGAGCGTCGTGATCACCATCGCCCAGCTGTAGAGCAGGATCTGCTTCGTCACGTGCTGTTCGGTGGCGATGACCGGCAGCATCGGCACACCCGCGGCCTTGTAATCCTCCTTGTACCGCATCGCCAGCGCCCAGGTGTGCGGCGGCGTCCAGAAGAAGATCACCAGGAACAGGACGAACGGCTCCCACGAGAGGGATCCGGTGACGGCGGCCCAGCCGACGAGTACCGGCATGCATCCGGCGGCGCCACCCCACACCACGTTCTGCCAGGTACGACGCTTGAGAACCATCGTGTAGACGAGAACGTAGAAGGCGATGGTCAGGACGACCAGGATGCCGGCGAGCAGGTTGGCACGCCACCACAGCCAGGCGAACGACGCGACGCCCAGCACCAGACCGAAGACCAGTGCGTGCGAGGTGGGAACGGCCTCGCGGGCGAGGGGACGGCGCTCGGTGCGCTTCATCACCTTGTCGATGTCGGCATCCACGACGCAGTTCAGCGAGTTCGCACTCGCGGCACCCATCCAGCCACCGAACAGGGTGGAGAGGATCAGCACGATGTCGACCGCCCCGCGGTCGGCGAGCAGCATGGCGGGGATGGTCGCGACGAGCAGAAGCTCGATGACCCGGGGCTTGGTCAGCGCGACATAGGCGAGGACCTTGCCGGTGGCGCGTCCGAGGAGCGTGTCCGACCGCGGCGCGGTTGCCGGGATCCCCGGGCTGCCGAAGCCGTGTCCGCTCGGCCGTTGCCCTGCCCGCACGTTGTCTCCTCGCACCGTTTACTTCCACGCCGTCGTCAGCCGTCCACTACTACAGACGATGGTAGACGCCGGGTTCGGGCGAACCGAATCGGCCCGTGATCGGCCGGGCACCGGACCGGATCGACCCGCAACCGGCCGGGCACTAGGCTGAGGTGGCAGATGTGACAGCAGTCCGCTCGGCGTCATGAGTTCACCTCACCCGGCATCGTCGGTGCCACCCGTGAACTCGCTGCGCTGCGCTCCGTGTTCACCCATGTCAGGAGACTTCAGCTCGTGTCGACCACAGACGAGATTCGCGACCTCACGCAACCGGTTCACCCCGCGGACTGGACGGACCTCGACACGCGAGCGGTGGACACCGTCCGTGTCCTCGCCGCGGACGCGGTGCAGAAGGTGGGCAACGGCCACCCGGGAACCGCGATGAGCCTCGCTCCCCTCGCCTACACCCTCTTCCAGCGCGTCATGCGGCACGATCCGGCCGACGCCGACTGGATCGGCCGGGACCGCTTCGTCCTCTCCTGTGGTCACTCGAGCCTGACGCTCTACATCCAGCTGTACCTCGCCGGCTACGGCCTCGAACTCGGGGATCTGGAGTCGCTGCGCACGTGGGGCTCGAAGACGCCGGGCCACCCCGAGCACGGGCACACTCGCGGCGTCGAGATCACGACCGGCCCGCTCGGCCAGGGCCTGGCCTCCGCAGTGGGCATGGCGATGGCGGCGCGACGCGAGCGTGGGCTGTTCGATCCGGACACCGCGCCCGGCGAGAGCCCCTTCGACCACCACGTCTACGTCATCGCCTCCGACGGCGACATCGAGGAGGGCGTCACCTCCGAGGCCTCGTCGCTCGCGGGTGTCCAGCAACTGGGCAACCTCACCGTGATCTACGACGACAACAAGATCTCCATCGAGGACGACACCACCATCGCCCTCACCGAGGACACGGCGGCACGCTACGAGTCGTACGGCTGGCACGTACAGGTCGTCGAAGGCGGCGAGGACGTCGTCGCGATCGAGGATGCGTTGCGTGCGGCCAGGGCCGAGACCGGCCGCCCGTCCCTGGTCCTGCTGCGCACCATCATCGGCTACCCGGCACCGAACAAGATGAACACCGGCGCGGCGCACGGCGCCGCCCTCGGCGCCGACGAGGTCGCGGCGGTCAAGCGCGCACTCGGTTTCGATCCGGACAAGTCGTTCGAGGTGGACGACGCGGTCATCGCCCACACCCGCGCCGCACTCGATCGCGGTGTCGCGGCGAAGGCCGACTGGCAGAAGGGCTTCGACGCGTGGGCTGAGCGAGTGCCCGAGGGCAAGGCGCTGCTCGACCGGCTCCTCGCCCACGACCTCCCTGCGGGCTGGGCCGACTCCCTCCCGACATGGGAGCCGGACGCGAAGGGCGTGGCCACGCGCAAGGCATCGTCCTCGTTCCTCAACGCCGTCGGCGAGGAGCTTCCCGAACTCTGGGGCGGTTCCGCAGACCTGGCCGAGTCGAACAACACGACCATCTCCGGCTTCCCGTCCTTCGGTCCCGAATCCATCTCCACCTCGACGTGGAAGGCCGAGCCCTACGGGCGGACACTGCACTTCGGTGTTCGCGAGCATGCGATGGGCTCGATTCTCAACGGCATCGCCCTGCACGGGCCGACCCTTCCGTACGGCGGCACCTTCCTGGTCTTCAGTGACTACATGCGTCCGGCCGTCCGGCTGGCCGCCCTGATGAAGACCGCGGTCACCTACGTCTGGACGCACGACTCGATCGGCCTCGGCGAGGACGGGCCCACCCACCAGCCGATCGAGCACCTCGCGGCGCTGCGGGCGATTCCCGGCCTGTCCGTGGTACGTCCGGGAGACGCGAACGAGACGATTCACGCCTGGCGCGCGGTGCTCGAGCGGTCCACCCACGACTCCACCCGCGGACCCGCCGGGATCGCACTCACCCGCCAGAACGTCCCGGTCCTGGAAGGCACGAGCTACGAGGGTGTCTCGCGGGGCGGCTACGTCCTCGCCGAGGCGTCCACCGGCGTCCCCGAGGTGGTACTCGTCGGCACCGGTTCGGAGTTGCAGCTGGCCGTCGCCGCCCGGGAAACCTTGGAAGCAGACGGGGTGCCTACCCGCGTCGTCTCGATGCCGTGTGTCGAGTGGTTCGACGAGCAGGATCAGGCCTACCGTGACGGGGTGCTTCCCCCCACCGTGAAGGCCCGTGTCGTCGTCGAGGCCGGAATCGCGATGCCGTGGTACCGATTCGTCGGCTCCGACGGCGAGATCGTCTCGATCGAGCACTTCGGCGCCTCGGCCGACTTCACCACCCTGTTCCGCGAGTTCGGCTTCACGCCCGAGGCCGTGACCGCCGCGGCGAAGCGCTCGCTCGCTCGAGTGAAGGGATGAGCAGATGACCCAGAACCCCTACCTGGCACGTCTTTCCGAGGCCGGCGTCTCGGTCTGGCTCGACGACCTGTCCCGTGAACGCATCGAGTCCGGCAATCTCGCCGATCTCGTCGCGATACGCAGCATCGTCGGAGTCACCACGAATCCGTCCATCTTCCAGGCGGCTCTGAGCAAGGGCCACGCGTACGACGAGCAGGTCCGCGAGCTCGCGGCGCGCGGCGCCGACGTCGATTCCGCGATCCGCACCATCACCACGGACGACGTTCGCCGAGCGTGCGACGTGCTCGCTCCGACGTTCGAGGCGACCGGCGGTCTCGACGGCCGGGTGTCGATCGAGGTCGACCCACGGCTCGCACACGACGCGGACAAGACCGTCGCGCAGGCGATCGAGCTGTGGAAGATCGTCGACCGGCCGAACCTGTTCATCAAGATCCCGGCCACCGAGAAGGGCGTCCCGGCGATCGCGAAGGTCCTCGGCGAGGGCATCAGCGTGAACGTGACGCTGATCTTCTCCGTCGAGCGCTACGAGATGGTGATGTCGGCGTACCTCGACGGGCTGTCGGCGGCGAAGGCCGCGGGCCACGAGCTGTCTTCGGTCCACTCGGTGGCCTCGTTCTTCGTCTCCCGGGTGGACACCGAGATCGACAAGCGTCTCGAGGCGATCGGCACACCCGAGGCGCTGGCGCTGCGCGGCAAGGCCGCTCTCGCCAACGCCCGGCTCGCCTACGCAGCCTACGAGCAGGTCTTCGAGATCCAGCCGTGGTTCCAGACCCTGGCCGAACAGGGCGCACACGTGCAGCGCCCGCTCTGGGCGTCCACCGGGGTCAAGAACCCCGACTACCCGGACACGCTCTACGTCACCGAGCTGGTGGCCCCGCACACCGTGAACACGATGCCGGAGAAGACGCTCGAGGCGGTGGCCGACCACGGCGACGTCCGCGGCGACACGGTCTCCGGTACCGCAGCGGCGTCGCAGGAGATCTTCGACCAGCTCGCCGCCGTCGGTATCGACCTGCCCGACGTGTTCCAGGTACTCGAGGACGAAGGCGTCGACAAGTTCGAGGTGTCCTGGAACGAGTTGCTGGACGCCACGGCGGAACAATTGCGCGAAGCCGGCCCGAAGGCCTGACCCGGTGAGCGAACCCACGGCGCAGCAGAACTGGGTCAATCCGCTCCGGGACAGCCGGGACAAACGGCTCCCCCGTGTGGCCGGGCCCTGTGCCCTGGTGATCTTCGGGGTCACCGGAGACCTGGCCCGGCGCAAGCTGATGCCGGCGATCTACGATCTCGCCAACCGCGGTCTGTTGCCGCCGGGGTTCGCTCTCGTCGGGTTCGCCCGACGCGACTGGGAGGACGCCGATTTCGCGAAGATCGTGCACGATGCGGTCCGCGAGCACTCCCGGACTCCCTTCCGTGAGGACGTGTGGGAACGCCTCGCCGAGGGGATGCGCTTCGTGCACGGCACGTTCGACGACCCGGACGCGTTCGCCCGGCTCGCGAGCACCCTCGACGCGCTGGAGAAGGAACGCGGCACCGGCGGGAATCATGCGTTCTACCTGGCGATCCCGCCGGACCGGTTCCCCACCGTATTGCAGCAGCTCTCCGATTCGGGGTTGGCCCGGCGCAGTCCGGACCACTGGCGCCGCGTGGTGATCGAGAAGCCGTTCGGCCACGATCTGGAGAGTGCTCAGGAACTCAACGCGCTCGTCAACCGGGTCTTCCCGGAGGACGCGGTGTTCCGGATCGACCACTATCTCGGCAAGGAAACCGTCCAGAACATCCTCGCCCTGCGGTTCGCCAACCAGCTGTTCGATCCGTTGTGGAACTCGCACTACGTCGACCACGTGCAGATCACCATGGCCGAGGACATCGGCCTGGGTGGCCGTGCCGGCTACTACGACGGCATCGGGGCGGCGCGCGACGTCATCCAGAACCATCTCCTGCAGTTGCTGGCGTTCACCGCGATGGAGGAACCGATCAGCTTCGCCCCCCGCGAACTGCAGGCGGAGAAGATCAAGGTCCTCAAGTCCACGAGGCTCGCGGGCCCGCTCGACGAGACGACCTCGCGCGGCCAGTACGCGGGCGGCTGGCAGGGCGGCGTCCCGGTCGTGGGGCTGCTCGAGGAGGAAGGCTTCTCCCCCGAGTCACGGACCGAGACCTACGCGGCGATCACGCTCGAGGTGGACACCCGCCGCTGGGCGGGAGTCCCGTTCTACCTGCGCACCGGGAAACGGCTCGGCAGACGGGTCACCGAGATCGCGGTCGTGTTCAAGCGGGCACCGCACCTGCCGTTCGACGAGACCATGACGGAGGAACTCGGCCAGAACGCACTCGTGATCCGGGTACAGCCGGACGAGGGTGTCACCATGCGATTCGGCTCGAAGGTGCCCGGATCGGGCATGGAGGTCCGGGACGTCAACATGGACTTCAGCTACGGCCAGGCGTTCACCACGTCCTCACCCGAGGCGTACGAGCGCCTGATCCTCGACATGCTGCTCGGCGAGCCGTCCCTGTTCCCGGTCAACGACGAGGTCGAACTGTCCTGGCAGATCCTGGATCCGGCACTCGACCACTGGGCGGCACACGGGACGCCGGAACCGTACGAGGCAGGCACCTGGGGTCCCCCTTCCGCCGACGAGATGCTGCGCCGGACCGGCCGCGAATGGAGGCGCCCGTGATCGTCGACATCCCGTCCACCACGACCGGCGAGGTCAACAAGCGGCTCGTGGAGATCCGCAAGACCGGCGGTGCCGTCACGCTGGGCCGGGTCCTCACCCTGGTGGTGTGCACGCGCGACAGCGAGAACACCGAGGACATCATCGATTCCGCGAACGAGGCCAGCCGCGAGCATCCCTGCCGCGTCATCGTGCTCGCCCGCGGGGATCGGTCGGCCAGCCCGCGGCTGGACGCCCAGATCCGCGTCGGCGGTGACGCCGGGGCGTCCGAGGTCGTGGTCCTGCGGCTCTACGGTGAGCTCGCCGACCACGAATCCTCCGTCGTGGTGCCGTTCCTGCTCCCGGACACCCCGGTCGTCGCCTGGTGGCCCGAGGAAGCCCCCGAGGTGCCCGCACTCGATCCGGTCGGTCGCCTCGCGATCCGGCGGATCACCGACGCCACCGGGCGCGCGGACCCGCGGCGCGAGATCCGCAGCCGCCTCGCCCACTACTCGGCGGGTGACACCGATCTGGCGTGGAGCCGGATCACCTCGTGGCGGGCGCTGCTGACGTCGTCCCTCGACCAGCCGCCCTACGCCCGGATCGAGTCCGCCACCGTCTCCGGACTGGTGGACGAACCCGCGGTCGACATGATCGCGGGCTGGCTCGCGAGCCGGGTCGACGTCCCGGTACGCCGGCTCGACGGACCCCTGTTCGTCGAGCTGACCTTCGCCGGCGGCGGGTCGCTGACGCTCAGCCGACCGCAGACCGCGGTCACCGCGACACTGGCGCGCACCGGACACCCGGACGCGCTGGTGTCGCTGGGCCGGCGGGCCACCCGCGACTGTCTCGCCGAGGAACTGCGCCGGCTCGACGGCGACGAGATCTATCACGACGCCCTCGCCGGCTTGGAGAAAGTGGCCTACGAATGACCGTCTCCCCCGACATCCACGTCAGTGTCTTCACCGACCCCGACTCCGTGGTCGCGGCGGCCTCCCGGCTGCTGGTGGACACCATCGTCGCCGCCCAGCGTGCCCGGGGGAGCGCGTCGGTCGTCCTCACCGGGGGCGGCACCGGCATCGGCATCCTTGCCGCACTCCGGGAGGCGCCCGGCGACATCGACTGGCGCTCTCTCGACATCTACTTCGGCGACGAACGATTCGTGCCTGCCGACGACCCCGAGCGCAACGACCTGCAGGCGCGGCGGGCGCTCCTCGACCACGTCGACCTCGATCCGGACCGGGTCCACCCGATCGCGGCGTCCGACGGCGAGTTCGGCAACGACCCCGAGGCGGCGGCGGCGGCCTATGCTGCGGTACTCGCCCGCAACTCCGACGCCGGAAAGGCCCCGGTGTTCGACGTGCACCTGCTCGGCATGGGCGGCGAGGGGCATGTCAATTCGTTGTTCCCCGAGACCGACGCCGTCCGCGAGGAGGACGCCACCGTCGTCGCGGTCACCGATTCCCCCAAGCCGCCGCCGGTGCGGGTCACCCTGACGTTGCCTGCGGTGCGGCACGCGAACGAGGTGTGGATCGTCACGACCGGCGCGGCCAAGGCGGAGGCCGCCGCCGCTGCCGTGTCCGGAGCTCCCCCGGTGGAGATCCCGGCGGGCGGCGCCCGGGGGCTGGTCGCCACCCGCTGGTTCCTGGACGAGGAGGCCGCGGCCCTCGTCCCGGCGAGCGCGCGCTCCTGACGCTCGCCGCCGGCCTCATTCGAGGAACGGGTCCTCGTCGTCGTCGAATCCCTCGAATACCTCGTGGACCGGCTCCGGTGGCACGGTCGTGCGCGTGGCCTCGCACGGCCACATGATCCTGGGACCGGTGCGGGCCGGCCCTGCGCCGCGCCCGCCCCGCATCCATCCCGGCTCGTACCGTCCTCCGGACTCGCAGAAAGCCATACCAGCTCCCCCGTCTCGTCGTCCGCCAACCCCAGGCGGTCGTGACCTCTCTGTCCGTTTCGACGCAGCGGAACCCTATCCGGTTCCCTCTATCCCGGAATTCGGTGCCGGCCGGTTCCCTCGGCGTCAGCCACTGTTGCGCAGTGCGGTGGCGAGTCCGTTCATGGTCAGCTGGATTCCGCGCCGCACCCGGTCGGTGTCGTCGCCGCCACGGAACCTGCGCAGCAACTCGATCTGGAGCAGATTGAGCGGCTCGAGGTAGGGGAACCGGTTGTGGACGGACCGCTCGAGCGCCGGGTTGTCCGCGAACAGCGTGTCGTTCCCGGTGATCGCCGTGTACATCCGCACGGTGCGTTCGTGCTCGGCGGAGATCATGCCGAACACGCGGGTCCGCAGTGCCTCGTCCGGCACGAGTTCGGCGTAACGGGCCGCCAGCCCCATGTCCGACTTGGCCATCACCATCGCCAGGTTGGACAGGACGGTGCGGAAGAACGGCCACTTCTCGTAGAGGCGGGAGAGGACCGCGAGACGCTCGACATCGCCGTCCACCCACTGTTCGAAGGCACTGCCGGTGCCGTAGAAGCCCGGCAGCATCACCCGGGACTGGCTCCAGGCCAGCACCCAGGGAATCGCCCGCAGGTCCGAGATCGACGTGGTCTGCTTCCTGGAGACCGGGCGGCTCCCGATGTTGAGTGCCCCGATCTCGGCGACCGGCGTGGACATCTCGAAGTAGCGGACGAAACCCGGGGTGTCGTGCACGAGTTCGGAATACGCGGCACGGGCGAGCAATGCCAGCTCGTCCATGACGCGGTAGGCGTCGGCCGCCTCCTCGCCCAGCCCCTCGACGTCCAGCAGGGTCGACTCGAGCGTCGCCGCGACCAGGGTCTCGAGGTTTCTACGGGCGAGCCGCGGCTCGGCGTACTTCGCGGCGATGATCTCGCCCTGCTCGGTGATTCGCAACGACCCCTGCACGGCACCCGGCGGCTGCGCCAGGATCGCCTCGTAGCTGGGGCCTCCGCCGCGTCCCACCGTTCCCCCGCGACCGTGGAACAGGCGCAGTCGCAGCCCGTGCCGGCGGGCGGCGGCGACGAGATCGAGCTCCGCTCGATACAGGGCCCAGTTCGCGGCCAGGTAGCCGCCGTCCTTGTTCGAGTCCGAGTATCCGAGCATCACCTCCTGCTGCGCCTCCCGCGCGTCCACGATGCTCCGATAGACGGGAACCTCGAGCGCCGCCTCGAGGGTGCGCGACCCGTTCTCGAGATCCTCGATCGTCTCGAACAGCGGCACGATGCCGACGGGCACATACGGCGGCGAGTCGCCGGTCCCGGGGACCAGCAACCCCACCTCGGCGAGCAGGAGCGCCGCCTCCAACAGGTCGCTGACGGAGGTACACATGCTGATCACGTAGTTCGGCACCGCGTCCGGGCCGAGGAGCCGCACCGCATCCGCGGCGGCACGCAGGATCCCGAGCTCCTTGGTGGTGAGCTCGGAGAACTGCGCCTCCGGCGAAGTCAGTGGCCGCCGGGTCCCCAGCTCTCGGGCCAGCAACTCCACCCGCTCGTCTTCTCGCAGCGAGCGATAGTCCGAGTGCACGCCCGCCCACGCCAGCAACTCGGCCACGACGGTCTCGTGCACCTCCGAGTTCTGCCTCATGTCCAGCCCGCTGAGGTGGAACCCGAACGTCTGCACCGCCTCCCGCAGGCGGGCGAGCCGGTCGTCGGCGAGGATCTCGTCACCGACGGCCCGCAGCGCGAGATCGACGATCTCGAGATCCGCGAGCAGATCGGCGGGATCGGCATAGGGTTCGAGACCCGGGTCCGCGCCGCCGGCGGGCACGGCCCCGAGGATCCGCTGCGCGGTCGCGGTCACCCTTCCCCGGATTCCCCGGATCGCGCGCCGGAACGGCTCGTCGGCTCGGAACGCCGACTCGTCGCCCGACGCCGCAGCGAGCAGATCCAGGTCCGGCGGCACCTCGATCAGACGCCCCGACATGGACAGCTCACGTTCGAGTTCCCCGAGAGCGTCGAGGTGGTGACCGAGGGCGACCTCCGCGGCGCGACGCGTCGCGCGGTGCACGATCTCGTCGGTCACGAACGGATTGCCGTCGCGGTCGCCGCCGATCCACGAGCCCATCCGCACCATCGGACGCGGCAGGAGGTCCACCTCGGGCCAGCGTGCGGACAGGGCGGCGCGCACGTCCGCGTTCAGTTGTGGAACCACCTCGAACAGCGCCGCGTCGTAGTAGCGCAGGCCCACGTCGATCTCGTCCTGGATACGCAGCCGAGCCAGCCGGATCAGGGCGGTCTGCCAGAGCACCAGGATCTGACGACGCAGTTGCAGATCCACCTCGGCGGTCTCGGCCTCGGTGAGGGCGGTGCGTTCGCGGAACCGCATCAGATCGGTGATCCGCGTCTGCGTGTCGAACACGGTGCGTCTGCGGGTCTCGGTCGGATGCGCGGTGATCACCGGAGAGACCAGGGCATCCCGGAGGGCGCGCACCACCGTCTGCCCGTCGGGGCCCTGCCCGTCGCGTTCCGCCGCATCCAGCTTGGCGTACGTGGCGGCGAGTGTGCTGTCCGGCGGAGGCTCACCCGCGGCCACGTGTACGGCGCGGCGGCGTTCCCGGTGGATGTCCTCGGCGAGATTCGCCAGCAGCGCGAAGTGGCTGAACGCTCGGATCACGGGTATGGCGTCGTCGGTCTCGACGTCGGTGAACAGCGCGGCCAGCTCGTCGCGGTCGATCTCCGAGCGCCGTACCCGGAACGCTTCGACGCGGGCCCGCTCGACGAGGTCGAACACCGACTCGCCGGCTTGCTCGCGAACTATCGAACCGAGAATCCCCCCGAGGAGCCGAATGTCCTCACGGAGCGGCTCGGTCGCCGCGCGGGCGTGATCGGGGGTCTCGCGGGTCTGATCGGGCGCCTCGTCCGCACGGTCGGTGTCGTGGGTGGCGCGCTCTGGGTTGTCGGGCATACCCCCAGTATCGGGGCCCCTCGCCGTCCGTGCAGACCGAAACGCGAGCAGGCCGGAGGATCAGCCGTACTTGACCTCGAGCCCCATACCGACGATCGCGATGACCCAGATCATGGCCGTGAAGACGGTGAGGCGGTCGAGATTCTTCTCGGCAACCGTGGAACCGGACAGGTTGGATTGGACGCCGCCACCGAACAGGCTGGACAGACCGCCGCCCTTGCCGCGATGCAGCAGCACCAGCAGGATCAGCAGCAAGCTGGTGGCGACCAGCAGAACATCCAGGAACAGTGACATGTCTTCTCTACGCTGCCCTTCGCGCGACGGATACGATCTCGAGCGGACCCAGCCTACCGGTCCGCCTCGCGTCCCGGGTCACCGGACCCGGAACGGACCCCGGACCCCGGACCCCGGACCGGACTGTGGGCGCGAGGCCGAGGCCACGCGCCCACAGTCGAGTTGCGAGCCACCCTCACGGGAAGATCACGACACGGCGATCACGGCAGGACGATCACGGGAGGGGCCCACCGGCCGCGATCGCCGACAGGGTGGCGAACTCGTCCGCCTTGAGCGACGCCCCACCGACGAGCGCCCCGTCGACGTCCGTCCGGCCGACGATCTCGCCGACGTTCTTGGCGTTGACGCTGCCGCCGTACAGGATGCGGACGCTCGCCGCAGCCTCGGGAGAGGCCAGCTCCGCCAGCTCCGCGCGCACTGCCGCGCACACCTCCTGAGCATCGTCGGCACTCGCGACCTTGCCCGTACCGATGGCCCAGACGGGCTCGTACGCGACGACGATCTTCGCCAGGTCGTCGGCCGACAGTCCCGCGAGGGATCCCCGGAGCTGGTCGACGCAGTAGCTCACCTGGTCACCGGCCTCACGGATCTCGAGGCCTTCGCCGATGCACACGATCGGGGTCAGCCCGTGCTTCAGCGCGGCCTTGGTCTTCGCCGACACCACCGCGTCGGTCTCCCCGTGCAGGGTCCGGCGTTCCGAGTGTCCGACCACCACGTAGGTGCAGCCGAGCTTGGCGAGCATCGCGGCCGACACCTCCCCGGTGTACGCCCCGGACTCGTGCTGGGACACGTCCTGCGCACCGTAGGTGAGCAGGAGCTTGTCCCCCTCGATCAGAGTCTGCACGCTGCGGATGTCCGTGAACGGTGGCAGCACCGTCACGTCGACCTTCTCGAAGTACTTCGCGGGAAGCGAGAATGCGATCTTCTGAACCAGCGCGATGGCCTCGAGATGGTTCAGATTCATCTTCCAGTTGCCCGCGATGAGCGGTGTGCGCGCCATCAGGCCTCACTCTCGAGTACGGCGATCCCCGGCAGTTCCTTGCCCTCGAGGTACTCGAGGGACGCTCCGCCTCCGGTGGAGATGTGCGAGAAGCCGTCCTCCGGAAGGCCGAGCTGCCGGACCGCGGCCGCGGAATCACCCCCGCCGACCACCGTGAACGCTCCCTTGCCGGTGGCCTCGACGATGGCCTCCGCGACGCCCTTGGTCCCTGCGGCGAACTTCGCGAACTCGAACACACCCATCGGGCCGTTCCAGAAGATCGTCTTCGCGCTGGTGAGAATCGCCGCGAACCGCTTGACCGACTCCGGGCCGATGTCCAGGCCCATCCAGCCGTCCGGGATCTCGAGCACCGAGACCGTCTTCGCCTCGGCATCGGCGGAGAACGCATCGGCGACGACCACGTCCTGCGGGATGTGGATGACGTCCGCGTACCGGTCGAGCAGATCCTTGCAGGTCTCGATCATGGACTCCTCGCACAGCGAGTTGCCCACCGAGACACCCTGGGCGGCGAGGAAGGTGTAGAACATTCCGCCACCGATGACCAGGGTGTCGACCTTCGGGGCGAGCGCCTCGATGACGGCGAGCTTGTCCGACACCTTCGATCCACCGAGCACCACCGCGTAGGGCCGCTCCGGACTCTCGGTCAGCTTCGCGAGAACCTCGACCTCGGTGGCGACGAGACCGCCCGCGTAGTGCGGGAGGAGGGCAGCCACGTCGTAGACCGACGCCTGCTTGCGGTGCACCACACCGAAACCGTCGGAGACGAACGCGCCGTCGTCACCGACCAGTTCGACGAGTGCCCTGGCGAGCTTGACCCGCTCGGCGTCGTCCTTGCTGGTCTCCCGCGGGTCGAAGCGGACGTTCTCCAGCAACAACACGTCACCGTCGGTGAGACCCTCGGACCGCGCGAGCGCGTCCTGGCCCACGACGTCACCGGCGAGCTGCACGTTGCGACCGAGCACCTCGGCCAGTGCAGCGGCCACCGGGGCGAGGGAGAACTTCGGGTCGGGTTCGCCCTTCGGTCGCCCGAGGTGGGCGGTGACGACGACCTTCGCGCCCGCTTCCGCGAGCGCCTTGATCGTCGGCGCCGAGGCGATGATCCGGCCCCGGTCGGTGATGGTGTCACCGTCGAGGGGGACGTTGAGGTCCGAGCGCACCAGCACGCCCCGGCCCTCCACGCCCGCGTCGAGCAGATCCTGCAGTGTCGGAACAGCCACTGTTACTTTCTCTCCGCTCAGAGGGACTTGCCGACGAGCCCGGCGAGATCGACCAGGCGGTTCGAGTAGCCCCACTCGTTGTCGTACCAGGAGACGACCTTGACCTCGTCGTCGATGACCTTGGTCAGGCCGGAATCGTAGATCGACGAGTGCGGGTCGGTGACGATGTCGCTCGAGACGATCGGATCGGCCGTGTACTTGAGGATGCCCTTCAACGGCCCGTCCGCAGCAGCCTTCATCGCGGCGTTGACGTCGTCGACCGAGGCCAGGTTCTTCAGGTTGACCGTGAGGTCGGTGACCGAACCCGTGGGGATCGGGACCCGCAGCGCGTACCCGTCGAGCTTGCCGACGAGCTGCGGAAGCACCAGACCGATCGCCTTGGCGGCACCCGTGCCGGTGGGCACGATGTTCAGAGCTGCGGCGCGGGCACGGCGCAGGTCACTGTGCGGGCCGTCCTGCAGGTTCTGGTCCTGCGTGTAGGCGTGCACGGTGGTCATGAGGCCGCGCGCGATGCCGAAGCTGTCGTCGAGGACCTTCGCGATCGGGCCGAGGCAGTTGGTCGTGCACGACGCGTTGGAGATGATGTTCTGGCTGCCGTCGTACTTGTCGTCGTTGACGCCCATCACGATGGTGATGTCCTCGCCCTTCGCGGGCGCGGAGATGATGACCTTCTTGGCGCCCGCGTCGAGGTGCCCCTTCGCCTTCGCGGCGTCGGTGAAGATGCCGGTGGACTCGACGACGACGTCGACACCGAGGTCGCCCCAGGGCAGTGCGGCCGGGCCTTCCTTGATCGACAGCGACTTGATCTTGCGGTCGCCGACGACGATGGTGTCCTCGCCCTCGAGCGAGACCTCGTCCGAGAGCCGGCCGAGGATCGAGTCGTACTTGAGCAGGTGGGCAAGGGTCTTGTTGTCAGTGAGGTCGTTGACGGCGACGATCTCGATGTCGGTGGTCCCGAATGCCTTCTGGGCATCCACCGCCCTGAAGAAGTTGCGTCCGATCCGGCCGAAACCGTTTACGCCTACCCGGACAGTCACAATTGGCTCCTTTACCCGTGATTCTGGTGTACAGCTCTGGTCCCGGACTCGGATCCCACCGGTGGACGGCTCACCGAGGTTCGGGGGTTCATCGGTCGATGTGACCCTTACCCTAATGCGCTGGGACCAGGCAGCGCCCACCCACCCGGCAGTCCCCGTCCTCCCCCCGTCCTCCGTGGACCGCAGCGCAGCGGGCCGCCCTACGACTCGGCGACCGGCACCCGATCCCCCAGCACCCGCTCACGCATCGTCGAGCAGATCCGCCGTCACCGCGGACTCGGTGTCCGGTATGCCACGTTCCTTCGCCCGCCGGTCCGCCATGGACAACAGCCGGCGGATCCGGCCCGCGACGGCATCCTTCGTCATCGGTGGATCGGCCAGCTGACCCAGTTCCTCGAGCGAGGCCTGCCGGTGCTCGACGCGCAGATGTCCGGCGGCGGCCAGGTGGTCCGGCACCTCGTCGGCGAGAATGTCGAGTGCCCGCTCCACCCGGGCGGCCGCGGCCACCGCGGCCCGCGCCGACCGGCGCAGATTCGCGTCGTCGAAGTTGGCCAGGCGATTCGCCGTCGCCCGCACCTCCCGGCGCATGCGTCGTTCCTCCCACACGAGCCGCGTGTCCTGAGCGCCCATCCGGGTGAGCAGCGCCCCGATGGCCTCGCCGTCCCGGATGACCACGCGGTCCGTACCCCGTACCTCGCGGGCCTTGGCCGAGATCCCCAGCCGGCGCGCCGCTCCGACCAGTGCGAGTGCCGCTTCCGGGCCCGGGCAACTGACCTCGAGTGCCGAGGAACGTCCCGGTTCGGTGAGTGATCCGTGGGCGAGGAACGCCCCGCGCCAGGCGGCCTCCGAGTCTCCGACGGTCCCGCCCACCACCTGCGCGGGCAACCCGCGCACCGGTCGGCCGCGCAGGTCGAGCAGACCGGTCTGCCGGGCGAGCGCCTCGCCGTCCTTGGCCACCCGCACGATGTAGCGGGCGCTCTTGCGCAGTCCCCCGGCGCTCAGTACGTGCACGTCGGCGGCGTAGCTGTAGAGATCGAAGATCTCCCGGCGCAGGCGCCGGGCCGTCGAGCCGAGGTCGACCTCGGCCTCCACCACCACGCGGCCACCGACGATGTGCAGTCCGCCCGCGAATCGCAGGAGCGAGGACACCTCGGCCTTGCGGCAGCTCACCTGGGTGACTGCCAGCCGGCTCAGCTCGTCCTTGACCTCCGCTGTCATTGCCACGAGGCGTTCTCCCTTTCCTGCACTTGCGAGTGGACGTGATCGTGATCGGCGGACCTCGTGCCCGCGCCTGCGGCCGGCCCCCACAGGTCCTCCAACACGGCGCCGAGCTTGGTCTCGTCGTGTGTGTGGGTGCCGCGTGCCGCGACGTCGGCGTACACGACCTCTGCGCCGAAACCACCGGCCGCGCGCGCCAGATGTTCGCGTTCACGGCCCGGCGGCACGGTCGCCGAGTCGACGAGGACGAAGTCCACATCGAAGTCGGGTGCGTGCTGTGAGAGTACGTGCAGATGCCGCTCCGCCGAGAATCCCGCGGTCTCACCCGGCTCGGGGGCGAGGTTGAGGACGAGGACCTTGCGCGCGGACGTCGCCGTGAGACTGTCCAGCAGCTCCGGCACCAGTACGTGCGGGATGACACTCGAGAACCACGAACCCGGACCCAGCACCACCATGTCGGCCGCCGTGATCGCCGCGACGGCATCCGGGCAGGCGGGAGGACTCGCCGGCAACAGCCGCACCCGGCGGACCTTTCCCGGCGTCGTGGCGACGGCGACCTGACCACGAATGCACCGGCTGACCCGCGGATCCGCCTCCAGCCCCTGGACGTCGGCCTCGATGTCGAGCGCGATCGGGGACATCGGCACGACGCGCCCCCGGATCCGGAGCAGCGCAGCGACCTCGTCGAGCGCGGCCACCGGATCGCCGAGCACCTCCGTGAGCCCGGCGAGGATGAGATTTCCGACGGAGTGCCCGGCCAGCGCACCCACACCACCGAACCGGTGCTGCACCGTCCGGGTCCAGCCACGGATCTCCGGATCGTCGGCGGCGAGCGCGGCGAGCGCCATCCGCAGATCGCCCGGCGGGATGACGCCGAGTTCGGACCTCAATCGCCCGGAGGAACCGCCGTCGTCGGCGACCGTGACCACGGCGGTCACGTGCCGGGCGAACCTGCGGGCCGCACTGAGCGTGGCGTACAGCCCGTGCCCGCCGCCGAGTGCGGCGATCGCAGGCGCCCCGTCCGGGGCCCCGCCTGCGGGGGTCATTCGCGCCCCAGATCACGATGGACGACCCGCACCGCCAGCCCGTGATCGTCGCCGAGCCGCGCGGCGAGTGCCTCCGACATCGCGACACTGCGGTGCTTTCCGCCCGTACAACCGACGGCAATGGTCATGTAGCGTTTTCCCTCCCGACGATATCCCGTGATCGTCAAGTCCAGGACGTGATGATAGGTGCTCAGATAGTCCTGCGCGCCGTCCTGGGACAACACGTAGTCGCGGACCGGGGCGGACTGCCCGGTCTGCGGCCGGAGTTCGGGAATCCAGTGCGGATTGGGCAGGAAACGGACGTCGCACACCATGTCGGCGTCCGTCGGGAGACCGTATTTGAATCCGAAGGATTGCACCGTCACCTGCACGGACAGGTTCTCGGCCGTCCCGAACGCGTCCTCGATCCGGTGCCGCAGCTGATGCGCCTGGAGCGCGGAGGTGTCGATCACCAGGTCTGCGGCCGCCTTCACCGGAGCGAGCTGGTCACGCTCCGCCGCGATGCCCTCGGACAGGGTCCCGTCGATACCGTCGTACTGCAGCGGGTGCGACCGGCGAACCTGTTCGAAACGGCGGATCAGGACGTCGTCGGAGGCGTCGAGATAGAGCACTCTCGTGTGGATGGGCTTGGTCTCGAGCTCCTTCAGGACCCAGCCGAGATCCCCGGTGAACAACCGGCTCCGCACGTCGATCACGACGGCCAGCCGGTCGACTCGCGAATCCGACTCGAGGGTCAGATCCACCATCCTCGAGATCAGTTCCGGTGGCAGGTTGTCCGCGACGTACCACCCCAGATCCTCGAGTGATTTCGCCGCGGTCTGCAACCCCGCGCCCGACAGTCCCGTCACGAGGAGAAAATCCGTCGGACGACGTGCCGGTCCCCCCTGCACCTGATCGTTCACTCGACTGCCTGCCCTGCCTTCCGGTGTCTCGCTTCGGGCCCGGGATCCGGACCCGACTCATCATCCCCCACACCGGACGGTGGTGCAGCCGGTTGCGGGGCAGTCGGTGGCTGGGCAGTCGGTGGCTGGGCGGTCGGCAACGGGGCGTCGGTGCCCACACCGAGCGCCTCCAGGACGGCCTTCGCCGTCGCGACCCCGACACCGGGCACCTCGGTGATCTCCGCGACGGACGCTTCCTTGATCTTCGCCACGGATCCGAAGTGGGTGACGAGTGCCGTACGCCGGGCCTCGCCGAGCCCGCGGACGCCGTCGAGTGCCGACGCCGTCATCCGCCGGGAACGTTTGCTGCGGTGGAAGGTGATCGCGAACCGGTGTGCCTCGTCCCGGATCCGCTGCAACAGATACAGCGATTCGCTGGTGCGCGGCAGGATCACGGGATCCTCCTCCCCCGGAACCCACACCTCCTCGAGTCGCTTCGCCAACCCGACGACAGCGACATCGGTGACCTCGAGTTCGTCGAGGACCGCAGCGGCCGCGGCCACCTGCGGAGCCCCACCGTCGACGACGTACAGGTTCGGTGGATAGGCGAACCGCCGCGGTCGCCCGGTCTTCGGATCGATCGCCGCCTCCGGCGCCAGATCCCCGCCGTCACCGTGGTCTGCTGCCGTGAGGGTCTCCGGTTCCTCGTCGTGCGCGGCACGCATCGCCACCAGGTCCCGGTTGTGCCGCAGGAAGCGACGGCGGGTGACCTCGGCGATGCTCCCGACGTCGTCGGAGCGGCCTTCGCCGGCCGCTTCGCGGATGATGTAGTGGCGGTAGTCCGACTTGCGCGGGAGCCCGTCCTCGAACACCACCAGCGAGGCGACGACGTCGGTGCCCTGGACATGGCTGATGTCCACACATTCGATCCGCAACGGCGCCGCATCCAGGTCGAGCGCCTCCTGGATGCCCTGCAACGCGGCCGATCGTGATGTGAAGTCGCCGGCCCGGCGCAGCTTGTGCTGGGTGAGCGATTCGGCGGCATTCCGCTGCACCGTCTCCGCGAGCGCCTTCTTGTCTCCACGCTGCGGCACTCGCAGCCGCACCGCGGACCCTCGCAGTGTCGCGAGGAACTCGCCGATCTCCTCCGGGTCCGGCGGCAGGACCGGCACCAGCACTTCCCGCGGCACCCCGTTGGATCCGTCGGAGCCGTCCACCGACGCCGCCGACAACGCCGCCTGCTCCCCGTAGAACTGGGTGAGGAACTGCTCGACCAGCAGCGGCAGATCGGACTCGTCCCCGGCGACGGAGCCCGCCGGGGCCCGCTCGATCACGTCCCCCGCCTTCTCCACGACCCAGCCCCGCTGGCCCCGCACCCGTCCA
The DNA here is from genome assembly GCF_014217785.1 of Rhodococcus triatomae. Lineage (NCBI taxonomy): Bacteria > Bacillati > Actinomycetota > Actinomycetes > Mycobacteriales > Nocardiaceae > Rhodococcus > Rhodococcus triatomae. Next base: position 4,419,266 of record NZ_CP048814.1, on the reverse strand, counting down.
CCACGGACGTGGAAGACCTGCACCGCCGCCTCGAGTTCGTCGGTGGCGAACGCCACGATGTCCGCGTCCGTGCCGTCCCCGAGGACGACCGCCTGCTTCTCGAGCGCGCGCCGCAGCGCCTGGACGTCGTCACGGAGCCGCGCGGCCGTCTCGAAGTCGAGATCCTCGGCCGCGTCCTGCATCCGGTTCTCCAACTCGCGCACCAGACGGTCCGTCTTGCCGGACAGGAAGTCGCAGAAGTCCTCGACGATCTGCCGGTGTTCGAGGGCGGACACCCGGCCGATGCACGGCGCCGAGCACTTGTCGATGTAGCCGAGGAGGCAGGGCCGGTCCATCTGCGTGTGCCGCTTGAAGACCCCCGCCGAGCAGGTGCGGGCCGGGAACACGCGCAGCAACAGATCGAGCGTCTCGCGTATCGCCCACGCGTGCGCATAGGGGCCGAAGTACCGGACCCCTTTACGGCGGGGACCCCGATAGACGAACAGGCGCGGAAACTCTTCCGCGAGTGTCACCGCCAGCACCGGATAGGTCTTGTCGTCCCGGTACCGGACGTTGAACCGGGGATCGAACTCCTTGATCCAGTTGTATTCGAGTTGCAGGGCCTCGACCTCGGTGGTGACGACCGTCCACTCGACGCTGCCGGCCGTGGTGACCATCTGTCGCGTGCGGGGATGCAGATTCGACAGATCCGCGAAGTAGGACGTCAGGCGGGACCGGAGGTTCTTGGCCTTGCCGACGTAGACGACCCGGCCGTGCGGGTCGCGGAACTTGTACACCCCGGGATCGGTCGGAATGCTGCCGGCCGGGGGGCGGTAGGTCGAGGGATCGGGCACCACTCCACGGTAGCCGGGGCCACCGACCGACTCGTCCACCGGCGGCCGCCCGTCGCGCGGCGAGCCGGACCGCGCGGGGCGAGGGTCACCGGCCGTCGGGCCGAGTACTGCGCCCCCGTCAGGCCGAGTACTGTGCTTCGGCCTCGCGGAACCTGCGTACGGCGTCGACGGCGTGGTCGCGGTCGTTCGCCTGGATGGCCATGACCGGGACGAACTCGTCGTCGGGGAGCTCGATCCGGGCCCACGACGCGCCGTCGGGGAAGGACATTCCCTCCGCGAGCTCCCACTCGATGATGCGCTCGGAGATCACGTTCCGTACGGCGATGCCCTCGCGGGACACCCGCAGCCGGGGTCGAGTGAGCAGCAGGACCAGGCAGGCGAGGAACAGGCCGATACCGGCCATCGCCAACTGGTCGGCGAGCCGGAAGTACACCCCGGTGGACTCTCGGGCCAGGGTGATCGCGAGACCGACGTGCACCACGATCAACACCGCCGCCGTCGCCATCGCGTACCGGGCGGTACGGCGGGGTCGCGCGATCAGCTCCCAGGACGTGTCCGCGGACGGAGCGCCGCTCATCGGAACGACTCCTCGGTCCAGGGTTGCCGCAGATGCCGCAACGTGACCGCCGTGTCGAGTGCGGCGGCGCACGCCTGCGCGCCCTTGTCCTCGCTCGACCCGGGCAGTCCGGCGCGGTCACGCGCCTGCTCCTCGGTGTCGGTGGTGAGGACGCCGTTGCCGACCGGGGTGCCCTCGTCGAGAGCCACCCGGGTCAACCCGGCGGTCACCGCATCGCAGACGTACTCGAAGTGCGGTGTCCCGCCGCGGATGACGACACCGAGCGCCACGACCGCGTCGTGGGTGCGGGCGAGGGCCTGCACCACGACGGGAAGTTCGATCGCACCGGCGACCCGGACCACGGTGACGTCCTCGAGCCGGGCCTCGTCGGCGACCCGCCGGGCCCCGGCGAGCAGTGCCTCCGAGATCTCGGGATGCCACCGTCCCGCCACGACGGCGAGCTTGAGGTCCTTGGCCTCGGCGATCTGCAGATCGGGCAGTCCTTCACCACTCACTGTGCTTCTCCCGCCTCGTACTCGTCGAGACCGATCAGGTCGTGGCCCATCCGGTCGCGCTTGGTGCGCAGATAGGTCAGGTTCTCGGCATTGGCGCGCAGCGGCATCGACACCCGCTCGGTGATCTGGAGGCCGTAGCCGTCGAGCCCGACCCGCTTGGCGGGGTTGTTGGTGAGCAGGCGCATCGACGTGACACCGAGATCCACCAGGATCTGCGCGCCGGTTCCGTAGTCGCGGGCGTCCGCGGGCAACCCGAGTTCGAGGTTCGCGTCGACCGTGTCGGAGCCGGAATCCTGCAGCTGGTACGCCTGCAGCTTGTGCATGAGCCCGATCCCCCGCCCCTCGTGACCGCGCATGTAGAGCACCACACCGCGGCCCTCCTGGGCGACCATCTCGAGTGCGGCATCCAGCTGGGGTCCGCAGTCGCAGCGCAACGACCCGAAGACGTCACCGGTGAGGCACTCCGAGTGGACCCGGACCAGGACGTCCGATCCGTCGCCGTCGGGGCCGGCGAGGTCGCCACGCACGAGAGCCACGTGCTCGACACCGTCGTAGATGCTCCGGTAACCGACAGCGGTGAACTCTCCGTGCTTCGTGGGAATCCGCGCCTGCGCCACCCGCTCGACCTGCTTCTCGTGCTTGCGCCGCCACGCGATGAGATCCGCGATCGAGATCAGCGCGAGTCCGTGATCGTCGGCGAAGACACGCAGCTCATCGGTCTGCGCCATCGAGCCCTCGTCCTTCTGGCTGACGATCTCGCAGATCACGCCGGCCGGACGCAGGTCCGCCATCCGGGCCAGGTCCACGGCCGCCTCGGTGTGCCCGGGCCGCCGCAGGACCCCGCCTTCCTTGGCCCGCAGGGGAACCACGTGGCCGGGCCGGGTGAAGTCCTGGGCGCCGGTGGTCGGGTCGGCGAGCTGGCGCATCGTGGTGGCCCGGTCGGATGCGGAGATCCCGGTACCGATGCCCTCCCGGGCATCGACCGTCACCGTGTACGCAGTGCCGTGCTTGTCCTGGTTCGTCGCGTACATCGGAGGAAGTCCGAGACGATCACAGTCGGCGCCGTCCAGCGGCACACACAGGTATCCGGAGGTGTAGCGCACCATGAACGCCACCAGTTCCGGCGTGGCCTTCTCGGCCGCGAAGATCAGGTCGCCCTCGTTCTCGCGATCCTCGTCGTCCACCACGACGACTGCCTTACCCGCAGCGATATCGGCGATGGCGCGCTCGATGCTGTCGAACCTGGTCACCTGCTCAACTCCCACGTCTTCACTCGTGCCCCTCGTTCCTCGCGTGGTTTCGGGCGCACCCTCCGGGTGCTCACGCTCGGGCAAGGATGCCTTTCAACAGTACGACCTCGCAGTTCGCGGGTCGCGGACAGGGCTAACGTGCGGCGGTCTGCAAGCGCTCCACGTACTTGGCGATCACGTCCACCTCGAGATTGACCGGGGTGCCCACCGCGGCCTTTCCGAGCGTGGTCAGGTCCAGGGTGGTGGGGATCAGGGAGATCTCGAAGAACTCGTTGCCGGGTTCGCCACCGAGTGCCGAGACCGTCAGCGACACCCCGTCGACGGTGATCGAGCCCTTCTCCACCACGTAGCGGGCGATCGCCGCAGGCAGCGAGATCCGCACGACCTCCCAGTTCTCCGACGGCGTGCGCGCGAGAACCTCGCCGGTGCCGTCGACGTGCCCCTGCACGATGTGCCCGCCGAGACGACTGTTCACGGCCGCCGCGCGCTCGAGATTGACGCGGCTTCCCGCCGCGAGAGCCTGCAAGCTCGACCGGTCGAGGGTCTCCTGCATCACATCGGCGGTGAAGGCGCCGCCGTCCAGGACGTCGACGACGGTCAAGCACACCCCGTTGACCGCGATCGAGTCACCGTGGCGGGCGTCGGAGGTGACGAGCGGACCGCGCACGGTGAACCGGTAGGAGTCCGCCAGGTCGTCCTTCGCGACGATCTCCCCGAGTTCCTCGACGATTCCTGTGAACATTGCATCCACTCCTATTCTGCTTCGGTGGCCGGCGAGGCCGTGCCCACCGAATTGTCCGTGCCAGGTGAGTTGTCCGTACCAGGCGAGCTGTCCGTACCCGCCGAGGCAGGCGACACGTCCGGCCCGACCAGGGTCAACAACACATCGGGGCCGATTGTTTCCACGCTTTCGGTGTGGAACCGGTGGGCGTCGGCGATGGTCCCGACCCCGGCGTCGACGAGCGCCGGGCTCCCGGCACCGAGAACGATCGGCGCGAGGTAGGCCTGGATCCGGTCCACGCGCCCGGCGGCGAGGAATGCCCCGGCCAACCGCGGCCCACCCTCGAGCAGGACGTCGGTGTAGCCGTCGAGGGCCGCCATCACCTCACCGACGTCGCGGGTCGGCAGCACGAGGGTCGGCGCGGAATCGTCGAGCACGCGAGCCTCCGCCGGGATCTCCCGGGTACCGACGACCACCCGCAGTGGTTGATGCGCGGCGAGCGACCCGTCCGGCATCCGGGCGGTCAGCCAGGGGTCGTCCGCAAACACCGTTCCGGTACCGACGACGATCGCGTCGAGTTTCGCGCGCTCGGCATGCACCCGGGCACGTGCCCGGGGGCCGGTGATCCACTGGCTCGTACCGTCCGCGGCCGCGCTTCGACCGTCCAGGGTCGCAGCGTACTTCCAGGTCACGTGGGGCCGGCCGGTGCGCTGCCGGTGGAGCCATGCCCGCAGGGATCCGCGTTCGACCTCCTCGGCGCGTACTCCCCCCAACACTCGGACGCCGGCCTGCTCGAGGGTGCGGGCGCCCCCGGCCGCCTCGGGATTCGGGTCGCCGACCGCGTAGAAGACCCGGCGAATACCCGCATCGATCAGCGCCTGCGAGCACGGTGGGGTACGACCGTGGTGGTTGCAGGGCTCGAGCGTGACCACCGCCGTCCCACCCCGTGCCGCCGAACCGGCCTCGCGCAGCGCGACGACCTCGGCATGTGGGCCGCCGGGAGGCTGGGTCATACCCACTCCGGCGATGGTGCCGCGGGCGTCGAGGACGACGGCACCCACCGGAGGATTCGGGGTCGTATAGCCGCGGGCCGATTCCGAGGCACCGATCGCGATCTGCATCGCGGCGTCGATCTGGGCCGCAGCCTCAGCTGCCTCGGCCGCCTTCTTGTCGGACACCGGTTCGGCGCTCAGTGGGCGGGCGTCAAGTGTGGGGACGCCTTCCCGGCCTGGTCCCGCAGTGCCTGCACCGCCGCGGCAGGATCCTGCGCCCCGTACACCGCCGATCCGGCGACGAAGCAGTCGACTCCCGCCTCCGCCGCGGCCTCGATGGTGTCGGCGTTGATTCCGCCGTCGATCTCGACGAGCAGGGTCAGGTCGCCGGAATCGACCAGCCGGCGGATCAGCCGCGCCTTCCCGAGCACGTCGGGGATGAACGACTGGCCGCCGAACCCGGGCTCGACGCTCATGATCAGCAGCGTGTCGAAGTCCCGCAGGATCTCCAGGTACGGCTCGATCGGAGTCCCCGGCTTGACACTGAGACCCGCCTTGCCGCCCGCCGCCCGAATGTCCCGGGCGACCGCACGCGGATCGTCGGTCGCCTCGGCGTGGAAGGTGACGTTGTGGGCGCCCGCCTCGGCGTACGGCGGTGCCCACCGTCCCGGATTCTCGATCATCAGGTGACAGTCGAGCGGGATGTCCGTGGCCTTCAGCAGGCTCTCCACGACGGGCAGACCGAGCGTGAGATTCGGCACGAAATGCGCATCCATCACATCGACATGCAGCCATTCCGCGCCCGCGACGGCGTCGGCTTCGTCGGCGAGATGCGCGAAATCGGCGGAGAGGATGGACGGAGCGATCATCGGGTGAGCCACCCCGCCGAGTCTAGTCGGCGAACCGCTCACCGATGCCCGCACGTCCGCCGAACGGGACGCGCGCTCGCCGACGTCCCCGAGACCGAGAGGACGGCGGTCGACGACGGCCCGCCGATGCCGACGACTCGCCACCGCACCGGCAAGCCCGACCCCATCGGTCGTCCTCCGATGCAGAATGAGGAGGCTCGTGGAGATGCGGGGCCCGTCGGTCGTCGACACGCGGCACGTGCGAAGGGACGGTGGGAGATGGCTCGAGGACCACGCGACGTATCGGACCTGTTCCGTGACAAAGTGTTCCGGCGACGAGCCGACGGCGCGGAGACGCCTGCCCCCGGATCGACGCGGCGAACCCGCTACGTCGAGGGTGGTCGTCTCTCCCCTACGCCGATCGATGCGACGGTCGCCGAGACCCTGCGATTCGCAGGCGACCGCTCCGACCGCACTGCCCTGCTCCTGTATCCGACGCCGTCACACACCGATGTGGAGGAACTGGCCGAGGCGTGGCGGCTGCACCCGGTCCTCACCGAGGATCTGCTCCACGCAGGTCAGCGCCCCAAGATCGAACGCTACGGGGACGTCCTCTTCCTCGTCGTGCGCTCGGCCTGGTACGTCGACGAGACCGAGGACGTCGACTTCGCCGAGTTCCACGTCCTGGTTCGCCCCCATGCGGTGGCAGTGCTCTGTCAGGACGGACGATGGATCGACGGCACCGACGCCAGGGCTTTCACACCAGACGAATCCGGCCCAGACGAATCCGACCCGGAAGACTCGAGTGGCGTCGATCGCGGCGACCACACTCTGCTCGACGACGCGCGCCTCCTGGAACTGGGACCGGAGGCAGTCGTCTACCGCCTCCTCGACGCGATCGTGGACGGATACCGCCCCGTTCTCCGTGGCCTGGAGATCGACAAGGAACAGATCGAGCGACAGGTCTTCCGGGGCGAGGCAGCAGTGGCCGAACGCATCTACCGCCTGAGCGAGGAAGTGATCGACCTCCGCCAGGCGACGACCTCGCTGACCGACGTGTTGCAGGCACTGCGAAGGGGATTCGACCGATACGACATCCCGGAGCCGCTCCAGACGTACCTCCAGGATGTCGCCGACCATCTGACCCGGGTCAACGCCCAGGTCACCGAACTCCGCGATTCGCTCTCCCAGATCCTCGCCGTGAACGCGACCCTGGTCGCGCAACGTCAGAACGAGGACATGAAGAAGATCTCCGGCTGGGCGGCGATCCTCTTCGCACCCACGCTCGTCGGCGCCGTCTACGGGATGAACTTCGACAACATGCCGGAGTTGCACTGGGCCTTCGGCTACCCGATGGCCGTCGGCGCGATGGCCGGCCTCGCCCTCGGGCTGTACGTGGTGTTCAAACACAACAAGTGGATGTGAGACGGATCGGGAGCGGCTCGCTCAGTCCCCGCGTTTGCGCAGCGCGGCCAGGAACATCGCGTCGGTACCGTGCCGGTGAGGCCACAACTGGACGCCGACCGACCCACCGCCGAGGTTCGGCACGTCCGGCACGTAGCGGCCGGTGTCGAGTTCCTCGACCTCGAAGCGGCGCACCGCATCCGCAACGACGGCGGTCGTCTCGGACAGGTGCGGGGAGCAGGTCGAGTAGAGGACGACGCCCCCTGGCCGCAACAGTCCGATCGCCGACGCCAACAGTTCCCGCTGCAGCGTGACGAGCCCGGCGACATCGGACGGGGTACGGCGCCATCGCGACTCGGGCCGCCGGCGCAAAGCACCGAGACCGGTGCAGGGAGCGTCGACGAGTATCCGGTCGTAGCCGCCGGCCAGTCCGGGGTCGCGGCCGTCCGCGACGTGCACGTCGACCGGAAGCTCGCGGGTGGTCTTGCGGACCAGGTCGGCACGATGCTCCACCGGCTCCACCGCGTCCAGTCGACCCCCTTCGATGCCCACCAGCGCGCCGAGCAGCGCGGCCTTGCCGCCGGGCCCGGCGCACAGATCCAGCCAGCGCCCGCCGTCCGGCCCCTCCAACTCGGCGAGGGTCAGGGCCCGGGCCACCAGTTGGCTGCCCTCGTCCTGCACCGCGGCCAGCCCCTCCCGCACCGGTTCGAGCGATCCCGGGTCGCCGCTGTCCAGATACACGGCGTAGGGCGAGTAACGGCCGATGTCGCCCCCGGTGATCAACGACAGTTCCTCGGCGGAGATCTCCCCGGGCCGGGCCACGAGATGCACCGTCGGGCGGGTGTCGTCTGCTTCGAGAAGCGCTTCGAGCTCCCCCGCGTCGGGGCCGAGCGCGTCCGCGAATGCCTGCGCTATCCAGGTGGGGTGGGCGTACCCGAATGCCAGGCGTCCGACCGGGTCCGAAGGAGCGAGAGCGTCGATCCATTCCTGCTGCGATCGTTCGGACACCCGGCGCAGGACGGCGTTGACGAATCCGGCCTTGCCGGGGCCGGATTCGGCCCTGGCGATGTCGACGGAGGTTGCCACTGCGGCGTGCGGAGCGACCCGGGTGCGCAACAGCTGGTAGGAGCCGAGGCGCAGGACGTCGAGCAGCGGGCCGTCGATCTCCTCGACAGGTCGGCCGGCGGCGTGCGCGATCACCGCGTCGAGGAGGCCCTGCGCCCGGGCCGCCCCGTAGGCGAGTTCGGTTGCCAGCGCAGCGTCCCTGCCGTCGATACGGCGCTCCCGCAGCAGACCGGGGAGTACCAGGTTGGCGTACGCGTCGCGTTCGCGGACCGCGCGGAGCACGTCTCGGGCCGCCAGCCGCGGCTGGTCCAGCGACGCCAGCGCCGGATCCGGTCGACGGGCCTGCCGGGGCCGGGTGTTGCGACCCTGCTGTCCGGGGCGGTTGGTGCCCCGACGGCCTCGGCCGCCGCCCCCACCCTGGGATCCTCCGTTGTCGCTCATCGTGCGGTCACCGCCTCGTCGAGTCGTGCTCCCCGCGCCCAGTCGACCGCGTTCATCGCCTTCTTCCCCTGCGGCTGCACCTCGCGCAGCGCGACCGCCGTCGAACCCGTCCCGACGAGGACCCGCTTCTTCTCCACGACCACGCGACCGGGGGGCAGGGAGTCGTCCGAGTGCCCGACCGGGCCGACCTTGACCCGCAGGTCGCCGAACATGGTCCATGCTCCCGGCGCGGGTGTCACCGAACGGATCTCACGATCGACGACGTGAGCGGGCAGGTCCCAGCGGATCCGGGCGGCATCGACGGTGACCTTGGGCGCGTAGGACACGCCCTCGTCCGGCTGGGGTACGGCAGTGACACTGCCGTCCTCCAGCCCGTCGAGCACCGATTCGAGGAGCACCGCCCCACCCTCGGCGAGCCGACCCAGCAGGGCGCCCGCGGTGTCGTCGGAGGCGATGCGCTCGGTGACCACCCCGTAGACAGGGCCCGTATCGAGGCCCGCCTCGAGCCGGAACGCGCTGGCCCCGGTCATCTCGTCCCCGGCGGCGAGCGCCGCCTGCACGGGCGCTGCGCCGCGCCACGCCGGCAGCAGCGAGAAGTGCAGGTTGACCCAGCCCAGACGTGGGATGTCGAGGACCGGCGGGGGAAGCAGTGCCCCGTAGGCGACGATCGGGCAGCAGTCCGGGGCCAGCGCGGTGAGCCGCGCGGTGAAGTCCGGATCGGACGGACGTGCGGGGGTGAGAACCTCGATGCCGTGCTCGTCGGCCAGTTGTCCGACCGGCGACCGGGAGACCTTCCGGCCGCGTCCCGCTACCGCGTCCGGCCGCGTGACGACGGCGACCACCTCGTGACGCGAACGCAGCAGACGTTCCAGCGCGGGTATCGCGGGGGCGGGGGTACCGGCGAAAACGATGCGCATGTCAGACGCTCTCCCACCGGAGTGGACGAGCCGGGACGGTACTCACGTGCAATGCTCCCAATCCGGGCGGCTTCGCCCAGGTTCGTCCTCGCGCGGTCGCGCCAGGTGCGTGTCAGACCGTTCAGTCTAGACGGCGACGCGGGGCGGCCCGGCTACCCGGCGGATCAGGAGATCGACACCGGTTCCGACAGGTCGTCGGCGGGCAACGGCCCGTCGACCACGGCCGTGACCGTGGTGTCGCCGAGTGTGACGGCGCCACCGTGGTTGTCGAGGAACGCGGTGTCCGCGGCGTCCCGCCCGGTGGCGATGCGCACCAGTGTCGAGCGCGGCGCCAGGCAGGTTGCGTCGACCACCCGCCACACGCCGCCGACCAGCGCCTCCGCGACCGCGTGGAAGTCCATCGGTTCGCATCCTGGGGCATAGACCGCGACGAGTCGGGCCGGAACGCCGAGTGCGCGCAACATCGCGACCACCAGGTGCGAGTAGTCGCGACAGACGCCCGCACCTGCGAGCAGGGTGTCGACCGCGCCGTCGATCGGATCACTACTGCCCGGGACGTAGCTCAATCGGGCACCCACCCAGGAGGCTACGTTCTCGAGCAACTTCTCGGAGGCTCCGGAAGCAGCGGTATCGGCGAGGTCGCCGAACTCGGCCGCCGCGAATCCGAAGAACTTGTCCGCCTCCGCATATCTGCTGGGCCGCAGGTACACCGACGTGTCGTAGTCGGTCACCGGCGCGGGGACAGCTCGACCACGCAGGGTGGCCGAGTAGTCGGCGCGGAGGCTGCCCACCCCCGCCCCGAGGACGTGGATGCGGGTTCCGTGCGCACCCCGCACCTCCCTGGCCTGCACCGGAGCGCCGTCCAGGCGGAAGGACAGCGACTCCTCGAGTTGTACCCCGGGGTGCTCGGCGACGGCGATCTGGAACTCGAGCGTCGTGGCAGCGGTGACGTCGATGTCGAGGTGCGCGGAAACGTCGCGGGTGAGCACCCGGTCATCATCTCCCGCTTCGGCCGACACCGCACGGCGAGCACAGGCGAGGACTACGAGTTGCTCTCCAGGACGACCTCCGGTATTCCCGCGCCGATGGGCACGAACTCGCAACGCACCCTGGGGATCGCCGTGGGATCGAGTGCCCGGCGCACCAGATCGAGGACGTACGGGTCGTACACCGACTGGAAGTGTCCGGATCCGTTTCCCGGGCATTCGTCCTGGAGGACGAGGTTGACTGCCCCCGGCCCTCGCAGCGCGATGTTCGTGTGGGGCTGGATCATCTCGTCGACACGGGACGCGATCGTCGTGTAGCGAACGCCGGGAACCGTGTCGCCACCGGCGTTCAGTGCCGTGAGGAACTCGGAACCCTGCATCTGCTGAGCCACCGCGATCGAGGTCACCTTCTCGACGAACCGGGCGCCGCCCGGGACCGCGGACAGCACCGGCACCAGCCCGTACATGACTCCCCCGTAGCTCGGCGACGCGATGCCCACCCACTGGTGCACGTGCTCCGCGCCACCGAGCCGGTTGACGTGATACCGGGCCACGGTCGCCCCCTGGGAGTAGCCGACGACGTCGACCGAGTCGGCGCCGGTCGCGGCCCGCACCCGATCCACGAAATCGCCGAACTGTCCTGCGCTGGTGGCGATGTCCTCGGTACCGAACGAATCCGCACCCGCCGCACCGCCGTAGTCCAGCGCGAAGACGCAGTACCCGTCGTCGGCCAGAAGCGGTGCCAGAGCGGCGAAATCCCGGTACGACGTGGCGTCGGTTCCGTGTGCGAGCACCACCGGCCGGGGATGCTGCCCGGTAGGCGTGCAGGTGAAGTCGTTACTCCCGGCGGGCGCCGCACCCGGATGCAGTTCGTCGTATCCGGTGGCTACACCACGATTCGACTGTGCCGGCCCCGGCAGGATGGGCACCCGCCAGACACTCGAACCGCTCGCGATGTCCGTGGTCGCGGACTCGCTCGACACGACATCGCTCGGCGCGACATCGATGGGCACGGCATCCGGGAGGCCGGCTCCGGGGACCGCCCGCGCCGGCTCCGAGCCGGAGTGGACGGTCGACCCGGCAACAACAGCAACGAAAATCGTGACAGCCCACAGATTTCGCACCATGACGACACTCCCCCGCTCGGGGCCCGCGGCGGATCGTCCGGGCCGTGTACCCCGAGTCTGACCCTCCCCCGGCGCCGCCGTCGCCGAGGACGGTCACCGTCGGGATACAGCTGCGCCAAGATTGGAACGCGGGGAGATCACCTGGCGGTCACGGGATCCCGCCTCTCAGCTCGGCTCGCCCGTGTCCGGACCGGCCTCGTCTGCACCGTCCTTCGCGGCCGCACTGCCCTCTTCTTCCGCACTGCGGGTGTCGTCCTCGGCGAGCAGCCGGTACAGCGCGCGACGGGCCTCGGCGAGAACGTCCGCGGCCCGGGCCTGCTGTTCGTTCGTTCCGACGGCGGCGACCTGTCCCGCGGCACCCATGAGTGAGCCGATGAGTCCGCGCAGGTCGACGGACCCGCCGCCCACCGAGTTTCGGACGTCGTCCCAGGGCGTGCCCAGGTCGGTCTTGTTCGTCTCGACGTACAGGGTGCCCTCGTCGGTGAGGCGCGCGGTCTTTCGGCCGGCAACCTTCTCGATGACGACGAGGCCCTCGTCCTCGAGTTGCGCGAGCGCGGGGTAGATCGAGCCGGGGCTCGGCTTCCACACGCCGTCACTGCGGTCGACGATCTGCTGAATCAGCTCGTAGCCGTGCATCGGCTCCTCGGCGAGAAGCAGCAGGATTGCCGCGCGGACGTCGCCGCGCCGGCCCCGCCCGCCGCGGCCCCTGCCGCGACCGAAGTGAGCGCCTGGCCCGAAACCGGGTCCGAAGCCGCCCGGTCCGAAGTCCGGACCGTCGTGCCGGCGTCCGCGCCGACCCGGGCCACCGGGGTGGAATCCGCGCGGGTCCCGCTCGGGGTGCCGGCGGCGGTGACCACCGCGGGGGGCGCCTGCGCGCCCGGGGTGATCGAAAAAGTGGTGTTCGTGGAAGTTTTCCATCATCAGCCTCCTTCTGGTCTATCGCTGATGCATCAACGATATATCGGGATAACTCATCCGTCAACGTCCCTGCCGCGCCCGTCTGTTCCCCCTCCCCCTCCCCCCACCGTCCGCCCACCGTTCCACCCCTCCATGGGTGAAGGTGGCCTTCGGCTGATCAGACCGGTCGAAGGCCACCTTCACCCACGAGGAGAGAGGGAGGCGTATCGGCGGTGGCGGGGCGGCGGGGGTGGCGGGGGCGGTGGCGGTGGCGTCAGCCGATGTGCGGCGGATCGATCTGGACGCGGGCGGGGTGGACAGCCTTCCGCGCCCCGCGCACCGCCTGGGCGTCACGGAGCGCTTTCGCCAGCGCGCGTCCCTCACCACGGGGAACCCGGATCAACATGCGTTCGATGTCCGCGGTGTCGACGCCCTCGCCCGCGAACGGGGCACGGGCGCCGGGGGGCAGTTCCACCGGTCCCAGCCGAACCGCGGACGACGGCAGGTCGGCGGTCTCGAGGAGTTCGCCGATCGCCACGGCGGTTCCGTCGACGGCGGCCATGTGCACTGCCGGCGGGAACCCGACCTCGGCGCGTTCCTCGAGTTCGGTCCTGGCGTGCCCCACCGGGTCCCACCGCACGAGGGCCTGCACGGTCGGGATACCGGCGTCTGCCACCACCACGACTTCGCCGCCGGCGGCGAGCGGGACCACCAGCGCGGACGCACTCATCCATCGCCGCAGGGTTTCCTCGGCGGCACGCAGATCCGGGCGTCCCAGCAGCGCCCACCCGTCCAGCAGCAACGCGGCGCCGTACCCGCCCGGGGCGAACGGCTCCGCCCCCACTGTCGCCACGACCAGGGCGGGGCCGGCTGCCACCTCCGCCAGGACGTCGTCGCCGCCCGAGGTCCGCACGGTCACCCCGGGGAAGGCGCGTCCGAGTTCCTCGGCGGTGCGGCCCGCCCCCACCACGACGGCACGGAGCGCACGAGACCCGCAGGCGCCGCAGCGAAACGCGGCATCGACGATCCCGCACCATCGGCACGCGGGGCTGCCTGCCCCGTCCGGTCCCGGCGACGACGGCAGCGCCAGAGGTCCGTGACAGTGCCGGCAGCGCGCGGGCGTCCGGCACTTGGCGCAGGCCAGCGCGGGAACGTAGCCGCGCCGGGGCACCTGCACCAGCACGGGGCGCTCGTCGGCCAGCGCCTTGCGGGCCGCGGCGAAGGCGATCGCGGGAAGTCGTGCCGCCCGCGCGCCCGGATCGCGGGCCAGGGCGTGGTCGCTGTCGGCCAGCGCCGTGATCTTCGGCGACGCTGCTCTCAGCTCGTCGCGCGGGGCGCAGAGGTCGTGTGCCCAGCCGGAGTCGACCAGCACCTGGGTCTCCGCCGTCCGTGCATGGCCGCCGATCACGACGGCGCACCCGGCGCCGTACCCACGCAACACGGCGACCTCGCGGGAGTTCGGGTACGGAGCGCGCGGTTCGGCATGGCTCTCGTCGCCGTCGTCCCACACCACAACGAGTCCCACGTCCGGGGCCGGTGCGAACACCGCGCTGCGCGTACCGACGACCACCGACGCCGTTCCTCGCAGTGCCGCGAGCCATCGTCGGTACCTGGCCGCCGGCCCCAACCCCGCCGACAGTCCCACCACCGCGTCCTTCCCCACCACGGCCTGGCATGCCGCGAGCACCCGGTCGAGATCCTTCTGATCCGGGACGACGACAACGGCCGTGCGTCCGGACTCGCCGACGATCGCGGCGAGTTCGGCCAGTCGCCGAGGCCAGTCCTCCCCGGGCAGCGCCTGCCAGGCGGCGCGGGGTGCTCGGCCCTCCGCCAGCGCGGTGAGGAACGCGTCACCGTGCAGGTAGCGGGACCACGCGGCGTGATCGACCTGATCCGAGGTGACCGGTGTCCGCGCGGGCGGCTCCTCCGCTTCGACACGGGCATGCCGGGGCGGCACCGCGAGCCGCAACACGTCGGCCCGGGTACCCGCGCACCGTTCCGCGACCAACTCGGCGAGCCGCGCGATCTCCGGTGTGAGCACCTTCTCGTCCGAGACCACCCGATCGAGCCAGCCGAGCTTGCCCCCGTGATCGCTGGACGGTGCGCGGGCGACCACGAAGCCGTCCACCAGACGTCCCGCGAAGCGCACCCGCACGCGGACGCCAGGCTGCGCCTGGGCGTCGAGCTCGCGAGGTACCAGGTAGTCGAATTCGCGGTCCAGATGAGGCAAGGGCAGCAGCGGTAGGACCTTGGCCACCGGCCGGTCCTCCGCTGCTGCCCTCTCGGTGCTCACGGTGCGTGCGTCCGGCCGCGTGGTCCCGACGGACGCACGGGGGCGACGGTCAGAGCCCGGCGGCCGCGCGCAGCTTCTCGGCGCGGTCGGTGTTCTCCCACGGCAGCTCGATGTCGGTGCGGCCGAAGTGCCCGTATGCGGCGGTCTGCGCGTAGATCGGCCGCAGCAGGTCCAGGTCGCGGATGATGGCGCCGGGACGCAGATCGAACACCTCGGTGATCGCTCGTTGGATCCGGGCGGGATCGGTCTTCTCGGTGCCGAACGTCTCCACGAACAGCCCGACCGGAGCGGCCTTCCCGATCGCGTACGCGACCTGCACTTCCAGGCGGTCGGCGAGGCCGGCCGCGACGGCGTTCTTCGCGACCCAGCGCATGGCGTACGCGGCCGAGCGGTCCACCTTCGACGGATCCTTGCCGGAGAAGGCGCCACCGCCGTGCCGGGCCATACCGCCGTAGGTGTCGACGATGATCTTGCGGCCGGTGAGCCCGGCATCGCCCATCGGACCGCCCAGGACGAACTTTCCGGTCGGGTTGACCAGCAGCCGGACGTCGGAGGTGTCCAGGGTGGGCAGGTCGAGGTCTGCCAGCACCCCGCCCAGCACCTTCTCGCGCAGGTCCGGCGTCAGCAGGTTGTCCAGGTCGATGTCGGCAGCGTGCTGCGTCGAGATCACCACGGTGTCGAGCCGGACCGGGGTGTCCCCGTCGTACTCGATGGTGACCTGGGTCTTGCCGTCCGGACGCAGGTACGGCAGGACGCCGGACTTGCGGACCTCGGTGAGACGACGCGACAGGCGGTGGGCCAGCGCGATCGGGAGCGGCATCAGTTCCGGGGTGTCGGTGTTCGCGTAGCCGAACATCAATCCCTGGTCACCGGCACCCTGACGGTCGATGTCGTCGTCGGTCTGGCCACCGGTGCGCGCCTCGTGCGAGGTGTCGACGCCCTGGGCGATCTCCGGCGACTGCGCGCCGATCGCGACGTTGACGCCGCACGAGTTGCCGTCGAAGCCCTTCGCCGACGAGTCGTAACCGATCTTGAGGACCTTCTCGCGGACGATCTTGGGAATGTCGGCGTAGGCGGAGGTGGTCACCTCACCGGCGACGTGCACCTGACCGGTGGTCACCAGAGTCTCGACGGCCACGCGGGCCCGCGGATCGTCGGCGATCAGCGCATCGAGAATCGAGTCGCTGATGGCATCACAAATCTTGTCCGGATGCCCCTCGGTCACGGACTCACTGGTGAATAGCCGACTACCGGTCTGGCTCACAGAACTTCCTCTCGACGCATTGTCCCTGGACAGAACCTCAACAGCTTAACCACGCCGGACCACCGCCGACGCTACCGCGCCCGACCCTAACCGCCGCGGCGGGAGGACGACACCCTTACGCTCACCCGAGTCGGGACCGACCCGAATCGCCCGGAGAGTGCCCTCACTCGCCGCCCGCCGGGTCGAGCGCGGCGGACACCGCGTCCAGCACCCGGCTGGCCATCAGGGCCTTCGACCCGTGTTCGAGCGCCGATTCCGAGCCGTCCGCCGACAGCAACCAGCCGTCGTTGTGGTCGACCTCGAATGCCTTGCCCTCACCCACCGCGTTCACCACCAGCAGATCGCAGCCCTTGCGCCGGAGTTTCGCCCGCGCATAGGTCAGGACGTCCCCGTCCGCGTCGCCGGTCTCGGCGGCGAACCCGACGACCAGCGTCGACGCCGGAATCTCTCCGTCGCGACGGGCCTGCACGACCCCCGCCAGGATGTCGGGATTCTTGGTGAGCGCGATCGCGTCCGGTTCGCCTGCACCCTTCTTGATCTTGCTGGTCACCGACGTCGACGGGCGGAAGTCGGCCACCGCGGCGGCCATGACCACGACGTCGCACCGCCCGGCTTCCTTGTCGACCGCGACCTTCATGTCCTCGGCCGTCCGGACGTGCACCGTCTCCACGGCAGCCGGCTCGTCGAGCCCGGCCGTATATCCGGAGACGAGGATCACCTCGGCACCTCGCTGCGCGGCGAGTCGGGCGATCGCGTATCCCTGCTTCCCCGAACTGCGATTACCGAGGAAACGCACCGGATCGAGTGGTTCGCGCGTTCCCCCTGCGGACACGAGGACACGCCTGCCCTCGAGATCACGTGGGAGGGCATCGGGCCGCTCGAGGAGGAGCGTGGCCAGGCCGGCGATCTCCTCCGGCTCCGGGAGTCGGCCGGCGCCGGTGTCCTTACCGGTCAGCCGCCCGGACGCGGGCTCGACCACGGTCACTCCCCTGGCTCGCAGCGTCGCCACGTTGGCGACGGTGGCCGGGTGTTCCCACATCTCGGTGTGCATCGCCGGGGCGAACACCACCGGACAGCGTGCCGTGAGCAGTGTCGCGGTCAACAGATCGTCGGCCCGTCCCATGACGGCCCGCGCCAGGAGATCCGCCGTGGCCGGGGCCACGACGACGAGGTCGGCTTCCTGCCCGAGCCGCACGTGCGGAACCTGCGGCACGTCGGTGAACACCCCGGTCTGCACCGGGTTGCCCGACAGGGCCTCGAAGGTGGCCCTGCCGACGAACTCGAGTGCGGACTCGGTGGGCACCACTCGCACCTTGTGTCCGGCCTCGGTGAAGTCGCGGATCAGTGCACAGCTCTTGTACGCGGCGATACCGCCGCCGACTCCGACGACGATGCGTTTGCGCGTGTCGGGGACGTCCGCGCCGATCGCCGAACGGGATGCGCCGTCAGGCACGTCTGGCCCTCCGCTCACTCGCCTTCGGTGTGCTCGAGCAGGTCGGAGTGGATCTCACGCAGCGCGATCGACAGCGGCTTCTCCTGCAGACCGGGCTCCACCAGCGGTCCGACGTACTCGAGGATGCCGTCACCGAGCTGGTTGTAGTAGTCGTTGATCTGACGGGCACGCTTGGCCGCGTAGATGACCAGGGCGTACTTCGACGACGTGCGCTCGAGCAACTCGTCGATCGGAGGGTTGGTGATACCGAGCGGGGTGTCGTACGCAGGCAGTTCGCCCGGGGTCGGAATGGTGGACGCTGCGGATGTGCTCACTCGGTGTCTCCTGGAAGTAGATGGGTCTGCGCTGGATCGGTCCGGGCCGGTACGTCGTCGGCGGAAGAACGGTGCCCGACCAACAAGGATACCAACTCCTCGCAGGTACGTTCGACATCCTCGTTCACGAGGACCACGTCGAACTCGTTCTGGGCTGCCAGTTCCACCCGCGCGGTGGCCAATCGGCGCTCCACCACGTCGGGAGCCTCGGTGCCCCGGCCGGTCAGCCGCTCGACGAGGACGTCCCAACTCGGGGGCGCCATGAACACGAGCAACGCCTCGGGCTTGGCGGCACGAATCGCACGGGCGCCGGCCAGATCCACCTCGACCAGCACCGGCCTGCCCGCGGAGAGCGCTCGTTCCACCGGAGCCGCGGGTGTGCCGGACAGCTGGAGGCCGCCGTGGATCTCCGCCCACTCGAGCAGTTCGCCGGAGTCGATCATCCGGCGGAACTCCTCGCGGCCGACGAATCGGTAATCCCTGCCGTCGACCTCGCCGGGACGCGGATCGCGGGTGGTGGCCGACACCGAGAAGACCAGCTCCGGGAGCCGTTCGTGCAACATGCGCACGACACTCGACTTACCCACGGCCGAGGGGCCGGCCAGTACCACCAGCCGACCCCTCCGCAGCGGGTTCCTGCTCTCTGACACGTGTGCGTCAGTGGTCACCGCTCGACTCAGGCCTCGAAGTCGAAGCGAGCGAGCAGCGCCTTGCGCTGCCGGTCGCCGAGTCCACGCAGACGGCGCGTCGGGGCGATCTCCAGCTCGGTCATGATCTCCTGCGCCTTGACCTTGCCCACCTTGGGCAGGGCCTCGAGCAGGGCGGACACCTTCATCTTGCCGAGGATCTCGTCCTCTTCGGCGTCCTTGAGGACCTGCTTCAGGTCGGTGCCGCCGCGCTTGAGGCGCTCCTTGAGCTCAGCCCTGGCCTTACGGGCGGCAGCCGCCTTCTCCAAAGCAGCGGCGCGCTGCTCATCAGTCAACTGGGGAAGGGCCACGGTTCCTCCGTCTCATCGTTGGGCATCAGTACCAAACCGCTGTCAACCAGCGGCGATAGCGACCGTACTCAGCCTCGGCGCCGATTGCGAACCCACCCCCCGCCGGAGCCCGGCGAAACCGGTGGGCTATGCGAGGACCACTTCGATCTCCTCGCGCAGCCGCGCGACCTCGGCCCGCAACGCGGAAACAGACGGCCCGACCTGCAGAATGCCACGGGAAACATTGGGGAGCAGCAGTTTTCGGGAACCCTGGAAAATCTGCGGAAGATCGGCCGCCGTCGCCCCCTGCGCGCCCACGCCGGGCGCCAGGATCGGTCCGGAAAAATTCGACAGATCCAGCCCGTGATCGCGCGTGGCACCGACCACCAGGCCGACGGTGTCCGCATCCTGCGCATTCCGCGCCGTCGCCGCGTCCACGACGGCCTGGGCGACCGAGACTCCGCCACCCGTCCCGGCTCCCTGGAACAGCCCACCCTCGGGGTTGGAGGTGCGGGCGAGGACGAACACTCCCCTGCCGCCTGCCGCGGCGAGGTCGACGGCAGGGCCGAGGGCACCGAACCCGAGATACGGCGAGATCGTCACCGCGTCGGACGACAGCGGCGAATGGGGATCGAGCCACGCCTGCGCGTACGCGGCCATCGTCGAGCCGATGTCCCCGCGCTTCGCGTCGGCGAGAACCAACGCCCCGGCCTCTCTCAGGCCCGCGACGGCGCGTTCGAGGATCGAGTACCCGGCGGCGCCGTACGCCTCGAAGAACGCCACCTGGGGCTTCACCACGGCCGCCTCGTCGCCGAAGGCCTCGACACAGATGTCGGTGAACCGCGCGAGACCGTCCGCCGAGGCGGGCAGGCCCCAGGACTCGAGCAGCGCCGGATGTGGGTCGATACCCACACACAGGCGCCCTCGCGAGGACACCGCGGCCCGCAGGCGGGTACTCCACGCCCCGGCCGCAGGCCCCGTCACTCGCCGGACTCCGCCCGCAGCCGCTCGTGCAGTTCCTGGAGCGACTGCACCCCGATGTCTCCGCGGATACCCGCCTCGATGCCCTGCACGGCCGCGGAGGCACCCTGCACCGTCGTGATGCACGGAATGTTCACCGACACCGCGGCACTGCGGATCTCGTAGCCGTCCACACGCGGCCCGGCGTTGCCGTAGGGGGTGTTGATGATCATGTCCACCTCACCCGCGCGGATCTGGTCCACGATCGTGCGGGCACCGTCCGGCAGCACCTCACCGGACGCCTTGTGCACCTGCTCACACTGGATACCGTTGCGCCGCAGCACATCCGCGGTACCTTCCGTTGCCAGGATGCGGAATCCCAGATCCGCGAGCCGCTTGACCGGGAAGATGAGCGATCGCTTGTCCTTGTTCGCCACCGAGACGAACACGGTGCCGCCGGTCGGCAGCGAACCGTAGGCGCCGGTCTGACTCTTGGCGAAGGCCGTGCCGAAGTCCGCATCGATGCCCATGACCTCGCCGGTCGACTTCATCTCCGGGCTGAGCAGGGTGTCGATCCCGGTGCCGTCCGCGCGGCGGAACCGGTTGAACGGCAGCACCGCCTCCTTCACCGCCACCGGGGCCGACATCGGGGTGGTGCCCCCGTCCCCGACCGCCGGCAGGATCCCGTCGGCCCGCAACTCGGCGATGGTCGCCCCCAGCATGACCCGCGCGCAGGCCTTCGCCAGCTGGACCGCGGTGGCCTTCGACACGAACGGGACCGTCCGGCTGGCCCGGGGGTTGGCCTCGAGGACGTAGAGGATGTCGTCCTTCAGCGCGTACTGCACGTTGAGCAGGCCCTTCACGCCGATCCCCGCGGCCAGCGCCTCGGTGGAGCGGCGGACGTTCTCGAGGTCGGCCCGGCCGAGCGTGATCGGAGGCAGGGCGCACGCCGAGTCACCGGAGTGGATACCCGCCTCCTCGATGTGCTCCATCACGCCGCCGAGGTACACCTCGGTGCCGTCGCACAGCGCGTCCACGTCGATCTCGATCGCGTCCTCGAGGAACCTGTCGACCAGGACCGGGCGGTCGTCGGAGATCTCCGTCGCCCTCGAGATGTAGTCCTCGAGTGCGCGCTCGTCGTAGACGATCTCCATACCGCGGCCGCCGAGCACGTACGACGGGCGGACCAGCACCGGGTAACCGATCCCGGCCGCGATGTCGCGGGCACCCTCGAACGACGTCGCGGTGCCGAACTTCGGCGCGGGCAGGCCCGCAGCGACGAGCACCTTGCCGAACTCGCCCCGGTCCTCCGCGAGATCGATGGCGGCGGGGCTGGTCCCGACAATGGGGACCCCGGCGGCCTCGAGCCGATCCGCCAGGCCGAGTGGCGTCTGCCCGCCCAGCTGCACGATGACACCCTCGACCACCCCGGACTGCGATTCGGCGCGATACACCTCGAGCACGTCCTCGAACGTGAGTGGCTCGAAGTAGAGGCGATCCGCCGTGTCGTAGTCGGTGGAGACCGTCTCCGGGTTGCAGTTGACCATCACGGTCTCGTAGCCGGCCTGCGAGAGGGTCTGCGCCGCATGGACGCACGAGTAGTCGAACTCGATGCCCTGCCCGATCCGGTTCGGCCCGGAACCGAGGATGAGGACCTTCGGCCGCTCGGTCTGCGGGGCGACCTCGGATTCGGCCTCGGGATCGAGCTCGTAGGTCGAGTAGTGATATGGCGTCTTCGCCTCGAACTCGGCGGCACAGGTGTCGACGGTCTTGTACACCGGATGCACGCCGAGCTGCTCGCGCAGTTCCCGGACGACGGACTCGGTGCCCAGTTCCGGTCGCAGCGCCGCGATCTGGCGATCCGACAGTCCGTGGTACTTGGCGCGACGCAGCAATGCCTCGTCCAGTTCCGCGGCGTCGTGCACGACATTGCCGATCTCGTGGATCAACCGGATCTGGTCCAGGAACCAGGGGTCGATCGCGGTCGCCTCGTACAGCTGCTCGTCGGTGGCACCCCAGCTCATCGCCCGCTCGATGCCGTACAGGCGGCCGTCGTGCGGCACCGTCAACTCGGCGAGCAGTGCGTCGAGGTCACCGCTCAGCGTCTCCTGTCCCGTCCAGAACCCGGCCGGCTTGGTCTCGAGCGAACGCATCACCTTGCCGAGTGCCTCGGTGAAGTTGCGGCCGATCGCCATCGCCTCGCCCACCGACTTCATGGTCGTGGTCAGCGTGGCATCGGCACCCGGGAACTTCTCGAACGCGAACCGCGGCGCCTTGACCACGACGTAGTCGAGGGTCGGCTCGAAGCAGGCGGGAGTCTCCCTGGTGATGTCGTTGACGATCTCGTCGAGGGTGTAGCCGATCGCGAGCTTCGCCGCCATCTTCGCGATCGGGTAGCCGGTGGCCTTCGACGCGAGCGCGGACGATCGGGACACCCGAGGGTTCATCTCGATGACGACGAGGCGCCCGTCCCGCGGATCCTGCGCGAACTGGATGTTGCAGCCACCGGTGTCGACGCCGACCTCGCGCAGGATGTCGATGGAGAGGTCCCGCATCTTCTGGTACTCGCGGTCGGTGAGCGTCATCGCGGGAGCGACGGTCACCGAGTCACCGGTGTGCACGCCGACCGGGTCGACGTTCTCGATCGAGCAGATGATGACGACGTTGTCGCGGCCGTCACGCATGAGCTCGAGCTCGTACTCCTTCCAGCCGAGGATCGACTCCTCGATGAGGACGTTGGCCGTCGGCGACGCCGCGAGACCGCCACCGGCGATCCGGTCGAGGTCCGCCTCGTCGTACGCCATACCCGAACCGAGGCCACCCATCGTGAACGACGGCCGAACGACGACGGGGTAGCCGAGTTCGGCGACCGTCTCGTGCACCTGCTCCATCGTGTGACACACGCGGGACCGGGCGGACTCGCCGCCCACCTTGGCGACGATGTCCTTGAACATCTGCCGGTCCTCGCCGCGCTGGATGGCGTCGAAATCCGCGCCGATGAGCTCGACGTCGTACTTCTCGAGGATGCCCTGCTCGTGCAGGGCGACCGCGGTGTTGAGCGCCGTCTGCCCGCCGAGGGTGGCGAGCACCGCGTCGATCGGGAAACCCTTTTCCGCCTCACGGGCGATGACCTTCTCGACGAACTCCGCGGTGATCGGCTCGACGTAGGTGGCGTCCGCGAACTCCGGGTCGGTCATGATGGTGGCCGGGTTGGAGTTGACCAGCGACACCCGCAGGCCCTCCTCCCGCAGCACGCGACAGGCCTGGGTGCCCGAGTAGTCGAACTCGCAGGCCTGGCCGATGACGATCGGGCCGGACCCGATCACCAGGATGTGCGACAGATCTGAACGGCGTGGCATTACTTGCGAACTCCCGTCCCCCGGCGCGCCGAGAGCAAAGTGGTGAAACGGTCGAAGAGGTAGGCGGCGTCGTGCGGACCTGCCGCGGCCTCCGGGTGGTACTGCACCGAGAACGCCGAGTCGTCCAGTAGCCGGACGCCTTCGACGGTGCCGTCGTTGGCGCAGGTGTGGCTGACGATCGCGCGGCCGAAGGGGGTGTCGAACTCCTCGCCGGCCTCGCCTTCGAGGGCGAACCCGTGGTTCTGCGCGGTGATCGCGATCCGGCCCGTCTCGTGTTCGACGACCGGGATGTTGATGCCACGGTGGCCGAACTTCATCTTGTAGGTGCCTCGGCCGAGCGCCCGGCCGAGGATCTGGTTACCGAAGCAGATGCCGAACAGCGGCAGTCCCTGGCCCAGGACCTCCTTCGTCAGGTGCACGGCACCGTCGGCGGTGGCCGGATCGCCCGGACCGTTGGACAGGAACACCCCGTCCGCCTTCAGGTCGAGAATCTGATCGAGCGTCGCGTTCGAGGGCAGCACGTGCACCCGGATGCCGCGCTCGGCGAACATGCGCGGGGTGTTCGTCTTGATGCCCAGGTCGATCGCCGCGACCGTGAACTGCGGGCTGCCGCCGACCGGCTCCACGGTGTATCCGGTGGTGGTGCTCACCTGACCGGCGAGGTCCGCACCCAGCATCGACGGCTGCTCGCGGACGCGAGCGAGCAGGACATCCGTGTCGAGGATCCCGTTCCCGGCCCACGCCAGCGCGTCGCCGGAGAAGACACCGGCCCGCATCGAACCGCGGGTGCGTAGATGCCGGACGAGGGCGCGGGTGTCGATGTTCGCGATCCCGACGATGCCCTGCCCCGACAGGGCGTCCTGCAGCGATCCGGTAGCCCGCCAGTTCGACGTCACCCGTGAGGGATCGCGCACCACGTACCCGGCCACCCAGATGCGGGCACCCGCCGGATCCCCGGTGGGGCCGACCGACTCGTCGTCCTCCTGGTTCCAGCCGGTGTTGCCGATCTGCGGTGCCGTCGACACCACGATCTGCCGGTGATAGCTGGGGTCGGTGAGTGTCTCCTGGTACCCCGTCATCCCGGTGCTGAACACCGCCTCACCGAGTGTCTGCCCGACGGCCCCGAACGTGGTTCCGCGGAACACTCGTCCGTCCTCGAGAACCAGTACCGCGAGATCGCCCCCCGAGGCGCTGTCTGCGAAAGGGGTGTCGTGGGGGCCGCTCATGCGTCCTCTCCGTTCTGCGGGGCCTCACCAGAGCCCGACGCGTTCGTTGGATCTTCGTTGTCCGTCGAGGACGGTGCGCTGGTACCGCCGTCCGCCGGCGACGGGGCCGGAGCACCGTCGGGCACGGGAGCGACCCAGTGCGGGTACACCGACTTGTCGTCGCCCCGGAATCCGGTGTCGACCTCGGTGCCCGTCGGCAGCTCCCAGCGGATCACCAGGACACCGTCCTTGGTCATCACCTTTCCGGCCAGACCCCGTTCGGTGCGGATGGCGCGGATCGATTCCCGGGGAATCCAGATCGCCGAGGCACCCGCCCGAGCGAGCAGGATCCCCTTCTCGTAGCGGCTGAGCTCGGAATCCGCCCGGTGGCCGAGATCCCCGACCGCGATCCGGTCCTGCCAGCTCGGCGCCAGGGTGCTGCCGACGTAGAGCCCGGTGGTCGCCGGAAGCAACTGGGTTCCCGGATCCTCCGGCACCGTCGGCAGCTCGCCGACCCGGTCGGCCTGCCGCCTGGCGCGGCCACGCCACCCGACGTACATCAGGCCGATCATCGCCACCCAGAAGACGAACAGCCCGACCACCCACAGCACGCGATCCATCAGCGATCTCCCTTCGGGCGCACCTTGCCGTCGCGGGCGGTGATCCGCCCGCGCAGCACGGTCGCGGTGACCTTGGCGGGCAAGGTCATCGACTCGTACGGGGTGTTGTTCGCGACGCTGGCCAGCTCCGGTCCGTGCACCGTCCACTCGGTGTCCGGATCCACGAGGACGAGGTTCGCCGGCTCCCCCACCTCGATCGGCCGGCCCTGGTCGTCGAGGCCGACGATCTCCGCGGGACGCTCGCTCATCACCTTCGCCACACCACGCCAGTCGAGCAGCCCGGGGCGGAGCATCGTCGAGACGACGATCGACAGCGCCGTCTCGAGCCCGAGCATCCCCGGCCGGGCAGCCGCGAACTCGCAGCACTTGTCCTGTTCGGCGTGCGGGGCGTGATCGGTGGCGACACAGTCGATCACGCCCTCCGCCAGGCCCCGGCGCAGCGCCTCGACGTCCGAGGCCTCACGCAACGGTGGGTTCACCCGGTTCACCGCGTCGTACGTCTCGAGTCTCGAGTCGTCCAACAGCAGATGGTGCGGGGTGACCTCGGCGGTGATCGAAATTCCCTGGCTTCGAGCCCATTTCAGCAACTCGACCGTACCGGCTGTCGAGGCGTGGCAGATGTGGACGCGGGCGCCGGCATCCCGCGCGAGCAGCGCGTCACGCGCGACGATCGATTCCTCGGCAGCTCGCGGCCAGCCGGTCAGACCCAGCCGCGCCGCCGTCGGCCCCTCGTGCGCCACGGACCCGACCGTCAGGCGCGGCTCCTCGGCATGCTGGGCGACGAGCACGTCCAGCGCACTCGAGTACTCGAGTGCCCGGCGCATGATGAGCGGATCGTGGACACAGTGCCCGTCGTCGGAGAACATCCGCACCCGGCCGACACCCGAAGCCATCGTGGCCATCTCCGCGAGCTGCTCGCCCGCGAGACCCACCGTCACCGCACCCACCGGATGCACGTCGACCAGGCCGACTTCCTGTCCGCGGCGCCACACGTGATCGGTGACCACTGCACTGTCGGCGACCGGGCTGGTGTTCGCCATCGCGAACACCGCGGTGTAGCCGCCGAGTGCGGCGGCCGCGGAACCGGAGTCGATGGTCTCGGTGTCCTCGCGGCCGGGCTCGCGCAGGTGCGTGTGCAGGTCCACGAAGCCCGGTAGCAGGACCTGACCGGCGCCGTCGAGGATCTCGGCGTCCTCGCCCGCACCGGCTGCGGCGTCGGGACCGATCGCCGCGACGATGCCGCCTGTGACCAGCACGTCGGTCGGTTCGCCCTCGCCGTAGACGCGGACGTCCCTGATCAGTACCGCACTCCCGGCCGGCACCGCATCTCCGGTCGGCACCGCATCTCCAGTCAGCACTGCATCTCCTGTTCTGTTCCCACTCATACCGCGGCCTCCTCGGCTCCGACGAGCAGCCGGAACAGGACCGCCATCCGCATGTGCACCCCGTTGGTCACCTGCTGCAGCACCGCGGCGCGCGGCGAGTCGGCCACCGCGGAAGCAATCTCCATGCCGCGCAGCATCGGGCCGGGATGCAGCACGACCGCGTGATCCGGGAGCATTCCCAGTCGCCTGTCGTTGAGGCCGTAGTTGATCGAGTACTCACGTTGCGAGGGAAAGAACCCGCCGTTCATCCGCTCGGCCTGTACCCGGAGCATCAGCACGGCGTCCAGCCCCGGCAGTTCCGCGTCGAGGGAATGCGCGACCGTCACCGGCCACGTCTCGACCCCGACCGGAAGCAGGGTCGGCGGGGCGACGAGGACGACCTCGGCACCGAGCATCGACAGCAGCAACGCGTTGGAGCGGGCGACCCGGCTGTGCAGGATGTCGCCGACGACGGCGATACGCCTGCCCTCGACGGATCCGAGCCGCTGCCGCAGGGTCAGTGCGTCGAGAAGCGCCTGCGTCGGATGCTCGTGAGTGCCGTCGCCCGCGTTGATCACCGCCGGACCGCCGTCGTCCATGCCACCGGTCCACCGCGCGATCTGGTGCGCGGCACCGGACGACGGGTGACGCACGATCAGCGCGTCGGCCCCGGCTGCGCGCAGGGTCATCGCGGTGTCCCGCAGCGATTCGCCCTTGGACACCGAGGAACTCGACGCGCTGACGTTGATGACGTCGGCGCTCATCCACTTGCCCGCGACCTCGAACGACACCCGGGTGCGGGTGGAGTTCTCGAAGAAGACCGTCATCACGGTGCGGCCGCGCAGGGTGGGCAGCTTGCGGACCTCACGGCCGAGCAGCGCCTGCTCGAATCGCTCCGCCTCGTCGAGGAGCGAGGTGGCCGACTCCCGATCCAGATCGGCGATCGACAGCAGATGCTTCACTTAGCTCTTACCCCCGGAGATCATGACCGCGTCGCGGCCGTCGTGTTCGGCGAGCAGGACGCTGACATCCTCGCTGCGTGCGGTGGGGACGTTCTTGCCGACGTAGTCGGCTCGCAGCGGAAGTTCACGGTGTCCGCGGTCGACCAGCACGGCGAGCTGTACTCCGCGAGGCCGCCCGAGATCGCGAAGAGCGTCGAGCGCCGAGCGCACGGAGCGGCCGGAGAAGAGAACGTCGTCGACGAGGATCACGAGCGCGTCGTCGACCCCGCCTTCGGGCACCGAGGTGCGTTCCAGGGGTCGGTGCGGTTTCGTGCGCAGATCGTCGCGATACAACGTGATGTCGAGAGAGCCGGTGGGTGGGCGGATGCCGGAGAATTCCTCGATCCGGTCCGCCAGCCGAGTGGCGAGGGTGGTGCCGCGCGTCGGGATTCCGATGAGGACGACGCGGGCTGCGTCGCCGTCCTCGGATTCGGAGCCGCCTGCCGCATCCAGCGCGGTCTTCTCGATGACCTGGTGCGCGATACGGGCGATCGTCCGGCCGAC
Source organism: Rhodococcus triatomae (assembly GCF_014217785.1). Lineage (NCBI taxonomy): Bacteria > Bacillati > Actinomycetota > Actinomycetes > Mycobacteriales > Nocardiaceae > Rhodococcus > Rhodococcus triatomae. The sequence goes on along the minus strand of NZ_CP048814.1, from coordinate 4,391,401 downwards.
ATCGGCGGCGGACAGCAGCTCACGAGCCGCTGCGGGTGGTGTTGGATCTGCCGCATCATCGGCAGGGCGTGAGCCCTCGGGCACGCGCATACAACGACCTCCTTCTCCGCCTCACTGGACGGATCGTTAAAGGATGCCTGACGTGGGCCATCGTAGCAGCGACCGGAGATCGCACCGCACCCGCCCTCAGACACCCACGTTCACCTCCTCCCCCGGCCCACAACCGGGTGAAGGTGGCTTTCGACCGGTCAGACCGGTCGAAAGCCACCTTCACCCACGAGGAGGGAGGGGTCCAGTGCGTCGGTGGATCAGTCGGTCGGGTCCGACGGCCCCTGCTGCGCCTCGGCGGGAACGTCGACGTCCGCCGATTCCCGGGCGTCTGCGGTGGATTCGGTCTCGGCGGCACGCTGCGAGGTGGCGGCGGCGGCCGACCGCACCTGCGGCGCGACGAGGACGACCTGTCCGAGAACTCCGTTGACGAAGCCGGGAGAATCGTCGGTCGACAGCTGTTTCGCCAGCTCGACGGCCTCGTCCACCGCCACGACCGGCGGGACGTCGGCGGCATGGAACAACTCCCACACCGCCAGGCGCAGAATTGCCCGGTCCACGGCGGGGAGCCGATCGAGAGTCCAATCCTGCAGATGCGACTCGATGACGGAGTCGATCCGGTCCAGGTTCTCCGCGACGCCGGTGACCAATGTCACCGTGTATCCCGGCACCGGCGCGACCGAATCGTCCTTGGCCGCGAGGTCCGCCCGGTCACCGGCGAGGTCGACCGGGTCGAGGTCGCGAGCCTCGGCTTCGAAGAGGAAATCGACGGCGCGCTTCCGTGCCTTGTGCCGCGCGCCGAGCTTCTTGTGCGTACCGGACACTCAGGAATTCACACGCCCGAGGTAGTTGCCGTCGCGCGAGTCGACCTTCAGCTTGTCACCGATGTTGATGAACAGCGGAACCTGGATCTCGGCACCGGTCTCGAGTGTCGCCGGCTTGGTCCCACCGGTCGAACGGTCGCCCTGCAGGCCGGGGTCGGTGTGCTTGACCTCGAGCTCGACCGTGACGGGCAGCTCGACGAACAGCGGGGCGTCCTCGTGCGTGGCGACCTGGACCTGCATGTTCTCCAGCAGGAAGCGGGCGCCGTCACCGACGGTCTCCGGGCTGATCGACAGCTGGTCGTAGGTCTGGCCGTCCATGAAGATGTAGTCGGTGCCGTCGTGGTACAGGTACGTCATGTCACGGCGGTCGACCGTTGCGGTCTCGACCTTGACGCCGGCGTTCCAGGTCTTGTCGACGGTCTTGCCCGAGAGCACGTTCTTGATCTTCGTACGCACGAAAGCCGGCCCCTTGCCGGGCTTGACGTGCTGGAACTCGAGGATCTGCCAGAGCTGGCCCTCGATCTTCAGCACGAGACCGTTCTTGAAATCACTGGTGTCTGCCACTTACTTCGCGTCTCCTTGTTCGTTGCACCCGCCGGTGTCCGTCACAGCCGCCGGTCGGACCCGACCCGGGCGACGAGCCACCGCACATCGAGTGAGGTCACACCACGGTCAGTTCCTTGTCGGTGAGCGTGAGCAATTCCGGGCCCTGTTCGCGCACCACGAGCGTGTCCTCGATCCGGACGCCACCGCGCCCGGAGAAGTACACACCCGGCTCGACGGTCACCGCCGCACCGACCGAAAGTGTACCGGTGCCCCGCTGACCGATTCCGGGCGCTTCGTGAATCTCGAGTCCGACACCGTGCCCGAGGCCGTGCACGAACAGGTCCCCGTATCCGGCATCGGCGATCACCCGCCGCGCCGCACCGTCGACGGCGGCCACCTCGGTGCCGGGTACCAGCGCCGCCCGGCCCGCCGCCTGCGACCGCGCGACGAGCTCGTAGACGTCGCGCTGCCACTGCGCCGCGGCGCCGAGCACGTAGGTGCGGGTCATGTCGGAGTGGTAGCCGCCGATCCGGGCACCGAAGTCGAGTTTCACGAAGTCGCCGTGGGCGAGTACCGCGTCGGTGGGACGGTGATGGGGCACCGCCGAGTTCGCGCCGGTGGCGACGATGGTCTCGAAGGAGACCGCGTCGGCGCCGTGGTCGAACATGAGGTTCTCGAGATCACGGCGGACCTGCTTCTCCGTCCGGCCCGGGCGCAGTCCACCCTGGTCGAGCAGGTCCGCGAGGGCGGCGTCGGCACACGCACAGGCCGCCCGCAGGCGGCCGATCTCGAATTCGTCCTTGATCGCACGCAGCGCTTCGACCAGATGCGGCGTCGACACCAGCCGGCTCGGCGACACCAACGGCTCCCAGGTCCGGAACTGGTCGACGGTCACGACGTGACTCTCGAAACCGAGCGAACCCACACCGTCCGCGACGGCCTTCTCCAGGAGGTGGACCGCACTCGCGCGGGCGATCTCGGCCGGCAGATCCGGAACCTGCTCCGCGACCTGCGTGACGTACCGGCCGTCGGTGCACACGACCGTCCCGTCCTCCCCCGCAGCACGGACCAGCAGCGCGGCCTGCGAGCCGGTGAAGCCGGTGAGATAGCGGATGTTGAGCAGATCGGTGACGAGGATCGCCTCGCACCCCTGGTCGGCGAGTACACGGCGCAGTGCCTCGCGGCGGCGTCCGAAATCGGCAGGCATCGGTTCAACGTACCGCCGGACCAGCCGGACCCGCTGCTCCGGCGCGCGACCCCGTCGCCCGTACGACGTGAATCCGCTCCGGGTGTGGGGTGCAACACACACCGGAGGTACCCTGTCCGCATGAATGCGTGGGTGGTACGCGGCCTCGGCATGGCCCTGATACATGTTCTGGTACGGACGTTCCTCGGGGTGGCCCTCACCCAGTGGCCGCTCCAGGGCTCGACGTTCCGGTTCCTCGGCCTCGTCGTGGTCGTGGTCGCCGCCGCCGGATGGGGGTGGCTCGATGCCGCCGCGGACAGCCGCAGGCACCCGGAGGAGGACACCGGCAGCGACCTCACGATGCGGTGGCTGCAGGCCGGCGTCCTCGGCGCCTTCCTCTCCGCGGTGATCTGCTGGATCCTCAACTTCGTCCCCGGCCTGAACGTGACCAGCAACTCGCTGTTCTTCGAGCTCACTTCCGGTGCGGCGTTCACGATTCTGCTCATCTTCGTCCCCGCGATCATCACGTCCGCGATCGCCCGGTTCGTGGCCGGTCGACGCAGCGGACCCGCCCACGTCTCGCCCGCCGCCGACGCGTCGGTTCCGGTCGGCGCGGCCGCCGCGCCCGGCGCGACGATGGCCTACGGAGCCGGATACGCGCCGGAAGCCCACGAGACCGACTCGTTCGGGGAGACGGAGCACCACTACGGGGACGGGTCGGTGGACCCGAACGCCGACACCACCGTCTTCGAGGCCGTCACCGAGGATCCGTCCCCGCCTTCCGAAGACGCGCCCACCGAGCAGTGGTACCGCGACGACCAGCGCTAGACACCAGAACGGCGGCAACCGCCGGAGCTGCACCCTACGACGAGACAGGCCCCGTGGAAGAGTCCACGGGGCCTGTCTCGTTCCCCACTGCGTCGAGGCCGGAAGCCGCAGAGCCGCAGATCAGAGCAGGATCGCGCCGCCGCCGGGCGCCTCGTCCCGGCCGATCGCCGAATACGCTGCCACCAGGAGCGACGGGTCCGGGCCCTCCAGACGGCCCGGCTTCGCCAGGCCGTCGAGCACCACGAACCTCAGCCGACCGGCGCGGTTCTTCTTGTCCGTCTGCATGCCTTCGAGCAACTGCCCGAAGGCGTCGGCGTCGTACGTCGTGGGCAGGCCGACGGCCTCGAGAATGCGGCGGTGCCGGTCCGCGGTCTCGTCGTCGAGCCGACCTGCCAGGCGCCCCAGCTCCGCGGCGAAGACCAGGCCCACCGCGACGGCCGCGCCGTGCCGCCAGCGGTACCGCTCACGCCGTTCGATCGCGTGGCCGAGGGTGTGGCCGTAGTTGAGGATCTCCCTCAGGTCCGATTCGCGGAGGTCGGCCGCGACCACGTTCGCCTTGACCTCCACCGAACGACGGATCAGTTCGGGCAGCACGGCTCCCGCCGGGTCCAACGCGGCCTCGGGATCGGCCTCGATCAGGTCGAGGATGATCGGGTCCGCGATGAACCCCGTCTTGATCACCTCGGCCATCCCGGCGACGATCTCGTTGCGTGGCACAGTCTCGAGCGTGGCCAGGTCCACGAACACCGCGGACGGCTCGTGGAACGCCCCGACCAGGTTCTTCCCGGCCTCCGTGTTGATTCCGGTCTTGCCACCGACGGCGGCGTCGACCATCGCGAGCAACGTCGTGGGAACGTGCACGACGCGCACACCGCGCATCCAGGTGGCCGCCACGAAGCCCGCGAGATCGGTGGCGGCTCCCCCACCGAGGCTGACCACGGCGTCTCTGCGGCTCAGTCCGATCCGCCCGAGGACCTCCCAGCAGAAGCCCGCGACGGCCAGTTCCTTGCCGTCCTCGGCATCCGGGATCTCGATGCGGTGGGCGTCGATCCCCTTCTCGGCCAGCGAACTCCGGATCACCTCGGCGGTCTCGGCGAGCGGCGGCTGGTGGAAGATCGCCACGGTCCGCGTGCCCTCGAGTTCCTCGACGAGATCACCCAGCAGACCTCGGCCGATCACCACGGGATAGGGGTCCGCCGTCTGTACCTCTACGCGTACCGGTTCGGTCACTTCGTCACTGCTCCCGTTTCTCGACATCGAATTCCTGAGGGGCCCCGGTGTTCCGGTCCCGTGTCAGTTCGGCCACCAGTTGGCGCACGACGCGTCCCGGACTGCGTCCGTCCGTGCGGATCCGGAGGGTGGCCACCTTCCGGTACAGCGGTCGGCGTCGTCGCATCAGTTCCTGATACTTCGCCCGTGGATCGCCGCCGGTCAACAGGGGGCGGCCGGTGTTGCCGCCGGTTCGCTTGAGACCCTCGGACACACTGATCTCGAGATAGACGACCGTGTGTCCCGCGAGCAGCCGCCGCGTGTTCGGCGAGAGCACGGCTCCCCCGCCCAGCGACACCACGCCGTCGTGCTCGGCGAGCGCCTTCGCGACGACCTCCTCCTCGAGTGCCCGGAACGCGGGCTCGCCGTCGGCGGCGAAGATCTCGGGGATGGTGCGCCCGGCGGTTTCCTCGATCGCGACGTCCGTGTCGAGCAGCGGCACCTCGAGAGCCTGGGCGAGGCGTCTGCCGATGGTGGACTTGCCGGCACCGGGAGGCCCGACGAGGACGGCCCGCGGCGACATCAGTGCGGCGGGCGGAGCGCGATCGCGTCGGCGTAGCGACGGAAGTTGGACCGGGTCTCCTCGATCGAGTCCCCACCGAACTTCTCGAGCGCTGCCTGGGCGACGACGAGCGCCACCATCGCCTCGGCCACCACTCCCGCTGCGGGAACCGCACAGACGTCCGAGCGCTGATGGATCGCGACCGCCTCCTCGCCCGTCGACATGTCGATGGTCGACAACGCGCGGGGGACGGTGGAGATCGGCTTCATCGCCGCGCGGACCCGCAGGGGCTGACCGTTGGTCATGCCCCCCTCGAGCCCTCCCGCCCGGTTGGTCGCACGGGCGATCCCGTCCGGTCCAGGCGTGATCTCGTCGTGCGCGACGCTGCCGCGGCGACGAGCGGTCTCGAAGCCGTCGCCCACCTCGACACCCTTGATCGCCTGAATCCCCATGAGTGCCGCGGCGAGACGCGCGTCCAGCCGTTCCGCTCCGGAGACGAACGAGCCCAGGCCCACGGGCAGTCCGTGCACGACGACCTCGACGATCCCGCCGAGAGTGTCGCCGTCCCGCTTGGCCGCGTCGATCTCCTCGACCATCGCGGTGGTGGATGCCTCGTCGGCCGCGCGGACGGGGCTGGCGTCGATCGCGGCCGCGTCCTGCGGGCTCGGCACCGGGCCGTCGTAGGGCGCGCTCGCACCGATCGAGATCACGTGCGAAAGCACTTCCACACCGAACAGCTGGCGCAGCATGTTGCGTGCGACGGTGCCCGCCGCCACGCGTGCGGCGGTCTCCCGGGCGCTGGCCCGCTCGAGCACGGGCCGCGCGTCGTCGAAGCCGTACTTGAGCATGCCCGCGTAGTCGGCGTGACCGGGCCGAGGCCGCGTGAGTGGCGCATTGCGTGCCTGGTCCTCGAGCAGCGCCGGATCGACCGGGTCCGCTGCCATGATGGTTTCCCACTTCGGCCACTCGGTGTTGCCGATCTCGACGGCGATGGGTCCGCCCAGCGTGAGGCCGTGACGGACGCCACCGAGAACGGTGACCTTGTCCGCCTCGAACTTCATCCGAGCGCCCCGGCCGTATCCCAGCCGTCGGCGGGCAAGTTGTGCCGAGATCTCCTCGGTCGTGATCTCCACCCCGGCCACCATTCCCTCGAGCATCGACACGAGGGCAGGTCCGTGGGACTCTCCAGCAGTTATCCAGCGCAGCACATCCGCTATCTTTCCACGACTGCCGCCGATGCCGGTCCGTCACCCCCACGAGGCCACGGCGAGAGCGCCGAGTGCCGCGAGGCACATCGACGGCCCGTGCGGGACGCGCCCTCCGGTGCGCCGCACCGACGCGATACCCCACCCTGCGGTCAGGATCGGCGCGAGCACGGCGGCACACAGCCACACGGTGGCGCCCGCGAGGCCGGTGACCGCCCCGATCCCCAGCGCCAGCTTGACATCACCCGCTCCCATCGACGCGGGCGAGACGAGCCACACCGCGCCGTACAGCCCGGCGAGAACGACACCCGCGAGAACGCACGTCGCGGCCCGCCCACCGGCTGCGGCGTAGGCGACGATCAGGGCGAATCCCGGCAGGGTCAGCACATTCGGCAGTCGGTGGACTCGGAGGTCGGTCGCGCACAGGCTCAGACACCATCCGATCAGTGCCACGGCGGCCGACGTCTCGGCCGGCCCGTCGGTGATTCCGGCAGCGAGCGCCCCGCCGATCGCCCCCGCGGCTTCGTATCGTCCCGCCGCGACGGCCGCGCCGACGGCACGGCGGGCAGCGAGCCGGGCGAGTACACCGGCCGCCGTCCCCAGCACCGCACCCAGCACGAGCATTCCGACGAGCGGCCACGGCGACATCCCTGCGTCCATGCCGTCAGCATGGAACGAGCGGCCCGCACCTCGGTCCGGGTCCGGTGCCCTGCGAACAGGTCTGTGGATCGATGCGAGCCTGTGGACAACGGCCCGGTCGGTGGCTCGCTCAGTGCAGCGCTGCCGCCATCGCCGCGCGCGGTGCCGGCCGGCCGGTGAATTGCTCCACCTGTCCGAACGCCTGGTTCAGCAACATCGACAGGCCGCCGACGACCGTGCCCCCGCGGGCCGCGACCGCCTCGGCGAGTGGCGTCGGCCACGGATCGTAGATCGCGTCGAGGACGAACGGGGCACGGCCGAGCGCATCGGCGAACGGCGCCGCTGCAGCCGCGGGAACGGTTCCGACGAGGACCTCGGACCGCGCGGACACCTCCGCCAGACGGGCGTCGTCCAGCGCCAGCCATTCCACGGCGAGACCCACCGCGGCGGCGCAGTCGATCGCGCCGTCCGCGCGCGCTCGGTCCCGCGCGACCACGGTGACCGACTCGACCCCCAACCCGGCCAACGCGACGAGCGCGGGACGCGCAGTGCCACCAGCGCCCACGACGACCGCCCGGCCCCCGGTGACGTCACCGAGACCGGCATCGAGCAACGCCCCACTGACGCCGTCGACGTCGGTACAGTCCGCCCGCCAGCCGTCGGCGGTGCGGACCAGGGTGTTCGCGGACCCGACGATCATCGCCCGCTCCGTCCGGACGTCGGCGAATTCGAGCGCGGCGATCTTCCCGGGCATCGTCACCGACAGGCCGATCCATTCCGGGCCGAGGCCCGCGACCAGCCCGGGTAGTTGCTCGGCGGTGCACTCGATCCGGTCGTAGGTCCACTCGACAAGTCCGAGAGCGCGATACGCCGCCAGGTGCAGTTGTGGGGAACGCGAGTGCGCGATCGGTGAGCCGAGAACAGCGGCCTTGCGCGCGGGTGCCGCCGGGCCGGCCGAGGAGAACGCCGGGCCAGCCGAGGAGAACTCAGCGGCCACTGTCGAGAATTCCGCTCTGCAGAGCATGCCGGGTGTTCGACAGATGCTCGTCGTAGCTGTTGGAGAACAGCGTGGTACCGGCTTGGTCGATGGTGACGAAGTACGTCCAGTCCCCCTGCTCGGGGGCCTCGGCCGCCTGCAGCGCCGCGATGCTCGGCGACGCGATCGGCGTGGCGGGCAGTCCCGGGCTGGCGTAGGTGTTCCACGGCGTGACCTCGGCGCGGTCGGCGTCGGTCGTGGCCAGTTCCGTGGTGTCCAGGGAGTAGTTGACGGTGGAGTCGAACTGCAACGGCTGGCCGATCGCGAGGCGATTCACGATGACCCGCGCGACCTTGGCGAAGTCGTCCGGCTTCGCCTCACGCTCGACCAGGGACGCGGAGATCAACACCTCGTACGGCGTCATCCCGACATGGCCACCCGCGGTACGGATCCCGGTCTCCTCGTACGCGGCCGCACTCTCGGTGACGAGCTTGCGCAGGATCGCGGTCGGGTCCGCGGTCGGGTCGAAGTCCCAACTGCCGGCCGCGATGAGTCCTTCCAGCTGCCGGTCGCGGTCCGGGACGTTCGCCACCGCGTCCGCAGCCCAGTCGGGTACCCCGAGATCGGCGAGATCCCCGGCACCGGCGGTGTTCAGCTCGTCGTACTCGATGCACTGCTGCGCTCCCTCGGCGCCGATGCAGCTCGCTTCCGCGATGAGCGTGTAGATCCCCTTCTTCACCGCCTCGGTCTGCACGTCCCGCGAGTCGTGTAGTTGGCGTCCCTCGGAGATCACCATGTGTCCGACCCGCGCACCGGGCGCGACGAGCGCACTGACCGCCTGTGCTGCGGGTATCCGGCTCGGGATGCTGTAGAAGCCGGGTTGGACGGTGTTCATTCCCTCGTCCAGCAGCGCCGCGCGGTAGAACGCGTTGGAGCTCGCCACGACATCCTTGTCCGCCATCGAGCGGGCGATCTGCTCGGCGGTGTCCCCCGGGCTGACCTCGACGACCACCGGCTCACCACCGGGCCCGGCGTAATCGGCCGGCGGGTCGTCGGCACCGAAGAACACCTTGCCGCCGACGAACAGGAGTCCACCGAGTACGACCAGAACCATCACCGCGGCGAGGCTGCCGACCCACTTTCCGCGGCGCCGGCGGCGGTCGCTGGCCTGGCGCCGGCGGCGGGCCTGGGCACGGGACCCGTGGGAGGCCACCCCCACCTCCGCGGGGATCGCCCGGATCACCTGGGTCTCGTCGTCGTACCGGGGGCGATCGGTGTAAGGGGGACGATCGGCATACTCAGGAGGATCGGCGTAGTCGGCGGACTCGCCGTAGCCGTCGCGGTACTCCCGATCCTCGTACTCGGCGTCCGCATAGCCGGCGTCCGCATAGCCGGCGTCCGAGTAGCCCGAGTCCGAGTAGCCCGAGTATCCCGAATCCTGGTACGCCGGTTCCGCGTAGCCCGGATCGGAATAGCCCGTGTCGGCGGACTCGGGCCCCTCCTCCGGTACGTACCGATCGCCCGGTCCCGGCGCACGCCGGCCGTAGTGTGCGTTCTCCCCGACAGGACGCCACTGATCACTCACGGCTACGGCCCGCCCCCGTTCTCGTCTGCTCGCGTGTCCTCGATGTGCACCGACCTGCTCCGCTCGTCCAGCCATCCCTGCAATATCGCCACCGCGGCGGCCTGGTCGATGACCTGGCGCTGGCCCCGGGCGTCGACTCCGCTGTCCCGCATCGCACGCGACGCGGCCACCGTGGTCAACCGTTCGTCGGCCAACCGTACCGGTACCGGCTCGACGGCTCGACGCAGTCGTGTCGCGAACGCCACCGCGACCGACGCCGCCTTGCCCCGCTCTCCGCGCAGGGTTCGCGGCAGACCGACGATAACCTCCACCGCCTCGTATTCCGTGACAATGTCGGCGATCCGCCGGATGTCCGGCGCGTCGGGACCCCGGTCCTTCGCCCGCGGCACCGTCTCCACCGGGGTGGCGAGAATCCCGTCCGGATCACTCGAGGACACCCCGATCCGGACGCTTCCCACGTCGATTCCGATCCGCCGTCCACGCCCGGGGTCGTCGGTACCGGGACGATCCGGCTCACCGGCGAGCACCGCTAGTTGCTTCCCGCCAGTTCGGCGACACGAGCCCGCACCGCGTCCAGCGCCGCCTGGACGCCGCTGGGGTCGGCCCCGGATCCCTGCGCCATGTCCGCCTTGCCGCCACCGCGCCCGGCGATCTTCGGTCCGAACGACGCGACGAGCTCACCGGCGCGGATCCCGAGTTCCTGGGCCGCCTTGTTCGCGGCCACGACGAACGGAACCTTGCCGTCCACGTCGCCGAGCAGGATCACGACGGCCGGATCGTTCCCGAGCCTCCCGCGGATGTCACCGACGAGAGTGCGCAGGTCTCCCGCGGACACGCCCGCGGGCGCGGCGTCGGCGACGAGCCGGACCGCGCCGATGCGCTGCGCCTTCTCGGCGAACTCACCGGCTGCGGCGAGAACCGCCTTGGCACGAGTCGCCTCGAGTTGCTTCTCCGCCACGCGGAGCCGCTCCACGAGGGATTCGACGCGTGCGGGGACCTCCTCCGCGGGGACCTTCAGGGATGCGGAGAGTCCGGCGAGGAGCGCGCGCTCCTTGGCCAGGTGGCGGTACGAGTCCAATCCCACGTAGGCCTCGACGCGCCGGATGCCGGAGCCGACGGACTGCTCGCCGAGAAGTGTGACCTGCCCGATCTGCGCGGACGATCCGACGTGGGTCCCGCCGCAGAGTTCCATGGAGAAGGGTCCGCCGATCTCCACGACCCGGACCTCGTCGCCGTAGTTCTCGCCGAAGAGCGCCATCGCGCCCATCGACTTCGCCTTGTCGAGATCGGTGACGAAGGTGTTCACGGCATAGTTCGCGGCCACTGCCTCGTTGGTCACGGCCTCGATGTCCTGCTTCTGCGCTTCGGTGAGCGCACCCTGCCAGGAGAAGTCGAAACGCAGGTAGCCCGGCTTGTTGAGTGAGCCCGCCTGCACCGCGTTGGGGCCGAGGACCTGTCGCAGCGCGGCGTGCACCATGTGCGTGCCGGAGTGCCCCTGGGTGGCGCCCTTACGCCAGTCGGCGTCGACCTGGGTGAGGACGGTGTCGCCCTCGGTGATCTGCCCCTGTTCGACCGTCACCTTGTGGACCCACAGCTTCTTCGCGATCTTCTGCACGTCGTTGACCCGAACGCGGAGTCCGGATGCGGTGATGGTGCCGCGATCGGCGATCTGGCCGCCGGATTCGGCGTACAGCGGGCTGCGGTCCAGGACGATCTCGACATCCTGACCCGCGGCGGCGGTCGGGACCCGGACACCGTTCGAGATCAGGGCGAGGACCGACGACTCGGTGACCAGTTCCTCGAAGCCGGTGAACTCGGTCGGACCGCGGTCGACCAGTTCCTTGTAGACACTCAGGTCTGCGTGCGCGTGCTTGCGGGCCTGCGCATCTTCCTTGGCGCGCGTGCGCTGCTCGGCCATGAGTGTCCGGAAGCCGTCCTCGTCGACGCTCAGGCCCGCCTCGGATGCCATCTCGAGGGTGAGATCGATGGGGAATCCGTACGTGTCGTGCAGTGCGAAGGCCTCGTCCCCGCCGATGACCTTCTTGCCGGCCGCCTTGACCTCGGAGGCGGCGTTCTCGAACAGCCGCGAACCGGAGGCCAGGGTCTTGAGGAACGCGGTCTCCTCGCCGACGGCGACGGTGGAGATCCGGTCGAAGTCGGTCTCGAGGACCGGGTACGAGGGCGCCATCGTGTCGCGCACGACCGTGACGAACTCGCGCATCGACGGCCGGTCGGCGCCGAGCAACTTCGCCGAGCGGACGATCCGGCGCAGCAGCCGGCGCAGCACGTAACCACGTCCGTCGTTGCCCGGGTTCACACCGTCCGCGATGAGCATGGCGGCGGTGCGGGCGTGGTCGGCGATCACCCGGAACCGGACGTCGTCCTCGTGGTCCCGCCCGTAGGTGCGGCCGGACAGTTCCTCGGCCTTGGCGATGACGGGACGCACCAGGTCGGTCTCGTAGACGTTGTCGACACCCTGCAGCAGGAACGCCACGCGTTCGACGCCCATGCCGGTGTCGATGTTCTTCTTCGGCAGTGGCCCGAGGATCTCGAAGCTGTCCTTGCCGGTGCCCTCCCCACGCTCGTTCTGCATGAAGACGAGGTTCCAGATCTCCAGGTAACGGTCCTCGTCCGCCTCGGGACCGCCGTCCTCGCCGAACTCGGGTCCGCGGTCGTAGTAGATCTCCGAGCACGGTCCGCAAGGACCGGGAATGCCCATGGACCAGTAGTTGTCGGCCATTCCGCGCCGCTGGATGCGCTCCTCGGGGATGCCGACCTCGTCCCGCCAGATGTCGCGGGCCTCGTCGTCGTCGAGGTAGACCGTCACCCACAGCCGCTCGGGATCGAAGCCGTAGCCACCCTCGTCGATCGGCGACGTCAGCAGCGCCCACGCGTGCGTGATGGCCTCACGCTTGAAGTAGTCGCCGAAGGAGAAATTGCCCGCCATCTGGAAGAACGTGTTGTGCCGGGTGGTGATGCCGACGTTCTCGATGTCGAGGGTGCGCACACACTTCTGCACGCTCGTGGCGGTGGAGTACGGGGGTGTCTGCTGGCCGAGGAAGTAGGGCACGAATTGGACCATGCCGGCATTGACGAACAGCAGATTCGGATCGTCCAGCAGCAGCGATGCGCTGGCGACCTCGGTGTGGCCCGCCTTGACGAAGTGGTCGAGGAAGCGCCGGCGAATCTCGTGGGTCTGCACGTCGATGGTCCTTATGGTCTGTCTCGGGAGCGGCGGACACGGGGAACTCCCGGCAGCCGCCGGGAAAAACACCACTGTTCAGCTTAACCGTCGAGCTCCGCGGAACCGCCCGCGGACACCGTCGGTGACGGCGCTCACGCCCGCAGCGTGGTCACCGTTTCCCGCGCACGATCGAACGCAGCTTGCCGAGGCGTTCGCGGATTCCGCGTTCCACACCGTGGCCGCTCGGCGTGTAGTAGTCCACGCCGACCAGCTCGTCGGGCGGATACTGCTGGGCCAGCACCCCGTCCGGGTGGTCGTGGGGATAGCGATAGCCGACGGCATTGCCGAGTTGCTTCGCCCCGGCGTAGTGCCCGTCCCGCAGGTGGGCAGGCACGAGACCGGACTTGCCCGCCGCGACGTCGGCCATCGCGGCACCGAGGGCCGCGATGACGGCGCCGGACTTGGGGGCGGTCGCCAGATGGATCGTCGCCTGCGCGAGCGCCAGGCGGGCCTCCGGCAATCCCACCAACTGCACCGCCTGAGCCGCCGCCGTCGCCGTCTGGAGCGCGGTGGGATCCGCCATCCCGACGTCCTCACTGGCATGCACGACGAGCCTGCGGGCGATGAACCGTGGGTCTTCGCCCGCGGTGAGCATGCGCGCCAGATAGTGCAGGGCCGCGTCGACGTCCGACCCGCGGATGGACTTGATGAACGCGCTGATGACGTCGTAGTGCTGGTCGCCGTCGCGGTCGTACCGCACGGCGGCCTTGTCGACGCTGGCCTCGACGGTCTCGAGGTCCAGGGTGGCCGACGCCCCGTCCTCCCCGGCGGCACCGTCCTTCCCCGCGGCACCGTCGTTCGCGTCGAGCACCGTCCCGGCGGCCGCCTCGAGGGCGGTGAGTGCGCGACGGGCATCCCCTGCGGCCAACCGGACGAGATGGTCCACCGCGTCGTCGGTGATCTCGATCCGCCCGCCCAGCCCCCGTTCGTCGACGCGGGCGCGCTCGATCAGCGCGCGGATGTCCGCGGACGTGAGGGATTGCAGTTGCAGGACGAGCGATCGCGACAGCAGCGGCGAGACGACGGAGAAGGACGGGTTCTCCGTGGTGGCCGCCACGAGCAGGACGATCCGGTTCTCCACCGCCGCGAGCAGTGCATCCTGCTGCGTCTTGGAGAACCGGTGGACCTCGTCGATGAACAGCACGGTCTGCTCGCCGGCGAGGAGCCTGCGCCGAGCCAGGTCGATGACGCCGCGTACCTCCTTGACGCCGGCCGACAGGGCGGACAGGGCCTCGAACCGGCGTCCGGTGGCGCCCGAGATGAGCGACGCCAGCGTCGTCTTCCCCGTCCCGGGCGGCCCGTACAGCAGTACCGAGGCGGCGCCGGATCCCTCGACCAGACGACGCAACGGCGCGCCCGCCCCGAGCAGGTGCTGCTGCCCGACGACCTCGTCGAGGCTGCGCGGCCGCATGCGCACCGCCAACGGGGCATCCGGCCGGACCGGCGCCGCGACTCCGACGGACGAGTCCGCAGACACCGCCGGGCCCGTCGTCTCGGCCGTCTCGAACAGACGCCCCGGGGCCGCTCCGTCGGTACCGGTTCCGAAGAGATCACTCACCTGTTCGACGCTACCCGGCGACACCGACGGGACGGAATTCGCGACGACCGGCACCGACGCGGACACTCCGCTCGGCCGCCGGGCCGGAGCGCCCCGTCCGGACCGATTCCGGTCCACCGGGCGAACGTTTCGTGAACTCTCGCAACGAATCCCCCCGAAACAGTTGAACAAGCGCCCAGAATGGGGTCTGATTCATCGCGTGCTCCGAACTCCAGCCTCACCGGTCCCTGCGGTCACCCGCCGCGGCTTCCTACGTACCGCCGCCGTCGTCACCGGAACGAGCGTCGCGCTCTCCGTCCCCGGTGTCGCGCGCGCCGAGGCCGGGGCGATGTTCCGCCACGGCGTCGCGTCCGGCGACCCGCTGCCGGACGGCGTCGTCCTGTGGACCCGGGTGACCCCGTCCGCCGACGCCGAGCCGGGATCGGGCCGGGGCGAGTCGGTCCCGGTGCAGTGGTCGATCGCACGGGACGCGGGATTCGCACAGATGGTCGCCTCGGGCAGCGTCGTCACCGATGCCTCGCGCGATCACACCGTCAAGGTCGACGTGGCCGGCCTGGCGCCGGCCACCGACTACCACTACCGATTCTCCGTGGCAGGTGAGCACTCTCCGGTGGGCCGCACGCGCACCGCTCCTGCCGCCGACGCCGATCCCGGCCGACTCCGGTTCGGGGTCGTCTCGTGCTCGAACTGGGAGGCCGGATTCTTCGGTGCCTATCGACATCTCGCTCTCCGGGGCGACCTCGACGCGATCGTGCACCTGGGCGACTACATCTACGAGTACCCGCAGGGCGAGTACACGGGCCGCTCGGGCGCGGTACGCCTCCACGAGCCGGCCCACGAGATCGTCACGCTGGCCGACTACCGGATCCGGCACGCCCAGTACAAGACGGATCCCGACCTTCTCGCCCTGCACGCGCGACTGCCGTGGATCGCCACCTGGGACGACCACGAGAGCGCCAACGACGCGTACGTCGACGGGGCGGAGAACCACGATCCGGCGACCGAGGGCGACTGGCACACCCGCCGAGCCGCCGCCATGCAGGCCTACCTCGAGTGGATGCCGGTCCGGGCCGGAGGTGGCGCCTCCGACGCCCGCCTGTACCGACGGCTGCGATTCGGCACCCTCGCCGAGCTCTCGATGCTGGACCTGCGCACCTACCGCGACGCCCAGGTGTCCCCGGTCGCCGAGTGGCGCGGCGTGGACGATCCGGCGCGGTCGATCACCGGCGAAGCCCAGATGCAGTGGCTCACCTCCGGCGTGACGACGTCTTCGGCGCAGTGGACGCTGGTCGGCAACCCGGTGATGATCGCTCCCCTGCTGATCCCCCCGCTGGACCCGGACAGCACCCGCGCACTCACCGAACTCCTCGGCGTCCCCGCCTCCGGGGTCCCGGTGAACGTCGACCAGTGGGACGGATACCAGGCGGACCGCCGCCGGTTGTTCGAGTCTCTCGCCGCCACCGGCCGGGACACCGTCTTCCTCACCGGAGACATCCACACGTCCTGGTCGGCGGACCTGCCACTCGAACCGGCCCACTATCCGGCCGGGCCCACGGTCGGGACCGAGATGGTGGTGCCCTCGGTGACGTCGAACAACTTCGACGAAATCCTGCACACCCCGCCACGCACGACGTCGGTGGCCATCGAGGCCGCCCTGCAGGGCGTCAACCGGCATCTCACCTACGTCGAGCTCGATTCGCACGGGTTCGGCGTCTTCGAAGTCACCGCGGAGGCTGCCCAGATGGACTGGTATTTCGTCGACGACATCGCCGACCCGAACAGCGGTGCGCGTTATGCCGCCGGTCGGCGCGTGGCTGCCGGTGGCGGCCGCTCGCTGCCCACCGGTGCGCCCCTCGTCGACGACGGGGCGCGGGCATGAGCGGGCGGCCGGGAACGGCGGCACGCGAGGGATTCCGGCGCCGCACCTTCCTGGCGGGCGGCGCCGCGGTGGGAGCGGCCGCCACCGGGCTGGCACTGCCGCGGATCGCCGGCGCGGGGCAGCCCACCGATCCCGCCGCGGACCTCGACGTCTACGTGATCGTGGTCGACGGGATGCGTCCGGACGAGCTCCGCGCGGATCTGGCTCCGGCACTCACCGCGCTCGCCGAGGGCGGCACCCGCTATTCGTCGGCCGAGGCGATCGACGTCGCGGAGACTCTGCCCAACCACACCGCGATGATGAGCGGTGTGTGGCCGGACCGCTCCGGGGTGCCGACGAACAAGATCTTCGACCGGGAACTGGGTGGCACCCGGGACCTCGATCGACCGGACGACCTCTGGGGCACCACGGTCCTCGACCGGGTCCGCACCGAGCTGGGTCTGACCACGGCGAGCGTGCTCTCCAAGCGTTACCTGCACGGGCTGTTCGGCGACCGCGCCTCCGTCGTGTGGGATCCGGCTCCGTTGATTCCCGGTACCGAGCACGCTCCGGACCAGTTCACCGTGGACGCGCTGCTCCGCATCGTGGACGAGCATCGCCCCCGCCTGACTTTCGTCAACCTCGGTGACGTGGACCGGGTCGGACACCTGGACTTCTCCGGCCCGTCCGCCCGAATCGCCCGGACGGCCGCCGTCCGCAACGCCGACGCGCAGGTCCACCGGTTCGTCACCCACCTGCGCGAGCGCGGCTGGTGGGAGCGCAGCGCGGTCATCGTGCTGGCCGACCACTCGATGGACTGGTCGGTGCCGACGGAGATCGTCAGCCTCTCCCGCGCCTTCGAGGCCGATCCGCTACTCGCGGGGAGGGTCGAGATCGCGCAGAACGGCGGCGCCGAGACCGTCTATCACACCGGTGAACCGGACGGCCGTGACGCCGCGATCGCCCGCATCCTCGAGATCGCGAACGGCACCGTCGGAGTCCAGTCGGCGACGCCCGTCGCCGACACCCGACTCGGGCCCCGGGCCGGCGACGTGGTTCTCGAATGCTCCCCCGGCTGGAGGTTCAGCGACCCACACGTGGTCTCGAACCCGATTCCCGGCAACCACGGCCACGGCGTGACCCTGCCGATCCCGTTCTTCGTGGCCGGAGGTCACCCGGCACTCGCCTCCGGGGTGGTCGTCGACGAACCGGTGCTGACAATGGATGTCGCGCCGACCGTGGCCGCGCTGTTCGGGCTGGACTCGCCCGAGGGCGGCTGGGACGGACGGGCGCGCCTGCACGCCCTGCGCTGACCACCCGGTCTCCCCCCGGGTGACGGCGGGCGGGGCGGGACGCGTCAGCCGCGCAACCTGTCCTCGACCTGCGCGGCATGGCCCGCGACGACGTTGTTGCCCGCGCGCTGCGCCGCGCGCCCGAGACGCGACCATCGCTGCCGGAGAGCCTCGAGCCGGGGCACCGACAGGGCATGCTCACGGACGGTGGCGATCCGCTCGTGGTTCTCGGGGAGGAAGAGCGAGGTGGTCAGCCACACCCAGATCAACTCGGCCTCGAGCATGCGGGCCGCGAGCACGGCGTCGTCGGCGAGTGCCGGCCAGATCCCGACGACCTCCGCGCGCCAGGCGTCGATCATCGCGTCGGACCGCTCGTCGGACAGATCGATGCTGCACAGGCAGCCCGGGAAGGACACCAGCGCGTACGTGATGTCGAGCATCGCGTCGCGGAAGCCACCCCACTCGTAGTCGAGGAAGCGCACGCCCTCGTCGTTGACGATGATGTTGTCGGGGCAGAGGTCCGCCGGACTGAACGCACGGAACCCCCCGCCCCGGAACAACTTCGCCGCGTGCTCGACCTGCTCCACCACTTCCGCGGGAACGTCGATGTCGAGATGCTCGGCGAGCAGTCCCGGCACCTCGGACGCCACGGTCGCGACCCGGGTCGCGAAGGCATCGGCCGTGGGCGGGACGTCGGCGCGACGGAGCAGCGCCGTGAAGTCCTCCTCACGGCCGACGGTCGCCGCGTGCATCCGGCCGAGGGCCTGGGCCATCGCCATCAGGGTGTTGGTGACGGTGTCCGCATCCGAGTGCTCGAGCAGAACTCCGATCGGCGACGCGTCGCCGAGATCACTGAGCACCAGCAACTTCGCATCGAGATCCGAGGCCAGCAGTTCCGCCCCCGGGCGGCTCTCCGTGGCCAGCGCCGTCGCGAACTGGTAGGACACCGCTTCCCGCAGGAACGCCTTGTCCGCGTCGCCGATCCACTCGTCCGAATCGACGGTGCTCGCGCGGGGCCGGCCGGCGTCCCCGCGCACCTGCTTGAGCACGAGGGTCCGGGGTAGCGAGAACGGATTCTCCGCGACGCGCACGCGCAGCACGATCGTCCGGCCGCTCCCCCCGAGATCGACAGGGTCCGCCAACGTCACCGATGCCCCGGTACGACGCGTGAGCAGCCTTTCGGCTGCGGCAACTACCTCGGAAACGGGGTCTGCCAATATTGCGGTCATCGAGTTCCAACTTACCTGCCCGAACCCGACCGGGGCGATGGTCGGCCCCGGTCCGATTCACGGCTGTGACTATTGCGCGGACGTCGGCTGCGCGGCGGCGGCACCCTCCGCCGGTTCGGTGTCCCGACCACCACCCGACCGCGGCTCCGGCCTCGCGTCGATGCCCGATTCCTTGCGCTGTTGCGGCGTGATCGGCGCGGGCGCCTCGGTGAGCGGGTCGACGCCGCCACCGGACTTCGGGAAGGCGATCACCTCGCGGATGGAGTCCACTCCCGCGAGCAGCGCCGTGATGCGGTCCCACCCGAAGGCGATACCGCCGTGGGGCGGGGCACCGTAGGCGAAGGCGTCGAGCAGGAAGCCGAACTTCTCCTCGGCCTCCTCGTGCGAGATGCCCATGACCGCGAACACCCGCTCCTGGATGTCCTTGCGGTGGATACGGATGCTGCCGCCACCGATCTCGTTGCCGTTGCAGACGATGTCGTAGGCGTAGGCCAACGCCGACCCGGGGTCCGTGTCGAACGTCTCGAGCGACTCGGGCTTGGGCGAGGTGAACGCGTGGTGCACCGCCGTCCAGGCGCTGTACCCGAGTGCGACGTCACCGCTGGCGGTGGCCTCCTCGGCCGGCTCGAACAGCGGCGCGTCGACGACCCACACGAACGCCCAGGCCTCCGGATCGACGAGGTCCTGCTTGCGGGCGATCTCGCCGCGCGCCGCACCCAGTAGGGCGCGGGTGGACTTGACCGCGCCGGCACCGAAGAAGACGCAGTCGCCGGGCTGGGCACCGACGTGGACGGCCAGGCCGTCGCGCTCGGCGTCGGTGAGGTTCTTCGCGACCGGCCCGGTCAACGTGCCGTCCTCGCCGACGAGGACGTAGGCGAGCCCCTTCGCACCGCGCTGCTTGGCCCATTCCTGCCAGGCGTCGAGCTGACGCCGGGGCTGGCTCGCACCGCCGGGCATCACGACGGCGCCGACGTACGGGGCCTGGAAAACACGGAACGGCGTGTTCGCGAAGTACTCGGTGCACTCGACGAGTTCGACGCCGAAGCGCAGGTCCGGCTTGTCGGTGCCGAACCGGCGCATCGCCTCGGCGTAGGTCATGCGCGGGATCGGTGTGGTGATCTCGTGACCGATCAGCCGCCACAGCGAGACCAGGATCTCCTCGGCGAGGAGGATGACGTCTTCCTGCGTGACGAAGGACATCTCGAGGTCCAGCTGGGTGAACTCCGGCTGACGGTCCGCACGGAAGTCCTCGTCCCGGTAACACCGGGCGATCTGGAAGTACCGTTCGATGCCCCCGACCATGAGCAACTGCTTGAACAGCTGCGGGCTCTGCGGCAACGCGTAGAAGCTGCCGGGCTGCAGACGGGCGGGCACCAGGAAGTCGCGAGCGCCCTCCGGTGTCGACCGGGTCAGTGTGGGGGTCTCCACCTCGACGAACTCGTGATGGGCCAGCACCCCGCGCGCGGCGGCGTTGACCTTCGAGCGCAGGCGGATGGCCTGGGCCGGTCCGGGGCGGCGCAGATCGAGGTACCGGTATTTCAGGCGCGCTTCCTCGCCGGGCTGATCGTCGAGCTGGAACGGCAGGGGAGCACTCTCCCCCAGGACCTCGAGGTCGGTGACGTTCACCTCGATCTCGCCGGTCGGAATCTCGAAGTTCCGGTTGCCCTCCGGGCGTACCTCGACGACACCGGTCACCTTGACGCAGTACTCGGCGCGCAGCCGGTGTGCCTGCTCGGCGGCGTCGCCCTCGCGGAACACGGCCTGCGCGACGCCGGACGCATCCCGGAGATCGATGAAGATCACGCCGCCGTGGTCACGACGCCGCGCAACCCAACCGGTGAGGGTGACGGTCTGCTCGGCATGCTCGGGTCGCAACGAGCCGGCGAGATGGGTGCGCAGCACGGGTGTCCTTTCGACAAATGTGAAACACGAAACGTCGTCGGCTGCGATCCTACGGAGGCAGAGCGTGTGAGTGGAAACGCACACCCGGATCGGGTCGCGCGAGGACGCGGAAGGTGACGAGGCGATGACGTTCGACGAGCGTGCGCGGATAGATGCAGGCCGGGTCTCGGTCGGCGGAGGAGGCGGCGGGCGCGGCGGCAAGTTCGCGCTCGGCGGTGGCGCGGGCGGCCTCGTCGTCCTGGTCCTCGCCCTCCTGCTCGGCGGGGATCCCGGGTCGCTGCTCGGCACGTTCGGCGGGGCGACGGGCCCTTCCGGTCCGGCCACCGGCGGCACCCTGGAGAACTGCGAGACCGGCGCCGACGCGAACCGCGACATCGACTGCCGGGTGGCGTTCACGGCCGCCAGCCTCGACGCGGTATGGGGCGGCGAACTCGAGCAGCAGACCGGCGTCGCCTATGTGAGGCCGGGCGTCGTGCTGTTCTCCGGCGCGGTATCCACCGCGTGCGGGAACGCCACGAGCGACGTCGGGCCGTTCTACTGCCCCGCCGATTCGACGGCGTACTTCGACACCAGCTTCTTCCAACTGCTCACCGATCGATTCGGCGCGAACGCCGGCCCCCTCGCCCAGGAATACGTGGTGGCGCACGAGTTCGGCCACCACATCCAGAACCAGCTCGGCGACATCGGCCGAGCGCAGATCGACCCGCGCGGAGCCGAGTCCGGTGCGGTCCGCACCGAGCTCCAGGCCGACTGCTATGCCGGGGTCTGGGCCCACTACGCGGACTCGGTGCCGGGTCCCGACGGGGGCCCGCCGTTCCTGCAACCGTTGACGCAGAGCGACATCGACGACGCCCTGTCGGCGGCGTCGGCGGTCGGCGACGACCGGATCCAGCGCTCGGCCGGCGCACGGGTCAACCCGGAGAGCTGGACGCACGGCTCGTCGGAACAGCGGCAGACGTGGTTCCTCGCCGGCTACGAGTCCGGTCGGGTCGACGCATGCGACACCTACGCGGCGCGGGATCTGGAGAACCCGTGACCTGTCAGCTCGCGGCTGCCCGGCCGAGCGCCTCGTCGAATCGGTCGAGGATGTAGCCCGCCTGCCCGTAGTTGCTGACCAGGGCGTAGCCCGCCGGGTACACCTGCCCGGCGGCGCCCGCGGAGGAACCGACGACGACGATCCCGAGAAACAGCGCCACCGCTGCGGTCAGCAGATTTCGTCACACACGCATCCGTCGTCTCCTTCGGCGGCCGCACCGTCCTCGGCGCCGGTGAGCGCACCCTGACCGACCGATGCGCCACGAAAACGTGTCTCGGATCACAGGGCTTCGGACGTTCGGATTCGGCGCTCGCCTCCGACCACACAGTCGACAGACACAGCCACAACCGAAGGAGTGGACCATGGGATTCGTCGACAAGGCCAAGAATGCCGCCGAGGACATCGCGGGCAAGGCCAAGGAAGCGGTCGGCAACGTCACGGACGACAAGGATCTCGAAACCGAGGGCAAGACCGATCAGGCCAAGTCGAGCCTGAAGGATGCCGGCGAGAACATCAAGGACGCGTTCGGCAAGTAGCCGCCGTCTCGATGCGTTTCCGCTCCGGGCAGGGTGACCTACCCGGAGCGTTCTCGTGTCCGGGCCGCCCGGATTCACGCGTGCGGGACCTTCGCGCATGCGGGAATCGTGCACTAATTGTTAGGGCACGAAGTAGTGGCTAGAGTGGGGGCCGTGTCAGCCGCTCCCACCGATCCCCTCGCCCTCGACCGACAGGTGTGCTTCGCTCTCGCGGTCGCCAACCGCGCGGTGCTGTCGGTCTACCGCCCTCTCCTCGAGCCCCTCGGCCTCACTCATCCGCAGTACCTGGTGATGTTGGCGCTCTGGGAGCGGTCCCCGCGTGCGGTGAAGGACATCGCCGGGGCCCTGCAGCTCGAGTCCGCCACACTCTCACCGCTACTGAAGCGGCTCGAGAGCGCCGGAATGGTCGAACGCACGCGCAGCCGCACGGACGAGCGTCAGCTCGACGTCGCGCTGACCGCCGCCGGGCTCGCCCTGCGGGAACGCGCACTGTCGATTCCCCCGGCCGTGGTCGAGCGCCTCGGAGTGAGCCTGGCCGAACTCGAGGAACTCCACTCCGTCCTCGTCCGGGTGAACGGTGCAGCCCTGGCCGCCGGTGCGCTGAGCGAGACGCCGTGACGGCGTCGAGGCGATCTCGGCCGGAACGGCGCCGTCCCGGCCCACTGCAATGGCTCGGATACGCATTCGGACGCACCCTGCCCGATTCCCAGCGGGACTGGGTCCGGAACGACCTCGTCGGCAACCACGCGGTGGCACGGCACCTCGTCCGCAGCATGGCCCCGTTCGTGCCGGTCTTCGCCGCCTTCGCCCTGTTCCCCGGTCCGGTGGCACTGCGCGCGTCGATGGTCCTCCTCGGAGTGCTGCTCGCGCTGTTCTACTCGGTCGCCTACATGGCCCAGAACCGGGCCAGGCGCCTCGAAAGGCACGGCCTGCCGGCCGATCTGGAGAACCCGAAGGCCGCGCGACGCCACGAGAACGAGCGCCGCACCTACGAGCGTCGTCACGGGCGGGCACCCTGACGATCGCCCCGACAGGGCGGGCGGGCAGGAGCGTCTCAGAACAACGTGAGTGCGGGCTCTCCCGTCGGACGCGGGTCCGGGGTCTCCTCGTCGGCAGGCACGCGCCCGACCGGGTGGTCGGCGCCGCGGTGCGGCTCCCGCGGCGCCAGACCGTAGGCCACGCGCAGCGGATCGACCCTCGCCTTCAGCCAGCTGGTGTACTCGGGCGGAACGTACGCCCCGCGCCCGTACAACTCGCGGTACCGGCGGACGAGGGCGGGGTGCTCCTGCGCGAGCCACGACAGGAACCAGCCCCGAGTACTCCCCCGCAGATGCATGGCGAACGCGGTGACCCCGGACGCGCCGGCCTCGGCGAGATCCGCGAACAATGCCTCCAGGTGCGCGGACGAGTCGGTGAGGTACGGAATGACGGGCGCGACCATCACGTGCGGCGCGAATCCGGCGTCCGCGATCGCACGGATCAGCTCGAGCCGGGCCCGAGGCGACGGCGTGCCGGGCTCGAGTTGCTTCTGCAACTGCGCATCGTGGACGGCGAGGGAGACGGACAGGCTCACCGGAACCTGCTCGGCCGCCTGCCGGAGCAGCGGCAGATCCCGCCGCAGCAGCGTTCCCTTCGTGAGAATCGAGAACGGCGTGCGGGATTCGGTCAGCGCGCCGATCACACCCGGCATCAGCCGGTACCGCCCCTCCGCGCGCTGATAGGGATCGGTGTTGGTACCCAACGCCACCGGAGAGCGCTTCCACGACCGGCGGGCGAGTTCCTTGCGAAGCACGGCCGCGACGTTCAGCTTGACCACCACCTGCGAGTCGAAGTCGTGCCCCGCGTCGAGATCCAGGTACTCGTGGGTCGGGCGCGCGAAGCAGTACCGGCAGGCGTGCGAGCAACCCCGGAACGTGTTGACGGTGAACGAGAACGGGAGGTTCGTCTCCTCCGGCACCTTGTTGAGCGCGCTCTTGCACAGCACCTCGTGGAACGTGACACCCTCGAACTCCGGCGTCTGCACGGACCGGACGAACCCGGCCCGTTCGAGACCGGGGAGGGCTCCGTCGTCCGCGTCGAGCGTCTGACCGTTCCACCGCATGAGCCCAAGTCGAACATGTGTGCGAGCACCTGTCAACCGGTGCTCCTCAGCCGGCCGCGAACTCCCCCGCATCCGCCCACCGCTGCCTCTCGGCCGCGAACGCCGACGACTGCCTGCCACGGAACTCGCCGATCGAGGCCGCGTTCTCGGCGAGGAAGCGCCGGTGCTCCGCCAGTGTGAACGTGCCCTCCGTGATGTCGACACCGCCGCCGCGGCCGGCCGCGATGTCGGCACGCAGGTCCCTCAGTTCCTCCGGCTCCACCGGGTACCAGGAGATCCGGTCGAAGAACCGGAGCAGCCACGGCGTGCCCTCCTCGAACATTCCGGACGCCTGCGGGTGCCGGTGGTTCCACACCTGGGTCGTCCGTCCGACGAACTGGTACCCACCCGGCCCCTCCATCCCGTAGATGCACAGGTAGGCACCACCGATCCCCACCGCGTTCTCCGGCGTCCAGGTACGGGCGGGGTTGTACTTGGTGGTCACGAGACGATGCCGTGGATCGAGAGGCGTCGCCACCGGGGCCCCCAGATAGACGTCGCCGAGACCGAGCACGAGGTACTCGGCGCCGAAGACGGTGTCGAAGACGTCCGCGACGGAGTCGAGTCCGTTCATCCTCCGGATGAATTCGATGTTCCACGGGCACCACGGGGCATCCGCACGCACCCCGTGCATGTAGCGCTGGATGGCCTCGCGGGTCGAGGGGTCGTCCCAGGACAGCGGTAGCCGCACCGTACGGCTGGGCACCACGAGCTCGTCCACCGCGGGCAACTGCTCCTCGGCCTCCCCCAGCAATCCCATGAGTGTCGAGATCGGGAGAACGTCCGGGTCCACCCGCACCTGGAGCGAGCGGATGCCGGGAGTGAGATCGAGCAGCCCGGCCGGACGCTCGCGTTCGAGCCGTTGGTGCAGCGCATGGGCACGAGCGCGGAGCGCGAGATCCAGTGTCATGTCGCCGTACTCGACGAGGACGTTGTCGTCTCCCGACCGGCGGTAGGTGACGGCGACCTCGCCGTCACGCCGGGCGATCACACCGTCGTCGCCGTCCCCGCCGCCGCGGTGCACCCGACCGGTTCCGGCACGACGCGCAGCCCCGAACACCCGCGGCGACGCGGCGGCCTGCACCTGCACGGGCACGAACCGCACGGTGTTGCCGGGCGCCAGCTGACCGAGTTTCCACCGGTCGGCGGCCACCACGGTCACCGGACACACGAAGCCACCCAGGCTGGGCCCGTCCGGGCCGAGCAGGATGGGCGTATCTCCCGTGAAGTCCAGCGCGCCGACCGAGTAGGCGTTGTCGTGGATGTTCGACGGATGCAGGCCGGCCTCCCCACCGTCCGGGCGCGCCCAGTCCGGTCGGGGACCGATCAGGCGCACGCCGGTGCGGTCCGAGTTGAAGTGCACCTCGTAGTCGGTGGCGTACAGGGTGTCGATGTCCCCGCGGGTGAAGAACTCCGGCGCCCCGTGCGGCCCCTCGGTGACCGCCAGTTCCCAGTGCGTGCCGAGTGCGGGCAGATGCTCGGACGGCAGCGGACGGGTGGGCGCCTCGGGCTCGTCACCGATCGTCAGGATGTCGCCCACCCGCAGCGCGCGACCCTCGTGTCCACCGAATCTCCCGAGAGTGAACGTTGCCGCGCTGCCGAGGAATTCGTCGACCGACACGGCGCCGCGCACCGACAGGTACATCCGCAGGCCGGGGCCGGAGACAGTGCCGATGTCGAGGACGGCTCCGGCAGGCACCCGGATCGGCTGCCACTGCGCCCGTGGCACACCGACCACCGTCACCGGTACCGGCGCTCCACTCACGCACACCACCGTGTCCTGGTCGAACTGGACCGCCGGCCCTGCCATGACCGCCTCGATACCCGCCGCGCCCTCCGGGTTGCCGACAGCGACGTTGCCGAGCCGGAACGACAGGTCGTCCATCGGCCCCGACGGCGGAACGCCGACCTGCCAGTACCCGACTCGGCCCGGGTGGTCCTGCACGGTCGCGAGCATTCCCGGGCGGAGCAGCGTCATCTTCGCAGTCACGGTGCGCCGCCCTCGGGCGAGGTGACGATCATCCGCACCGGGGTCGGGTCGAATCCGTTGCACGGGTTGTTGATCTGCGGACAGTTCGACACCAGGACGAGGACGTCGCGCTCGGCCCGCAACGCCAGCCGCTTACCCGGCGCCGAGAGCCCGTCGACGATTCCGAGAGTGCCGTCGGCGTCGACCGGGACGTTCATGAAGAAGTTGATGTTGGACACCAGGTCTCGCTTGCCGAGCCCCCATTTCGCACCTTCGACCAGAAAGTTCTCCACGCACGCGTGCTGGTGGGCGGTGTGGTGTCCGTAGCGGAGGGTGTTCGATTCACGCGAGCACGCGCCACCCACCGTGTCGTGGTTGCCCACCTCGTCGGCGACCAGGGTCATGAGTGGGTCGCCGTCGTCCGAGCGGAGCACACTCCCGGCGGTGAGGAAGATGTTGCGCTGCGCCGACACGGTGGCGGCGGCCGAGTAGCGCACCTCCGCATCGACCGCGTCGTAGATCAAGGTGTCCACCGCCTGGTTACCGTCGAGGTCGACGATCGTGAGAACGTCCCCCGCGGCGATCACCGCGGACCACGGACCACGCGCGGGCGCGGTCTCGTCACGGACGAGGGCACCGGGCACCAGGGCCGGGGAAGGTACTGCCGTCGTGGTCATTTCGTCCTCGATTCGGTCGCCGCGGTTCCTGCCGCTCGGGCAGCCCAGAGGTCTTCGGTGTTGAGATGCGCCCGGTGGTACTCCGGATCGGCGCCGTCCGGTTCCGTCGGGTCCGCGCCGCGCCAGGCGAGCACCTCCAGCGAGGTGGTACCGAACTCCGGTGCCGGGTCGAGCGGATGCGCCGTGTTCGCGACCATCACGACGAGCGGAAGATGGACGAGCAGTTCGACCGCCTTGTCGGCGCCGGCGTTGCCGATGCTGGTGAGGGTTCCGTCCGCCTCCACCCGGACCCCGTGGAAGAAGGACAGCGTCTGTGGGACGTCCCGGGGAGCCAGTCCGTGCTTCGCCGCGGCGACCGTGAACAGGGCCCGACCGGCGGGCGAAGACGAATGGAGGGTGCCGTCACCGTATTTGGCGGTGTTGGCCGCGACCGTCGTGGTGCCGCACAGTGCGTCGTGGCGGCCGGAGGTGTCGCCGACGACCGTCGCGAGGACCCGGCCCTGGTCGGAGAGCAACGGATGGCCGACCCTCAGGTACGCCTGCCACGGAACCTTCACGGTGTCGGCCACGTTGAGCCGTTCCCACGGCGCGTCGGCGCGGTGGAGCGAGAGGTGCGCGCAGGCGCGGCCGTCGAGGTCCCGGAGCCGCAGTCTGGTTCCGCGGGCCAGGACCTTGGTCGTGTAGCTGCCGCCCGGCACCGTCTCGGCCCAGGTGAGGGTGTCCGGGTCGACCCCCGCGGGCGGTGTGGGCCAGGTGCGGGCCGGGAGCACCGGCATCGAATCCGTGATCACGCCACCCTGGGCGCGGGCATGCTCCCGTGCTGCCGCGGTGGTGGCAGTACTGCTGGTCATCTCGCTGCTCCGATCGAACGCGGGTCGATATCTGTCAGTTGACAGTTTTCCTGTCGCCGGCGCGCCACGGGTGACGTCCAGGTGTCCGAATCGCCGCTGCCGGTAACGAACTCGTTTCCCGTGTGAACACGATGTGTCCGCGAGCGCGCACCCCGTGGTGACGGGCGCGTGGGCCGACCGGGCGGGGCGACACTCGGCAGCAGGTACCTGAGATGATGAGGTGGTGACCACCGGACCGGGACGACCTCGCCTGACCTCCCCCCGCCGTCCCGGAGCGAGCGCGGCGGAGGAAATCCTCGACGCCGCGGCCGAACTGTTCACCACCCAGGGATTCACCGCGACGTCGACTCGTCGGATCGCCCGCGACGTCGGGATCCGCCAGGCCTCGCTCTACCACCACTTCGCCACCAAGGAGGAAATCCTCGAGGCTCTGCTCGAACGCACGGTCTCGCCCGCACTCGCGGCGGCCGATGCGCTCACGGCGGCCGACGTGCCCGGCGCTGTCGCACTCCATGCACTGGCCTGGTTCGACTCCCGCCAACTCGCTTCCGCGCGATGGAATCTCGGCGCGTTGTACCTGCTTCCCGAACTGCGGTCACCGAGCCTGGCCCCGTTCGTCGAACAGCGTCGGGCCCTGCGCGGGCGGTACGCGGCACTCGCACGCCGCGCCGTCCTCGAATCGGAGGGCGGGGACCGGGACGGGGACGATGCGGCACTGCTCGACCTCCCGTTCCGGATCGTCGAATCGGTGATCGCCACCCGCGCCGACTCGGACGAGGCCCCCTCCGCCGATATCGGCCGCACCCTGGCCGACGCCGCACTCCGCGTCCTCGGTGTCGACGGGCAGGCGATCGAGCCCCACTCGCGGCGCGCGCTGGCCGCGGCGGGGCTGGCCGACACCGCGCCCACCGACTGACGAGGCCCGCGCCGTGGGATAGAGTCTGACAAACAGTTTCTCACCTGGGGGGAGTCGAACTTTGAGTGACGTCACCGTCGAAACAGCCGGAATTCGACAGTTCGGGGCGTCCGCGGCACAGTCCGCGGAACAGATCACCAGCGCAGCCGGAATCGACCTGGCCGCCAACCTCGCCGCTCTGGCACCGGTACTCGGACCTATCGGAGCGGACTTCCTGGCCTCGTTCGCCACCGCGCAGGCCAATCACGCCAAGGCCGTCGCGGAGTTGGCGGCACACTACGTCGCCACGTCGTCCGCAGCGTTCTCCACCGCGGACGAGTACGACGGCACCGATTCGGGCACCGCCGACACGTTCGGCGGTATCGGCGCGGGAGGGTTGCGATGACGGATGCGACGCCCACCGGCGATCCCCAGTCGATCATGGACCTCCTGCAGGGATCTCCCGTCGGCGACGCGCTCTCCGCGCCGCTGCCGGACACTCCGCTCGACGCCCTCCGCGACTCACCGCTCGGGGGCGTGCTCGACACCCCGCTCGGCGAGTTCACGGTTCCCGAACTTCCTCCCCTGCCGGAGTTCCCCCTTCCGCCCAACCCGATCGAGGCGCTGATGCAGGGGCAGGGGCTCGGCATCCCGGGGATCGACCAACTGTTCGCGCCGTTCTCCGACATCACCGGAATGTTCGGCTCGGGCACCCTCGGTTCCTTCGATCCGACCTCCATCCTGAGCATGTCCTCCGGTCTGATCGATCAGGCCATGTCGATGAGCAGTTCGGCTCTCTCCGCGCTCGATCAGGTGTGGCAGAGCAACGCCGCCGCCGAGGCTCAGGCCCAGGGGCAGCAGGCGCAGGCCAGCGGTGCCGAACTCAGCGACCGCGGCCGCGACATCTCGACGACGACGCAGACGGCCGCAGCCTCCGTCGCCCGGGGCAACGCCAACCTCACCACCGTGATCGAGTCGTTCGTCGCCACCGCGACGGCAGCGGCGCCCATGGTGGTCACGCCCCCCGGACAGGCGATGCTGATGGCCTCGGCCGCAGAACATCTCAAGGCGGCCGTCGGCATCATCACCGCCACGCGCACCGAGCTCAACGAGCAGACGCTCACCATGAACGGCCTCGCGGCTCCGGTACCCGTCCCGCCGCCTCCGGCTGCCGGAGTTCCCGGCGGACCCTCGCCGTTCTCCATTGCGGGCGAGGTGCTCGAAGGCATCGGCAAGCCGATGGTGTCCAACGTCAGCAGCGCGGTCGGTGATCTGGTCTCGGCGCAGACGCAGGCCGCGAGTGTCGGAGCATCGCCGTTCTCGGAGCCCGGCGCCCGCACCTCGGCCGCCTCGTTCGGTGGTGGCGGCGGAGGCGGCGCCGGCGGTGGCGCCGGCGGCATGGCCGGTGTCGCGGGCCTCGGCGGCGGAGTGGGCCTGGTCGGCGCCACTCCGGGAGCCGCACCCGTCCCCAAGCCGGGTTCGGTCGCCGGCACGATGCCCGGGGCCGCAGGCCCCGCTGCACCCGCCGGTGCCGCCGGCGGCGCGCCGATGATGGCGGGCGGCATGGGCGGTGCCGGAATGATGGGCGGTGCCGGCGCACGCGGCGGCGCCGACGAGGAACACACGTCCCGCAACGCTCCGGGCTACCTGGTCAATGCCGGCGAGTCCAATGCCTTCACCGGAGATCTCGGCATGGTCGCACCCCCGGTCATCGGCGGTGGCGACGACGCCCTCGACGAGACCTTCGGCGAATAGGTTCTCGGGCCCCGGCCCCTCTCGGAGGTGGCGTCACTCGACGAGTGACGCCACCTCCGCGTCGGTCAGGGCTCGCTGCGATCGTGCCCCCGATCCCGCGGCCGTCGTCGCGGCCCGGTACAACGGACGTTCCGCCAGGCCCGCGCCCCGCGCCTCGGCGCGGAGCTGGCCGATCAGCACGGACGCCACCGCCGCGCCGAAGGCCGTCTCACCTGCCGACAGGGCATCGGCGAGCTTGCGTAACGGCAGGATCTCCAGCTCGCGAGCACCGGCCCCGGTGTAGAAGGCCAAGGGCACCAGGACCGATCCCCCGTCACCCTGCACCCGCAAAGCCACCTGACTCAGCCGGGCGGAGCGCACCACCATCTCGATCTCGCGGGCCGACGCGACGTCGACCTCGGTGGCACCGAACAGACCCGTCGACCGGAGAACGTTGCCACTCAGCGTGATTCGGTGCCGCCACGTTCGGATCACCAGGAGAATCGCCGGACCGGCGATCACGAGCCCGAACACGAGTCCCACCAGCGGCGTGGTGAAGAGTGCCACCAGCACGCCGAAACCCACCGCGAGGACGAGGGTGAGGGTCGTGACGATGCGCAGGCGCTGGCGGATCAACTCCGCCGGAATGAGGTCCAGTGACAATCGCTCGTCACTCCCGTCTCCGACCGGTCCCCCGGCCGACCCCTCAGTCGACAAGGAGCTCCCCCACCCGCGCACCGACCAGGTCGAACGGAACGGACTCCTGGCTTCCGTCCGCCAGATTCTTCACCACTATCGTTCCCTCCGTGATGTCCCGGTCCCCCAGTACGAGCGCCAGCCGAGCACCGGAGCGGTCCGCGGCCTTCATCGCACCCTTCACACCGCGATCACCGTAGGCGAGATCCACCCGGATACCGTCCGCGCGCAGCTGCCGTGCCAGGACGACGAGCCTGGCTTTGGCCTCGGTTCCCATCGGGACACCGAACACGTCGACCCGAGCCGGGGGCGCCACCGTCTTCCCCTCGGCAGCGAGCGCGAGGAGGGTGCGGTCGACACCGAGCCCGAATCCGATGCCCGACAACGGCTGACCGCCGAGCTGCTCCATGAGTCCGTCGTAGCGGCCACCGCCACCGATGCCGGACTGCGCCCCCAGCCCGTCGTGCACGAACTCGAAGGTGGTCTTGGTGTAGTAGTCGAGGCCGCGCACCATCCGAGGATTGACGACGTACGGCACGCCGAGCGCGTCGAGGTGGCCGAGGACCTGCTCGAAGTGTTCCTTCGCACTGTCCGAGAGGTGATCGAGCATCAGCGGGGCGTCGGCGGTCAGCTCCCGCACAGCGGCACGCTTGTCGTCGAGCACCCGCAGCGGGTTGATCTCGGCTCGCTGCCGAGTCTGCTCGTCGAGCGGGAGCCGGAACAGGAATTCCTGCAGCAGTTCCCGGTACTGCGGGCGACAGGTGTCGTCCCCCAGCGAGGTGATCTCGAGCCGGAAACCGTCCAGCCCGAGACTGCGGAAGCCCGCGTCGGCGACAGCGATCACCTCGGCGTCCAGCGCCGGATCGTCGACTCCGATCGCTTCCACGCCGACCTGCTGCAACTGGCGGTACCGACCGGCCTGGGGACGCTCGTATCGGAAGAACGGACCGTCGTAGCGGAGTTTGACGGGCAGCTGCCCACGATCGAGCCCGTGCTCGATCACCGCCCGCATCACGCCTGCCGTGCCCTCCGGGCGCAGCGTCACCGAACGGTCACCGCGGTCGGCGAAGGTGTACATCTCCTTGCTCACCACATCGGTGGACTCGCCGACACCTCGCGCGAACAGGCCGGTGTCCTCGAAGATCGGCAGCTCGATGTGCCCGTACCCGGCCAGTTCTGCGGCCCGGACCAGCCCGTCACGCACCGCCACGAACTCCGCCGACTGCGGCGGCACGTAGTCGGGGACGCCCTTGGGAGCGGAGAAGGCGCTTGCTTTGCTCACAGTCGTCAGTGTTCCTTACGTCGATGTTCGCCGGTGCGGTCCGGCGGTCAGTTCGATCCGGTCAGCCCGGCGAGAAACGGGTTGGTGCGGCGCTCGTCGCCGACGGTGCTCGCCGGTCCGTGGCCCGGCAACACGACGGTGTCGTCCGGGAGCACGAGCAGCCGGGTGGCGATCGAGCCGAGCAACTGTTCGTGATCGCCGCCGGGGAGATCGGTGCGGCCGATGGAGCCCTGGAAGAGAGTGTCCCCGGTGAGTGCGAGCGGCAGCCGGCCCTCGTCGGTGTCGGTGTGCGTGCGGAACACGACCGATCCCTGGGTGTGCCCCGGTGTGTGTTCGACGAGGAACTCGATGCCCGCGTGCGCGAACTCGTCACCGTCCGACAGGGCGATCACCTCGTCGGGCTCGGTGAACTCCATTCCGGCGACGAAGGGCTTCAGCGCCTCACCGATCCCGCGACCGGGGTCGGTGAGCATGTACCGGTCCTCGGGGTGGATGTACGCGGGAACCCCGTACCGGGCGCAGACCTCGCGCGCGTTCCAGATGTGGTCGAGGTGCCCGTGCGTGAGCAGTACCGCCGCGGGGGTCAGGCCCGAGTCGGCGAGAAAGTTCCCGAGTGGCCCGGCGGCGTCCTGACCGGGGTCGACGACCACGCATTCGTCGGCACCGTCGTGCGCGAGAATGTAGCAGTTCGTCTGGAACATTCCGGCCGGAAATCCAGTGACGAGCACCAGCGTCGCTCCTCGTGGTAGGTCTGTGCGGTCAATACAGCCTATGCTGCCTCCCGGCCAGTGTGTTCTCAGGTAGGCCTGGCAGACTCGATCCCCGGATCGTCCCCGGGGAGCATGTTCCGCGTCCGGACCACCGGGAACCGTCCGGACCGGGAACGAATTGTCCAGGCGACACCGAATCGCGCAGACGACACGGGAGGAACTTTCGCAGTGCCGAGCAACGAGCAGCGCCGGGAAGCAGCCAAGAGGAAACTCGAACGTCAACTCGCGCGACGCGCCGAGCGGGCCCGTCGTCGCAAGCAGTTGACGATCGGCGGCACCGTCGTCGGCGTCGTCGTGGCGGTCGCGGCAGTCGCAGTCGTGGTGACGCTGACCCGCGGGGGCGACGACTCCGCCGACGAGGCGGCAACCGACACCGCCGCGGAGACCCAGACACCTGACGCCCTTCCCGCCGGCCGCAGCGAGCCGCTGCCGGAACTGGTGTCCTGCACGTACACCCCCGACGGCTCGGAGCCCTCGCGGCCGGTGGAACCGCCCCGCACCGACGGCATCGACACCACCCTGGAATCCGTGAGTGTGAGCATGGAAACGTCCCAGGGCAACGTGGGGTTGGTGCTGGACAACGCGAATTCCCCGTGCACGGTGAACAACTTCCTCTCCCTGGCGGGCCAGGGCTACTTCGACGACACTCCCTGCCATCGGCTCGTGACCGGTGCCGGGCTCCGCGTCCTGCAGTGCGGTGACCCGAGCGGCACCGGGGCAGGCGGGCCCGGCTACGGCTTCGACAACGAGTTCCCCACCGACCAGTACTCACCCACGGACCCGGCACTCGCACAACCTGCGATCTACCCGCGCGGCACCCTCGCGATGGCCAACACCGGGGCGCCCGGCAGCAACGGCAGCCAGTTCTTCATGGTCTACGAGGACTCCCAGCTGCCGCCGAACTACACCGTGTTCGGCTCGATCGACGAGACCGGGCTGGCCACCCTGGACACCATCGCCGCGGCCGGCGACGACAGCTCGAATCAGCCCGGGGACGGCAAGCCCAACGTCCCCGTCGACATCACCTCCGTCAGGATGGACTGACGTGACCGGAGAACGGATCACCATGACACGCACTTCCCTGATCGTGGGCGTCGCCGCCCTGGCCCTGGCTCTCGCCGGCTGTTCGGGCGACTCCGACTCCTCGGACCCGGATTCGGGCACCGATACGGCGGCGGCCACCCCGACCGCCACCGTCGACGCTCCCCCGCCCGTCGACATGTCGTCGTACGCCGCGCTCCCCGCGGTGCCGTCCGCGGCTTCCGCGACCGTCGACTGCACGTACACCCCTTCCGGTGCGCCCTCCCGTAACGTCTCCGCTCCCGAGGCGTCCGGGGTGCCCGCGGAAGGCCGTGCAGCCGTGGATCTGGAGACGACGGCCGGGCCCATCGGCCTCGACCTCGATCGCGCCGCCGCGCCGTGCACGACGCACAGTTTCGTCAGCCTCGCCGAACAGGGCTACTTCGACGGCACCGACTGCCACCGCCTCGTGTACTCGCCCGGCATGCAGATCCTGCAGTGCGGGGACCCGACGGGTACCGGCACGGGCGGGCCCGGCTACGGCTTCGACAACGAGTACCCGACGACGGCGTTCGACGCGAATGCCGCCGAACTCGCCCAGCCGGCCGTGTACCCGCGCGGCACGATCGCGATGGCGAACACCGGCTCACCCGGCAGCAATGGCAGCCAGTTCTTCCTCGTGTTCGCCGACACCGTCCTGCCGCCGCAGTACACCGCCTTCGGCACGATCTCCGAGGAGGGGCTGACCACGATCGAGTCGATCGCCGTCTACGGCGACGACGGGTCGATGGCAGCCGGTGGCGGCGCCCCGGCGATGCCGATCTCCATCGAGACCGCCACCGTCGCCTCCTGACCCTGATCCCCTGCCCCCCTGATCCCCTGCCCCCTGATCCCCTCCTGATGCATGCCCCCTGATCCGGGGACAGGGGGGCCGGGAGGGGCCGGGGATGGGTTGATCAGGCGGCGGACGTGACGCGGTAGACGTCGTAGACGCCTTCCACGTTGCGCACCACGTTGAGAACGTGCCCGAGGTGCTTGGGATCGCCCATCTCGAAGGTGAACTTGCTGATCGCGACCCGGTCACCCGACGTGGTGACCGAGGCGGACAGGATGTTGACCTTCTCGTCGGCGATGGCCTTGGTGACATCGGAGAGCAGTCGATGCCGGTCCAGCGCCTCGATCTGGATGGCCACGAGGAACACCGACGACGGCGACGGTGCCCACTCCACGTCGATGATCCGTTCGGACTGCTGCTGTAGCGAGGCCGCGTTCGTGCAGTCGGTGCGATGCACACTCACCGACCCCTGGCGGGTGACGAAACCCATGATCTCGTCGCCGGGCACGGGGGTACAGCACTTGGCGAGCTTCGCCACCGTGCCCTCGGCACCCGGGATGAGCACCCCGACGTCGCCGGTGCTGCGCGGACGCATCGGCATGGTCGACGGCGTCGCCCGCTCGGCAAGCTCTTCCTCGACGTCACCCACCCCGCCGAAGTGCGCCACCAGGCGCTGGACGACGTGGTGCGCGGAGACCTGGTTCTCCCCGACCGCGGTGTACAGCATCGACACGTCGGTGAACCGCAGTTCGTGCGCGACCGACGACATCGACTCGGCGTTCATCAACCGTTGCAACGGAAGCCCCACCCGCCGGACCTCGCGGACGATCGCGTCCTTGCCCGTCTCGAGAGCTTCCTCGCGCCGTTCCTTCGCGAACCACTGCCGGATCTTCGTCTTCGCCCGGGGCGAGACGACGAACGTCTGCCAGTCCCGGCTCGGACCCGCGTTGGGCGCCTTGGAGGTGAAGACCTCGACGACCTCGCCGTTCTCGAGTGTCCGTTCCAGTGCGACGAGACGGCCGTTGACGCGGGCACCGATACACCGGTGCCCCACCTCGGTGTGCACCGCGTACGCGAAGTCCACCGGCGTGGAACCGGCCGGCAGGGTCACTACATCACCCTTGGGCGTGAAGACGAAGATCTCCTTGGCCGCCAGGTCGAAACGTAGCGACTCGAGGAACTCGCCGGGATCGGCGGCCTCCCGCTGCCAGTCGAGCAACTGTCGCATCCAGGCCATGTCGTCGACCTCGGCGAGGTCCCCGGAGTGCTTGCCCTTCGTCTCCTTGTACCGCCAGTGCGCCGCGATCCCGAACTCGGCGGTGCGGTGCATGTCGTGGGTACGGATCTGCACCTCGAGGGGTTTGCCCTCGGGACCGACGACGGTGGTGTGCAGCGACTGGTAGACGCCGTATCGCGGTTGCGCGATGTAGTCCTTGAAGCGGCCCGCCATCGGCTGCCACAGCGAGTGCACGACGCCGACGGCCGCGTAACAGTCGCGGACCTCGTCGCACAGGATCCGGACACCGACGAGGTCGTGGATGTCGTCGAAGTCCCTGCCCTTGACGATCATCTTCTGATAGATCGACCAGTAGTGCTTCGGACGCCCCTCGACGACGGCGTTGATCCGCGAGGCGGACAGGTTCGCGTTGATCTGGGCACGCACCTTGGCCAAGTATGTGTCCCGGGACGGCGCACGGTCGGCCACCAGCCGCACGATCTCGTCGTACTTCTTCGGGTGCAGGATCGCGAAGGACAGGTCCTCGAGTTCCCACTTGACGGTCGCCATCCCGAGCCGATGGGCCAGCGGCGCGATGACCTCGAGCGTCTCCCGCGCCTTCCTCGCCTGCTTCTCCGGCGGGAGGAAACGCATGGTGCGCATGTTGTGGAGCCGGTCGGCGACCTTGATCACCAGCACCCGCGGATCGCGGGCCATGGCGATGATCATCTTCCGGATCGTCTCGCCCTCTGCGGCGTTGCCGAGCACGACCTTGTCGAGTTTGGTGACACCGTCGACGAGGTGAGCCACCTCGTCACCGAACTCCGTGGTGAGCTGCTCGAGCGAGTATCCGGTGTCCTCGACCGTGTCGTGCAGCAGCGCCGCGACGAGCGTGGTCGTGTCCATGCCCAGCTCGGCGAGGATGCTCGCCACGGCGAGCGGATGCGTGATGTAGGGATCACCGGATTTGCGTCGCTGGCTGGCGTGGCGCTCCTCGGCGACGTCGTAGGCCCGCTGCAACAGGGCGAGGTCCGCCTTGGGATACAACTCGCGATGCAGGCTCACCAGCGGCTCGAGCACCGGCCGGATCGGCGTGCTGCGCACTCCGGTGATGCGGCGCGCCAAGCGGGCACGCACCCGGCGGGACGCCGACGTGGGTGCTGCGACGGGGGCCGGTTCGGCCGGAGTGCGGTCCTGGTCGACGCCGTCACGTTCGTTCTCACCGGGGACGCGCTCGGTATCGCCTGCGCCGACGCCGCGGGATCGGTCGAGACCCGAAGTCATACCGTCACCTCCTGCCACCGATGGAACCGGGTGTGTCGCGGGCGCGGCACACCCGTGCCACAGCCAACCTTAGTACTCCCGTCGAGAGCGAACCCCGGCAGCGGCGTTCTCGGCGGCGAACTCACACGGCGGCGAGCACCGTCAGCGGATACCCGTCGATGCGGGACCGACCGCCGAGCGCCTCGATCTCGAGCACCACCGCGATGCCCTCGACCGACCCACCCGCCGATTCGACCAGCCGAGCCGTGGCTGACAAGGTTCCCCCGGTGGCGAGTACGTCGTCGCCGATCAACACCCGCCGACCTTCCAACGACACACCGGACGCGGGTATTTCCAGCACCGCAGCGACGATGTCGACGGGCACGTCGCCCTCTCGCCCACTGCCGACGCAGGCCGGAGCCGGGAAGTCGTCCGCCCAGCGCGTCAGGGTCCGGATGTACTCCGCGGCGCACGTCACCGACGCAGCACCCATCTGTCCATGTTCCAGCCGGTCCCCGAGCGGGACGGATTGGGGTCGAGGGCGTGCATGCCCTCGGCGGCTCCGATGGTCCGTGGCTGATTGAAGAGCGGGATCGTCGGCATCTCCGTCCACAGGATGTTCTCCGCCTCCCCTGCCAGCGCCAGGGTGGCCGACGTCGATCCGTCCACCGCGAGCTGATCGACGATCTGATCGACCCGGCTGTTGGCAAATCCCCCGAAATTGGATCCGCTGCCACTGCGGAGCGCGTACATCGCAGTGGTCCGCTCGGTGCTGCCGGCAGATCCGTCGGCCCCTGCCGTGCCGGCGAGCACGGCGTCCACCTCACCACGACGGAGCGCCGACGAGGTGAACTCCGGCGAACCTGCGTCCTCGACGGTGATCCCGGCCGGCTCGCAGGCGGATGCGATCGCGGACACCATGTCTCGGCGTTGCTGGTCGGGCGCCCGATAGCCGATCCGCACGGTGAGCGGGCCGGCCGCCGACGCGGCGGCGACATCCGGCTGCCGGTACCGTCCGTCGGCCGCGGTCGCGACCGACGGGTAGATCAGGTCGTCGCGCGCGACGAACCGGGCGTCGACCACACCCAGCGGAGCGCCCGTGTGCTCGGGAATCGTGCCGAACGTCTCGAACAGCTGATCGCGGGGAACGCACGCCGCGAAGGCGCGGCGGGCCGCGGCGGAGTCGAACACTCCCGTCGACGACAGGATCAGCTGTTCGACGCCGAGGGACGGCAGCTCGGCCACCTCCCATCCGGCGACGTCGAGCCCCGGCACCGATCCCTCGGCGACGTCGAGGACCTCGATCTCGCCGGATTCGACCCGCTCCGCGAGGCCCTCGCCCTTCGTCCGCACCACGATGCGCTCGGTGGCCGGGCGGTTACCCCACCACCGATCGTTGGCGACGAGGACGAGGCCGTCGTCCTCACTGTAGGACTCGAGCTTGTAGGGACCCGCCGACGGGAAACGGGACAGGTCCAACTCGCCGGGAACGAGCGACCAACCGGTGTTCCAGAACTCGGCCACCCGGCCGAGCGCCTCGACGTCGCCCGCCTCGACCGCCGCGACGAGGTCGTCGACGCCGGCCTCCCGCTCGACCACGTGCGAGGGCAGGATCGAGGTGGCACCGAACAGCGACTTCCAGTCGACCACCGACCGTCCCGAACGGAAGACGACAGTCGCCTCCCTGGCGCCGGGCACGCAGTCGACCCGATCGATGTCCGTGTACCCGGCGACCTCGGCGGCATCGAACAGCTGCCCGCCGTCCGGCCCGGTGAAACGTCCACTGTGGGCAGCCCACGTGAGAACGAGATCGTCGCAGGTGAGGGGCGCGCCGTCCGAGTACTCCGCAGCAGGGTTGATCTGGTACGCGATGGTCAAGGCCTCGGCGGGGACCGGGTGAGCGGAGCCGACATCGGTGTCGGACACCGCCGTCCCCTCCGGACCGGTGTACGAGAAACCGGGCTGGACCCGCACGAATGCCTGCCGGGCACCGGACGTGGCGCCGTCGACGGTTCCCGCGTTGTACGTCGTCACGACGTTGTCGATGCCGTAGCCGATCGTGGGGACCTGCTCCTCGGCCGACGCACAGCCCGTCGCCGTGACCGCCGCGACGGCGAGCGTCAGACCCGCAGCGACCAGAGCGCGAGCCCGGGGACGCGTGGCCACGGGCATGCGCGATTCGGGTCCGGTGGAATCCGGCATCGTGTCCACCTTCCCTACGTGCGCGTCTCCGCTGACACCCACTCCACTACGACCTCCGGCGGTGCCGCTTGCCCGCCGGCCGCGATCCGGGCCGCGGTCCCGCTGTCCGCCGGGGCCCGGTGGCCCTGTCGGGAGCGTCTCCGGCGACCGCGACGGCACCGGTCCCCGCGGTCGCGTCGACCTCCTCGCCGGCGGCCACTCGGGCAGCACGCTCCTCACGCCGCTCGAGCACCTTCTGCGTGTGCTCGCGCACCGGACCCCACCGTTCCTTGATCGACACGAGCAGCGGGGTTGCAAAGAAGATCGACGAGTAGGTACCGACGACGATACCCACGAGCTGCACCAGTGCGAGGTCCTTCAGCGTGCCCACTCCGAGCGCCCATACCGCGACCACCATCAGCGCGAGGACCGGGAGCACACCGATCACGGTCGTGTTGATGGACCGCATGAGCGTCTGATTGACCGCGAGATTCGCCTGCTCCGCATAGGTACGTCTGTTCAGGTGCAGGATTCCGTGGGTGTTCTCCTCGACCTTGTCGAACACGATGACGGAGTCGTACAGCGAGAAGCCGAGAATGGTCAGCAGTCCGATGACACTGGCCGGGGTCACCTCGAATCCGACGATCGCGTACACGCCCGCCGTGACGATGATGTCGAAGAACAGGGCGGCGATCGCCGCGGTCGCCATGTCCCTCTCGTATCTGATCACGATGTACACGCTGACCAGCACCAGGAACACCACCAGCGCAATGAGTGCCTTCTGGGTGACCTGCCCGCCCCACGTCTCGCTGACGTCGGCGAAACTGATCGCGTTGGGATTGGGCACGCCACTGGTGTCCCGCGGTGCGAACTCGTCGAACAGCGCCTGCTGGAGCGTCACCACCTCGGCGGCGTCCAGCGCGCTGGACCGGATCTGCACGGTCGCGCTCGCCCCGGACCCCACGATCTGCACGGCCTCCGGGCTCTGCCCCAGGGCGTCGGAGTACACCTGCTCGACCTGCGCGGTCTCCACCCCGTCACCGACCGGGAACTGGACCCGCGAGCCTCCCTCGAAATCGATTCCGAGGGTGAAGCCGCGAATGGCGATTCCCGCGAGGGACACCAGCACGATGGCGGCCGTCAGCAGATAGTAGAAGCGACGGCGCCCGACGACCTCGAAGGCGCCGGTGCCGGTGTAGAGGCGGGAGAGGAACCCGCGCTGCCCTGCTTCGGTGGTGGACGATGCGCTCATGCTCGGGTCTCCTTCGACGCCGCGACGGCAGCGGCCTTCTTGCGTTCACGCGCGATCTGTTGCACGGCCCCGAGCCCGTTGACCGACGGCTTGGCCCAGAACGCGGATTTCGACGCCAGGTACACCAGCGGCCACGTCACCAGGAACACGACGACGACGTCGAGGATGGTGGTCAATCCCAGGGTGAACGCGAATCCACGCACCTGTCCGACCGCGAGCATGTACAACACCGCGGCGGAGATGAAGCTCACCGCGTTACCGGACAGGATCGTCCGCTTCGCCCGGGCCCAACCACGAGGCACCGCGGAGCGGAAACTGCGCCCCTCCCGCATCTCGTCCTTGATCCGCTCGAAGAACACGACGAACGAGTCCGCCGTCATGCCGATACCGATGATGAGACCGGCGATTCCGGCCAGGTCCAGGGTGAAGTTGATGTAGCGGCCGAGGAGCACCATGATCGCGTACACCGCGACACCGGAGGCCACCAGCGAGAACGCGGTGAGTATGCCGAGCAGCCGGTAATACAGGAGGCAGTACAGCAACACGAGGACCAGCCCGACAGCGCCGGCGAGCAACCCCGCCTCGAGCGAGGCCAGGCCGAGCGTCGCGGACACCGTCTCGGCTTCGGACGCTGCGAACGAGAGCGGAAGCGAGCCGTACTTGAGCGTGTTCGCGAGTTCGCGCGCACCGTCGGCACTGAACTGACCGGTGATCGACGTGGAGCTACCGGCCGGGGTCGCACCCTGGATGACCGGGGCACTGACCACCTTGGAGTCGAGCGTGAAGGCAGCCTGCCTGCCGATGTTGGCGGAGGTGAACTGTGCCCACGTGTTGCTGCCACCGGACTCGAACGACAGGCTCACCTCGTGCCGGGACTGCTGGGAGTTGAATCCGGAGGTCGCATCGGCGATCTCCTGGCCGTCGATGATCGCCGGCTCCAGCAGGTAGACGAACTGGTTGTCGGTCGAGCAGGCGACCAGCGGCAGTTCCGGGTCGTCGTTGCCGCGCAGCGGGTCGGCCACCGAGCAGTCCATCGTCGCCATCGCCTGCTGCTGGACGGCGGGA
The DNA here is from genome assembly GCF_014217785.1 of Rhodococcus triatomae. Taxonomy (NCBI): domain Bacteria; kingdom Bacillati; phylum Actinomycetota; class Actinomycetes; order Mycobacteriales; family Nocardiaceae; genus Rhodococcus; species Rhodococcus triatomae. Next base: position 4,349,292 of record NZ_CP048814.1, on the reverse strand, counting down.
TCGGTGCTCTGCCGGAGCGCACGGGCCTCGGCGATCTCGTCCGCGGCGTCCGCGGGCAACCCCTCCGTCACTGGTGCCGACCCCCCCGGCTGTGCCGGATCGGTCGGTGAGGCCGGATCGGTCGGTGAGGCCGGATCGGTCGGTGAGGCCGGATCGGTGGGATCCTGCGCCGGGAACGGCCGACTCTGCGGCTCCGGTGCAGGAGCCTGCTCGCCCGGGTCGGTGCCCTCGGGATCGGTGCCCTCCGGCGTGCCCGGAACATCCGTCGCGGGCGCCTCACCCGGGGTGTCGGAGGCGCCGACCCCGTTCTCGGTGGGCGCGCCGGGAACCGGTGCCGGTTGCGAGGTGGCCACCGGGCGGATGTAGAGGCGCGCCGTCTGCCCCAGGGAACGAGCCTGGGAACTGTCGTCACCCGGCACCGTGATCACCAGGTTGTCGCCGTCGATGACGACTTCCGAGCCGGACACGCCGAGCCCGTTCACGCGCGTCTCGATGATCGCCTGGGCCTGGCGCAGGCTGTCCTGCGACGGGGTGCTGCCGTCCGGGGTCCGTGCCGTGAGAGTGACTCGCGTCCCTCCCTGCAGGTCGATGCCCAACTTCGGTTCCGGTGACTTGTCACCGGTGAAGAACACCAGGGCATACAGCGCCGCCACGATGACCGCGAACACGGTCATCGCGCGGACTGGATGCACCGAACCGTTGGAAGGTGCCACGATCGTTCAGTCTCCTCAGTACGTGCAGCTCGACATGCGTGTACCCCGATCCGTGGACGCTCGCCGGGCGGCGCTCACCGGGCGCCCCGGATCGGAGGTGGACAGCGTCTAGTTCTTGTCCGGGCTCGGCCGCGAATCCTCGGCCTGCTCCTGGGCACTCACCTCGGAGCCGTCGAGTTCCTCGTACTCCTCGTCGTCGATGTCGACGACGACCTCGCGGATCACCAGGCGCGACCAGGTCGTGATGACACCCGGAGCGATCCGCAGGTCCACGGTGTCGTCCTCGAGTTCCTCGATGATGCCGTAGAGGCCGGCAGTCGTGACGACGCGATCACCGATCTGCAGCGAATCCTGGAGAGCGGCGGTCTTCGCCATCTCCTTCTTCTGCCTGCGGATACCGAGGAACATCGGAACCAGGAGCGCGAGAATCAGAAGGGGAAAGAGAAGGTCCATCAGGTAGTCGTCCTCGAGAGTTCGTTGCAGCGGTCGCATGCAGGTTTCACAGGAGCACCGGCCCCGGATGGACCCGCGCAATACACCAGTGTGCCATTAGACAGGCGAAAGCCCGTCAGCTCGTCACCTCGAACGGCCACCGGAGCCCTTCGGAAGCGCGTGTCGGAGCACTCCGACACGGACGTCAGGGGTCTCCCGTCCGCTCGTCGAGCTCGCCCGGATCGAACAGCGACGGCTCGTGCGCACGCACCTCGATGCCCCCCGTCGCCTCCGGCGGAGCGGTGAGACCGAGCTGGCGCCACGCCGCCGCGGTGGCCACCCGACCGCGCGGTGTGCGGGCGACCAGGCCGGCACGCACCAGGAACGGCTCGCACACCTCCTCCACGGTCGATGTCTCCTCCCCGACCGCGACGGCGAGCGTGGACACGCCTACCGGTCCCCCGCCGAAACTGCGGACCAAGGCTCCGAGAACGGCGCGGTCGAGCCGGTCGAGCCCGAGCTCGTCCACGTCGTATACGGCGAGCGCCGCACGGGAGACCTCCCGGGTGACGACTCCGTCCGCCCGGACTTCGGCGTAGTCGCGGACCCGTCGCAGTAGCCGGTTGGCGATGCGCGGCGTTCCGCGCGAACGGCGCGCGATCTCCTCCCCCGCCGACGGGTCGAGATCGATCCCGAGGATGCCCGCCGAACGCGCGAGGATCCGCTGGAGTTCGGCGGGCTCGTAGAAGTCCATGTGTGCCGTGAAACCGAACCGGTCGCGCAGCGGCCCGGTGAGCGACCCCGACCGTGTCGTGGCACCCACCAGAGTGAACGGGGCCACCTCGAGGGGAATGGAGGTCGCGCCCGGCCCCTTCCCGACGACGACGTCGACCCGGAAATCCTCCATCGCGAGATACAGCATCTCCTCCGCGGGCCGGGCGATGCGATGGATCTCGTCGATGAACAACACGTCGCCCTCGACGAGGTTGCTGAGCATCGCGGCGAGATCCCCGGCGCGTTCGAGCGCCGGACCCGACGTCAGCCGCAGCGAGGATCCCAGTTCGGTCGCGATGATCATGGCCATGCTGGTCTTGCCGAGACCGGGCGGGCCGGACAACAGAATGTGGTCGGGGGTGCCGCCGCGCAGCCGGGCTCCGGTCAGGACCAGTTGCAGTTGCTCGCGTACCCGCGGCTGACCGATGAAGTCCTCGAGACTCTTCGGGCGCAAGCCCGCTTCCACGTCGCCGTCGCCGGGGAGAACCTCCGCCGTCACCGGCGACGAGTCCTCGGCGAATTCTCCGGGAGGCAGGTCGCGTGGATCGACGGGGTCGGGGGTCATCGCGTCTTACCCAGCAGCGCCAGCGCCGCACGCAGAGCCGTCGACGTCGGCGCGTCCGGTGCCTCGGCGAGGACGGAATCGGTGGCCTGTTCGGCCGCCTTCGCGGCGAACCCCAGGCCGGTGAGCGCCTCGACGATCTGCTCACGCACCGTCGAGGACGCGCCGGCCGCCGTCGCCACACCGGCCGCCGACGGGACGGCGGAGACCTTGTCCCGCAACTCCACGACGAGTCGCTCCGCTCCCCGCTTGCCGATACCCGGCACCCGGGTGAGCGCGGCGAGGTCGCCCTCCGACAGCGCACGGCGCAGCGCCTCCGGCTCGAGCACGGACAGCACCGCCATCGCGAGCCGTGGCCCCACCCCCGACACGGTCTGCAGCAACCCGAACAGTTCACGGGACTCGGCGTCGGCGAAGCCGTAGAGCGTCATCGAGTCCTCCCGCACGATCATCGCGGTGACGAGCCGGGTCTCGTTGCCCCGGGACAGCGTGCCCAGCGTCGCCGGCGTGGCGTTGATCCGATAGCCGACACCTGCGGACTCGACGATCACATGGTCGAGGGCGATGTCGAGCACCTCTCCGCGGACGGAGGCGATCATCGGTGAACCTGCCTTCTCTTCATCTCGACTTCTTCAACTCGGCCAGCCGGGCCTGGTAGCGGCGCTTCTGCTCTGCCGCCGCCGCCTCGGCGCGAGCCATCCGCTCGATCATCGGAGCACGCCAACAATGGCAGATCGCCAGGGCCAGCGCATCGGCCGCGTCGGCCGGTTTCGGTGCCGCGTCCAGCCGCAGGATCCGGGTGACCATCGCGGTCACCTGGGCCTTGTCCGCCGAGCCGCTGCCGGTGACAGCCGCCTTGACCTCGCTGGGGGTGTGGAAGCAGACGGGGATACCGCGCCGCGCGGCGGCGAGGGCCACCACCCCGCCGGCCTGGGCAGTGCCCATCGCGGTACGGACGTTGTGCTGCGCGAACACCCGCTCGATCGCCACCACGGTGGGCCGGTGCAGGTCCATCCAGGACTCTGCAGCCTCGGAGATCCGGAGCAGGCGCACCGACAGGTCGAGGTCGGCCGGGGTCCGCACCACGTCGACGGCGATCGGCTGTACGGCCCGGCCGCGGCCGCTGTCGACGACCCCGAGCCCGCACCGGGTCAACCCCGGATCGACTCCCAGTACACGCACGCCACCACACCTTCCGCCGAACAGTTGTTCGACAGCCTAGTGTGCGGCGAGCGCGTGTGGAACGACCGACACGCGCGGCCCACCGCGCACCCGACCTCAGTCGGCGCGGTGGCGAGCCCACCCGGTCGTCCGAAGCCTCCGGTCAGTCGTCGAGTTCGGCGAGGACCTCGTCGGAGATGTCGACGTTGGTGTAGACGTTCTGTACGTCGTCGGAGTCCTCGAGGGCATCCACGAGCTTGAACACCTTGCGGGCGCCGTCGGCGTCCACCGCGACCTCCACCGAGGCACGGAAGTCCGCGTCGGCCGAGTCGTAGTCGATGCCCGCCTCCTGGAGCGCGCTGCGGACCGCCACCAGATCGGTGGGCTCGCTGACGATCTCGAAGGTGTCGCCGAGATCGGTGACCTCCTCCGCACCCGCGTCCAGCACGGCCACGAGGATGTCGTCCTCGGTCTGACCGTTCTTCTCGAGCGTCACGACACCCTTGCGTGTGAACAGGTAGGACACCGAACCCGGGTCGGCCATGTTGCCGCCGTTGCGGGTCATCGCGGTGCGCACCTCTCCGGCGGCACGATTGCGGTTGTCGGTGAGGCACTCGATGAGCACGGCGACACCGTTGGGGCCGTACCCCTCGTACATGATCGTCTGCCAGTCGGCGCCGCCCGCCTCCTCACCGCCGCCGCGCTTGCGCGCGCGCTCGATGTTGTCGTTGGGGACGGAGCTCTTCTTGGCCTTCTGGATCGCGTCGTACAGCGTCGGGTTTCCCGCCGGATCGCCGCCACCGGTCCGGGCCGCCACCTCGATGTTCTTGATCAGCTTCGCGAACATCTTGCCGCGCTTGGCGTCGACGACCGCCTTCTTGTGCTTGGTGGTGGCCCATTTGGAGTGGCCGCTCATGCGATTCAAGCCCCTTTCCTGCTGCCCTGCGGCATGCCGGGTTCTGCGATTTCAGCTGCACCGATGGTACCGCCCGTGCCATCGGTCACCGCTCGCCCTGGACACGGGGTTCCACATTTTTCCTATTGTTCGCATACAATGCGAACATGTTGCTGAGGGTCGACCACGGTTCGGGAACGCCGCTCTCCGATCAGATCGCGGCCGGAATCCGTGGCGCGTTCCTGCGCAGAGAGATCGGCCCCGGTGACCGCCTGCCCGCGGCCAGGGCACTCGCCCAGTCGATCGACGTGAACCTGCACACCGTGTTGCGTGCGTATGCGGCGCTGCGGGACGAGGGCCTGATCGACCTGCGCCGCGGCCGCGGTGCCGTCGTCCGCCCGGACAGCGCACCGCAGCACACCCGCGCCGTCGAAGCGGCGCGGACGTTCGTGGCCGAGGCACGCCGACTCGGACTCGACACCGACCAGATGCTCGACCTCGTCCGCCGGACCACAGAGGAGAACACTCGACCATGACGTCATCGACCCGCCCCGGCCCCGCGCCGAACCGCGTTCGCCTCGTCGCCGCGGGCCTGGCGACCGCCGCGCCGCTCCTGGCGCTGCTCGCTGCCCGCGCGGCCTGGGGCGATTCCGTCCCCGGCACCGTCGCCACCCACTGGTCCGGAGTCGAGCCGGACGGATTCACGTCGGGCGCCACGTTCTTCGTGATCACTCTCGCCGCCTGCCTGCTGAGCACCGCCGTCGCCGCCCTGGTCGTCGTGCGGGCGAGCTCGGCCGGCCACGACGCCGACGCCGCGCTGTGGCTTCCCGGCACCGCACTGGTGTCCTGGGTCGCGGCGAGCACCTGCATCACGTCCGTGGCGTTGACCATGCGGGCCGGCAGACCCGAGGACGCCCACCTGAGCTGGTGGATCCTGATCCCCCTCCTGGGCGTGCCCTGGGCGATCGGGACATTCCTCCTGACGCCCCGCGGACCTGCCACCAGCTACGGCCCGGCGCCGCAGCTCGACACCCCGATCGCCCCGGGCGAGACCGCCGTATGGATCAGTCACGCGCGCGGGCGATGGGCCGGCGCACTGGTCGTCGCGATGGTCGTGACGGCACTGGTGACGGCGTTCCTCGGTAGGCCGTGGATGGTCGTCCTGTTCGCGGTACTCGCAATCCTCGCCGCCGCCTTCGCGTCGATCACGGTGCACGTGGATCGCCGAGGACTGTGGCTCTCCTCGTGGGGACTGCGCTGGCGCACGATCCGGCTCGACGACATCGACAGCGCGGAGGTCGCGCATCTGCGCCCGGTGGAATGGGGTGGGTACGGCTACCGGCTCAGCCCGCGGGGCACCGCGGTGATCGTCCGCGGTGGAGACGGCCTCGCTCTGCGACGTCGCGGAGGCGGCGTGTTCGCCGTCTCGGTCGATGATCCGGGAACCGGTGCCGCCCTGCTCAATTCGCTGGTGGCCGCGGAGCGGAACGCGTGAGGGGCCGGTAGGCGCGCCCGACCGGCGGCAGCGTTCCCGGACGAGGTCAGCGTTCCCGGACGAGGTCGACGAACAACTCGTGGACGCGGCGGTCACCGGTGACCTCGGGGTGGAAGGACGTGGCGACGACCGCCCCCTGCCGCACCGCGACGATGCGCCCGTCGGCCGCTCCCCCGCTCTCCGGGACGCGCGCCAGCACCTCGACCCCGTCGCCGACCCGCTCCACCCAAGGTGCCCGGATGAACACCGCACGTACGGGATCTCCGGCCACCCCCGCGAAGTCCAGATCGGCCTCGAACGAGTCGACCTGACGTCCGAACGCGTTGCGGCGCACGGTCATGTCGATGGCATCGAGATGCTGCGCATCGGGCCGGGTGTCGAGGATCTCGCTCGCGAGCAGGATCATGCCCGCGCAGGACCCGTAGGCCGGCATCCCCTCGGCCAGTCGGGTCCGCAGCGGCTCGACGAGGTCGAAGATCTTCAGCAGTCTGCTCATCGTGGTCGATTCACCACCGGGCAGCACCAAGCCGTCGACCTTCCCGAGTTCCTCGGGCCTGCGCACGCCGATCGCATCGGCACCGGAATCCTGGAGGGCATGCAGGTGTTCCCGGACGTCTCCCTGCAGCGCCAGCACACCGATGAGAGGTCGGGTCATGCCATGTTTCCTGTCTCGATGTCGCGTCTGCTCTGGTCCCGCTGGATGCGCTGGAGGCCCTCCTGGACCACCGCGGCAACCATGTTTCCGTCGGCATCGAACATACGCCCCTGGGTGAGGGCGCGCCCGAACCCCGCAGACGGCGAGGTCTGATCGTAGAGCAGCCATCCGTCGGCGCGGAATGGCCGCAGAAACCACATGGCGTGGTCGAGGGAGGCGGTCTGGGTGACGACACCCGGGTGCGGAACCTTCGCCGCCCCGAGCAGCGTCATGTCACTGAGGTAGGCGAGGGTGCAGATGTGCAGGATCGGATCGTCCGGCAACTGTTCGCGGTAGCGCATCCAGACCCGCTGCTGCGCGGCCAGGCCCGGGACCTTGGCCGTCTCCTCCGCCGGCACGATCCGCAGGTCCCAGTTCTTCCACTCGCGATACAACTCGCTCGCGGCCAGGACCTCGTCGGCCTGTGCATCGGGCAGTTCGGCGGGCGCGGGCACCTTCGGCATCCGGTCCTCGTGCTCGATCCCCTCGTCGCCGTCCGCATGGAAGGACGCCGACATCGTGAAGATGGCCTCCCCGTCCTGGATCCCCGTCACCCGCCGCGTGACGAACGATCGCCCGTCACGCACGCGGTCCACGAGGAAGACGGTGGGGATCGTCGGGTTGCCGGGCCGGAGGAAGTACCCGTGCAGCGAGTGCACGGAGAACGCCGCATCGACGGTCCGGACCGCCGACACGAGAGCCTGCCCCGCCACCTGGCCGCCGAAGGTGCGCTGGAGCACCGTCGGATGCACCGAACCGCGGAACATGTCGCGTTCGAGACGCTCGAGCTCGAGGATCTCTTCGATACCGGCCACGTGGCCTCCTGTTCTCGTCGTCTCCTGCCCCCAGAGAATCCTGCCCGGAGAACCCTGGTCAGCGAAGCCTAGCCAGCGACGCCCGGCCAGCTCCCGCCGACTGCCGGAAACCCGACCTCCGGTCTCGATCGCCACATGTTAGCTATGCTCATCAACCCCCGCGGAAGTCTCCGGACCGACACCCGTTCGCAGAGCGGTGGATACCAGTTACCTCGGGTAGCAGTTTCCTTTGCCGATCAATTGCTCTAACTTGGTGACAGCTCGCCCCGGCTTTCGGGCCCGGTGGACACTTTCAGCCCCTCCGGGGTGGCACGGTCGGGAGCCTGCCCCTCGAACCGAGAGCTCGTTTCCATGCCGTCCCTCGACGACCTCATCCTCGACGCCGTGCTCGATCTGCTCCAGACCCGCAGTTCGACCGATCCGGCGTTCCGGGATCGTGCATGCGCCCAGCTCCTGCGACTCCTCCAGGCCCGGCAACAGCAGCGGGAACCGATCTCGGCTGCACGCACCGTCACACTCGCCACCGGCACCGACCTCAGCCCGCTCGGCCGAGACGCACTGCGCCGATCCGCCGCCAGGTACAACGACACCGTGACGGTCGATCTCCTGGCCGCCCTGGAGGCGACCCTCACCGAGCGGGACGAACTGTCCTCGGCGCTCGCCGTCACAGCAGCGGCCCGGCACCCCACCGTCCAGCCGTGACAGGACCGATCTCACCACCGTGGTGACCTTCCGGCCGGTGAGCCCCGACCTCCTGATCACGACCGTCGCCGCGTTCTGCCGGGCGACGGCGGGACGCGTCGTCGTCGCGGTCGACGGCGCGGACGCCGCGAACCCCGTCACGCTCGCCACGGCCGTTGCCGCAGACCTGCGCGCCGCCGGCCGGCCCGCCGCGGTCGTCGATCTGCACGACTTCGTCCGGCCGGCATCCGTGCGTCTCGAACACGGCCGCCACGACCCGCACGCCTATCGCGACGCCTGGTTCGACTACTCCTCCCTGCACCGGGAGGTTCTGGCCGGGCTGCACACGCGCGGCGCCTATCTGCCGCGACTGTGGGACGAGCACACGGATCGCTCGGCGCGGGCCCGCGTCCGCCCGGCGGCACCCGACCACGTCGTCCTGGTTGCCGGCCCGATGCTGCTGGGGCGGAGCCTGCCGTTCGACGTCACCGTGCTCCTGGAGACGAGCACGGCGGCGCTGCGCCGACGCACACCCGCGGAGGACGGATGGACCGTTCCCGCGCTCGCCGAGCACGGGAGAACCGTCACCGAAGCGCCGGACGTCGTGGTGCGCTACGACCACCCGGACCGGCCCGCGATCCTCGTCGCCCGCTGACCCTCACGAGTCAGTCACGCTGATAGCGGGTGAGCCCCTCCTGCACGACGGCGGCGACGAGGTTGCCCGTGCGGTCGAAGATACGGCCCTGCGTCAGGGCGCGGCCGAAGCCGGCCGACGGCGAGAGCTGGTCGTAGAGCAGCCACTCGTCCGCGCGGAAGGGACGCAGAAACCACAGGGCATGGTCCAGCGAGGCCGACTGGAGGTGCTCGCAGGGATGCGGAACACTCGCCGAGCCGAGCAGCGTCATATCACTCATGTAGGCGAGGGTGCAGACGTGGAACACCGGATCGTCCGGCAGGACGTCCCGGGAACGGAACCACACCTGCTGGCGCGCAGCATTTCCCGGAAACGGAGCGACGTCCTCCCTGCGGACCAGCCGCAGGTCCCAGTCCGACCACTCGTGAGCCAGCCACGCCGTCACCGGATCCTCTGCCTCCGTGGCGGACGGGACCTCGTCCGGATCCGGCACCTGCGGCATCTCGTCCTGGTGCTCGATGCCCTCGTCGCCGGAGTGGAACGACGCCGACATCGTGAAGATCGCCTGCCCCTGCTGGATGGCACTGACCCTGCGGGTCACGAAGGAACGTCCGTCCCGGATGCGGTCCACCAGGTACACGATGGGCAGCACCGGGTCCCCCGGACGCAGGAAGTACCCGTGCAGGGAGTGGACCGTGAACTCCGGGTCGACGGTGCGCACGGCGGACACCAGCGCCTGCCCGGCCACCTGGCCCCCGAAGGTGCGTTGCAGCATCGTCTCCGTCGCAATGCCGCGGAAGATGTCCTTCTCGAGCCGTTCGAGCTCGAGGATCTCCGTGATGGACGCCATCGACTCCCTTTCCGCGGTGGGACGGCACGTGCCCCGGGACGACGAACGCCCCGGTCGCCGCGCTCAGGCTAGCAACCGGGGCGTCCCCGTCAGACCGGAAGGTGCCGGACCGTCACCACCCGCGCTCGGCGAGCCGGTGCGGCTGCGGGATGTCGTCGACGTTGATACCGACCATCGCCTCACCGAGACCGCGCGAGACCTTGGCCAGCACGTCGGCGTCGTCGAAGAAGGTGGTGGCCTTGACGATCGCGGCCGCACGCTCGGCCGGGTTGCCGGACTTGAAGATGCCGGATCCGACGAACACGCCCTCGGCGCCGAGCTGCATCATCATGGCGGCGTCGGCAGGGGTGGCGATGCCGCCCGCGGTGAACAGGGTGACGGGAAGCTTGCCGGCCTTGGCGACCTCGACCACCAGGTCGTACGGCGCCTGCAGTTCCTTCGCGGCGACGTAGAGCTCGTCCTCGGGCAGCGAGGTCAGGCGCCGGATCTCCTGGCGAATCTTCCGCATGTGGGTGGTGGCGTTGGAGACGTCGCCGGTGCCGGCTTCGCCCTTGGAACGGATCATCGCCGCGCCCTCGTTGATCCGGCGCAGCGCCTCGCCGAGATTGGTCGCGCCGCAGACGAACGGAACGGTGAACGCGAACTTGTCGATGTGGTTGTCGTAGTCGGCCGGGGTGAGGACCTCGGACTCGTCGATGTAGTCGACTCCGAGGCTCTGCAGGATCTGTGCCTCGACGAAGTGCCCGATCCGGGCCTTCGCCATCACCGGGATGCTGACCGCCTCGATGATGCCGTCGATCATGTCCGGATCGCTCATCCGGGAGACCCCGCCCTGCGCACGGATGTCGGCAGGCACCCGCTCGAGCGCCATGACCGCGACCGCACCGGCGTCCTCGGCGATCTTCGCCTGCTCCGCGGTGACGACGTCCATGATCACACCGCCCTTGAGCATCTCGGCCATGCCGCGCTTGACCCGAGCGGTGCCGGTGGTGGGGGTGGTGTCGGGCGTGCTCACAGCGAACTCCTCGGTGGAAACGTCGATGACGGTGTGACGGTGGTCGGGTGTCTGTGCGCGGTGGACCGCGCTCACGCCCCGATTCTAGGCGGGACCGGCCGCAGTCTCCGTATCCAGTCCAGACCTTCCGGACTGGACTGCTCGTGCCGGACGCTCGCCGGCCTCACCCGGCCGACGATCAGTGCACCGACCGGACCTCGACGTCACGGACGCCGTCCGCGACCGCGGCCGCTTCGTCGAGCAGCTCGGGGAGTTGTTCCGGGTACACCGTCTCACCCGCCTCGGCGAGCTCGCGCATCTCCTGTGGACCGCACCAACGGTATGCGGTGACGGCCTGCTGCTCGAGCTCGGTGAACCCGTCGTGGTGCGGTTCGAACTCCTCGGTGCGCAACGCATAGAACAGTTCCTCGGAGCGGATGAGCCGACCGCACCAGTTGAACACCGCCACCCGGCGCCACATCGGCCCCCGCAGATCGTCCTCACCGACGGCGAGCCCGGTTTCCTCGCGCACCTCGCGCACGGCGGCCGCGCGCAGCGACTCCCCCTTCTCCACCGCGCCGCCGATCGTGAACCAGAAGTGCACGTCCGGCACCGACGGATCGTGGCCGCGCAGCAACAGCACCCGTCCCGCGGAATCGAGCAGCACCACCCGCGACGACGTGCGGGTGGCATCGGCGACGGGGCCGTGCGCGCGATCACCCGCCGCACGCTCGGTGATCTCGAAGTACGTGGGCAGTGCGGCGGTTCCGCCGAGATGCAGCCAGCGCACCGGCCGCCGGGTGCGCAGCGCCAGGGTGTCGCGGACGGCGTCGTTGTGGAAACGCCGGGCGATGAGCACGCGCGCCTCCGCGTCGGCGAGTTCGGCGACCAACTGCGGGCGCACCCGGGTGATGTCCACCGTCGACACGGCCGAGGACAATGTGTTCTCGGCGACCTCGCGATCGCCGCGATCCGCGCGCTCGGCGTGGTCGGCGAGCGCAGCCAGGGGTTTCGCCTCGGCGGCCGGCAGGTCGACCGCGATGGCACGGACCACGACCGCGCGTCGCGCGAGCGCCGAGTCCAGCGCCTGCCAGGACAGATCGGACCGCACGTGCAGCCGGTCGAGCCGATTGGCGGTGCCGTACGCCCACAGGCCGATCAGCAGGATCGCCAGGGCCACCAGCGCGATGACCGCGATGGTGAGCGCGGAGAACGTCACGAACGCACCTCACGGACGTGGACCTTGCGGCCGCCGACGGCCACCGTCTCGTAGACCCGCAGGATCTGTTCGGCAACGACGGGCCAGTCGTACCGGGTGACCAATGAGCGTCCCTCGGCGACGAGGGCATCGCGGCGCGCGGTGTCGGACAGCACGGTGTCGAGGGCCTCGGCGAGCGCCTCCCCGTCTCCGATGGGGACGAGTATTCCGGCGCGCCCGTCCTGGAGGACCCGACGGAATGCATCGAGCTCGCTGGCGACCACCGCGGTGCCCGCGGACATCGCCTCGACCAGCACGATGCCGAAGCTCTCGCCGCCGAGATTGGGAGCGCAGTACACGTCGGCGCTGCGCAGCGCCGACGCCTTCTCCTTGTCGTCGACCTGACCGAGCAGGGTCAGGTGTCGTGCCGTCGGCCCGGCTTCGCGCCGCAATCGCTCCTCGTCGCCGCGCCCGATCACCAGGACCTCGAGATCGGGGTGGCGTTCCACCAGTGCCGGCAGCGCCCGGAGCAGCACCGCCATCCCCTTGCGGGGTTCGTCGTAACGGCCGAGGAACGCGATGGTGCCGCCGGCACGGGGATAGCCGGGCAGCGGCGGTGCATCCGCGAACGAGGCGACGTCCACGCCGTTGGGGATCTCGACGGCGTCCGACCCGAGCGCCTCGACCTGCCACCGGCGCGCCAACTCCGACACCGCGATGCGACCCGAGATCTTCTCCAGGTACGGCTGGAGGACGCTCTGGAACGTGCTCAACACCAGCGACTTCGTCGTCGAGGTGTGGAACGTGGCCACGATCGGCCCCTCCGCGACCCGCAACGCGAGCATCGACAGGCTCGGCGCGTTGGGCTCGTGGATGTGCAGTACGTCGAAGTCCCCGTCCGAGATCCACCGCCGGACACGCGCGTTCGCGGTCGGGGTGAAACTCAGCCGCGCCACCGATCCGTTGTACGGCACCGGGAGCGCTCGGCCTGCCGACACCACGAAGTCGGGGAGTTCCATGTCCTCGGAGGACGGCGCGAGCACACTCACCTGATGGCCGCGTTCGATGAGGACGCGGGCCAGGTCGACCACGTGTGCCTGGACACCGCCCGGTACGTCGAGCGAGTACGGGCAGATCATCCCGATCCTCACCGCCCCTCCCCTCGCTCCTGTCCTTCCGCGGGTTCCTGTGTTTCCGTACGTCCTTCCATGCGGGCGAGGCGCGCCTGCGAGAGGTCGGACAACCACAGCGGCTGCAGCATGTGCCAGTCGGCGGGGTGGGCGGCGATGTTGGCGGCGAACCGATCGGCCAGCGCCTGGGTGGCCGCTGCCACCCCCACCGAGGTGTCGACGGCCGGGTCGATCCGGAAACCCCAACCGCCGTCGACGAACCAACAGTGCACCGGCAGCAACGCGGCCCCGGTCTCCTCGGCCAGTTTCGCCGGGCCCGCCGGCATCCGGGTCGGCTCGCCGAAGAAGGTGACCGGAACACCCTTGGCGGCGAGGTCTCGTTCACCGAGCAGCGTGACGATCTTGTTCTCGCGCAACCGCTGTGCCAGTACCGGGAAGGGAGGCGCCTCGCCGCCGCTGAGCGGGATGATCTCGAACCCGAGGCTCTCCCGGTACGCCACGAACCTGCGGTACAGGGACTCGGGCTTCAGACGTTCGTTGACGGCGGTGAGCCCGCCCCAGTGCTGTACGCACCAGACGCCCGCCATGTCCCAGTTCCCGCTGTGCGGCAACGCCAGTACCGCGCCCTTGCCTGCCGCCTTGGCCGCTTCGAGGTGCTCGGCACCCTCGATGAACGGATCGAGAGCCTCCCCCGTCTTCGTCAGGTCCATCGACGGGAGCCGGAACGCCTCGCGCCAGTACCGCGCGTACGAGCGCACCGAGTCCCGGACCATCGCGTCGGGGACCTCGTCGGCATCCACGCCCAGCACTCGGGCCAGGTTCTTCCGCAGTTGCTCGGGGCCGCCCTTGCGGACCGCCAGATCCGCGCCGAGGTCGAACAACCGGGTGGCCACCGACTCGGGGAGGGCACGCACCAGCCGCCACCCCGCCGCGTACCCGGCGTCGGTGAGTCGTCCGGAGAGGTTCACTGCTCGGTCGCCTCGCCGTCGGGGGTGCGGGTGTCAGCGGGCGCCAGCGGCAGCAACTCACGGGCACCGTCCGCGCTGCGGACTGCCCACACTCGCTGGAACACCGTGACCACGCTGCCGGCCGCGAGCAACCACATGGCGATGTGAACGGCCCACCCCAGACCGAGCCCGGTGAGACCGGCACCGACCAGCACGATGACCAGCCGATCCGGGCGCTCGATCAGGCCGCCGTCCGCCGAGAGCCCGCTGGCCTCCGCCCGCGCCTTCGCGTAGGAGATGACCTGCGAGGTCACCAGGCAGACGAGCGTGGCGATCAACAGGGGCTTGCTGTCCTCGTGATAGACCGCCCACCACGCCAGGCCCGCGAAGATCGCGCCGTCGGCGATGCGGTCGCACGTGGCGTCGAGCACGGCACCGTAGCGGGTGCCCCCACCACGCGCCCGGGCCATCGCGCCGTCCAGCATGTCGAACATGACGAACATCCAGATGACGATGGTGCCCCAGAACAGATGACCGCTGGGGAACAGCGTCAGCGCCGCGACCACGGTGGCGATCGTGCCGATCACGGTCACCGCGTCCGGGGTGAGTCCCGTCTTGATCAGGGCACGCCCCAACGGCGCCGTCACCTTGGCCACCGACGCCCGGCCGAAGAAGCTCAGCACCTCGGAAACCCCATCCTCACCGAGACGCAGGCACCGCGTCGTCGAGTCCTCGGTTCGTTCATGCCCCTGCCTCGTTCTTCACAGCTCGGCGTTCTCCAAAGCTCGGCGTTCCTTCACCGCTCAACCAAGTGGCTGATGGTACCGCCCCGGCGCGGGCCGATCCTCGTCCCACGCCTTCGCCAGCAGGCTACGGGTCTCGCGCAGCAACTGCGGCATCACCTTCGTCCCGCCGAGCACGGTGATGAAGTTCGCGTCGCCGCGCCACCGGGGCACGACGTGCTGATGCAGGTGCTCGGACAGCGATCCCCCGGCCTCCGCGCCGAGGTTGAGGCCGACGTTGAACCCGTTCGGATTCGACACCCGCTTGATCACCCGTAACGCCTGCTGCGTGAACGCCATGAGCTCCGCGCTCTCGCCGTCGGTGAGGTCCTCGAGCGCCGCCACCTTCCGGTACGGCACCACCATGAGATGTCCCGGGTTGTACGGATACAGGTTGAGCACCGCGTACACGTGCTCACCCCGCGCGACGACCAGGCCGTCCTCGTCGCTCATCCGGGGGATGTCGAGGAACGGTTCGCCGGTACCGCCCTCCGGCTTGGGCGCCTCGGTGATGTAGGACATCCGGTGCGGAGACCAGATCCGCCGCAGACGGTCCGGATCACCCGCACCGACGTCCACCATCTCGGCGGTTCCGGGCAGCTGATCGTCGTGACGAGTCATCCGGTCACGCCCGTTCCGACGAGGCGATGGTTCCGGACGGGCGGACGAGTTCCGCCGTCGGGCTGGCGTTCTCGCGGCGCGAGATCCACTCGGTGACCACCGCGACGGCGTCGTCCACCGGCACCCCGTTGACCTGGGTGCCGTCGCGGAATCGGAAGCTCACCGCGCCCGCCTCGACGTCCCGCTCCCCAGCGAGCAGCATGAACGGCACCTTCTGGGTGGTGTGCGTGCGGATCTTCTTCTGCATCCGGTCGTCGCTGACGTCCACCTCGGCGCGGATTCCGGCTGCCTTCAACTTCTTCACGACGGCGAACAGGTGATCCTCGAAGGCCTCGGCCACGGGGATCCCGACCACCTGCACCGGCGCGAGCCAGGCAGGGAACGCGCCGGCATAGTGCTCGGTGAGCACGCCGAAGAACCGCTCGATCGAGCCGAACAGGGCCCGGTGGATCATCACCGGACGCTTCTTCGTGCCGTCGGAGGCCGTGTATTCGAGGTCGAACCGTTCGGGCAGGTTGAAGTCGAGCTGAATGGTCGACATCTGCCACGTGCGTCCCAGTGCGTCCTTCGCCTGCACCGAGATCTTCGGGCCGTAGAACGCGGCCCCACCCGGATCCGGGACCAGGTTCAGGCCCGACGCCTCCGCGACCTCGGCGAGTGTGGCGGTCGCTTCCTCCCACACCGCGTCGTCGCCGACGAACTTCTCCTCGTTCTTCGTCGACAACTCCAGATAGAAGTCGTCGAGACCGAAGTCCTTCAACAACTCCAGCACGAACTGCAACAGACTCGCGAGCTCGTCGCGCATGTCCTCACGGGTGGTGTAGATGTGCGCATCGTCCTGGGTCATGCCACGGACACGGGTCAGCCCGTGCACCACACCGGACTTCTCGTAGCGATAGACCGACCCGAACTCGAACAACCGCAGCGGCAGTTCCCGGTAGGACCGGC
The DNA here is from genome assembly GCF_014217785.1 of Rhodococcus triatomae. Classification (NCBI taxonomy): domain Bacteria; kingdom Bacillati; phylum Actinomycetota; class Actinomycetes; order Mycobacteriales; family Nocardiaceae; genus Rhodococcus; species Rhodococcus triatomae. The sequence goes on along the minus strand of NZ_CP048814.1, from coordinate 4,332,966 downwards.
CGCGGGCGCGGAAGATCAGGTTGTGCATCGGGCAGTTCATCGGCTTCAGGTAGTAGTCCTGACCCGGTTTGCGAACCGTGCCGTCCTCGTTCAGCTCCTCGTCGACGTGCATCGCCGGGAACATTCCGTCCCGGTACCAGTCCAGATGGCCCGACACCTCGTACAGGTGCCCCTTGGTGATGTGCGGGGTGTTGACGAACTCGTAGCCGGCCTCGATGTGGCGCCGACGCGAGTAGTCCTCCATCTCGGTGCGGATGATCCCGCCCTTCGGATGGAACACCGGCAGGCCCGAACCGAGCTCGTCCGGGAAGCTGAACAGGTCCAGTTCCGAACCGAGTTTGCGGTGATCGCGGCGCTCGGCCTCGGCGAGCAACTCGAGATGCTCGTCCAACGCCTCCTTGGACTCCCACGCGGTGCCGTAGACGCGCTGGAGATCGGCGTTGTTCTGATCGCCACGCCAGTACGCGGCGGAACTGCGGGTGAGCTTGAACGCGGGAATGAACTTCGTGGTCGGGATGTGCGGGCCACGGCACAGATCGCTCCACACGCGCTCCCCGGTGCGCGGATCGAGGTTGTCGTAGATCGTCAGCTCCTTGCCGCCGACCTCCATGATCTCGGGGTCGTCGGAGAGCGAGGAGTCGGCGACCGACTTGTCACTGATCAGCTCGAGCTTGAACGGCTCCTTTGCGAGCTCGATCCGCGCGTCCTCGACGTCGTCGACGACCCGGCGGGAGAACCGCTGCGCGCCCTTGACGATCTGCTTCATCCGCTTCTCGAGCTTGGTCAGATCCTCCGGGGTGAAGGGGCGCTCCACCTGGAAGTCGTAGTAGAAACCGTCCTTGATCGGCGGGCCGATTCCCAGCTTCGCGTCCGGGAACTCCTGCTGAACGGCCTGGGCGAGCACATGGGCGGCCGAATGCCGGATCACGGACCGGCCCGCCTCGGTGTCGGCCGCGACCGGCGCCACCTCGACGTCCTCGTCGGGCGTCCACGAGAGATCGCGCAACTGCCCCTCGGCGTCCCGGACGACGACGACGGTCTCCGGGCCCTTCGTCGGGAACCCTGCCTCACGGACCGCGGTGCCCGCCGTGGTTCCCGCAGCCACCCGGACGAGTACGGTCGGTGCGTCGGGTGCAGGCGTCGTCACGACGGTCTTCTCCTTCATGTGTGAGACCCGGAGGGGGCCGGGCGCCGATGAGGCTGGGCACCGGGAGGTGCCAGACCATGCTATCGGCACGGAGCTGCCCCATCTCTCGCGGCACTCTCGCGCCCCGGGCGGGAACGGGGCGGTGCGGATCAGAGCGCGCGGATCCCCGCGAGGACACGCTCGAGGAGCTCACGTCCGGGCCCCGCATCGCCGGCGGTGTCGTGGAGACGGACGGCGCCGTCCGCGACGAGATCGCCGACCAGGACCCGGGCCACTCCGATCGGCATCGAGGTCAACGCCGCGAGTTCGGCCACCGAACGCGGGCGAGCACACAGCACATACACCGAACGATGATCGTCGTCGTCCCGGGCGGTGGGCGGATCGGCGACGGCCGAGACCAACGTCTCGAATTCGAGTTGGACCGCGGGGCGCGTCCGTCCGCCGCTGCGGACGAACGGCCGGACGAAGGAGATCGCCGAGCCGTCCGGGTCGTCCGGCGCAGGAATCCCGTCCGGGTCGCCCGGCGCCGCTGTCACAGCGGACGCCGGAGCACGAACCTCGTCCACCGCGGCGGAGACGCGAGTGGCCGAGCCGGGCTCCCGATCACCACGCTGCGGCGAGTTCTCGCCGTCCGCGAGATGGCGCGGACCGGCCTCGCCGGAACGCTCGGCACGGGTGCGTCTGCGGCGGCGGGCGCCTGATCCGAACCGTGCTCCGGTCGCGCCGATCACCGGCCAGTCGTCGTCGGCGACAGTCATCCGCTCGCTACCTCCTCACACGTCCCGGGTGCGCGTGGAGAAATCGTTCCACCTCCATGTTTCCGGAGGATGACATCCCGGGAGGGTGTCGGAAAGCACAGGGACCGCGCCTGAGTCGGGGCCGGCGTCGGCCGACTACGAGAACGGGCTGCGCAACCAGTCGTGATCGAGGCCCACCCAGGGGCCGACCAGGCCGAACGTGCCGAGTACCCACAGCGTCACCACCACGACGAGCGCGGTGAAGAGTGCGCCCGCCACCCGGATCACCAGCGACTGGGCGACGTACCAGCCCATGAACCGGTCGTAGCGGACCCGTACGAATCGCAGGACACGATGGGCCCACGCGAACTCGGACGAGAGGATGCCCAGACCGGCGAAGACGATCAGCCATCCCGGCCCGGGGTAGGGAATGGCGATGACGCCGACCACGAGCACGATCGTGCCGACCACACCGACCGCGGTCCGGTAGGCCAGGTTCAGGGACCGGTTTCCCGCGACCCGCATCCGCCACCGCATCCACCGCCCGGCACTTTCCGGATCGGCGACGTCCGCACGATCCGCGCGGCGCGGGTCGTCGCGGTCCTCTGCGTCGTATGCAGTCACGTGGGTTCCGTCCCGGGATCGTTCCACTGGCTCACTTCGACAGTACCGACTCGATCGTCCGGGTCGTCCGGCACCACGACAGCACGCTCGGGCAACATAGAAACGACAGAAGGCGCGATCCGGACAGTGTCCGGATCGCGCCTTCGGTGGTGGTCCCGGCTGGGATCGAACCAGCGACCTCCCCGGTGTGAACGGGACGCTCTTCCACTGAGCCACGGGACCGCGAGGACGCGACGAGCACGCCCTCGAACGAGTTGGAACACTAACACGTACCCGGGGCACGGACAAAAAACACCGCGTGAACCCCCCGAGGGTGGAGCGTCCGGCCCGAGTCGGCGGTGCCACGGAGCCGCACGTGCCTCCACGACCCGCTCGTGACCTGCGGATTTGTGGATGCGAGTTGCGGTCGGCTAATGTTCTCAACCGCACCAGGGAGAACAATTGCGCTCTCCGGTCGAACGGTGCAATGCGGATGTAGCGCAGTGGTAGCGCATCACCTTGCCAAGGTGAGGGTCGCGGGTTCGAATCCCGTCATCCGCTCGAGAGGTTGGACTCAACCTTCGCGGTGGAGTGGCCGAGTGGTGAGGCAACGGCCTGCAAAGCCGTGTACACGGGTTCGATTCCCGTCTCCACCTCGCGCGATTAGCTCAGCGGGAGAGCGCTTCCCTGACACGGAAGAGGTCACTGGTTCAATCCCAGTATCGCGCACCATGATCGACAGCGGGACCGGGCGACGGGAGACCGTCGCCCACATGCGGATGTAGCGCAGTGGTAGCGCATCACCTTGCCAAGGTGAGGGTCGCGGGTTCGAATCCCGTCATCCGCTCCACCTCTCCACCCGGCGCGATTAGCTCAGCGGGAGAGCGCTTCCCTGACACGGAAGAGGTCACTGGTTCAATCCCAGTATCGCGCACCACAGGTACACGAGGGCGGCCCCCGGCACTTGCCGGGGGCCGCCCTCGTCTCCCCCCTCCCCTTCGTTCGCCACCCTCCCTCGCCACCCTCCCCTGCCTCCCGCCCCGTGGGTGAAGGTGCCCTACGCCTCCACAGACCGGGCGAACGGTCCCTTCACCCGGGGCGGGAGAGCAGAGGGGTGCGGGAGATGCGGGGTGCCGGGAGCTCGGGTGCGGGCCGGTGCGCGGGACGCTCAGCCGTGCAGGCGGTTGGCCGCGGCGACCATCGCCCGCAACGCGGATTCGGTGGTTCCCTCACCGAGACCGAATGCCCAGCCACTTCGACCGCCGGCCTCGCACAGGACCAGGGTGGCCGTCCGGCCGTCCCACTGCTGCTGATGGAAGCCGAGGATCTCGATGGGACATCCGCTGTCGTGCAGCAGGGCGGTCAGCGCAGACATCGGACCCGGCGCGACGGCCTCGGCCCGCCGGATCGACGTGCCGACCCCGAACGTGGTCCGGAACTCCCACTGCCCCAGGCCACACTTGCGTGCCGACCACGAGCCCAGGCGGATCGGCCCGCCGGTCGGCGCATAGGTTGCGGTGAACTCCGCCCAGGACATACCCGCCGCCTCCTCGCGCAGGCCCCGCGGCAGGCGCAGTCCGGCCGTCTCGACCGAGGTAGGGGCGAACGAAGCAGAGGCATCGGCGGACGACGCGTGAGAGGTGAAGGAATCAGAAGCAAAAGTGGTGGTCATCGTCGTGGTCTTCCAGATGTAGCGGGGAGGACCAACACGTAGCAGAACGACCCGCAGCGAGGGGTCGGTCCGAATCAGACCCCGCTACGGCGGCGAACTACTACGAGGATGCGCTTCATGATTCCGCCACTCTAGCGCCGAGCACCCGCGGCGGCAAACTCGAACCCGATTCGAATATGAGGTTTTCCTCATGTATTGTTCGTGGCAGTCATCCGCTCCCCGGATGGCGTCGGAGCCCCAGCCGTGACCCCCCATCCTCGGCTGGGGCTTTCCCATCCCCACGAGCCGTCCCACGACCCACGACGGGTCGGCGAGCTCCCCGAAGGCGGCATCCCCGTCGCCACCGCTCCCGTGGCCTATCCTTCGAGACGACCGGAACACACACGGGACGCGAAAGAACGGTGAGGCCGTGACTGTCCAGATCGACGCCGCGGGGATCTGGGATTCCGAGACGATCGCCGACGTCGCCGCCGCGACGTTTCCTCTCGCGTGCCCACCGGAGGCATCGCAGGACGACATCGCCGCATTCATCGACGAGATGCTCTCCGCGGAGCGCTTCTCGGAATATCTCACCGACCCGAATCGCACGGTCCTCAAGGTCACCGAGAACGGTGCGATCGTCGGCTACGCGATGCTCGTCGACGGCGAGCCCACCGATCCGGACGTGGCCGAGGTCGTCACCCTGCGGCCCACCACCGAGATCAGCAAGCTGTACGTCGTCCCCGGGCACCACGGCTCCGGGGTGGCCGCTGCACTGATGGACGCCATCGTCGAACGTGCGCGGGCGGCCGGACGTGCCGGGATCTGGCTCGGCGTGAACCAGAAGAACGTTCGGGCCCAACGTTTCTACATCAAGCACGGCTTCGCGCAGGTCGGGACGAAGAGCTTCGTCGTCGGCACGCAGCGCCACGACGACTTCGTGATGGAGCGTCCGGTCGAGGCCTGATCCCACCGGCGAGGCTCGCCCCACCGGGCAGGGTCAGCTCGCGGTGACCTCGAAGCGGGACAGCGCGAGCAGACGCGACGTGGCGCGCAGGTACTTCTTCTTGTAGCCGCCGGCCAGCATCTCCGGGGTGAAGATCTCGTCGAGCTTCGCGCCGGAGACCGTGACGGGGATGCTCTCGTCGTACAGGCGGTCCGCGAGGACCACCAGCCGCAGGGCGACCGACTGATCCGGCGCCGCGTGCACGCCGTCCAGGTAGACGGCGGTGACGCCCTCGACGAGCTTCTTGTAGCGCGAGGGATGCAGGGTGCCGAGGTGGCGGCACAGCTCGTCGAAGCTGTCCAGCGTGGCACCGTCCACGGTGTCCGCGAGCTCGTGCAGTTCGTCCGACGGGATCGGGTCCGGCGCGGGCGGGAGGTCGCGGTGCCGGTAGTCCGGGCCGTCCACCCGCAGCGTCTCGAAGATCGATCCCAGCTTCTTGATCTCGCGGAGGAAGTCCTGCGCCGCGAAACGCCCCTCACCGAGCTGTCCGGGAAGCGTGTTGGACGTGGCGACGATGGACACGCCACGCTGCGAGAGTTCGGCCAGCAGTCGCGAGACCAGCATCGTGTCGCCCGGATCGTCGAGCTCGAACTCGTCGATACAGAGCACCGAGTGGTTCGACAGCTGTTCGACCGCCTGATTGAAGCCGAGTGCGCCGACGACATGGGTGAGCTCGACGAACGTCCCGAACGCCTTCGGCGACGGGGAGCTGTGGTAGATCGACGCGAGCAGGTGCGTCTTGCCGACACCGAAGCCGCCGTCCAGGTAGAGGCCCGCACCGGTGGCGGGAGCCTTCTTGCCGAACAGCCCGCGGCGGCCGCCGCCGCGGATCTTGGCGACCTTCTGCGCGAACTCCTCGGCCTTCGCGACCGCCACCGCCTGACTGGGCTCGTTCGGGTCGGGGATGTACGACGCGAAACTCACCTCGTCGAACATGGCCGGGGGCACCATCTGAGCTGTCAGCTGATCCGCCGGTACCACAGGAGTGCGATCGACGAGGCGTGAATGCATACAAACAGAGTATCCACGTGCTGTGATCTTCTCTGTGTACCTGCTGGATAATGCGACCCACCTCACACCCGCGTCCCCGGCGACCTCCGGGAATGCCACCGAGTACGGCCGAGGAGAACTCACCCGCGACGAGCTGACCAGGCTGTACGCCTACCCCGACGTCACCCGCCCCTGGCTGCGGATCAACTTCGTGGCGAGCATCGACGGGGCGATCGCGGTCGACGGTTCCAGCGGCGGGCTGGGCACCCCCGCGGACAAGAGCGTCTTCGGGCTCCTGCGGCAGCTCGCCGACGTGGTCGTGGTCGGAGCGGGCACCGCCCGCGCGGAGAACTACGGCGGCGTCCGTACGAGCGCGGCGGCGCGCGACCGTCGCGTCACCGGCGGCCTGGCGCCGGTCCCGCCGGTCGCCGTCGTCTCCGCCCGGGCGATGATCGATCCGGACTCGAGGCTGTTCACCGATACGGCCGTCCCGCCGATCGTCGTCACGAGCGACGATGCCGACCCCGTCCGGGTCCGCCGGCTGACCGAGGCAGGCGCGGACGTCGTCGTCGCCGGGGAGCGCACGGTCACCAGCGCCGGGCTCGTCGACTTCCTCGCCGAGCGCGGGTTCACCCGGGTGCTGTGTGAGGGTGGCCCCGGTCTCGTCGGCCAGCTCATCGCCGACGACGTGGTGGACGAATTGTGCCTGACCACCTCGCCACTGCTGGTCGGTGGCGGGGCCGCGCGGCTGGCCGTCTCGGACCACACCGCCCGGATCTCGATGGCTCCCGCGCACGTCCTGGCGGACACGGACGGCACGATCCTCACCCGATGGGTGCGTGTGGCTGCGGGGTGATCGAACCTGGCAGGCTGTGCTGCATGCGCAGACCGGTGTTGCTGGCGATCGTCCTGGCGGTGTGCTGTGCGTGTGGGGCCGGCCCGTCGGTGCGCCCGCACGTCGCGGTCGAACGGGAACCCGGCCCGGTGGCACCGGAGGAATCCGTCGACGATCCCGCCGTGGACACGCCTGCACCGCTGGGCGTTCCGGAGCAGGATCTCGCCTGGGGACCGTGCGACGCGCAGCTGCCCGCGCCGCAGGGCGTGACGCTCGAGTGCGCCCAGTACGAAGCACAGATCGACCCCGGTGGTGCCCTGCCCGGATCGTTCACGATGGGCGCATTGCGGGCGCGCGCGGCGAACACCCCAGAGGACGCCGCGCCCCTGGTGTTCACCTCGGGCTCCGACCGGCCGTCGACGGAGCTGATCGGCGAACTGGCCGCGGGCGGTCTCGGACCGCTCCTGGCCGCGCATCCGATCGTCGCGGTCGATCGCCGCGGCACCGGCTCGTCCACCGAGATCGACTGCCTGCCGGTCCAGGATCGGCACGACCTCGCCGATCTGGGGCAGTTCACGATCGGCAGCAACGACCGCGTCGAGCGCCTGTCCGCGATCTCGATCGAGGCGACGGTGGCGTGCACCGACTATCTCCAGCCTCAGGAACTGACGTTCGACACCGCCCATGCCGCGGACGACATCGAGGCCTTGCGCCTGCTGTGGGGCGTGGACACCCTCGGACTGATCGGCTCCGGGAACGGGGCCTCGGTCGCGCTGGCCTTCGCGGCGAAGTACCCCTCGAACATCGGCCGGCTCGTGCTCGACTCGCCCGAGGCCGTCGCCGTCGACGCCGGGACCGCGGCGGAGCATCGCGTCCGCGGCGCCGAGGCGGCACTGGACGCGTTCGCCGCGCAATGCGTGGCGCTGGCCTGCTCCCTCGGACCCGACCCACGAGCCGCGCTGACCGACCTGGTCGTCCGCGCCAGGGAGGGACGGATTCCGGCGACGTCGTCCAACGCGGTGCTGACCGCCCTCACCGGCACTCTCGCGGGCGGAGCCGGCGATCGCGCCGCGCGGGTCCGCGGACTCGCCGACGCTGCCTCGGCGGCCCTCGCCGGCGACCCGACACCGATCGGTGCCCTCGCGAACGCCGCGGGGGCCGACGGGGACGGCCGGTTCGTGGCGCGCTGCACCGATGCCCAACAGCTACCGTCCGGCGATCGGGTGCGCGAGTTCCAGGCCGAGTGGGCCGAGCGCTATCCCGTGTTCGGTCCCGAGGCCGCGCTCGAACTCGTCTCCTGCACGGCATGGCCGGCCACGCCGCCGCCCGCCATGCCCGCGGAACTGGACGTTCCCGTGCTCTTCCTGGTCGGTACCGGGGATCCGGTGGCCGGTGGCGAGGGCCTTCCGGCCGTCACCGGGGCCGTCGGCAACGCGGGCGCCCCGCACTCGACGATGACGTGGCACGGCAGCGGCCATCCGGCGATCCAGTCCGAATGTGCCCAGCGTGCCGTCGTCACCTATGCCGCGGACGGCACGCTCCCGCCGGGCGGCAGCGCCTGTCCGGCGTGACCGCGCGCATACCCGGAGGTGACCGGCACGCGAACAAGCAGGGGCAGGTCACCGCGGTCCGGTCCGCGCCGGTGTACCGTGCCGTAGTGTTCCTTCGACGTCTCGAACCGCGCACGGCGCGAACCACCAGCGAAGTGGTCAACTTCGTGTTGTGGCCGATCGCTATCCTCACCGCGCTCAACCGCGTGGTCATCAAGGCGGTCAACGGTCACTACATCACCGACGACTTCCGCCCGGTCTACGACGCGGCGCTGGCCTTCCTCAATCGCCGGCCGGTGTACACCGCGGACTTCGGTTCGGTGGACCCGCACTATCTGTACCCACCGTCGGGCACCCTCCTGATCGCTCCCATCGCAATCCTGGACCCGGAGCGGTCCCGCTGGCTGTTCATCCTGGCCAACGCGATCGCCATCCTCATCGCCCTGTACCTGCTGCTGCGCCTGTTCGACCTGGCGATCACGTCGATCGCGGCGCCGATCCTGCTGCTGGCGACGTTCAGTTCCGAGACGGTCACGAACACTCTCATCTTCACCAACATCAACGGTCTGGTGTTCCTCGGCGAGATGGTGTTCCTCACGCTGTTGATGAAACGCAAGGACCTCTGGGCGGGCGCGGCGATAGGCCTCACGTTCGCGGTGAAACCGATCCTCGCCCCACTGCTGCTGTTACCGCTGGTACGGGGCCAGTGGAAGGTGTTCGTCACTGCCGCGGGCATCCCTCTGGTTCTCACCGCGGTCGCCTGGCCGCTGTCGGTCGACCCGATGGACTTCGTACGCCGCACGGTCCCGTACCTGAGCGAGTCGCGGGACTACTTCAACAGCGCGATCGTCGGCAACGGGATGTACTACGGGCTGCCCACCGCGCTCATCTGGGGCATGCGTCTCGGCTTCCTGGCCATCGTCGTCGCGTCGCTGTGGCTACTGTGGCGCTACTACCGCAAGGACGAGCTGTTCTACGTCGCCACCACCACCGGCGTGCTGTTGACGGCGTCGTTCCTGCTCGGGTCGCTCGGCCAGGGGTACTACTCGATGATGCTGTTCCCGCTGCTGATGACGGTCGTCCTGCGGAACTCGGTGATGCGGAACTGGCCGGCATGGCTCGCGGTGTACGGGTTCATGAGCTACGACAGCTGGCTGTCGAGCCGCTTCCTCACGTCGGGCCGGGCCGCAGAGTACATGCGCACCACGCTCGGCTGGAGTCTGCTGCTCCTCGTCGTGTTCGCGGTGCTGCTGTACCGCTATCTCGCGGCGCGGCGCGACGGACGCCTGGACGAGGGTATCGATCCACCGTTCCTCCGCGAGGACGCGCCGGCGCGCCGCGACCGTGCCCCCGATGCCCCCGAGCCGGAGGCGACTACCGCACCTGCCGGACGCTGACGCCACCACGTATTAGCGTGGAGCCATGAGTTCCGCACAGCAGGGTCCGGGCGAGCCCGAAGTCGCCTTGTCCGACGAGGAGTGGCGGGCACGTCTGTCACCACAGGAGTACGCCGTGCTCCGGCAGGCGGGCACGGAGCGTCCGTTCACCGGGGAGTACACCGACACCACCACCGAGGGCGTGTACTCGTGCCGGGCGTGTGGCGCCGAACTGTTCCGCAGCACCGAGAAGTTCGAGTCCCACTGCGGATGGCCGTCGTTCTTCGATCCCGCGGACACGGACGCGGTGATCCTGAGGGAAGACGATTCGCTCGGTATGCGCCGGGTGGAGGTTCTGTGCCGCAAGTGCCACAGCCACCTCGGTCACGTCTTCGAGGGCGAGGGCTACCCGACGCCCACCGATCAGCGGTACTGCATCAATTCGCTGTCGTTACGGCTCGAGCCCGTCGAGAGCTGACAACGCCGCGCCGAAGACCTCCTCCTGGACGGGCCGCCCCTCGCACCACACCACGTTGCACCGGGACGACTCGTACGGGCCGACGCCGAGAAGGATCGCGGCGACGTTCTCCACATCGAGGATGCGAGCCAGGTCACCGGGTTCGCGGACCAGCGGCACCCGCGGATCCTCGATCCCGTAGGGATCGACGAACGGCTCGCCGGGCACATCCACCACGGCCGCAGCGACTCGGCGGAAGTACTCCTTGACGTCCGGATTGGAGGTGCCGGTCAACACCCCGGTGAGGTTCCCCGGGTCGATCCTGGTCGGCACGCCCATGCGGACGATCACCAGATCCCGGCTCGGCACCACCGCGACGAACTGCCCGAAGGCACCCGAGAACGCGTACATGTCCCGCGGTGAACCCGCGAACACGGGATACGGATAGTGGTGGGCATCGGGCACGTTCACCCCGCGGTACGAGTCTCCGGCATTGAGCCACGTGAGGAACCCGTAGCCGCCGTTCGCTTCCGTCGGTGTCCGCAGTTGCCGGAGGTAGCCGGGGTCGATCAGGTTCCGGTCTCCCCAGCTGCCCTCGTTCAGCATCAACTGGCCGATCCGCGCGAGGTCGGAGGGCCGCATCGCCATGCCACCGTTGACGGCGGTGTTCCCGCTCCGGTCGCGGAGCCATACCCACCGGTCCCGCTCCACGCCCAGCGGACTCAGGAGTTCGCTGTGTACGAAGTCCTGGAAGTCACTGCCCGTGGTGACCTCGACGACTCGGGGCAGCAACGTGAGCACCGCCTGTGCGTACTGGAACCGGGATCCCGGCGCATAGTCGAACGGCGCGTTCAGGTTCTGTGACACCTGATCGGTGGCCAGTCCGGCCACGTCCGCCGGCCAACTGAACCGCAGCCCGGTCGTCTGGGTGAGCACCTGCCGCACCGTGAGGGCGGCGTGCTCCGCGTCCGCCTCGGGGAAGAACCGCCCCAGGCGATCGTCGACGTCGAAGTACCCCAGCGTGATCGCACGTCCCACCGCGAGCGCGGTGACGCCCTTGGAGGCGCTGAACAACGGCAGCAGCGCGTCCTCGGCGGACCCGCGGGAACCGACCAGGCACCCGTGTCGATAGATCTGGACGGCATACCCGCCGGACCGCTCCCCCAGGGCCAGTGCGTCGTCGACGGCTGCGGCGTCCATACCCACCGACTCCGCGTCCCGGCCGTCGAACTGCTCCCCCACCCCCGGAACCGCACACGCCGCCGTGTCCGCCACCGGCCCGGCCACCGCCGGTACTCCCGACGACGCCACCACGATCAGCGCGAGCGAGGCCGCCCATCGCACCGCACGCCCACACCTCATCGCCGTGGAACCTCCGTGTCCGTCCGTGCACATGTGATACATGCGCGTCTCAGAAGGGGAGACTATGACGATGTGACGTGAAACACAAGAAGGAGTGGGTCAGCGGGCGCGGATCACCGGCGGGTCATAGGCACGGATCGGAGGAAGATCGCCGGTCCACGGCTCGATCTCGACCAGCACGTGCTGACCCGTGCACCCCTGGGACAGCGAGGAGCTACCCACGTCGGCCGTGAGGACGTTCGGGTTGCCGTGCACGCACAGGGCATCGGGGTCGGACGGATCGAGCGGGTCGTACCAGGCACCGGTGGACAACTGCACCACCGAACGGCGCACTCCGTCGTCGAGAACCAGCCCGGCCAGGCAGGCGCCCCGATCGTTGAACACGCGGACCACCTGCCCGTCGGTGAGACCTCGCGCGGCCGCGTCGTCCGGATGCATCCGCAGCGGCTCGCGGCCCTGCACCTTCGAATCCTGGCTGGTGGCCCCGTGATCGAGCTGACTGTGCAGCCGGGTGCGCGGCTGGTTGGCGATCAGGTGCAGCGGATAGGTTCCGGCACGGTCTCCGCCGAGCCACTCCTGCGGCTCGTACCACTGCGGGTGCGGGCCACAGTCGTCGTAGCCGAATCCGGCGATGTCCTTCGAGTAGATCTCGATCTTCCCGCTCGGTGTCCGCAGCGGATTCCGTTCCGGGTTCTCGCGGAAGTCCTCGAACAGGACGAGGTCGTCCTCGGTCCGCATCCGAACGGAACCGCGGGCACGGAACTCGTCGTAGTCCGGCGCGTCGCCTCCGTCGGCGAGGACGAACTCGCGCCACTGCCCGTAGAGGTGCTCGAGCCACTGCCGCGACGAACGTCCCTCGGTGAACTGGTGACCCACCCCGATCTTGTACGCGATCTCGGCGAAGACGTCGTAGTCGTCGCGCGCGTTCGCGTGCCGGGGCACCGCCGCGTGCATGGCCACGAGCAGCGGATCGTTGCGGGTGCAGCTGAGGTCGTCGCGCTCGAGCGAGGTGGTCGACGGCACCACGATGTCCGCATGCCTGGCCATCGGGGTCCAGTACGGGTCGTGCACGACGATCGTCTCCGGCCGCGCCAGTGCACGGCGCAGCCGAGGAAGGTCCTGGTGATGATGGAAGGGGTTACCGCCCGCCCAGTACACCAACCGGATGTCCGGGTAGGTCAGACGCGTGCCGTCATAGTCGAACTGCTCCCCCGGCTTCAGCAGCATGTCGGAGATCGCCGCGACCGGGATGAAGTCCGGGACCGGGTTGGTGCCCTGGGGAAGGGTCGGCAGCGGATACGGCACGGGCGCCAGGCCGGGTTCGTTCATCGATCCGTAGCCGTGGCCGAATCCGCCTCCGGGAAGCCCGATCTGGCCGAGCATCGCAGCCAGGGTGATTCCGGCCCACGGTGCCTGCTCGCCGTGGCGCACGCGCTGCAGCGACCAGGTCACGGTGACCATCGTCCGGCGCGACGCCATCTCCCGCGCCAGATCCTCCAGGTCACCTGCCGGGATGCCGGAGAGTCCTTCCGCCCACGCGGGGGTTTTCGGGACTCCGTCGGCTGCGCCCAGGAGGTAGGCCTCGAACTCCTCGTACCCGGTGCAGTGGGTGTCGAGGAACTCGCGATCGTGCAGCCCCTCCGTCGCCAACACGTACGCGAGGGCGAGCATGACCGCCACATCGCTGCCGGGCACCGACGCGATCCAGCGGTGCTCGCCGCTCACGTCGTCGCGGAGCGGGCTGAACGAGACGATGCGCCCGCCCCGACGTCGCAGCGCGTCGAGCGCGCCGCGGGTCGGGTGGTTGCTCGTGCCACCGTGATTGATGCCGGTGTTCTTCACCGGGATGCCCCCGAAACACACCAGCAGATCGGTGTTCTCGGCGATCACCGGCCAGGAAGTGGAGCGCGCGAACAGCTTCCAGTGGGTACCGATCACCCGCGGCATGATGACCCCGGTCGCGCCCAGCGAGTAGCTGTGCACCGAGCGCGTGTATCCGCCGAGGGTGTTGAGGAAACGATGGACCTGACTCTGCGCGTGGTGGAATCGTCCCGCGCTCGCCCACCCGTACGAGCCCCCGTAGATCGCGGAGTTGCCGTGCCGGTCGACGACGCGCCGCAGTTCGCGGCCGAGGAGGTCGGTGAGCTCGTCCCACTCGACCGCGACGAACTCGTCGCTGCCCCGCGCGGTGCTCGGTCCGGGCCCGTTCTCGAGCCAGCCGCGCCGCACCACCGGGCCGGTGACGCGCGCTCGGCCGGTCGATCCTGCGATGTTCCCCAGCACCGGCGAGGGGTCGGCGTCACCGTGATACGGGTGCGCCGCGACGACCTCGCCGCCGGCCACCTCCGCCTCGAACATGCCCCAGTGGGACATGTGTGGGACCCGCAGGTTGCCGGTCATGCCTGGGCCGGCCATGTCACTGCCGGCCATGTCACTGCCGGTCATGTCACTGCCGGCCATGTCACGGCAGCGCGCGGACGAGCTTGCCGACGTCGACGCGGGGTCCGGAGTAGAACGGGATCTCCTCACGCACGTGCCGGCGGGCGTCGGTCGCGCGGAGATCCCGCATGAGGTCCACGATGCGGTGCATCTCGGGCGCCTCGAAGGTGAGGATCCACTCGTAGTCGCCGAGCGCGAACGCCGGCACGGTGTTGGCCCGCACGTCCGGATACCCGCGCGCGGCCTTCCCGTGCTCGACCAGCATCGACCGGCGCTCCTCGTCCGGCAGCAGGTACCACTCGTACGAGCGGACGAACGGGTAGACGCAGATGTAGTCGCCCGGCTCCTCACCCGCGACGAACGCCGGGATGTGGCTCTTGTTGAACTCGGCGGGCCGATGCAGTGCCACGGTGCTCCACACCGGGGTACTCGCCCGTCCGACCGCCGTCGTGCGGCGGAAGTCGGCGTAGGCCGCCTGCAGTGCCTCGAGGCTCAGCGAGTGCGTCCAGATCATGAAGTCGGCGTCCGCACGCAGGCCGGCGACGTCGTACAGACCCCGCACCACGACGTCCCTGTCGGCGAGACCCTCGAAGAAGAGGCGGGCCTGCTCGATCGCCGCCTGCCGATCGTCGCCGAGTATCCCCGGCCGGGCCTGGAATACGGAGATCATCGAGTAGCGGACTTCGGAGTTCAGCTTGTCGTAGTCGAGGCGTGCCATGGGTCTATCGTGCCACCTGGGCCAGCAGACGAGTTGTGGCAGTGGTCGCACTCGCGACGCAGGCCGGGACACCGACTCCGTGCATCCATGCTCCGGCGACCTCGAGCCCGTCGAGTTCGGCCACGGCGGCTTCGACGGCACCCACCTTCTCGTCGTGCCCCGGACCGTACTGCGGCAGTCCCTCGTGCCAGCGCTGGACGAACGAGGCGACCGGCTCCGGCCGTGTCCCGGACACCACCGCGAAGTCCCGGATCGCGGACGCCACCAGCGCCTCGTCGGAGTCGTCGACGACGGCGGAATCACCGAATCTGCCGTACGAGGCGCGCACGAGGGTGACGTCCCGCCGGGCGAGGTGCGGCCACTTCCGGCTCGACAGGGTGAACGCCTTCGCCGTCGCGCCCGGGCCGAGTGGTGAGTCGGTGGCGACGAGGATGCCGGAGTTGTCCGGCACCCGCGCATCGGCCGGCAGCGCCAGCGCCACCACGACAGAGGACGCCAGTGGGATCGCCGCGGCCGCCGCGGCCGCCTCCGGTGCCACGTCGTCGAGCAGTGTCGCGAGTTGGCGGGCAGGCACCGCGAGTACCACGCCGTCGACGTGGCCCACGGGCTCGACGGACCACCCGCCACCGTCTCGGCGCACTCGACCTGCCTCGTCCGTGACGAGGCGGGCACCGGTCGCCGCGACGAGCTCCTCGAGGAGCACGCCGTAGCCGTCGCGCAGGGTGCCGAACACCGGGGTCGACGAGGGAGCGGGCAGCGCCTGTCGCACCGCGGCCGTGAGGCTGCGAGCACCGCCGTCCAGGGCGACGGCGAGGGTGGGCAACGCGGCGCGCACCCCGATCGAATCGGACAGACCCGAATACACTCCGCCGAGCAACGGATCGACCGAGCGCGCCACGACCTGGTCACCGAACCGCGAGCCGACGAGGTCGGCGACCGACCGGTCCGAGCCGGGCACCCAGTCGAGTGGCTCGGTCTCCTCCCGCGCGATCCGCGCCAGCGTCGCGTCGTCGACCAGCCCGACGAGTGATTCGCCGTCGGCAGGGATCCCCATGAGGGTGTGGCGCGGCATCGGGACCGGCCCACCCTGCGACCAGATCAGCGGACTCGCACCCGCCGGGTGCACCAGTTGCTCGGACAACCCCAACTCGTCCACCAGGTCACGGACCTCGGGACGGCGGGCGATGAACGCCTCGGCACCGACGTCGACGGGCCCCCCGGCGAGGTCCACCGTGCGGAGTTTGCCGCCCACGCGACCCGAGGATTCGATCACGACGATGTCCGCGCTCGCGCCGAGCCTGCGCCGCAACCGGTACGCGGCGACCAGCCCGGCGATGCCTCCGCCGACGACCGCGACGGTGGTCACAGCGAGTGCACCAGCGCCACGAGGTCGGTGAGCACGGTCGGGTCGGTGTCCGGCAGCACTCCGTGGCCGAGGTTGAAGATGTGCCCGGTCGCGCCTGCGGCCACCGCGACGTCGGCCTCGGCGGCGATCCGCCGCGCCTCCCGCTCGACCGCCCCTTCACCGGCGAACAGCACCGCCGGATCGAGGTTGCCCTGCAACCCCTTTCCCGGTCCGACCCGTCGCTGAGCGACGTCGAGAGGAATTCGCCAGTCGACACCGACCACGTCGGCCCCGGCCTCCCCCATCGCACCGAGCAGCTCGCCGGTACCGACGCCGAAGTGGATGCGGGGCACCCCCGCGTTCTCGACCTCCGCGAACACCCGTTCCGAGTGCGGGAGCACGAACTCGCGGTACTCGGCCAGCGACAGCGCACCGGCCCACGAGTCGAACAGCTGGACCGCGTCGACGCCCGCGTGCAACTGCGTCTGCAAGAACGTGATGGTGGTGTCCGCCAGCGTGCCGAGCAACGCGTGCCACGTCTTGGCATCCGAGTGCATGAGCGCCTTGGTGCGCTCGTGGTTCCGACTGGGTCCGCCCTCGACCAGATACGACGCCAGCGTGAACGGGGCACCGGCGAAACCGATCAGCGGGGTGTCACCGAGTTCGGCCGTGAGCAGCTGTACCGCCCGGGAGACCGCGCCCACCTGATCGGGGACCAGCCGCGGCAACTCCGCGACATCGGCGATGGTGCGCACCGGTTCCGCGACGACCGGCCCACGTCCCGCGACGATGTCCAGGTCGATCCCGGCCGCCTTCAGCGGAACGACGATGTCGGAGAACAGGATTGCCGCGTCCACACCGTGCCTGCGTACCGGCTGCAGGGTGATCTCGCAGACCAGCTCCGGATCGAAGCAGGATTCGAGCATCCCCACGTCCGCGCGGATCTCCCGGTACTCCGGCAGCGAACGTCCGGCCTGGCGCATGAACCACACCGGACGGCGCGACGGCGTACGCCCCGTCGCGGCGGCCAGGAACGGCGCATCCGGGAGCCGCCTGCGGGACGGGTATTCGGCCCGTTCGGTCATTCCGGCGTTCGTGCTCTCCAACCCGCTCATCCCAGTCCTCGTGTTCTCCGGTGCCCGCAGGCGCGGGCCCCTGGTGTCGGCCTGGCTTCATGCTGCCACGTCGTTCCCGGGCCCCACGTCGCGCCTGCGAGATCACGCGTCGGCGCGCCTCCGTGTACCCGCAGGAGTTCAGGTCTAACGTCCTGCCCCGTGACGACTTCCGGATCGGCCGCGGAGCCGGCCGAGTTTCGGGCCGCCGTCGATGCGATGGGTACGGCCCGGGTCCGCCGCGAGATCGAGGTGGGCCCCATCCGCCCGCCGCAGCGGCTGGCCCCGTACAGCTATGCCGTCGGCGCCGAGGTCGTCCACCCGGAGTCGGACATCGTGCCCGAACAGACCGAGGGCGACGCCTTCGGACGGCTCATCCTGCTCTACGACCCCGAGGGCGACGACGCGTGGAACGGCACCATGCGGCTCGTGGCCTACATCCAGGCCGATCTCGACGCCGCCGTGGCCGCCGATCCCCTGCTCCCCGAGGTCGCCTGGAGCTGGCTCGTCGACGCGCTCGAATCGCGACCGGAACCGATCACGGCTCTCGGTGGCACGGTGACGGCGACGAGTTCGGTCCGCTACGGCGACATCGCCGGACCGCCGCACGCGTACCAACTGGAGCTGCGTGCGTCGTGGACCGCGCAGACCACCGCGCTGGGCAGCCACGTCGAGGCCTTCTGCGAGGTCCTCGCCTACGCCGCGGGTCTACCGCCCGCCGGCATCACCGAGCTCCGCGCGTTCGGCGACTGACTCCTGCTCCGGCTCGGGCATCTGCCGCGCCCAGTCCAGGAACCGGCCGACGGCCTGGACGACCCCGATGCTCCGAAACGACGGGAACACGTCGAACGCATGCTGGGCACCGGGCAATTCCGCGTAGGCCACCGGCCGCTGCGAGACCTCCCGCAGCGCGCCGACGAAGGCCCGCGCCTCGGCGACCGGGATCAGCGAATCGCTGCGGCCGTGGATGACGAAGAACGGTGGAGCGTCCGGGTGGATCCGGGCCAGTGGCGACGCCGCCCGGTAGTCGTCCGGGTAGCGCGCCGAGCGCCCCAGCACCAGCCGCATCAGCGGGCGTCGTTGCCGCACCGCCTCGAGCCCGGTGTCGCCCGCGATGTCGTAGACGCCGTAGTGCGGCACGCATGCCTGCACCGAGGTGTCGGCCTCCTCGAAGCCGGGTTGCAGAGTGCTGTCCCCGGCGGTGAGCGCCACCATCGACGCGAGATGCCCGCCCGCCGAACCTCCGGTGACCGCGACGAACTCCGGGTCGCCTCCGTACTCGGTCGCGTGCTCGCGCAGCCAGGCGAGGGCCCGTTTCGCCGCGATCAGGTGAGCGGGCCATTTCGAGCGCGGCGCGAGCGGATAGTTGATCGCGACGCACACCCACCCTCGCGAGGCCATTTCCTGCATCAACGGCAGGCCCTGCTGGTCCTTGTTGCCGATCACCCAGCCGCCGCCGTGGATCTGCAGCAGGATCGGAGCGCCGGCGGGCATGTCCCGCCGGTGATAGACGTCCAGGCGGTACCGGCGACCACCCGGCGCGTAGTCGAGATTGCGCACCCGCACCACGTCCTCGTTGCGGATACGGAAGGGGTTCGACAGCTGGCGCCACACGGGCCGCCCCACCCGGGTGATTCCGCCCGCCTCGGCGCCGTAGTCCGGCCCCAGTTCCTCTTCGAGCGCACGCTCGGCGACGGCACCGGCACCGCGGCCGGTGCCGATCACCGCACCCAGGCCCGCCACCGACGCGGCGGCGAGGCCGAGGCCGACGCGAGTGGACGTGTCCTTCACACCGTGCCGGACGAGGTGCTGGCCCGCATCGACCGCGGTGAGTACCGCCAGCTGCGGAGCCAGCTCCGCGGTCAGCCACCCGGACATGAACGTCGCGACCGAGGCCGGGGCACCGGGAAGCGGGCGCAGGGCATTGGCGGTCAGGGCGGCGCCGACCACTTGGCGGAGTACGAATCCTCGAGTCACACCACCAGCCTAGAACGGGTTCATTTCGCACGACGCCGACACCGAGGGAACACACCCTCGATCCGCCCTGTTCCACCAGGGTCATTTATCTGTAACCTGGGGTTCCATCCTGATCATCGGACAAAATCTAGAACATGTTCTAGTATGGATGCATGCAGCGACTCAGCGGACTCGACGCCACCTTCCTCTATCTGGAGACCCCGACGCAGCCGCTCCACGTCTGCGGGCTGATCGTCGTCGACCCCACCACGATTCCCGGCGGATACAGCTTCGAGCGGTTCCGCCGCGACCTCGAACTCCGCAGCAGGAGCATCCCCGGGTTCCGGCGGAAGGTGCGGGATTCGCGATGGAACCTCGACCACCCGGTCTGGGAGGTGGACGACGACTTCGACATCGAACGCCACTGCCACCGGGCCACACTGCCCGCGCCACACGGCGACGCCGAACTGCGTGAGCTGTGCGGCGACATCGCGTCGACGCCGCTCGAACGCGATCGCCCGCTGTGGGAGATGTGGGTGATCGAGGGCCTCGCCGACGGGTCGATCGCGATCATGGCGAAGATGCACCACGCGGGGGTCGACGGGGTGACCGGCGCCGACATGATGGGACGGTTGTGCGGGCTCTCCCCGGACACCGCCTGCACCGAACCGGACGCCGAGGGACCGGACGCCGAAGGGCCCGACGCCGAGGAGCTCGGCGCCGTGGACGAGCGCACACCGGGAACGCTGGACCTCGCCGTCGGCGGGCTGGTCGCACTCGCCGCGCGCCCGCTGCGCCTGGTCCGCATGCTGCCGGGCGGGCTGGCGGTTCTGCCGCGCTGGATCGAACGTGCGCGCCGCGGATGCGCGATGCCCGCACCGTTCACCGCGCCACGCACCTCGCTCAACGGCACCATCTCCGGGGAGCGCACGCTGGCCTATACGCAACTCCCGTTCGAGGACGTCCTGCGGGTGAAGCGGGCGTTCGGGGTCACGGTCAACGACGTGGTCCTCACCCTCTGCTCGGCGGCGTTGCGACGTTATCTGCAGGACCGGGACGAACTCCCGGACCGCCCGCTGGTCGCGGTGGTCCCGGTCTCGGTACACGGCAAGTCCGACCGGCCCGGCACCAACCAGGTCTCCGGCATGTTCGCCCGGCTCGCGACGGACATCGCCGATCCGGTGGAACGGCTGCGGACGGTCGGCGCACACAACTCCGTCGTCAAGGACCACAGCGACACTCTCGGCGCCCACCTCCTCCAGGATCTGTCGCAGTTCTCCGGTCATGCCTTGTTCTCCACGGCGATGCGCGTGTACGGCGGTCTCGGCCTGGCCGAGCGCCATCCGGTGATCCACAATCTGGTCATCTCGAACATCCCGGGACCGCCGGTCCCGCTCTACTTCATGGGCGCCCGCATCCGCGGGATGTACCCGTTGGGGCCGATCTTCCACGGCGCCGCACTCAACGTCACCGCGATGTCGCTGGACGGCCACCTCGACATCGGGCTGGTCGGGTGCCGTCGGCTCCTCGGCGCACTGCCCGACCTCGCCGACGCCTTCGGTGAGGCACTGGACGAGCTGGTCGCGGCGGCACGCGCGGAGGTGCCGGAGGCGGTGGGCGCACGGTGACCGCCCTCGCCGCAGCACCCCGATCGCCGAGGTCGAACCCGGGCCGATCGGCCTCGTCGTAGAGTCGAGTTCCATGCACGACCCCACGACCGCGCCCGACTCCCCCGCGGAGTCCGCCACCACGACCGAGCCCACCGCCGTCCCACTGCTGGCGCCCCGCGACGGGGTGCCCGACGTCGTCGCGACGCCGGAGGCGGTCCGCAGGGCCGCCGCGGCACTCGCCGGAGGAACCGGACCGCTGTCCGTCGACGCGGAACGCGCGTCCGGATTCCGCTACTCCGCGCGGGCGTACCTGATCCAGCTGCGCCGCGAGGGCGCCGGAACCGTGCTGCTCGATCCGATCCCGGTGGCCGGGCAACTGGCGCCGCTCGCGGAGGCGATCAACCCGCTCGAATGGGTGCTGCACTCGGCAGATCAGGACCTGCCGGGACTCGCCGAGGTCGGCTTGCGCCCGTCGGTCCTGTTCGACACCGAGCTCGCCGGACGCCTCGCCGGGTTCGAGCGGGTCGGCCTCGCCGCGATCGTGGAGCGCACTCTCGGATTCGAATTGCGCAAGGGGCACGGTGCCGCGGACTGGTCGAAACGGCCACTGCCCGAGGCGTGGCTCAACTACGCCGCGCTGGACGTCGAACTCCTCGTCGAGTTGCGGGCCGCCATGGTCGACGAACTACGGGCGCAGGACAAACTCGAGTGGGCGCGCGAGGAGTTCGAGCACATCCGGCTCGCCGGACCACCGAAGCCGAAGCCGGACCGCTGGCGCCGGACATCACACGTCACGACACTCAAATCGACCCGCCAGCTGGCCGCGGTGCGGGCACTGTGGCAGGCACGGGAGGACATCGCCCGCAAGCGGGACATCTCACCCAGCCGGATCCTGCCGGATTCGGCGATCATCGACGCCGCAGGCAAGGACCCTCGCAGCATCGAGGCGCTGCGGGCGCTGCCGGTGTTCGGCGGCCCCCGGCAGCGCCGGTACAGCCGCGTCTGGCTCGGGGCCCTCGAATCCGCCAGGACGCTGGACGAGTCCGAGCTGCCGCCGCGTACCCCGCCGATCACGGGCCCCCCGCAGGCGAGCCGGTGGGCCCGTACCGACCCCGAGGCCGCCGAGCGGCTCACTGCCGCGCGCGCCGCTCTCGCCGACCTGTCCGAGGCCGTGGCCGTGCCGGTGGAGAATCTCGTGAGCCCGGAACTCGTGCGGCGACTGTGCTGGGACTGGGATCCTGGTAGCGAGGACGCGGCAGCCGTCGTCGACCAGGTCCTCGCCGCGGGAGGGGCACGCGGCTGGCAGCGGACGCTGGCCGGTCCGGTGCTGGCGAAGGTGCTGGCGGACCACTAAGTTACCCGCGGGTAATGCGGGGGTAAGCTGACGGCAGGCCGGACGCTTTTGGCCGTGATCCGGAACCGAACAGCTCCACCAGGAGGAACTCGCGTGGCTTCACCCACCCAACGCAACGTCGTCTTCGTCGACGGCATCCGTACCCCGTTCGGCAAGGCCGGCCCGAAGGGCATCTACGCCGACACCCGCGCGGACGATCTGGTCGTCAAGACCATCCGTGAGCTGCTGCGCCGCAACCCTCAGCTCGATCCGGCCGCGATCGACGAGGTCGCCATCGCCGCCACCACCCAGACCGGCGACCAGGGACTCACCATCGGCCGCACCGCCGCGATCCTCGCCGGCCTGCCCGAGACCGTCCCCGGCTTCGCCATCGACCGCATGTGCGCCGGCGCGATGACCGCCGTCACCACCACCGCGTCGGGCATCGGCTTCGGCCAGTACGACGTCGTGATCGCCGGCGGTGTCGAGCACATGGGCCACCACCCGATGGGCGAGGGCGCCGACCCCAACCCGCGCTTCCTCGCGGACAAGCTGGTCGACCCGAGCGCGCTGGTCATGGGCAACACCGCGGAGAACCTGCACGACCGGTTCCCGTCCATCACCAAGGACCGCACCGACGCCTACGCCGTCGCGTCGCAGAACAAGTACGAGGCGGCGAAGAAGGCCGGTCACATCGGTGACACCCTCGTACCCGTCGCCACCCGCTCCGAGTCGGGCTGGGGCCTGGCCACCGAGGACGAGCCGCCCCGTCCGGGCACCACGCTCGAGGATCTGGCCAAGCTGAAGACGCCGTTCCGCCCCGCGGGCCGCATCACCGCCGGCAACGCCGCGGGTCTCAACGACGGTGCCACCGCGGCACTGCTCGCCGGCGAGGACACCGCCGCCGAGCTCGGCCTGCCCGTCGGCATGCGGATGGTCGGATTCGCCTTCAAGGGCGTCGATCCCGCCGTCATGGGCATCGGCCCGGTCCCCGCGACCGAGAAGCTGCTCGCCCGCACCGGCCTGAAGATCGAGGACATCGGCCTGTTCGAGATCAACGAGGCGTTCGCCGTGCAGGTGCTCGCCTTCCTCGAGCACTTCGGCATCGCCGACGACGACCCGCGGGTCAACCAGTGGGGCGGCGCCATCGCGTGCGGCCACCCGCTCGCCTCCTCCGGCGTACGCCTGATGACGCAGCTGTCGCGGCAGTTCGCGCAGCGTCCCGACGTCCGTTACGGCCTGACCACCATGTGCATCGGTCTCGGCATGGGCGGCACCGTCATCTGGGAGAACCCGAACCACAAGGACTACGAAGCGGGAGTGAAGTAACTCATGTCGGACATCGCCAACGCTTTCACCGACGAGGTCGTCACCCACGCGTACACCAAGCTGGTGTCGGTGCCGGGCCTCGACGGCCAGATTGCCCTCGTCACCCTCGACAACGGGTTCGACCACACCAAGCCGTCGTCCTTCGGGCCGGCCGGTCTCACCGAGTTCAACCGTGCGCTGGACGAGGCGTTCGCGGCGAACCCGGTGGCCGTCGCCGTCACCGGTAAGCCGTTCATCTTCGCCGCCGGTGCCGACCTCAAGGGCGTCCCGGCCATCACCTCGCGCGAGCAGGGCGTCGAGCTCGGCAAGCTCGGGCACGACGTGTTCCGTCGCCTGCGCGAGTCCGAGATCCCGACGTTCGCGTTCGTCAACGGCGTCGCGCTCGGCGGCGGCCTCGAGGTGGCGCTGCACAGCCAGTACCGCACGGTGGCCGACAACGTCGCCGCGCTCGGTCTGCCCGAGGTGTTCCTCGGCTTGGTGCCGGGTTGGGGCGGCACCCAGCTGCTGGCCAACCTCGTCGGGCCGAGCAAGGCCGTGACCCTGGTCATCGAGAACGCGCTCAACCAGAACCGGATGCTCAAGGCGAAGCAGGCCACCGATCTCGGCATCTTCGACAAGCTGTTCGGCTCCGCCGACTTCCTCGAGCAGTCCCTGCTGTGGGCCGCCCAGGTCGTCAAGGGTGAGGTCACCGTGGAGCGCCCCGAGATCGACCGCGGCAAGGAGTGGGACGACGCGATCGCCCGCGCCAAGGCCGTCGTCGAGGGCAAGACCCGCGGCTTCTCCCCCGCCGCGGTGCGTGCCGTCGAGCTGCTCGAGCTGGCCCGCACCACGGACCTCTCGGACACGGCATCGCTCGACGCCGGGTTCGGTGCCGAGGACGAGGCGCTCGCCGACCTGCTGCTCACCGACGAGCTGCGTGCCGGGCTGTACGCGTTCGATCTGGTGAACAAGCGGGCCAAGCGTCCTGCCGGTGCGCCGGACAAGTCGCTCGCGCGCAAGATCACCGGGGTCGGCATCGTCGGCGCCGGCCTGATGGCCAGCCAGCTGGCGCTGCTGTTCGTCCGCCAGCTCAAGGTGCCGGTGATCCTCACCGACATCGACCAGGAGCGCATCGACAAGGGCGTCGGCTACGTCCACAGCGAGATCGACAAGCTGCAGGGCAAGGGCCGGCTGTCCCCGGACGCCGCGAACCGCCTCAAGGCGCTCGTGTCCGGTTCGCTGGACAAGGCCGCGTTCGCGAAGACCGACTTCGTCATCGAGGCCGTCTTCGAGAACATGGACGTCAAGAAGAAGGTGTTCGCGGAGCTCGAGCAGCACATCGCTCCCGAGACGATCCTGGCGACCAACACCTCCTCGCTGTCGATCACCGAGATGGCATCCGAGTTGAAGCACCCGGAGCGGGTCGTGGGCTTCCACTTCTTCAACCCGGTGGCCGTGCTTCCGCTGCTCGAGGTCATCAAGGGCGAGAAGACCGACGATGCCACCCTGGCAACGGCTTTCGCCACCGCGAAGTCGCTGCGCAAGTCCGCGGTGCTGTGCGCCGACAAGGCGGGCTTCGTGTTCAACCGTCTCGTCACCCGCACCCTGGGTGAGGTCATGACGGCTGTCGACGAGGGCACGCCGTTCGACGTCGCGGACAATGCCGTTGCGCCGCTGGGCATGCCGATGTCTCCGTTCACGCTGCTCGCGCTCGTCGGCCCGGCCGTCGCGCTGCACACCGGCGAGACGCTGCACGCCGCCTACCCGGAGCGCTTCACCCCCTCCCCCGGCCTCGAGGCCCTCGTGGAGGCGAAGAAGCCGGGCGTGTGGACCTACGACGCCGAGGGCAAGCAGACCGTCGACCCCGAGGTCGCCGCGCTGTGGCCCCAGGGCGACAAGGCGTCCACCGCGGAAGAGGTGCTCGAGCGCACCCGCCGTGCCTTCGCCGAGGAGATCCGGATCATGCTGGAGGAGGGCGTCGTCGCCGCTCCCGAGGACATCGATCTGTGCCTGATCCTCGGTGGCGGCTTCGGCTTCTGGAACGGCGGCATCACGCCGTACCTGGACCGCGAAGGTGTCTCCGAGGCCGTCAACGGCAAGCGCTTCCTCGAACCCGGGGTCGCCAGCGTCAAGTAGACGATCTCTGTTCGCTGTCACGGGCGTCGCGCGGGAGACCGCGCGGCGCCCGTTGCGTTGTGGTGGGTCGGCGTGTGGCCCCTCGTGGATCCGCACCCCTTTTCCCAACCGTGCTCTCGAACCTTCGACGGCGAGGCTCGGACCATCCGCGCGGATTGCGTTATCCACAGGGCCGATTCCATCCACAGGTGGGCTCTCCGACCGCGGGGCGCGCCCCTCGCGCGTGTCACTGTCGAGCCATGCAGTGGGTGACGACGAACGGAATCATCCGGCGGCGTGAGGCGATCGCGCACGGATTCACGGACGAGGAGCTCTGGCGGGGGCGACGACGCGGGGAGCTCGTCTCGATCGGGCACGGCGCGTACGCCGAGGCGGACACGTACGCGCCACTGGACGCTACGGCGCGGCATCGGCTCGCCGTCGCTGCGGTCGCGGCCCGGACGACGAACGGTGCCGCCGTCAGCCACGCGTCCGCGGCCGTGTTGCACGGACTCGATACCTGGAACCTGGATTTCGACCGTGTCCACCTCACCGTGAGCCGACGCTCCGGCGGAAAGATCGGGGCCAGGCGCACCTTGCACGCGGCACGGCTGCGGCCGGACGAGGTCACCGACATCGGTGCCCTACCCGTGACCACGGTGACGAGGACGGTGATCGACCTCGCCTGCACGGTCGGATTCGAAGAAGCCGTGGTCGTCGGAGATCACGCGATCCGCTCCGGGGCGACAACCCCTGACGACTTACAGCGCGCGCTCGAGCAGGCGCGCGGGCGAACGGGCATTTCCGGGGCGCGCCGCGTCGTCGCGTTTCTCG
This sequence comes from Rhodococcus triatomae, assembly GCF_014217785.1. Taxonomy (NCBI): domain Bacteria; kingdom Bacillati; phylum Actinomycetota; class Actinomycetes; order Mycobacteriales; family Nocardiaceae; genus Rhodococcus; species Rhodococcus triatomae. Next base: position 4,306,482 of record NZ_CP048814.1, on the reverse strand, counting down.
ACGGCCGAAGCGAGAGTGTCGGCGAATCCCGGAGCCGGGTGCTCCTGCATTGGCTGCAGCTCCCGAAACCTGAACTGCAGCAACCTGTCCACGATATCCACGGCAACCTGATCGGGCGCGTCGACATGCTCTGGTGCGACCAGGGCGTCGTCGGCGAGTTCGACGGCATGGCCAAGTATTCGATGGTTCCCGGCAGGACCGAATGGGACGTCTTCCGGGCCGAGAAGGCGCGCGAGGACGCGCTGCGCGCCGTCGGCTTCGTCGTCGTGCGGTGGAACTGGGCGGACTTGTCCTCGCCGGAGCGGCTGCGGGTAGCGATCGAGCGCGCCTTCGCCGTCGCGCGCCACTACCCGCGCCGATAGTTCCAGCCTCGCCCTCGAAGGTTCGAGAGCACGGCTGGAACAATCGGTGCAGATGAGTGGGCGGTGCCACGCACGGCTACCTGCGCACTTGTCGGAGCCGCGTGACAGCATGTGGGCTCGAGCACGAGAGACGATCGAGAGGAGCACCCGTGTCTGCAACGGCCGCCGTGCACCGTCTCGTCCGTCAACGGGACGCCCACGCCGGCTGGGCACTACTTCGCGCGGACAACGCCCATGCGATCCTCGCGCTACTGACCCGGCATTTCGGCCAGGAGATTCGGCGGCGGCCGGCGCCGGAGTTGTTCGAGTTGCTCGACGACGATCTCCAGGAACTCCGGGAATCCGGCTTTCACCTTCCACGTACCGGTCAGGGATACTGCACTGACTGGGTCCGGGCCGGATTCCTCCAGCGCAGGGCGGACGGCGCTGCCCGCGAGGAGACACTCGAACCCACGGATGGCGCCTACGCGGCGATGACGTTCGTCGAGGGGCTGACGGCACCGGTCAGTGCTGCCACCGAGTCCCGGTTGGCGACGCTGTCCACACAGTTGCAGTCTCTCGCCCGGGATTCGGACCCTCGTAGCGAGACGCGCATGTCGGCACTGCGCGCTGAGCGCGACGACATCGACCGACAGATCACTGCGGTCGAGAAGGGCGAGTTCGCGGTCCTCGACGGCGCCCGCGCCCTCGAGCGTTCCGCAGAGATCCTGCACCTGGCCTCGGAGGTTCCGGGAGACTTCGCGCGAGTGCGGGCAGGCTTCGAAGAACTCAACAGGGATCTTCGCGCTCGTATTCTCGAGGACGACTCCGGTCGCGGCGACACTCTCGGCGACGTATTCCGCGGCGTCGACTTGATCGGGCAGTCCGACGCCGGGCGAAGCTTCACCGCCTTCTACGACACCATCCTCGATCCGGCGCGCTCGTCACAGATCGACGACTGGATCGAGTCGATCCTTGCCCGCCCTTTCGCCGCACAGCTCGACGCCGACCAACTGCGCAGATTTCGGCGGTTGCTCACCGATATGGAAGCTGCTGCCGCAGAGGTGCACTCGACGATGTCGTCGCTGTCGCGATCGTTGCGACACTTCGTGCAATCCCGCGCGTACGAGGAGCACCGTCATCTCCAGCGGCTACTCCGCAACGCGCAACACAAGGCGGTCGACGTCGCTCGTGTCCGTAAGCCGTTCGACAACCTTGATCTCCACCTCATCCGTGTCGGTATGAGTATCGAATCCGTCGCCGCATTCGCGCTCCACAATCCCAGCGACGATCTCGTCACCGTCAAGGTCGATACTCCTCCCACCGGAGTCGTCGATCTCGAGGAATTGCGCCGGCTGGTCCGCGAGTCCGAGATCGATTTCGACGAGCTCACCGCGAACGTGGCGGCGACGCTTCGCGCACGGGGACGTGCCTCCGTGGCCGACGTACTCGCCGTCCACCCCGCCACCCAGGGCCTCGCGAGTGTGGTCGGGTTGATGGCGCTCGCCAGCCGGTACGGGCACTCCACCACCGACACCGATCTTGTCGAGTGGACGTCGACGGCCGGCATCACACGCCGTGCCGTCATCCGCCGCCAACTGTTCGATCCGACGGCCGCGGAGTTCCGCCGCCAGGAAGGATCCTCACAGGGATGACCTCCATCGACATCGCTCCAGATGACACCGACGACCGTGGGCTCTACCCGGACGACCGCAGCGAACTCGACCTCCCCACGCGGCGCGCGCTGGTGCAGTTACTCAAGGGTCCGCTGATCACGTCAGCCAGACATCCCGAGATCTGGCGAACCGTGGTTCGCGAGGAGCGTCTACTGCGCTCACGCCTCGCCGACCTCTTCCTCGTTCTCGTCATCGACGACGAGAACGAACTCGCGTTGACCCGACCCGCCGACACCGGAGAGCTGAACACCCCGGCGGTGCTACGCACCGAACGTCTGACATTCATGGACACGGTCATGCTTCTCGCATTGCGGCAACGTCTCCTGCAGGCGCAGCCTGGCGAGCGCGTCATCGTCGACCGTGACGAGATCGCCGAGCAACTCGAGGTGTACCGGGGATCGGACAACACCGATCCCAGCGGGTACGCCCGGCGTGTCAACGCCTCGTGGTCCAAACTGGACAAATACTCGATCCTGTCCAAGACCTCGACCGAGGATCGGAGGGAGATCTCGCCGGTCCTGCGGCAGCTGTTCGATGCCGACCAGATCACACTGGTATCCAAGGAGTTCCGACGCATCCTCGAGGGGGACGGCGCGTGAGTGTGCACCCCGGTCAATTCCGGCTGGCGCGCGTGCAGGTCGTGAACTGGGGAACTCTGCACGGCTACCGAGACATCCCCGTCGCACGCCGGGGATTCCTGATCACCGGTAGTTCGGGCTCCGGGAAGTCCACGCTGATCGATGCTGTCTCCGCAGTGTTGATGCCAGGAGATCGGGTCCAATTCAATGCGGCAGCACAGGAATCCGGCAAGTCGGGACGAAATCTGGTCAGCTACCTGCGTGGGGCGTGGCGCCGGGAGGCGGGTACGGAGACCGATGGTCTGGTTGCCTCCTACCTGCGAGAGGGTGCCACGTGGAGTGCCATCGTACTGACCTACCGCTCCGGTGACGACCACCCTCCGGTCACGCTGGTGAAGCTGATGCACCTGGCCCGGGGCCGGAACGCAGTGTCCGACATCACGCATCTTCATGTGATTCTCGACGACGAACTCGATGCACGCGATCTCGAGGCATTCACGGGCCGTGGAATCGACAATCGTGCCATTCGACGGCGATGGCCGTCCGCGAGCGTCAACCCGTCCTACGCTCCATTTGCCCGCAGCTTCCGTTCCAAGTTGGGCATCGAGAGCGAGGCGGCGCAGCGGCTCCTGCACCGCACGCTGTCGGCGAAGAGCCTCGGTAGCCTCGATCAACTGTTCCGCGACTACATGCTCGACGCGCCTTCCACGATCGGTATGGCAGACCGCGCCGTCGGCCAGTTCCACGACCTACGCGAGGCGCACCGTGTCGTCGTCGATGCGCGCGAACAGATCGAGGCCCTCACGCCGCTGGATCAACTGTCCGTGGCCCGCCGAAGCACCTCGGCCGCCCTGTCCGACACCGACGACGAACTCTCCCACCTGGACGCCGTCCGTGCCCAACGCTCCCTCGAACTACTCCTCGACGAGCAGGCCGAGCTTGCGGCCCGCACGGCACTGCTCGACGAGTCCGCACGCGAGGCGGAGGAAGCGGCCCGGCGCGCCCGCGAACACACTCTCGATCTGCGCGTGCGGCTCGAGGGAATCGACGGTGGCCGACTGTCGACACTTCAGGCGCAGCGTGATGCCGAGGCACGGGTCGTCGCGCAGGTGCGGCTCCGACGTGATCGTGTGATCGAAGCGGTGTCCGTCTGGCAAGGTTCGCCACCGGCCAGTGCCGAGGACTTCCTCAGCCTCCGCAGCGATCTCGAGGATCAGCTTGCTCAGTCGAGCAGCGGACACGAGGAACGCCGCCGCGACGTCTATGAGATCTCCCATCGTCGTGCCGAACAGATCCGCGCACGCGAACGCGCCATTGCCGATCGCGAAGCCCTGGCACACCGAACGTCCAACATCGATCCATCGCTGTTGCGGGTGCGGGAACTGGTGTGCTCGGCCACCGGGCTCACCGAGGACCAATTGCCGTTCGCCGGCGAGTTGATCGCCGTGCGCGACGAGTACACCGACTGGAGCGGCCCGATCGAACGAGTTCTCGGCGGTCTCGCTCGAACCCTCCTCGTTCCGGAGACGCTGTATCGCGCGGCGTCCTCGGCAGTCGACGGCGCGCACCTCGGTACCCGTCTGGTCTACCGCCGGATTCGCACCGGCGACGACGCGCCGACACCCCAGTCCGGCGTCCAGTCATTGGTCCGTCGTCTGGACGTTGCCGAAGGCCCGTTCGCCCGCTGGATCCATCGCCACCTCGCCGAACAGTACGATTACGCGTGCGTGGAGACCGCTGAGGATTTCCCCGATCACCGCCGAGCCGTCAGCCGGGGCGGGCAGGTCAAGCATTCCGCTGAACGCCATGAGAAGGACGACCGTCGACACATCGACGACCGCAGCCGTTGGGCTCTCGGCTTCGACAACGAGCCCAAACTCACCGACCTACGGCGACGAATCGACGAACTCGAGAAGGACATCTCGGGTCTCACCGCCCGGCTCGAGGATCTCGATCGTCGGGATCAGTCGGTTGCCCACCAGAATCGGGCTGCGCAAACCGTTCTCGATGCCCAGTGGAGTGACATCGATCTCGCCTCCGCCGAGGCCGCGCTGGCTGCCGTCGAGTCGCGGCTTACGCACTGGCAGCAGGACAACCCGGAGCACGAGGCGCTGCGGCACGCGGTCTCCGCCGCGAACACTGCCGAAGCCGAAGCAGCCAAAGCTCATGCGAGCGCCGAGTCGCTGCTGGTCGCACACCGGAAGCATTACTCCGACGTCGAGACGCGGATTGCGGAAGCGCAGGGCGCCGCGACCGCTCCGGTTCCCGAGGAGGTCGCCGCCAGGATCGATTCCCGGCTGGCACGCGTGTCCAGACGTATGACGGCGACGAGCATCGACGGCGCGATGTACAAGGTCCAACAGCAGATCACCGCCGAGAACAGGAGAGCGCGAGAAGAGTTGTGAGGTGCCGGAACTTTCTCGGACAGCGACCCAAAGTAAGATTTGGGTGACTGAACGGAGTTGTTTGTGGCACAGAAGAAGTCGCGTCAGTTCAGCCCGGAGTTCCGGGAAACGGCGGCACGTGAGGTGTTCGAGAAGTCTCGGCCGATCGCCGATGTCGCGCGCGATTGCGGGGTAACCGATCAGACGATCCGGAACTGGGTGAAACAGCTCCAGCGCACGAACTCGGCAGCGGATACCGGGTTGTCTTTGCCGGAACGTGCCCGCTTGAAGGAATTGGAGCGGCGGGTCCGGGAACTGGAGGACGAGAACCGCTTCCTGGGAAAATCGGTGGCCTTCTTCGCGAAGAAGCACCGGTAACGGTCAAGTACGCGTTCATCGCGTCCGAAGAAGGCAATTACGCTGTGGTCGATATGTGCCGGTGGGCAGGAGTTTCCCGCTCAGGATTCTATGACTGGCGAAGCCGGAAACCCTCGGCCACCGCGCGGTGGCGGGAAATCCTCGAAGCAGAAGTCCGGTTCTGCTTCGATCATTCCGACAGCACCTACGGTTACCGCCGCGTCCACGCCCAGCTCGCCCGGTGGGGAACCCAGGTCGATCCGGACACCGTTCGGAAAATCATGCGTGAGCTGGGGTTGGTGCCGTGCCAGCCCCGGCCGTTCCGACCGGTCACCACCATCGCCGGCGACGCCGCCGACCTGCCCGACCTGGTGGCACGCGACTTCACCGCCGACGCGCCGGGACGCAAGCTCGTCGGTGACATCACCTATATCCGTACCTGGGAAGGGTGGCTTTATCTGGCCACCGTGCTCGACTGCTATTCGAAGAAGGTGATCGGGTACGCGATGGCGGACCATATGCGCACCGAATTGGTGACCGACGCCCTGCGCATGGCCATCCGGAACCTGCCCATCATGGTCGAAGGAACAATATTCCACAGCGACCGCGGCAGCCAGTACCTTTCCGCTGAATTCGCCTCAGTGGCACAAGAACTCGGCATCGTGCGATCGGTAGGCCGCACGGGAACTTGCTATGACAATGCCTGGGCGGAATCTTTCAATGGAACCCTGAAGAATGAGCGCGTGAACCGCACTCAATACCCGACCCGGGAACACGCTCGAAGGGATATCACCCGCTATATCGAGTTGCGGTACAACCAGATTCGTCTGCACTCCGGAATTGACTACCACACGCCGAACGAAGTAGAGTCCGCGTGGTTCCAGCAGAATCAGGCGGCTTGAGATAACCAAATCTCGCTGTCCGAGAACTTTCCAGCCCCTCATTGTCGACGACGAATGCACGCATCATCGGCGTCCTCACGAAGTACCTGGCCGGCTGGTCCGGGCGTGGTGGCGACCTGCGCCCCGAACCCGAGTACGTCGACGACGCACTCGCGCTGCTCCAGAGGCTGCGGGCAGACGGGCTTCCCCGGTACGAGGAGAGGTTCTTCGAGCTCCTCGACGACCAGTCTTCTCGGAACATCGGGGAGCTCGCGCGTGCGATCCGCAGGGCGCCCGGTGAGATTCGTTCCCGCATCGACCCGGTGAACGAATCACTGCGCCGCTCACCGTTCGATCGGGACCGATGGCTGAGGATCGATGTGCGTGAACGTCGTTCTCCGGCTGCGGCCGAATTCCTCGACAGCTTGAACAGAATCACCAGCGGCGAGTGGACGGAGGAGGACCGTCCGGCATCGGAACAACGTTTCACTCACATGTCTGCGGTATTGGACCGGCTCGCCTCCAGCGAACCTGCTGATCAACGATGGCGTCGGCAGGTACTGGACACCCGCCTGCACGTCGGGTTCGTCGGAGTGGAGGTGGACTCTGACGGCGAGGTGCGCAACTATCACGATTCCAGCTCCGGCCTGTCCGGCGGACAGGCTCAGAAGCTGGTGTTCTTCTGTCTTGCCGCGGCCTTGCGGTATCAGTTGGCGCCAGACGGTGCGGAGCGTCCACGCTATGGCACGGTGATCCTCGACGAAGCCTTCGACCGAGCCGACTCCGCCTACACGCGGCGCGCGCTGGACGTGTTCGCACAGTTCGGTTTTCACATGGTTCTCGCCACCCCGTTGAAACTGCTCCAGACCCTCGAGGAGTACATCGGAGGCGCTGCGACAGTCAGCAACAGCGACGGCCGCAGCTCACACATCGCGATCATCGATTGGGAGAACGCCGAACGGGGGAATGTCGCAGACGAGGTGCCCGCAACCCGGGAGGCGGGCATCCGGTGAAGCACCTACCACCCGTTCCGATATCTGCAGTCGCTGCCAAGGCGTCGACCGCATACCGATCGCGGCGACAACGCTGGCTCGCAGATCCTGTCGCCGCCGGATCCGATTCGCTGTCGATTGCTCTGCATCCGCCGACGGAGAATCGAGTCCACGAGGATCCCGACGGCGCGCGAGCGTGGGTGCGTACCTGGCTTGATTACGCCGGGGCCGGGACAGTGGAGTGGGCCACCCGCCGCTGGCCGAGCTACGGAACGCAAGAGGTTCCGATTCGGATCGAGTTGAGGGGCGCTGAACAGATCGCGCGGTCCGCAGGCGTGGGCACGCAGTGGGGCACGCTACTCGACCGTCGCGCTCGGTTGCTGGGATCCACAACGGATTCGCGCGCTGCCCTTGCCGTCTCGTCGACTGTCGCGAAGTGGGAGACGCTGACCGACACCGATTTCGATCGCCTGCTCGCCACGCTGACGTGGCTGCTCGAGAACCCGCACTCGGCACTGCTGATTCGACAGCTCCCGATTCCCGGTGTGCACACCAAGTGGGTGGGTAACCGTCGCGGACTGCTCGAATCTCTCCTCGAGGGATTCCGCGGCAGCCGCGACCTGGGCATTCGAACATTGCCGACACTTGCTGACGTCGCGGTACTCGACCGTCGCCTACTGCCCGGTGCACCGCGGGTGTTCGCGGCGTCACTCGACGAGTTGGCTGCGCTGCCCTTGGCACCGAAAGTGGTTCTGGTTCTCGAGAACAAGGAGTGCATACATGCACTTCCTGACCGCACCGCCACGATGGCCATCCACGGCAACGGCTACTCGGTGACCGAGTTGATCTCCCTACCGTGGCTCCCCCGGGCCGAGGTCTGGTATCGGGGAGATCTGGATACTCACGGATTCGCCATCCTCCACCGGTTCCGGCACCACATTCGCGACGTCCGCAGCCTGATGATGAACCCGGACACCCTGAACCGATGGAAAGATCTGGCAGTGCCGGAGCCGAAGCCCACCGGAGTGGAACTCACCGACCTCACGCCGGACGAGTTCTCGGCATGGGAAATGGTGCGCGCGGAGAACCTGCGACTCGAGCAGGAGCGCATCCCGTGGCCGTACGTTCTGGGAAACCTCGAGCGGATGTCCTGAGTCTGGAACGGTCCGAGAGCCCGGATGCTCGTACTTTGTTCGGCCTTCGCCCTCGAAGGTTCGAGAGCACGGCTGGAACAATCGGTGCACATGAGTGGGCAGCGACTCTACGGCAGGCCGTCGAGGTCGTAGTCGACGACGACCGGTGCGTGGTCACTGATCCGGCGGTCCGGCGCCGGATCTCGATCGGTGCCCGCGGAGATCGACGCGCGGGCGAGAGCGGGAGTGGCGAGGTGGTAGTCGATGCGCCACCCCACGTCGTTGGCGAAGGACTGCCCCATCCACGACCACCACGAGTACGGGCCGTCGACGTCCGAGTGATGGCGGCGCACCACGTCCACCAAGGTGCGCGGGGACACGATCGAGGAGAACCATTCGCGTTCCTCGGGGAGGAATCCTTCGGCCTGGTTGCTGCGGCGCCAGTTGCGCACGTCGTGGCGGGTGTGGGCGATGTTGAGGTCGCCCATCAGCAGGAACTCCCGGCCCGCCGCGCGGGCGGTGCGCCGCGAGCGGGCGAGTTGACGGGCGAACGCATCGAGGAAGCGAATCTTGCGTTGGTATCGTGCTCCCCCGTCCGGGGCCTCCCGCATGCGTCCTGGCTTCTGCAGGTGCTCGGGCAAACCGCCCTTGGGGAGGTAGAGGGAAGCGACGGTGATCGGCGCGTCCGCGAGATCGACCTCGACGTAGCGTCCCTGATCCGCGAACTCCTTCAGCCCCCGAGCGAGCGGAGCGGCCTCGAGGTCGATCGCCTCGACATGATCGTCGCCGGGATGGCGCAGTAGAGCCGTTCCACTCCACGACCGCACCGCCTCGGGCTCCTTGCGGGTGAGGACGGCGACGCCGTTCCGGCCGGGAACCGTGCCTTCCTCGTAGGTGAGATGGTGCTCGCCGAAGACCCCGTCCGGGATCGCCGACGCCGGAGCGCGCACCTCCTGCAGGGCGACGACATCGGGCGAGCGGGCTCGCAGCCAGTCCTCGAAGCCGCGGCGCTGCGCCGCACGGATCCCGTTGATGTTGAACGTCGCGATACGCACGACAGTCGAGTCTAGATGCGGGCGAGTCTAGATGCGGGTGCCGGAACGCGGACAGCTCACCTGATCGCCGCCGCCACCCGGCCGGCCCTCTCGAAGTCGATCTCCATTCGATCAGCCATCACACACCTGTCGGATAAAGGTGAAGTGCCGCCACACTGATCTGGACTCGGCTCCCGTAGTCGACTGGGCCTGAGTCCCACTCCACGAGCACCACACCCGGCCGGAGGTCGAGCACCACCACTCCCATATCCGGCTCGGCCAGCACGACACCGGTCACCACAAGCTTCCCGCCTCGGACCGCTACTCCGGTCGGCAGGTTCGAATCGGCCACACGATGACCTGTCACTACTTCGGGGATATCGAGTTCGACGTCCACCTGACCGCCTGCGGCATCGATGTCTTCGCCGTCCCACACCGCGTCGAACGCGACTCCATCCCGACGTACCCGGACGAGATGGCCACGTCGCGCGACGCCGCCGAGCTCAACTTTCACCCGGATCTCCTTCGGCGACTCGCGATCTCGCTTCAGCTCTCGGAACCGACACCAGACTTCGTATCCCAATGAAACTACGCCGACTTCAGGAGCTTCGACACTCACCGTGACGATCTCGGCATCGACTGAAACGGGGTACGGGCCATCACCGGCACCAGGTTCACGTCTTCATCCAACAGCAGCCGACTCCGCGATTCGCCGCTACTGTGGCTGTCGTGACTGCTGATCGGACCTGCTCCGTGGTGGTGGTCGATGCGGCCAACGTCGTCGGCTCCCGACCGGACGGCTGGTGGCGCGACCGGCGTGCCGCCAACGAGCGCCTACGCGATGCGCTGGCCGACCTCGTCCACACCGGTATCGCAGACTTGGCGCCGCCCGTGACCGTCGTACTCGTCGTGGAGGGCGCCGCCCGCGGTGTCGATTCCACTCCTACTGTTCAGGTGGTCAGCGCCTCCGGTTCAGGCGACGATCGAATAGTCGAACTCGTGGCCGAGCTGGAAGGTCGCCGATGTGTCGTGGTCACCGCCGACCGGGAACTGCGTACGAGAGTGGAAGCACTCGGTGCAGACGTGACGGGCCCACGGAGCGTTCTCCCGGCAGATCGCTCCCGCGGGAACAATCGAACTAGTTGATTGTTGAACCACCTATGAAGAAGATCGGGTTCTTGTCATTCGGCCACTGGAGCGACGCGCCGGGGTCGGCGACGCGTAGCGCATCGGACTCGCTGTTGCAGGCGATCGACCTGTCGGTTGCGGCCGAGGAGGTCGGTGTCGACGGTGCCTACTTCCGCGTGCACCACTTCGCCCGCCAGCAGGGTTCTCCGTTCCCGCTGCTCGCGGCGATCGGAGCGCGGACATCGCGGATCGAGATCGGGACCGGCGTCATCGACATGCGGTACGAGAATCCGCTCTACTTCGCCGAGGACGCGGGGGCTGCCGATCTGATAACCGGTGGGCGTCTGCAACTCGGGGTGAGCCGGGGATCGCCGGAGCAGGTGATCGAGGGATACAAGTACTTCGGGTACGTGCCCGAGGACGGTCAGACAGACGCGGACATGGCCCGACAGCACACCGCTGTCATGCTGGCCGCCGTGTCGGGGCGCAAGTTCGCGCAGCCCAATCCGGACCCCATGTTTCCCAACCCCGACGGCCCCCTCCGCATCGAGCCGCACTCACCCGGCCTGCGTGAACGCATCTGGTGGGGCGCGGGTTCACGAGCGACCGCGGTGTGGGCTGCCGAGCAGGGCATGAACCTGATGAGCTCGACCCTTCTCACGGAAGACAGCGGCGTGCCGTTCCACGTTGCCCAGGCGGAGCAGATCCGAGCGTTCCGCAAGGCGTGGTCGGATGCGGGACACGCGCGGGAGCCACGGGTATCCGTAAGCCGCAGCATCTTTCCGCTGACCACGGATCTCGATCGCGCCTACTTCGGACGCGACGTCGACAGCGCCGATCAGATCGGCCATATCGACGGTGGGGTCGCCGTCTTCGGCCGCAGTTTTGCCGGCGAACCCGACGAGCTGATCGCACAGCTCGCAGGTGACGAGGCCATCGCCGAGGCAGACACCCTCCTGTTGACGATCCCGAACCAACTCGGTGTCGAGTACAACGCGCACGTGCTCGAGAGTGTGGTCAAGGACGTTGCGCCGGGGCTGGGCTGGCGGTGACGCGTCGAGCGGAGCCACCTACTCGCTACGGATTCTCGATGCGGCGGAGCAGGCTCTCGCTGTAGTACTCCGCCTTTGAGCCGTCAGCCAGTTTGTCGGCCATCCTGGCAGCGAGCGAAATCGGACCATGCCCTGCCTCGTTGATACGCGGACATCCGTAATCGGCCCAAAGCCTCAGATACAACACCCGATCACTCACGATGCCTCAAGTACGACGCCGCCATATTGTGGCATCCAGAATGTCATCGACCGCCCAATGCAGCCATGATCTGATATCTGGGAATTCACGCCTCCGCTCCCAGCCCCATGTCGAAAAATCGTGGAGGACGCACACAGTGGGAAACGGCGGGGTCCAGCATGCGATATCGTCGTTGTCCATGCGTTTCGCGAATGGCAGAAGAACCGCTTCGGGATATCTCTCCCGCAGGCCACGAATCCGCATCTCCAGACTTTGCTCTCCAGGGAAGAACCAAGGGCCGATCTCGTCCACTCGAGCAGATTGCAGGGCAAGGTACTCCCTCGGCACGATAAAATCTGCCGGAATTGACTCATCTCCATACATCGGTTGTCTACACGCTCCTTCTTCATTCACCAGTCTCCGAGGAACCCTCACTCCCCGTCGTTGTCATAAATGCCGCCTGGAGAAGTGGCGCCTTCGCGTCCGTATCTCACGTAGTCGAGGCTCCCTGGATCTCGATACTTGTGTCCCAGGACTGAACCCCCTCGACAACTTCCGTAACTGACGCGGAGCCGAAGTCAGGCGGCGCCGCGTCCATACCCGGGGCAGTCCCACGAAAGAACACCGCACCAGACCCTTGAAGTATCAATCGGGCAGCACCACTACACGACATGATCAACTCGTATCGACCTTCCGAAACAGAAGGGGTCGACCCGACAACGACACGCGCAATGAAGGGTAGATCCGTTCGAGCACCATTCCAGCTCAAATTCTCTACATTATCGAATACAATAACACCCGTATTGGAGTTGGGATCCAGTTGTAGCGAATTCTTGAGATCAACAATTGCGCCGACCCGATTACGTACGACGTCGAACCTCAGACCTACGATCGAGCACTCTGCAAACCCACCCTCACTCAGGAGAGGATTGTAGAAATCGACGTCGCATCCAGTCAGCAGAATTTCAGATTCCAGGATCTCCACGAGTGTTGTCATTATCAACCGGAACTGGCAGGTCCCCGATAGTCGGTCCGGTCGGTTCTAGAGCCGGTTCCTACGTGCAGTCGATCAGTCGATCTCGCACGCCACGGGCTGGTGCTGGTGGGTGCATCCGGCAGCGTACTCGGCGGGGGTCTTGTAACCCAGTGCCGAATGCCGGTGTCGGTGATTGTGGTCGTCCTTGAAATCCTCGATCACCACGCGGGCCTCGAGCAAGGTGGGCCAATAGTTGCGATTGAGGCACTCGTCGCGCAGCCGGTTGTTGAAGGACTCGATGAACCCGTTGTTCCATGGCGTGCCCGGCGGAATGTAGGACACCCCCACCGACCCAGCACAGAAGGCTCGCAGGGCTTCTGAGATGAACTCAGGCCCATTGTCCATGCGAAGCACGAGCGGGGGCCCACCCCACATCGCGAACACCTTCTCCAAGCCCTCGATCAATCGATCTGCAGTGATCGAGCGGTCCACAATGTTCAACAACGACATCCGGGTGTGTTCGTCGACCATCGACGCGATCTTCACCGCCTTGCCGTCGACGGTCGAATCGAACTGGAAGTCCAATGCCCACACAACATTCGGAGCATCCGCGTCGACGACCGGAACGGAGGACCGGCCGGCACGCTTGCGGCGTGGAGCACGCCGCACCTGTAGTCCCTCCTCCTTCCACAGGCGGTGCACCTTCTTCTTGTTCACCGCGACGCCCTGGTCGTAGCGCAGCCACGCCCACGCCCGACGGAACCCGTGCCGTGGATGCTTGCAGGAATACCTGCGCAACTCTGCGCGCAGATCGGCATCCGGGTCGTCCGGTGTCTGCGCCAACGGCAGCCGTCGGTAAACCGATCGGGAGAGCCCAACAACCTTGCACGCGAACCGCTCCGACATCTGCAGGGTGCCGGTGAGCATGGTGATCGCGGCGCGTTTGGCGGTCGGGCTCAGAATTTTCCCTTGGCGATCTCCCGCAGCGCGTCCTTCTCCAACTCGGCATCGGCGAGCAACCGCTTGAGCCGGCTGTTCTGCTCCCGCAGTTCCTTGAGTTCTTTCGCGGCATCGGCGTCCATACCGGAGTACTGGCGACGCCAGTTGTACAGCGTTGCCGCCGACACCTCGAGCGCGGCGGCGATCTCCTCGCCGTTCTTGCCTTCCGCTGCCAACTCGTCGGCTCGGCGCAGCTTGCGCACGATGTCCTCTGCCGAGTGACGTTTGCGTCCCGCCATGATCTCTATCGTCCCTTCTTCGCCCTCACCAGGGCAATTAGGACTCTAGAACAACCCGGACCTACTCACAGGGGACACGCCAGAACTCAATCCTCTGAAAGGGCATGGGCCAACACGTCGTCGTGTATCTGAACGGCAGCAGGGTCGCCGTCGAAGTACCTCTCCCAGAATCCGACTTCCGCGAATTCTGGGAACGTGACTTGGAGTCCCCCGGACAGTTGAGGGAGTATCGCCCAGCCGCTGGGCGTGACAGCTGACACGATTATGAAATCTGCAACCGAGGCGAGGAAGCTCCCGCCGTCCGGGTCTACGATCCGATACTCCGATCGTCCGCTAACGCCGATAAGTATTTCTATCACGTCGGCCACGTCGCCGTCGGAGAGCGGAATTCTGCCGAGGCGCTGCGAGATCCTCTCGGTTTCGGGCTTCAGCTTCACTCTCACGTGCCGCTCGCCTTCGTCTCATAGTCACCTGCGGAAGGATTCCGAACAATTGGAGGGATCTCACACCAGGGACGTGGCCGAGTTCCGATCTGCTCGATTCCGAATGTCAAGGCGTCGCGAAGTGCTTGACCATCAGCATTCAACGCCCCGGAGTGACGGTCACGAGAATCTCGTCGAGGCCGAAACGCACTGAAATCGACCCAGCCCTCCCCTGCCGATTGATAGAGCTCCCTGCCAATCGGCTCGCCGTCATAAGCCGCTGCCAAGCGTATATTCAGCGTGGCGAGAACTGCGTCTCCGTACCGTTCGGCGGCGCCGCGCGAACGCGACCAGTCGACAGCGTGTTGGAGCACTGCGTGGTAATCAGGTATCGGGTACTTACTACGCACAACGACCGGTTGCGGCGCAGGAACTCGCGAGAGCTCACCACTACTCCAACCAGCTCGTGCCAAGTCGGCACCCGTCGCCGAGCGAACAGTCCCCGGTTTCGCCCGGTCACCTCCGCATACCAGCCAGTCCGGAGGACGGGGTACCGACACGCGATCGGTACCGAGATCCGCGGGATCACACCAGACAATGGAGCATTCGTCGCATATCAGCACTACTCGCTGGCTTTCGAGAACGACAGCCTCGACGTCTCCTTGGCCACAGCTCTCACACGTGCCCATCGAGTACATACCATTCACCTTCGGCTTCGAGAAGGGCCGGAACGGCTGTCTCGTCCATACTTCCATGTCAAGCCGCACCGGATCGGGTCCGAGCGTCCGTCGACCACCGCCGTTCCGGTGTCACTCCCGCTGCCGTGTGGAGTCGATGTACGCCTGGATACGTGCGACGAACACCGACTCGGCGACGATCTCCATGTGCGGTGCCGGCTCCACCCACGCGACGACCGTCGATGGGCCCTTCCTCTCGATTCTGAGATCGGCGAACATCTCACTGCTCCATCCCTCCAGCTTGACCGACCTCACTCCCGAGAATCTCAGTTCCAGTTGCACCGTGTTCGATCCGGCTGCAGTCCATTTCACTGGAGGCCGTTCCGGGAACGAGGAGAGGTCGAAGCGCAAATAGATGGTCGACGCGTTCCTGTCGAACCTTACTTCGTGAATACTTATCCCCACTAGCGAAGGGATACCATCACCGTATACTCGGACTATGGGCTGGGAATCGGCCAGTGCATCAACCCAACTCACAGTGAATCCTCCAGATAAAACGACAGATGAAGATTTCCACTATTCATAATCGAGCGCCGCGACAAGTGACATTGCAAAGAATCTCCAATCAGGCCCGGGGGCCGGTTCGTTGAACCGGTGAGAGCGCCCATCCATATCCTCAACCCACGCGGCCAACGCTTCCAGGTAGTCTGCGGTGCTCACATTTTCGAAAGCGCCGCTATCTCTAGCCACATCTGCGGAAATGTTCCTCACCAGTTCGACAAAAGACTCTCGGCTGTTCACGAGGTCGAGTCTAATTTCGGCCATACTGTTCCACTTCCTGTGAATCTCGAGTGCCGACTGCCATCCCTCTGATCGAGCACGTATTCACGACTCAGCCCTCGAAGACAAGAATCCATGTCGCGTTCTCCTCGGAAGTCACTCCGACCACCGGAAATCCCCTCAATGAGGCCGTGACGTACTCGGGCTCACCAGGATACGGTGCCAACACCTGCGCCATCCTCAACTCGCTCGCCTTCCGAACCCGATACCACGGCTTCTCCCAGGCGCCCGGCCCTGGAAGGCTCAACAGGAACTCACCGTCCGAGCCGATCAAGCCCAGATCTTCAGACAGCTTGTGCCAGTTTTCGTTAACCGTATCCAGACGGCGGTCGGCATCGTCGCTCACCGTCACCCACAGGCCGGCGTTGCCGCTGATCACCATCCTCCATGCTTGTTCCGGCGTCAGTGTGCCCGCGACATACTGCGAACCCAGCAACTCGAGACCCGCACCACTGAGCTGGCCCCGTATCTCGTCATCCACTACTGCTTACGATTCGAATATGCTTCGCCGGAACATGCTTCGCAAGCCAGATCTCGCCGTCCGGTGAGAAGAATTCGATACCTGATTCTCGCACCGCAGCCTCGGCGTCGACTACGAGAACGGCCAGACTCGAACGGTGGTGCTGCGCCCGACGCTTCGCCATATCCACGTTTGTCGACATGTGCACGTACTGGCGTGATCGCGGCATCAACCCTTCGTCCAGGATCGCCGACAGGTTCACGTCGGGGCTGGCATGGAAGAGATCAGTCGGCGGCTTTCTGGCCACATAGTGGACACCAAGGCTGCCCGAATGCCCGTATATGGCTCGTATACGATCGCCCGACGTCTCGTGACGTTGGTTGCCCTCACTTTCGAGAACAAGGCGCACGTCGTGTTTGTCTTCAGCAGGAAGATTCAAATTCTGGACAATAGTTGCCACCACGTCGTCCAGATCAGCCCAGCCTTCCGCATCGAGTCCGCCCGAAAGCTCGTGAGCACAGTGCCTGAGCAGGCGGGACGCTTCCTTGCTGATCCGGATCGTTTTCGAGGGTGTCATATTTGCGCATCCAGAATGTCGTCGACTGCCCAGTGCAGCCATTCTCTGACATCCGCATACTCTTTCCTTCTCTCCCAGCCCCAGGTGGAGAAGTCATGAAGGACGCACACGGACGGAAAAGGGGGTGTCCAACAGGCGATATCATCGTTGTCGAGCCGCTGCGCAAACGGGAGAAGAACCGCTTCTGGAAATCTCTCTCTCAGACCCCGAAGCCTCCAAGTCAGAATATCTTCTCCAGGAAAAAGCCACGGACCGAGCGCCTCGACTTGCGCATCCTGAAGCGCAAGGAACTCTCGTGGCACAGAGAAATCTGAAGGGAGCATTTGATCCCCATACATCGTGGGTCTCCGTATTCTACTTATGGACGCTAGTTCCTGACACGAGCGTTGGGATCCCTCGAGGTATCGACTGACGTGCAGCTACCGAGTCTCCTCATCTGTCCGAGCTTCCACGGAACTCGATTACAGACGCCAAGAACTCGTCCGCTACGTCGAGAGCTTCCTGTTCAGAGTGCCAATGTGCTGTTCGATTCACCACAACGGAACCGTCCGCGACTGAACCGACCTGTACTTCCGCTGGGCCATTATCCCACAACACGAGAGACCCGATCCGATCACTCACATCGAGATAAATAACGATCGCACGCCGATCGAACTCGGTTCGTATTGTGCTGCTACTGTCGCGGATCGTGACGACTCCAATAGCGATTTCTTGTCCCGAAGCCAATCGTCAATCAAGAAAGCCATGCGACTTCCCTCTGAGGATGTTATCGCCGCCACGTCCTCGGCCAGTCATCGAATTCAACAGCAGGCTCGCCGTCAATACTCAGCGTATACATCGATTCTTCGGGAAAATCCCCTATCTGGATGGCTAATAGGCTTCCGTCCAACTGGCAGCGGTAGGGGTGCACGGCATCGCCCGTCGACTCCCACGTAATGGATCTGAGCAAGATTGGGTGAGTCAATTCAGCCACCTTCCAGTAGACGTCGATTTACTTCTGCATTCGTCCGATTTGAGCTTCCAATAATGTAATTGTATATTTCGTCACCCGCCATTCCCTTACTGCGAGACTTCTCGACAAGTTGGTCGAATGTCGGGCCGTCTGGATTTCCATAGACTTGCCGATCACGTGCCCTCAGTTGCTCAACTTCGAACGGATCTGCCATCATCTCACGCGCCCGAATCCTTGCGTCGTGTCGTATCTCCGCAGCCATCTGTGCACGTTGCTCCAGAGGAATTCCAGATTGAGTCCACTCTCGATTCAACTCGGGAATCGATGACACCTGATCGTTATACCACTGTCGGACTTCGGAGTTGGACTTCGGCTCACAACCGTCCGGCATCAACCCCAACGGATCCGTCCAGGCCGTCGGGTTGTGCGGGTAGCTGTTCGGGTTCGGCGAGGGAGCCAGTCCCAGCGGATCGGGCGTGGTGTACCGCGCCGTATCGGGGTTGTAGTAGCGATGCAGGTTGTAGTGCAGGCCGGTCTCGTCGTCGAAGTACTGGCCCGGGAAGCGGATGGGCGTCGCCGCCGCACCCGCCCAGGCCGTGACACCCCACAGGCTGGTGGTCGAGCGGCCCTCGACCTCCGCCGTCACCGGATCGACCAACTCGGTCGGTGTGCCCACCAGATCGGTGACGATCGCATGGAACTCGGCGTCGACCGCAGCCTGATCGTTCGGGTCGAGAGGCACCCGCGTCTGCGTCAGCGGAGTGTGGGTCCCCGGCTGATACACCCAGCGCGTCGTCGCCTCGGTCGTGTTCTGCTCGACGAGAGTCGTCGCATCCCAGGTGAACGAAGTCCGCTCCGACACTCCCCCGTCCTCGGCGAGCCGTGCCTTGCCCGTGCGGCGGCCCAGCGCGTCGTACGTGTAGCGCCACCGCGCCCCGTCCGGCGTCGTCACCTCGACCAGCTGATCGAACGCGTCGTACCGGTAGTGCCACACATCCGGCTTACGGGACAGCCGAGTGGTGACCTTGCGCACCAGTCGACCGGCCTCGTCGTAATGGAAACGCGTCCGGCCGTCGCGGATCAACAGGCTGCCGCAGTACTCGCGCGTACCGTCGTCGTCCACCATCACTGTGGCCGCTTCCTGCGTCACCACGTTGCTCAGCGCGTCGTACGCATACCGCTCGACGGCTGCGCCGTTGTCGACGACGGAGGTGATCCGACCTGCCACGTCAGGGTAGCAGCAGGAAGGCCTCGTGATCAGGTGTGATGGAGCGGGGAGAACCTCTACTCGTCCGCCCCAACCGCGAGAGTCTGCACCAGCGCCGAGAGCCCCGCGGAAGCGGTGGTACGCCACGAGTGGTGCGCGACAGCGCTGAGAGATGTCTGCTCGGGATTGATCTCCACCACCACGGCTCCGGCGTCACGAGCCATCTCCGGCAGGGCGGCGAACGGATACACCACACCCGAGGTACCCACCACGAGGACCACGTCGGCGGTGCTCGCCGCGTGCTCTGCCACCTCCCAGGCCTCGGGAGGGAGCCCTTCGCCGAACCACACGACACCGGGACGCACCGCTCCCCCGCACGCGTCGCACCGCGGCGGACGCAGGGACGAGACGGGTTCCTCCGGTAACTCGGGCACTCCGTCGAAGGGCTGCTCGCACAGCGAACAACGCGGCGCGAACAAGCTCCCGTGCACGTGTGCGGCGACCACGGTGCCCGCCCGCTCGTGCAGATCGTCGACGTTCTGGGTCACGACCGTCACGGCATCGGAACCGGAACCGGACTGCCAGCGGGCCAGCGCGAGGTGACCCGCGTGCGGCGCGGCGCGGCGCACCAGTGCGGCCCGCCACTGGTACCACGCCCACACCAACGACGGGTCACGGAGCCACGCGTCCGGAGTGGCGAGTTGGGTGGGATCGAAGCGCTCCCACAAGCCTGTCCGAGCATCGCGGAACGTGGGGATCCCGCTCTCGGCCGACATGCCCGCCCCGGTCAGCACCGCCACCGACCGCGCCGATCGGCACGCCTCGGCGATGTCGGCCGGAGTTGCACTCGTCATCGGTCCAGTATGGCGACGAATCGGTACGTCGGCTCGTCGACCGCTACTCGGCGAGGTGCTCCCGCAACGTCCGCCCGGCGTACTCCGACCGGAACAGCCCCAGGTCCACCAGGCGCGGGATCACCTGATCGAAGAAAAGGTCGATCGACTCCCAGGACCCTCCCGGCAGCGCGATGAAGCCGTCGAGGCCGTGCGCGACCCGGTCGACGATCTCCCGTACGGCGTCGTCCGGCGTGCCGACCACCACCCAGTGCGCCGAGGCCACCACCTCGGGGCGCTCGAGCAACTGCGCCACGGTGGGCCGCTCTCGGAGAATGAACCGACGGAACAGGTCGGAGTGAGTTCTACTGCGCACCGGCCGGTCCGGGTCCGCGAGACCCTCCACCGGGACCGGACTCGACGGATCCGCGGCCCGCAGATCCAGGCCCACCGCGGACTCGATGGACGCGAACCTACGCTCCGCATTCAACCGCGCATATGTGGCTCGATGCAGCTCCCGTGCTTGCGCCGATGTGTTGCCGAGGAACATGCTGAGCCCGGGCAGCACCAGGAGAGAATCAGGATCCCGGCCGTGAGCTACCGCACGGGCACGTAGGTCCTCCCGCAACTCCGTTCCCGCCTCGATGTCGGGCGAGGCCGCGAACACCGCGTCGGCGACGGAGGCGGCGAAGTCGCGTCCGTCCGGCGACGCGCCCGCCTGGAACAACGGGATCTCACCCGACGGGTGTGTCGGCACCGTCGACGGCCCCTCCACCCGGAAGTGCTCACCCTGGTGGTCGATCGCCTTCACCTGTGCGGAGTCCGCGTATACCCCGCCGGCTCGGTCCTCGTGTATCGCCCGGTGCGGATAGCTCTCCCACAGCTTCCGGACGACGTGCGTGAACTCGGCGGCGCGGACATACCTGTCTCGCGCGGACGGCATCTCGGTGACACCGAAATTGCCCTGACCGTCGAGCGAGGTCACGATGTTCCACCCGGCGCGTCCCTCGCTGGCCCAGTGCAGCGACTGCAGTTGCCGGGCAACGACGTACGGCGGGTTGAACGTGGTGGACGCGGTGGTGACCAGCCCGATCCTGCTGGTCTCCCGCGCGAGCGTGGCCAGCAGGACGGTCGGGTCGAGGCTGCTGAACCCCGGGGAGCCGGCGAGCGTGTCCGGGTCGACGAACAGCGAGTCCGGCTTGAACACGAAGTCGAGCGCGGCGGCCTCCCCGCGCCGGGCGAGATCGACGTAGAGGTTGCTGTCGAAGAGTTCCGCCACCCTGCTGTCCTCGCGGCGCCAGCCTTCCCCGGACAGCCACGTCGGCGCCAACGACAGGCCGATGTGGAGCCTGCGTGCGTCTTCTCCTCGCTCACGTACTCGGTTCTCACTCCTCGACACGCGACGAACGATAGTCGCATCGGTACACCCTCGGGTGCCCTCGCCTACTGGCCGCGCGCCGCTCGATCCCGAATACTCGGCCACGAGACCCGGCCCAACCCGCGGAGGAAGCACCATGTCCGACAGAGTCACCGTCCGATTCGACGGGTCCCTTGCCTACGTCACGCTCAGCCGCGCGGACAAGCTCAACGGGCTCGACCTGGACATGCTGGACGGTCCGTCGACGCCGCGCGCACAGTGCGCCGACGTCGGGACGTACGCGCGGTGATCCTGCGCGGCGACGGTGCGGCCTTCAGTGCCGGGCTCGATTTCGCGTCGGTCGGCAAGAATCCGGCCCGCCTGGCGCTCGCCTTCGCGAAAATTCCCGGACAGAAGACGAACCTCTTCCAACGAGCCTGCTGGGCATGGCGCTCACTACCGGTCCCGGTGATCGCCGTCCTGCACGGGCGGTGTTACGGCGGCGGCCTGCAACTGGCGCTCGCCGCCGACTTCCGGTTCAGCACACCGGACTGCGAGCTCTCGGTACTCGAGGCGAAGTGGGGCCTGATCCCGGACATGACCGGCTCGGTGACGTTGCGCGAGTTGGTGGGGATGGATCTGGCCAAGCGCCTGACGATGACCGGGGAGATGTTCGACGGGAGGCGCGCCCACGAGTGGGGGCTCGTGAGCGGCGTCTCCGAGCATCCGCTCACCGACGCCGAAGAACTCGCCGCCCGGATCGCGACCCGTTCCCCCGATTCCGTCGCCGCCACCAAGAAGCTGTTCCAGAACACCTGGCACCGCTCCCCTCGGGCCGCGTTCGCGGTGGAGACGCTATTGCAGTTGCGACTTCTCACCGGACGGAACCACACGATCGCGCGCAAGGCCGGGACCGCCGGGCCCACCCCCGAGTTCGGGCCTCGCCGCTGACTGTCCGCGGACATTGTCCGCACCGCGCTCCCGAAGGTTCCAGAGCACGGTGCGGGATACGTCCGCGGATCCGGCCAGAACTGTTCCGCGAGAGCTATTCCGACAGCCCCCTCCGCGCGTACGCCCGGACGTCCGCGTCCGGATCCTCGAGTGCCCGGGCCAGCGCCTCCCGAACCTCCGGCGACGCCGCCCGTTCCGCGAGGGCCATGACGGCCGCCTTGCGGACATCGAGGTGCGGGTCCTCCAGCGCCTTCGCGAGCGCTGGGACGGCGACCACGAGGTCGGCGACGGCCAACGCCCGCGCCGCGCCCTGACGCACCTGCCACGCCGAATCCCCGAGTGCGGCAACCGCGGATTCGGCGTCGGTGCTCTCGCACCCGAGCGAGGCGAGCGCCGCCAGCGCCGCGGCCCGAACCAGCGCGTCCCGGTCGGTGACGAGAGACCGCACCGCGTCCCGTCCCCCCGCCCCGATCGTCGCCAGTCCGTGCGCCACCGCCACCCGCACCTGACGATCCGGATCCTCGGCGGCACCGGCGACGTCCACCCAGACGTCGAGCGACACCAGGGCCCGCACCGCCTCGATCCGGACGTGGTGATCCTCGTCCGCCAGGGCCACGAGGAACGTCTCTCTCGTCCCCGCCCGATGCGCGCGCAACAGATCCACCACGGCGCCGCGCACCACCGGGTCCGGCGACCCTGCGAACCCGACCAGACCGCCGACATCGCCGAGCACCTCGACGAGCTCGCGCAGCGACTCCGCCGCCTTCCGCCGCACGGCCAGGTCCGGATCGCCGAGGGCGGTGATCAACACACCGGTGAACCCCTCGGGCGTTCCTTCCGTGAGCACCGACAGCGCCGTCGCACGGACCTGCGCGTCCGTCGAGGCCAGGAACGGCGCCAACTCCCCGACGTCCGGCGCGTCCAGGGCGAGCACCGCGACGATCTCGGGCGACGACGGCTCTGTGCGTTCCGGCCGGGCCACCCGGTCGCGGGCCGCCACGGGCGGCCGCCCGCCCACCAGGTCGGGCTGGCGGACCGGGACCACCGACTGGTCCTGCGGCGGCAGGGTGTCGAACCCTGGCACCGGGACGAAGTACGGCGCGACGGGCCGCTTGAGGAACTCCATCTCGCCGTCGGCGCCGCGGCGCAGGTTGAGGTGATAGCCCCACTCGGCGTCGAGTTGCTCGGGCAGGTCGGCGCGCTCGTGATAGAGCCCCCACCTGCTCTCGGTCCTGGTCAGTGAGCTGCGCGACGCCATCTCCGCGCAGTCTCGGATGAAGCTCACCTCGGCGCAGCGCATCAGCTCGTGGGGAGTGTGGCCGCCCATCTCCTCGATCTCGCGGCTCATCCGCTCGAACGTCTCCACCGCGATCGACAGCTTCGTGGCCGTCTTCGGCGGTGCCACATAGTCGTTGACGAAGCGGCGCAGCTTGTACTCGACCTGTGGTTGTGGTGGACCGTCCGGGTTCAGCAGCGGCCGGTAGATCAGCGCGTGGGCGTCGGCCACCTGGTCCGTGGGGAGGTCGGTCGGGGCGGCGACGTCCGTCAGCGTCGACGTCGCGTGCGCGCCCGCGAGATCGCCGTACACGAAGGCGCCGATCATATAGTTGTGCGGCACGCACGCCAGGTCGCCGGCCGCATACAGCCCGGGAACCGTCGTCGCCCCGTTCTCGTCCACCCATACTCCGGACGCGGAATGACCGCTGCACAAACCGATCTCGGATACGTGCATCTCGATGTCGTGGGTGCGGTAGTCGTGTCCACGGCCGGAGTGGAAGGTGCCGCGGGTGGGGCGTTCCGTGGTGTGCAGGATGGATTCGAGCGTGTCCAGGGTTTCCTCGGGAAGGTGGCTGACCTTGAGATAGATCGGTCCGCGAGCCGAGTCGATCTCGCGGCGCACCTCCGCGATCATCTGCCCGGACCAGTAGTCCGAGTCGACGAACCGCTCCCCCTGCGCGTTGACCTGGTAGCCGCCGAACGGATTCGCGACGTACGCGCAGGCTGGCCCGTTGTAGTCCTTGATGAGCGGGTTGATCTGGAAGCACTCGATCCCGCTCAGCTCGGCTCCGGCGTGGTACGCCATCGAGTACCCGTCGCCGGCGTTGGTCGGATTCTCGTAGGTGCCGTACAGGTATCCGGAGGCAGGCAGCCCGAGGCGACCGCACGGGCCGGTCGCGAGGATCACCGCCTTCGCGCCCACCGTGACGAACTCGCCGGTCCTGGTGTTCAGTGCGGCCGCGCCGACCGCCCGGCCACCGTCGGTGAGCACACGGACCGGCATCAACCGGTTCTCGATCCGGATCCGCTCGCGCATCTTCCGTTGCCGCAGCACCCGGTAGAGCGCCTTCTTCACGTCCTTGCCCTCGGGCATCGGGAGCACGTAGGCGCCGGAGCGGTGGACTCGGCGGACGGCGTACTCGCCGTACTCGTCCTTCTCGAACTTCACTCCGTACTTCTCGAGCCGCTGCACCATCGCGAATCCGCGCGTCGCCGTCTGGTAGACGGTGCGCTGGTTGACGATTCCGTCGTTCGCGCGGGTGATCTCGGCGACGTAGTCCTCGGGCTCTGCCTTGCCGGGGACGACGGCATTGTTCACCCCGTCCATGCCCATTGCGAGTGCACCGGAGTGCCGTACATGGGCCTTCTCCAGCAGGAGCACGTTCGCGCCGTTCTCGGCGGCGGTCAGTGCGGCCATCGTTCCGGCGGTGCCACCACCGATCACCAGTACGTCGCAGTCCATGCGGACGGCCTCGTCGAGCGCGGGTGCCTGCATCACGTCCGGGCGCGCGGCCAGGTAGGTCTGGGCGGCGGTCATGCTTCTCCGTTCCCGGCTGGTTCACCGAGCGTTGTCTCGAGGGCTGCGAGTGCCGCGGCACGGGCCGCGCGGGTCGCGAGGTCGTCTCGACGGCCCCGGTCCCGGGGATGCGGGACGTCGACGATCGCGCGCAGTGGTTCACCTACGCGACCGAGGACGGCGATCCGGTCGCCGAGCAGGACCGCCTCGTCCACGTCGTGGGTGACGAAGACGACCGTCGTCGGGTGCGCGGCCCAGGTGTCCAGCAACAGGCGTTGCATCACCGCGCGGGTCTGCGCGTCGAGTGCCCCGAACGGCTCGTCCATCATCACCGCACGCGGCGCCCCGGCGAGCCCGCGGGCGAGTTGCACGCGCTGACGCATGCCACCGGACAGGTTCTTGGGCAGGTAGTCGCTGTATCCGGTCAGCCCCACCTCCTCGATCCACTTCTGCGCCGCGCCGCGGCGCTCACGCCGAGGCACGCCCCGGAGCCCCAGTGCCAGTTCGATGTTCGAGCGCACGGACCGCCACGGCAGCAGCGCGTTGTCCTGGAAGACCATCGCCCGATCACGTGAGGTGGTCCGGACCGCCGCGCCGTCGGCCACGACCGTGCCGGACACCGGCGCCAGCAGCCCGGCCAACGCCCGCAGGACGGTGGACTTGCCGCACCCGGACGGGCCGGTGAGGACGAGGATCTCACCCGGCCGCACCTCCAGCGACAGCCCGCGGACCACGTCGACGGCGTCGTAGGCGAGGGTCACGTCGTCGAGAGCCAGGGCCATCCCCTGCATGGTGGTGGTGCTCACGACCGCTGCTCCCCTCGCGGAAGCCAGCGCGTGACCCGGCGACCGAGGAGTTCCACCGCACCGGAGGTGAGGAACCCGAGGATTCCGATGGTGATCATCCCGACGAACACTCCCGGATAGTCGACGATGGTGTACGCCTGCCAGGTGCGGTACCCCACACCCAGTCGGCCGGAGATCATCTCGGCCGAGATCACACAGATCCACCCCACTCCGATCCCCACCGAGAGGCCACCGAACACGCCCGGGAGGATGCCCGGAAGCACCACCCGCACCAGGACGTCGATGCGGCCGCCGCCGAGGGTGCGCACCGAGTCCTCCCACAGCGTGGGGAGCGCCCGCACCGCATGGCGGGTGCTGACCATGACCGGGAAGAAGGCGGCGAGGAAGGTGATGAAGACGATTCCGGCCTCGTCACTGGGGAACAGCAGGATGGCGACCGGGACGACCGCGATCGCCGGAATCGGGCGGGCCAGTTCGGTGAGCGGGCCGAACACCGCGGAGAACAGATTCGACCGCCCCAACCCGACACCCACCGCGACACCGATCACTGCTGCGAGCGCGAATCCGGTGAGAATGCGCACGAGCGACTGCGCAAGATCGAGGTGGAACGTCTCCGACTGCACCGCCACCGCGAACGCGGAGAGCACCTCACCGACACTGGGGAGTGTGTCGAACCGCAGCCAGAGCCGAATGTCGTTCGCGGTCAGCCACTGCCACAGAGCCAGTGCCGCGGCGACGGAGCCGACGCGGATCAGGACGTGACCACGCCCGCGGCGAGTGATCCGGCGCCCACCCGCCCGTCGGGGCTCCGCCGGCGCTCGCGACGTCGCAACCTCCGGCACGGTGGCGGTCGCGCTCACGGGCGCACCTCCTCGACGGCTCGCTCGTACTCGATCGGGACGGAACCCGGGTGCGCCGAGAGATACCGGGTCGCCGCGGCCTCGGTGGTGAACGGCAGGTACCGGTCGCCGTCGACCACCCACACCGACTTGTCGGCGAACCACCGGGTGCCGAGTTCCGTGTCCGGCACATACACCCCGCGGATGTCACGGCCGTCGGCACGGGCCTGCTGCACCGCCCGGAGCAGGCACGTCGGGTCCGCGGCGACCTGCGTCGCATCGCCGGCGGCGAACCAGATCTCGCCCGCCAGTGCCACATCGTCCACCGCTCGCTCGCACACCGGGTCGGTCCCGCGGAGCACGCTCGGGTTGCTGGTGTCCGCCACCGCCGCGTCGTAGTCGAGCCCCTCGGCCGCGAACGCGGCCCGCAGCGCCGTGTCGGACACGAAACCGTCCACGTCGAGTTCGGCGAAGTCCCCGATCGACTCGAGGTACGGCACATTTCCTTTCAGTGCCTCGACGAGGTGCGGTTCGAGTGCGGTCTCGAAGGTCGTACCGCCGGGGCCGTTGTAGAGGTACACGACCTCCTGCGGGAGCCCGCTGGCGTCGGCGACGATCCGTGCCGCGTCGAGCGGGTCGTCCACCAGGTACCGGGTGGCATCGAGCTGCGCCCGGAGGAACGCGTCCAGAACTTCCGGATGCTCGTCCGCGTAGGCGCTCCGGACGACCACGCCGTGCAAGGTGGGCACGCCGAGTTCGGCACCGTCGTACAGCAACGTGGCCTTGTCCTGGTGAACGAGCAGACCGGGCCAGGCCACGAACTGCGACAGAGCGGCCACCTGCCCGGACTCGAGTGCAGAGGCCCCCACCTGCGGTTGCTGGTTGAGGACCTCGACGCCGGTCGCGGGGTCGATGCCCGCGCGGTCGAGCGCCTGCACCAGGGTGCCGTGCCCGGCGGAGCCGACACTCGCCGACACCTTGGCACCGGCCAGGTCGGCGAGGGTGGTCGCGGGCGAGTCCGGCGGCACGACCACCATGTTCAGCGCACCCTCCGGGTTGTACCCGGTGACCGACACGAGCTGGGTTCGTGCACGCGGATTGTCCTGGGTGCGTGAGCCGTTGATGAGCAGTGGGTAGTCGCCCATGGACCCGATGTCGATCTTCTCCGCGACCATCTGCGCGGTGATCGGTGCACCGGTGTCGTAGTCCTGCCACTCCACCCGATAGGCGGTGCCCGTCTCCTCGCCGATCTCGGCGAGCCGCTGCTCGAGGAAGCCCTGAGCGCGCAGCAGGGTGCCTGCGGTCACGGTGTTGATGGTCTTCGACTGATAGCCGACCACGACGGTGACGGCGTCGGCATCGGCGGACGGCTCGAACGAGCAGGCCGACAGGGTGAGCGCGGCGACAGCCGCCACCGCCGGGACGAGACGGGTGGGTTTCACGGAGGGGTCCTTCTCGGGAGACGTGCTTCGCGGGGAGATGTGGGGCCGACAGCGAGACGCGGTCGGCGCGCGATCAGCGCAGCAGATACGGCATGTTGACGGTGACGGCGCCCGTGGGACACCGCGCGGCGCACGGCCCGCAGTACCAGCACTCGTCCACGTGCATGAAGGCCTTGCCGTTGTCCGGGTTGATCGCGAGGGAGTCGAGTGGACAGATCTCGACGCACAGCGTGCAGCCTTCGATGCACAACGACTCGTCGATGGTGACGGGTACGTCTGCGCGGTGACCGACCAGTGCCATCAGGTGAACTCCCATTCGGTGGTGTCGTCGACGGTGGTGTTTCCGGACGGGTCGCGGAAGAGACTTCCCCGCAGGGTGATTCGGTCTCCCCGCATCCGGATGTATTCGAGGTCGACCGGCTTCCCGTCGGACAGACGGGTCAGCCGCTCGAGGAGCAGCAGAGCGGCGCCTTCCGGCGTCTGCAGGTTCGCGGCCGAGTGGGCATCGGCGACGACGGCTTCCACCGCGAGTTCGGCCGAGCCGAGCGACTGCCCGCACACCGATTCGATGAGCGCGAAGACGTCGTTGTGTTCGAGGTCGCAGCCGAGCAACTGACCGCCGACGCCCGGTTCCAGGTAGGTCAGGTCCAGACTCAGCGGGAGATCGCCCAGGTAGCGCACTCGCTCGATGTAGACGACCCGCTCGCCCGCTGCGAGCTCGAGCCGGCGGGCCACGGCCGGTGGTGGGGTGATCTCCATGGCCGCACGGACCTCGTTCCGGACGGTGCCGTATTCGCGCAGTGTCTGCTTCAGACCCACGAGCCGGTCGATACCGTGCTCGACCTTGCGCTGGGTGACGTGGGTCCCGATCCGGGGCGCGCGGTCGATGAGCCCTTCGCTCTTGAGCTGCGCCAGCCCGTCCCGGACGGCGTTGCGGGAGATCCCGAACTCTCGGACGAGGTCGCCCTCCGAGGGCAGACCGCGGTCCCGGAACTCGTCGGCACGGATCTGCTGGCGGAGCAGGTCGGCGAAACGCCGGGCGTCGTCGGCGCGGGTCCGACGGGGACGAGGGTGCGCCGTCTCGGTCATCGGTGCCTCCTCCGTGCAGTGGTTCGGGTGCAGCGCGTTTCGACTGCGCGATCACGCTAACGGCATTCCGGAGAGTGCTTCCGGCGTGTGGGGTCCAGTGACGAGAAAAGTCGCGCTAAGCGGTATCTGACTTCCCTCGGTTGTCGAGATGGGTTGTGTAGCAGTTGGTTTCGGATGGATGGGCACGATGCTCGGCCCAAATCCGGGAAAAGTCGCGCTAAGGAGTTGCCGCAGACAATGGCCTATTATCTGCGGTAGCTTCGATGGCGAGCTGGCGCGATGCCTCTTCCCGGGCGGAGCGACTCCGTAAATTATCTGTGGTAGCGCCGATCGGGTCCGGTGACCGGGGGCGGAAGGACTGATCGTGGGACAGGTGCGGGCGCTGCCGGTGCGGGGCGTGCGATTGAAGGATGCGGTGGATCACTTCTTGTCCACGATCCCGAGCGCCAACACCCGCCGCGGGTATGCCGTGGCCCTCAACCGGCTGGTGAGCGATTTCGGTGCCGATTCGGATGTGGGCCTGCTGGAGGCCGAGCGGGTCGGTGGCTGGTTCGTGTTCAAGTGGGGCGGTAGTTCAGCGCAGACGTTCAATGTCCGCCTCGCGTCGCTGCGCGCGGCGTGTGAGTACTGGCGTGCGCAGCAGTGGCTGGTCGGCGATCCTCTCGTCCGGCTGGTGCCGCGGAAGGTGCCGCCGGATCACTCGCGGGCGCTGACCCGCGACGAGGTGACCTGGTTGCTCGCGGCGGATGTGCCGCTACGGGAACGGGTGCTGTGGACGATGCTGTACGAGACCGCGGCTCGTGCCGAGGAGCTGCTGATGCTCGACATCCCGGACCTGGACATGGGCAACCGGTGCGCCGTGGTGACCCGCAAGGGCGGGGCCCGCGACGTGGTCGCGTGGCAGAGCGGCACCGCGCGGCTGCTGCCCCGGCTTCTGGCCGGGCGGAAGTCCGGGCCGGTGTTCCTGACCGACCGCAAGGCGAAACCCGGTGTTGCTGTGGGCGATATCGACCCTTCCACGCTGCGGGGGAGGTTGTCGTACCGGCGGGCCCTGGAATTGTTCGAGCACCACACCGGCGGGTTCGCGCGTGGACCGTTCACGCTGCATCAGTTGCGTCATTCGAAACTCACACACGCCGCCGAGGACGGGGCGTCGACACCGATGCTGATGCGGATGAGCGGGCACACCTCGGTGCGATCCCTGGGTAAGTACTCGCGGCCATCCGCGGAGGCGCTGATCCGGTGGCAGGCCCAGACCGACCCTGCCGCGCGGCGGCGGCGCTGAGCGGTCCGGGCCCAGGGTTCCCACCGCGCAGTCATCGGACATGACGGCCTCGCACTGCGCGGCCGGTGCCGTCGGCGCGGATCTTCATGATCGCTTCATCGGGGGTGTCTACCGTCGGTTCGGCAAGCATCCGAATCGATCGAGAAAGGGAGTGGGTTCGATGAACCGTAGGGCGAGGATCGCCACCACTGCCGCTGCCGGCGTCGCGATTGTGGCGGCGGCCGGGGTGGGTATCGGGTACGCCTTCGACGGTGACGATGACGAGGTGACCGGGCCGGCCGCCGATCGGGCGCGTGCCGCGGCCGTGGAGGCGGTGCCCGGCGGCACGACCGGTGAGGTCGAAACCGAATCCGATGAGGGCGCTGCCGCCTATGGGGTGCAGGTCACCGCCCCCGACGGCTCGGTGCTCGAGGTGCACTTGGACAAGGACATGAAAGTCCTGGGGACAGAACCGGCCGACGACGACGAATGACCCCGGCGGTCGGTGACGCGGATCTGGGGTAGACCGCGTGCACCACCCGTGTGGCCAGGGTCGCGGCCGGGCCCGTACTCGGCTGCGGCCTGGTCATGTGACGGGTAGTCCGAGTGCTGCGGCGGCCGCGCCGAGTGCGGCGCAAACGGTGAGTACACGCAGCATGGGCCATTTCAGCCCGAACACGAGGACTGCCGCGACGGCGGTGAGGGCGAGGGCGACGGGTTTGGCGGTGTCGAGGGCGGGCAGGGCGATGCGCAGTGGCCCGGTGTGGATGTCGCGGGTGCCGGTGAACAGGGTGTGGGTGGCGAAGAAGACGGCGAGGTTGGCGATGACGCCGACGACGGCGGCGGTGATGCCGGTCAGGGCGCCGGACAGGGTGGTGTTGTGGCGTAGTCGTTCGACGTAGGGGGCGCCGAGGAAGATGAACAGGAAGCACGGCACGAAGGTCACCCAGGTGGTGAGCAGGGCGGCGATGATGGCGGCGAGCCAGGGGTTCAGGCCGCCGGGGTGGTGGTAGGCGCCGAGGAACGCGACGAATTGCACGACCATGATCAACGGTCCCGGGGTGGATTCGGCCAGTGCCAGGCCGCGCACCATCTCCGTGGGGGTGAGCCAGGCGTAGACCTCGACGGCGCGTTGGGCCACGAAGGCGAGCACGGCGTAGGCGCCGCCGAAGGTGACCAGTGCGGTGCCGGAGAAGAAGACGGCTTGGGTGGTGAAGATGCTGTGCGCGCCGGTGAGCACGGCGACCGCGATGATCGGCAGCGCCCACGCCACCAGCCCGACGGTCAGTATTCGCAGGTTGCGGCGCGCGGAGGGGGGTTCGTGGTGCAGGGTGTCGTCGTTGATCACGGGTGCGGGGCCGTCGTCGCCGGTGTCCTTTTGGGGGTGGATGGTGTGCGGGGCCAGGCGGCTCAATGCCCACCCGATGCCCGCGGCGGCGGCGATCACGAGGGGGAAGGGGATCGCGAACAGGGTCAGGGCCGCGAACGCGGCGACGGCGATCGCCACCAGGGCGGGGTGGTGCAGGGCGCGGCGGCCGACCCGGATGACGGCTTGGGCGACGATGACGACCACGGCCGGGCCGAGCCCGGCGAAGACGGCGGTGACGGCGGTGGTGTCGCCGACGGTGACGTAGATCGCCGACAGCGCGAGCAGCGTGAGCACGCCGGGCAGTACGAACAGGGTGCCGGCGGCCAGGCCGCCGCGGGTGCCGTTGAGCAGCCAGCCGACATAGATCGCCAGCTGTTGGGCTTCGGGTCCGGGCAGCAGCATGCAGTAGGACAGGGCGTGGTTGAACCGCCGCTGTCCGATCCAGCGTTTGTCCTCCACCAGGGTGCGTTGCATGACCGCGATCTGCCCGGCCGGTCCGCCGAAGGTCTGCAACGAGATCACGAACCAGGTGCGCAGCGCGTGGCGGAACGGGACCAGATCACGCCGCGGTGGCGGTCCCGGCTTCCCGGATCCGGTGTCGTTGGGCGGTGGTGAGGCGTGGTCGGGGGCGGTCACCGGCGGGTCTCCTTCGGACGAGCGTGAGGTCGCAGCGGTAGTCGTTCGCTGTGGGCCTTTGCGACCCGTTCCTTTTGATGTAACCATGGTTGCATTGATGTAGTGAAGTGAGGGAGCGCGGCAGTGACGAACGCGACGCAGGCCGGGTGGGTGCTGCTGTGCTATCGGATGCCGCGCGAGCCGTCCACCGCCCGTATCGCGGTGTGGCGCAACCTCAAACGGCTCGGTGTCGCGCAGCTGGGCGACGGGCTGGTGGGGTTGCCTGCCGATGCCCGCACGCGCGAGCATTTGGAGTGGATCGCCGAGGAAGTCCTCGCCGCGGGCGGGGACGCGACGATCTGGCTGGCCCAGCCAACCGTCACTGCACAGGAACGTGCGCTGGCCCGGGAGCTGGCCGCTGCCCGGGCCGCCGAATACGGCGCGGTGCTGGCCGAGGCCGAGCAGGCGCGCGCCGCCGATGCGGCGACCCGGCGGCGGGTGCTGCGCAGGCTGCGCGCCGAGCTGCGGCGCATTCACCGCCGTGACTACTTCCCGCCCGCCGAGCGGCGCGCCGCCGTCGCCGCCGTTGATGCCCTGCATCCCGATCATTCCGACCGCGAGGAGATTGAATCCGCATGAAATGGGCCACCCGTGCCGGAATCCATATCGACCGCGCCGCCTGCGCGTGGTTGATCCGCCGCTTTATCGACCCCGATGCCGTGTTCGTGTTCGTCACCGACCCCGACCAGGTTCCCGATGAGGCGACCGCGTTCGACATGCGCGGAGTGGAGCTGGGCCACCATGGTGGCGATTGCAGTTTCGAGACCATCGTGGCGCGCTATGAGCTCACCGGCGACGCCGCCCTGGCTCGGATCGCCGAGATCGTCCACGAAGCCGATATCGACGACGAACGCTACGACGCTCCCGAAGCCCCGGGCCTCGATGTCGTCCTGCGCGGGCTGTCGATGATCGGCGACGACGAACACACCCTCGCCGTCACCGCACCGGTCTTCGACGGCCTCTACGAGTTCTACCGGCGCGCTACCCTCCTCGGCCGCGAACCCGCCTGACCGGCACAGACCACACCATGCCCGCCATCACCCTGGATCAGGTCAGCGTCAGTCATGGCTGCGCACCGGTGCTCGTCGAGGTCGATGCGACGTTTCCCGGTGGTGAGTGTGCGGCGGTGGTCGGGGCCAGCGGGGCCGGGAAGACCACCCTGCTGCGGCTGCTCAACCGGCTCGCCGAGCCCGACCGGGGCCGGATCCTGCTCGACGCCACCCCGATCACCCGCCTCGACGTCCTGGAACTGCGCCGCCGTATCGGACTGGTTTCCCAGCACCCGACCCTGCTCACCGACACCGTCGCCGACGAACTCCGCACCGCCCGCCCCGGCCTGTCGGACGACCGGGTCGCGGCGCTGCTGACCCGGGCGGGGTTGGCGCCGACGTTCGGGGACCGCCGCTGCGCGGAACTGTCCGGCGGTCAGGCGCAGCGGGTGTGCCTGGCACGCTCACACGCTCGAGCGCATGATCGACGGCCGACTCGACACCGTGCTGGGTGCCTGCATCGACAACACCCACAGCCCGCACTCACCCGCCGGGCAGCCGTGCCGGGCCTCGTTCATATTGTGCCTGCAATGCCCCTGTGCGCGGGCGCTACCCCGGCATCTGCCGGTGCAAGTACTCGTCCACGATCAGCTCGCCGAACGCCGTGGTGAAATGACACCGCTGCGGTGGGCGCAGGCGTTTCGCCCGTCCCCACGCTCAACTGTCGGACCTGCTCGACCAACACAGCCGCGCCGCCATCGACACCGCCCGCGCGAACGCCTCCGATGCCGAGCGCGACTTGGTGAGCCGACTTCTGAACAGAGAGCTGGACCTGCGATGATCTCACCCCACCATGCATCGATCCCCGGCACCGACACCGATGTGCCACAGCCGAATACCCGCGTACTCGAGTCGCGTCCGCTACGGCCCGGGACGGGCAGCGATCGGCTGTCTCTGCTCGCTGCCGACCGATGGGACCTTGACCCGGCGATCTTCGAGGACCACTTCAGTGGTCACAGCCTCAACTTCGCGGCCATCCCCTCGCCCTTACGGCAGGAGGTGAAGATCTACTTCTGGCACCTGCTCAACCACACCGGCGCCGCGCGGCTGCGTGGTGGGAACTCCCGGCCGTCGGTGCGCACGGTCATGACAGCGCTGGGCTTGCTGCGGCCGTTCCTCACCTGGATGCACGAGCGGGGCCACAGCAGCTTCGGTCGGGTCACCAACCCGATGCTCGACGACTACCTGGCCGCCCTTGCCCAGGAGCCGATTCGACTGCAAATGAAGTACCAGCGGTTGATGGAGGTCAAACGATTGTGGGCCTACCGCACCGTGCTTCCCGAGTGCCTGCGCTTGCCGCCCGCACCGCCCTGGGGTGGTGAGGAATCCTTCGAAATCTTCGGTCGCGCAGTCAACTACCTCGAAAACCGCACACCACGCATCGCCGAGACCACGATGCAACACCTGCTGTGCTGGGCGATCCGGTTCGTCGACGACTTCGCCGCCGACATCCTTACCGCCCACGCCGAGCACATGCGGTTGCACGACGAAGAACCCGCCCAGCGGGACAACGCCGGGCGCAGCAGCCGCCCGCCACCCGGCGATGTACCCCGCCGCTTGAACGAGTATGTCGCGCGGCTGCAGAGATGTGGCGGTGCCCTGCCCGGCAGCCTCGACGACAATGGGTGCGCGGTGGTGGATTGGCACCCCGTCGGTTTGATCATCGGAGCGGTCGGCGATGGACTGGGCGACACGGTGGCCGGCCGCCGGGTCCTTGAGGCCGGTCTTCCGGTCTCGGATCAAGCCAACCTCGATACCCCGATCTCCGCACTGCTCGACGAGCGGCCGTGGCGGGACCGTCCGATCAGCTACCACGAGGCGCCGAAACTGGCGCGGCTGCTCAGCACCGCCTGCTTCGTGGTGATCGCCTACCTCTCCGGAGCCCGCCCCGGTGAGGTGCTGAATCTGCAACGCGACTGCCTGGAATACGATGCGGTCAACGATCTGTGGTCGATGCAGGGCCTGTATTTCAAGAACGCCGTCGACGCCGACGGTAACAAGTTGGTGGAAGGACAACTTCGCCGTATCCCGTGGGTGGTCATCGGTGTCGTCGCCCGTGCCATCGAGGTCCTCGAGCAGTTGCACTCCCAGCCTCTGCTGTTCCCGACCTGGCTCGAACCCTACCGACGGCCGCGCGATACACCCGCCAAGGCAAGGCCCGCACGTCGACCACCATGGCCCGCGACATTGCCCGCTTCGTCACCTGGGTCAACGACGAATGTCGTCGGCGTGGGCGAGCCGACGCGATCCCCGCCGATCCGAACGGAGGATTGAACGCGTCCCGGTTTCGCAGAACTCTCGCGTGGTTCATTCGGCGCCGTCCGCGCGGCCTGATCGCCGCCTCGATCCAGTACGGCCACGCCCACACCCGCATGCTGCAGGGATACGCCGGAACCTACGAATCCGGATTCCCCGACGACTACGCTTTCGAGGACTGGCTCTGCCGGCTCGAGAACATCGCCGCCGATCGCCGCGCGCTCGATGCCGGTGAACATGTCAGCGGCCCTGCCGACACCGCCTACCGCCACCGCATCGCAGCGGCCGACGCTCAATTCGCCGGCCACGTTTTGCGAAGCCCGCGCCAAACCCGCGATCTACTGGGCAACCCGCTGCTGCAGATCCATCACGGCGAGGGCATGACCTGCGTATTCGACCCCGCACACGCCGCCTGCCAGCTCCGCGGCACCGCCGACGATCCGCTGGTCACTCCCGATCTTGAGGACTGCCGACCCAAATGCCGCAACATCGCCCGCACCGACCGGGACATCGTAGTGATCCGTGCCCGCTACGACGCGCTTACCCGCGTGGTCTCCGATCCACTGGCTCCACCGATCCGCCACGAACGCGAACTGCACGAATTGCACCGTCTGGCAACGATACTCGACATCCACGACCGGCCGCCACGACAGAGGAGCGCAGGTGACTGAATCCGCCTCCGAACCTGACGCGACCCGGGTAGCGATCATCGCGGCAATGGATCGCCTGCTCACCGGCACTCCGCTCCGCGCTACGGGACGGCTGAGCGTGTCCCAACTGGCAGTCGAAGCGGGTGTCAAACGCTGGCAGTTGACCCACCGGCACCTCGATCTGAAGGAGAAGTTCCAGGCGAGGGTGAGAACCACCGTGTCCCAACCAGCGGTGAGCTGCCGATGCGGCAGCGACGTTCCTCGCCTTCGCGCCGAGCGCGCCGCCCTGCTCGAGCAGGTCGCGGACCTGGAACAACGACTCCGGTTGTACGCGACAGTGATCAACACCCTCGCCGGCGAGAATGCGGCCCTAACCTCGATCCCTCACGCCAATTCCGGCACAAGGTGCCGGAATTGGCGAAAAGGTGCTCTGAACTGCGATAATTCGGCTTGTCTAAGGTCGAATCGAACAGTTTCAGGAGCACCTTTTCGGTGAGTGAGTCTATGTCGTGGTATCCGTCGCTGAAAATCGAGGTCGGCGGGTCGCCGGTCGTGTCGCAGGCCGGGGCGGGATTGCTGCTACGGACCGTGGAGAAGACCGGGTTGAGCAGGGGTTTGTCCGAGAGGCTGTCGCCGTGGCGTAGCTCGGGTGCGGTGCATGATCCGGGCAAGGTCGTGTGTGATCTGGCGGTGATGCTCGCACTCGGCGGGGACTGCGTGTCAGACCTGGCGCTGCTGCGGGCCGAGCCCTGTGTGTTCGGTGCGGTGGCCTCGGACCCGACGGTATCGCGGCTGATCACAGTGTTGGCTGGTGATTCGCGCAAAGCGTTGGCGGCCATTGCTTCCGCTCGCGCGCAGGCGCGAGCACGGGCGTGGGAATTGGCGGGAACGGCCGCCCCGGATTACGGGGTCGACGCGGCGGCGCCGTTGACGATCGATCTCGATGCCACCTTGACCGAGGCCCACTCGGACAAGGAACACGCGGCCCCGACCTTCAAACGCGGTTTCGGGTTTCACCCGTTGCGGGCGTTCGTCGACCACGGCGAGACCGGCACCGGGGAACCGGCCGCGGTCATGCTGCGCCCGGGAAACGCCGGCTCCAATACCGCGCACGACCACAAACAACTACTGGCCGACGCGTTGACGCAGCTACCGCGGGTCGACCGGTGGCGGATCGGTCGCAAAGTCCTGGTCCGCGCCGATTCCGGCGGCGGCACCCACGAATTCCTCGACTACTGCCACCGCCGCCGCGTTCAGTATTCGATCGGTTTCGTTCTCACCGACGACATCGTCGCTGCCCTCGACAACCTCATCGACACCGACTGGATCCCCGCCCTCGATGCCGGCGGGAAGACCCGGCCCGGCGCCTGGGTTACCGAGGTCACCGGCCTGCTGGACCTGTCGGGTTGGCCGCGCGGGATGCGGCTGGTGGTGCGCAAGGAACGCCCGCACCCCGGCGCGCAGTTGCGGTTCACCGACCACGACGGGCTGCGGCTGACCGCGTTCGTCACCAACACCACGACAGGGCCGCTGCCGGAATTGGAGTTACGGCACCGTCGCCGCGCCCGCTGCGAGGACCGCATCCGCGCCGCGAAAGACACCGGCCTGCGCAACCTTCCGTTCCACAGCTACAACGCCAACCGCATCTGGACAGCGATCGTCGCACTCGCCATGGACCTGACCGCCTGGACGCAAATACTGGCCTTCGGACCGGATTCCGCACGCCGCTGGGAACCGAAAACACTACGACTGCGACTGTTCTCGATCCCCGCACGCCTGGCCCGTCACGCCCGCCGGGTCCACCTGCGCCTACCCGCTCACAACCCGTGGACCGGTCTCGCTCTCACCGCTTTCGCCCGCCTCGCAGCACCCTGACCAGCAAAAACCCGCCCCTACGAAGCAAGAAAGACACCCTCCGGACTTGTGGAACCCGGCAGCCCACCCGCTGGTCGGGGCGGCTCACGCCGCCCCGACCAGCGAAAACAGCAACTCAAACCCACTCAGGCCAGCCGACACCCTCACGAAAAATCGAGGCTAACTGGACATTCCACCGACGGCGCGCAAATTCTCACCTTCCCGCTCCCGCACACCTTTCCTGAGCGGGTCTGTCCAGTTTCAGGTGTAAGTCCGTCTCCTTCCTCGGGTGATTCGGTTACGTGCGGGCGGCGGACAGGCGTCCGTCGAAGGTGATCTCGAACGCGTTCAGGGCGGCTTTCCAGCGGTTGGACCAGCGTTGCCGGGCGGTGCCGGTAGGGTCCAGGCTCATGATCGCCATGTAGACGCATTTCAGCGCCGCGGCCTCGGTCGGGAAGTGCCCGCGGGCTTTGACCGCGCGGCGGATGCGGGCGTTGACCGACTCGATAGCGTTGGTGGTGTAGATGACCTGTCTGATCGCTTGGTCGAACTGCAGGAACGGCACGAATTCGGCCCATGCGTTGGTCCATAACCGCACGATCGCGGGATATCGTTTCTCCCATTTGTCGCTGAACTCGGCGAAGCGATCCAGCGCCGCGGACTCCGACGGCGCGGTGTAGACCGGTTTGAGGTCTTTGGCCAGCTCGGGCCAGTCCTTGCGGCTGGCGTAGGAGAACGAATTGCGCAGAAGGTGCACGACGCAGCCCTGGACCAGCGCCTGCGGCCATACCTGGGCGATGGCGTCGGGAAGGCCTTTGAGCCCGTCGCAGACGACGATGCAGACGTCGGCCATGCCACGGTTCTTCAGCTCCGCCAGCACACGCAGCCAGTATTTGGCTCCTTCACCGTCGCCGTGCTCGCCGGCCCACAACCCCAGGATGTCGCGGGTGCCGTCCACGGTCACGCCCATCGCCACATAGATCGGGCGGTTCGCGACGTTGCCGTCTCTGATCTTCACGTTCACGCAGTCCAGGAACAGCACGGGATACACCGGGTCCAGGGGCCGGCTCTGCCAGTCGGCCATGGCGTCCATAACCCGGTCGGTGATGGTGGAAATGGTTTGTTTCGATACCTCGGCGCCGTAGACCTCACGCAGGTGCGCCGAGATCTCCCCGGTCGTGAGTCCCTTGGCCGACAGCGAGATCACGATGTTCTCCACACCGCCGAGCCTGCGCTGACGCTTCTTCACCATCTGCGGTTCGAAGCTGGCGTCGCGGTCCCGGGGCACCGCGATCTCCACCGGCCCGGCCTCGGTTTCGACGGTCTTGGTCCGCTTTCCGTTGCGCGAGTTCCCGCCGTCCCGGCCGGCGGGATCGTGTTTGCTATAGCCGAGGTGGTCGTCCATCTCGCCGTCGAGGGCGGATTCCACCACCAGCTTCGTCATCCGGGCCAGCAGCCCGCCCTCACCGACCAGCTGCAGCCCGTCACGGCGGGCTTCGGCTGCCCACCGCCGGATCTGCTCGTCCATCGACGCGGCAGCCGACCCGGCTGCATCGTCTTCCGACTTCTCTTCAGTCACAACAGCATCCATCGTTCCCAGGACTTACACCGGAGAACTTACAGACCCTCCTGAAGCTCTAGAGGCTGGGGATGCGTGCCTGCCGTATCGGATTGGCAATGGCAAAGGGTGGCGACATGTAGCTGTCAGTGATTCTGAGCTCTTGCTGGTGGCACGTGGTCGAATGCGTGTGTCGGCGTGCTCGGTCGTTTGCGGTGCGTGGCTGGAGGGTACGGGCCGCTGCTCGAGACCTCGCCTGTCGTTGTTCACCTCGGGTCCGGGTCTGAGTACCGTCGCGGTTCCACCGGGCAGGTGGTGGCGGCGATCCGCGCTGGGACAGCGAACCTTGCCCATGCCGCGGCGGTGGCGACCGCTTTGTTCACCGCGTTCCTCTCGCCGCTGAACATGGGCGTGGAACAACGCATCCAGCGTGGGCGAGTGACGGCCGTCGACGACGGTACATGCCGCGGCGACGCACAACGCGCGGATCGGGTTCTGGTGCGCGCGGGCTGTGCGGCCGGTCCGAAGGGCGGTTTGCGGACCGGCCGCACCCGTCCGGTGAGGTTGCAGGTCTTCACCGGAGGACCGACCGAACAACGCTGGTCGTCTGCGGGTGGCAGGGGCTGGGGTCCAGGAACGGCGAGGTAGAGGGCGGAAGACGCGCGGTGCACGGGGGCTTCGGTGGTCGGCGCACGGGCGGTGTGGGCGGCTTCTAGGGGATGGCGTAGGCGGCGCTGGCCGTGGGTAGTGGAGGTGCGGGTGTAGCACGGCCACCGCACCTGACTGCTGAAACTTGATGAAA
The DNA here is from genome assembly GCF_014217785.1 of Rhodococcus triatomae. Lineage (NCBI taxonomy): Bacteria > Bacillati > Actinomycetota > Actinomycetes > Mycobacteriales > Nocardiaceae > Rhodococcus > Rhodococcus triatomae. The sequence goes on along the minus strand of NZ_CP048814.1, from coordinate 4,265,811 downwards.
TCGATCCCGCGTGCCCCAGGTACGTGACTCTTGCCCACCCCTTGACTCGAGTGAGATTGCCGTTGCTGACGTTCTCGGCGAAAACGGCCTGCACGCCTCGTTCGGTGATGCCCACAACTCGGGGGAGATCGCGGATGATGACGGCCAGTACCGCTGGTTACGTCAACCACCGACACCGACACGATCGCCCCCTTTCTCCACGGGATCGGATAGGTCGGGGAACTCGCCACACGCCGCGCGCGTCCTGTCAGGTGCTCATCGGCCTCGCGTCGGGCCAGGCGTAGTCCTGAATTCGGCGGATCCGCAGCCCGGCGGGCGCGGTGTCGCGCAGGTGGCGGCGAGTGCACTCGGTGATAAGCCACGCGTCCGGCCCGGCGGCCAGGACCAGCAGTCCCGCGCCGCGGTCGCGGCATAGCCGCGCCAGCACGCGTGCGACGCGGCGCGGCAAGGCCGAGAATCCGGTGCCGGGCACCTGCGAGACCGCGCTCACCGTGATTCCGCGCCCGCTCGCGGTCGCCCGCAGTCGCGCGGCCAGCGTATCGGCGCGGTCGATGCGCTGGGCCTGGCGCCACGCCAGCAGTCGTGCGTTCAGGCTCGCGCGGGCGGGAGGAGTCAGCACCGCCAGGATCAGAACCCCGTGGTCGGGCACCAGATCCGTCACCACCCGGGCATCGACATCGTCCACATCGGGATCGGTGACATCCAGTGCCAGCACGACCGGGGTATCGACCGCAGCAGCCACGACGGCTCCTTCTCGGACAGCAGCGCACGCGGCGCCGCGGTGGTGGGCATCGGGGGCGTCACCACGGTCGAGGGGTGTGGGCGACCACCCCCGATATATGAATCGTAACTTACGAATTACATTTCGTCGATTGGGTTGTGTGTCGCTGCCCGATGCCTGCGCGGGCGAGCCGCCGCGCTGGAAATCGGGTGTCGACCGTTGGTCACGTTGGGACAGCCCCCCGGTGGCGTCGCTACCGCGTACGTTCGTCGTCATCGGGGAGCGGGTGTGTGGTTGAGCAGTAGCCGCTCGACCGCGGCCCGCTGTTCGGGCAAGGCAGGCGGGAGAGCGGGTAGCGCGGCGATCAGCGCGGTGGCGAACGCTCGCGCATCCGATCCTGTGTCCTGGATCCGCCAGGTGAGCACCCGCGCCGCGTGAGCGGTAGGCACCCCATAGACCGCCATCAGCACACCGATGGCCTGCTCGATCACGGCCGCTTCTTCGACCAGGACCGGCAACGGCACATCCGGACGGGTGCGCTGCTGTGTCAGGAACCACTCCCCGGTGCCCGGCACCAGGGTCGACGGCGCGGGGGTGCGGGTCGCCTCGGGCCCGCGCGGCTCACAGTGGTCGTCTGGCATGGTCTTGTCTTACCCGTTTCTGTTCGGTTCAGCGGAAGTGATCGGGCATCCGGACGGCTCCGGGGCGCGAGCCGACCGGGCGCGGCACTCGCTGGTGTGGTGGTATGGTGTTCGCTCCCTGTCCACGGATCGCCCTCCACAGCGCACCGCCGCAGCGGCCCATAGGAACGGGTGGCGGGTGGGTTACGTGAAGTAGTCGGGTCGGCTGACGTAGGTGTCGGTGACGAACATGACTCCGGAGGCGTTCTCGAGCAGGGGGCGGAGGCCGGCGATGAGGGCATCGGCGCGGTGATCGGGGATGACGGTGATGAGCAGTGCGAGGGTGTCCTGTTCGTTGAACAGCAGTCCTCCTTGGTGGTAGCCGTTGTGGCCCAGGCCGGAGACTCCGGAGATGGCGGTGTATCCGGTGGCGCCGGAATGCTCGATGAGGCGGCGGACCTCGGATGCGGCGGTTCCCGGGACGATGACTTCGATTCTGGTCATCCTCGTGAGGTCGGCGCGGGTCATGGCTGTGCTCCGTTCGTGGGATACAGGGTCCATCCGCTGCGGGTGCGGTGGTGCCAGGGCGAGGACGGGCCGGTGCGGGCGAGCAGGGTGATCCAGTGGTTGTCGACGAGATCGCGAAGTTTGGGGTTGCGGGCCAGAATGGTGTCGATTCGCTGGTGTGGTGCGTAGGCGAGGACGAGCAGGCGCATCGGTTCGTGTACGAGGCGGTCCCCGACCGCGACCGATTGCCAGGGCAGGCCGGTTCGCAGGTCGCCGGCCGGGCCGGTGAGAACGCCGATTCCGCCGACGACGTTGTGAGTGGTCTTGGTGCCTGCGCCGAAGGTGTCGGGGGCGACGGTGGAGAAGTAGTACTGGCAGTTGATCCACTGCGCGACGATGACCGGTGCGGTGAGGATCGTTTCCAGCGCGGTCGCGGTCGGGTCGTCGTCGGGGTTGTAGGAGTGCAGGAAGCAGCGGCGGCGTAGGTCGATGCCCGCGGACATAGTGCGTGGTCCGATGATGAACGCGGCGTTGCCGGCCAGGCCCCATTCGGGATATACCTGCGCCCAGTCCGCACTGCGGGTCTGGGCGTGGCGGGCCGCCGCGTGCGGGCTCGGTCGGTCTGGTGCGCCGGGAAGCAGGGGGGATCGTTCGGCGGCGAGGCGGCGTCCGGCTTCGGCCAGGTCGGAGGTGAGGCGATCGAGGTCGGGGCGGTGGGTGTCGGGTACCCGGTGGCGATCGAGAATGGTGACGTGGTCGCTGGTGGTGTCGTGTTCGGCGGCGACGAACCAGCTGTCGTCGGGTATGTCGATGCCGCGGCTGAGGAGCTTGCCGCGGACCTCGGTGTCGTTGAGGATGTCCACGGCGGCGCGAGCGTTCGGCCCGCCGGGGTTGCCACCGCAGGCGCCACAGGCCAACGCCGAGTGGAGGGGGTTGTTCTCGGTGTTGGCGCCGTGTCCGCAGAACACCACCAGTCGAGCGAAACCGCGAGTGAGTCCCATGACCGTGAGGGCGGTTTCGGCGATCTGCACGCGCTGGTCGAGACCGAGCGCGCCAGCGGTGTCGATCACGGTGCGGGCGGGGGGCGCGATCCGTGCCCGGGTGCGGGTGCGCCAGCGCCGGTAGCGGCGGGGGGCGATGGTTTTCGCGGCGGCCACGGGTCCGCTCGCCCAGCCGAGGATCTCGGCGAGGGCGAATGGCGCCGCCAGGTCGGCTTTGGCGGTGTGGACCGCGTCGGTGGTGGCGGCGAGGGTGTGCAGTCCGGCGATGTGGCGCTGCGCCGCAGCGGGCGCCGTCGGATCGGGTTGTTCGTACAGGTCGATGTGGGGTGTCACCAGAGCAGGCGCCGCGATGGTGGGGTCACCGTTGGCGAGGGCGTGGATGCGGCTGGCCACAGCGAAGAACCCCGCGAATCCGAACGTGTCGTAGTCGCCCAGCGCCTCGAGATGCCGACGCAGTCCTTCCGAGCGGGGATCGATGCACAACACCAATTGCGCGTCGGCGCGGGCGCGGGTCGGGGCGGGGGCGGGGTGGTCCAGTTCCTCGAGCAGACCGCGGCGATAGTGCGTCTCATAGGCGTCGAGCCACACCAGGGGGCGCGAATCGACAGGCATGCGTTCGAGAATCCCGCTGATCGACGCCTCGGCGGCGGCATCGAGATCGATCGTGCCCAATGCCTGTGCCGCGCGGCGGGCGCGGTGTGTGGCCGTATCCGATGGACGAGCGGGAACAGGTGCCGTCGGTGCGGGTAGTTGGGTGGTGTCGAGCAGCTGCGCCTCGTAACTGAGCCGGACGGCGAGATAGTCGACCAGGTCGATTCCGGCTCCGGGTGTGTTGCTGCGCCACAGGATGTGACTGGCCCAGCCCGGCAGCCGCGTCAGATGCGCGCGCAGGTAGGCGATCCGTTCGCCGCCGGATCCGACACCGAGCACAGCCAGCGCTTGCGAGACAGCCTCGGCGGGATCAGGGGGGAGGTGGCGCAGCGCGCGGCGAGCCGCCGCCGGGAGCCGGGGATCGCGTGGCGCCAGATCGGCCCAGGCCCGGTAGAAGCCTCGGTCGCGGCCGGGCAACACCCAGCTGGCCTGGCAGAGATCCAGATACGCCGAGCACCATTTGACGGTTTGGGCGTCGATCGCTGCCGCGGTGCGTGCGCAGAAGCGTTCGCTCAGAGTGAGAAGCCGACGAGCGTGGGGTGACGGGATCGATCCGTGGACAAGGTCGGCCAGCAGGATATCGACGGCGGTGTGGGCGCGACCGCCGATCTCGACCGGTGCCGCGGTGACGGCGTCGGGGAATCGGCGCTCGAGAGCCTCGCTCAGATCGGCCGTCGTGATGCGGCCGGTGGTGTGGGCGGCACGGAACTCGGCCTCGCCGAGGGTGCCGCGGGCACCGTAGAGATCACTGGCGATGGTGAGGGCGGCGTCGAAGCGGCGATGTTCCAGCCCGCCGAGCGGGTTGACCGCGATGAAACTGCTCAACGGCCACACAGGAGTGAGAACGCGGGCGGCCACGCTGATCTCGGCTCGCAGCTGTGCGCGGCTGACCGCGCTCTGATCGACGGTGACTGTATCGACGGTGACTGTCATGATTCTCCTACCACAGCGGGAACGAACGATCTGGCGGGCGCTGTGCGGCGCGCGCCACCGGGGAACGAGGTCCTGCGAGCGCGCGGACCGAGATCGCCGAGACTCAGACACGCCACATACAAGGTCTTGTGCAGTGAGGCCAGCGCGGGGACGGTGGTGACCCGCGCGAGGGTGAGCACCGCGATCACCGCGAAGACCGGGATCAGCGTCCACGCGCCCAACACCGCCGGACCCTCGGCCCGCAGCGCGGGTCCGGTGAAGGCGCTGAAGACCGACAGCGCGCCGAGGTAGGCGACCATCACCGCGACGAGCACCGCGATGAACACACAGGCAGGACCGGGCCTGCTCACGCGCCGGGACCAGCCCCACACCAGGTGTGTGCCCGTCACCCACGCGAACGCCAGCAGCAACACCGTCCCGGAATGAGCGAGCCCGAACACCGATCCCCACAGCCACACCGCACCAGCGAGCGCCACTGCGGGCACCACAAGCGCGAGCGCTCCGAACGCGCGCCGCGCGCCCGCACTGCCCAGTGGTCGCGGTGGCGCGGTGCGCTCTGCGAGATGGTCGCCGACCGCGGACCCGGACCCCAGGAAGAGAGCGGCCTTGTACATGCCGTGTGCGACCAGGTGGAACAGCGCGGCGGAGTAGGCGCCGAGAGCGCATGTCATCACCATGAATCCCATCTGTCCGACGGTGGAGTAGGCCAGTGCGGACTTCACATCGGGTCGGGTCAGCATGAGCGCGGTGCCGTAGACGGCGGTGAGCGCGCCGGCGACGAAGGCCAGACCCATCACCGCGGCGTAGGAGTCGATCATCGGGTGCAACCGCAGCATCAGCACCCCGCCCCCGTTGACGATGCCGGCGTGCAGCAGCGCCGACAGTGGTGTCGGCGCGGCGACGGTGGCCGGAAGCCACCCCGCCATCGGGACCAGCGCGGACCGTGCCACCGCCGCGACCACGAGGGCTCCCGCGACGAGCGGCCCCGTCGGCGCCGACGTCGTCGTCGGCAGCTCGAGAGCGCGCAGGTCGACGTTCCCCCACTGCACGGTGGCCACGATCACCCCCGTCCACAGCGCGATATCGCCGACGAGCACCATGCGTGCGGTGCGTGTGACCGCCACCGGCACCCACGCATCGGCGCGATAGACCCGCAACAGCCACCACAACCCGAGGCCGATCGCCGACCAGGCCACAGCCATACCGATCAGCGTGGCCGCGGTGACCATCGCCGCGGTGGCCGTGGTGAGCAACCCGGTCGCCGCGACGAAACGGTCCGCCCGGGCGTCCCCGCGCAGGTACCGCGTCGCGAAGCCCTGCACCACGGCACTGACACCCAGCACCAGCAGCAGCAACACCACCGACACCCGATCCGCGTAGAACCCGGCCATCACCGACCCACCCGAGCCGATGGTCACGACCGCGTCGACCGGGCCGCGCACCGCCACCGACCACGCGACCACCACAGCCGACACCGCAGCGAACGCCGTCACCGCGACTCCCCAGCGACGGCCGGTGCGCCCTCCCGCGAGCAAAAGCAGACCGGTCATCGCCGGCGACAGCACCGATATCAGCAGCAGCACACTCACTGACCTCTCCTCCCAGCGGACAAGCCGCTGATCACTCACCACCGCGCGTTCACCCGTTCCCGATGACCACCCGAACACGGGCCCGGTTGCCACCCGATTGCCGCGAGTAACCTCCGGGAACTCGATCGCGCGCTGTCGATCACGCCATAACGCGATTCAAGATACACGAAATCGAAAACACGTATTTGAATGTGTTAAATCACTGTCGCATGTTGTAGCGTGCGAGGCGTGACGGACTGGACGTTTCTCACCAACCACGCTCGGGTGCTGCTGTGCATCGCCCGTGACGATCAGATGCGGCTGCCCCAGATCGCCGAGGAGGTCGGCATCACAGAGCGGGCGACCCGGCGCATAATCACCGAACTCGAACGCGCGGGGTACCTTGAGCGAAACCGCGACGGTCTGACCGATCGCTATCGCCTCAACGGCAAGCTGCCTTTCCGGCCCCGGACCGACCGGGACGTCGCCGTGGGCGAGGTCCTCGACCTGCTCGAACACCACACCCGAGACGACGAAATCGTGGCCGAGGTCGCCCGACTGGAGCCTCGGCTGGTCGGCACGACCTCGGCGTGGATGATGCTGCTGGTGCGCAGCGTCGATGATCTGGACGCGGCCGTGTCCGCGGTCAACGACTACGTCAACCACCTGCGCGAAAGTCTCTCGCCGGCGAGTCGGCACGACAGCACACTGCTGGGCATCTGGGTTCGCGGCGACCTCGAGGAGGGACTGCCCGAATGGCTGCACTACGAATCGGCCACCCCCGCGGCCCAGGGCGAGGCCCCACGAACGGCCATGGTCGAGGCCATGGTCGGAGTCCGCAGATCGGTGTCGCTGTCGGGGCTGTGGACGCTGTGCTGGATCGACGGCCCCCTGCTACGGGCGACCGACACCACCGACCAAGCCCGTCGGCATGTCCTCGACGCTCTCGTCGCGGCGACCTCCGAACCGGGAGGGTCACGCCCGGGCGGCCTCTTCTACGCCAGCTTCGCCGCGAGCCGCCCCTCGACATTCATGGCCGCCGAGGTCGCCGATCTGCGCGCCCGTCATCCGCGGCTGGTGGCCGAGCAGTGGTTCGTCGTCGACGACGACCAGGGCATCCAGGGGCTGATCACCTACTCCGAGATAGACCGATGACGCACTCAGCCCGATCGACGAAAGCCGACGCCCCTGAGACACTCTCCGACACGGTCGCCGCCGCTCCTGCGGCGGCGGCCCAGGCGCGGAACATCCGCCACGCCGCGGAGATTCTGCACCGCGGCGGTCTGGTCGCCTTCCCGACCGAGACCGTGTACGGGCTCGGCGCCGACGCCGAGAACGCCGAGGCGGTCCGCCGGGTCTTCGAGGTCAAGCGGCGACCCGAAACGCACCCACTGATCGTGCATCTCGCCGATCCCTGCCAGCTCGGCGACTGGGTCACCGAGATATCGGGTCCCGCCCGGGTGCTCGCCGAGTGGTTCTGGCCGGGCCCGCTCACCCTGGTCCTGCCGCGCGGTCCCCGCGTTCCGCCCGTTGTCACCGGCGGATGCGACACCGTCGCGGTGCGGGTCCCGCAGCATCGCGTCGCGCTGCAGTTGCTCACCGCATTCGGAGGGGCGATCGCGGCGCCGTCGGCCAACCGCTTCGGCGCCGTCAGCTGCACCAGTGCCGACCACGTCGCCGACGAACTCGGTCCCGTCGTCGACCTCATTCTCGACGGCGGGACCTGCCCGGTCGGGATCGAATCCACCATCATCGACGTCACCGGCGACGAGCCGACCCTGCTGCGCCCGGGCGCGATCGGGGTCGACGATCTCGCCCAGGCGCTGGGCCGACCGATCCGCACGACCACACCATCGCGCGGGCACCGCGCGCCCGGGCAGCATCCTTCGCATTACGCCCCCCGAGCGCGCGTGATCCTGGTCGAGGAAAGCGACGTCCTCGCCGAGGCCCACCGGCAGCAATCGCACGGCCGGCGAGTCGGAGTCCTGCGATCCCCCACGAGTGCGGCATCGACCTTCACCGGCAACGTGCTGGTGATCGAGGTACCGACCGCCATCGGCGACTACGCCCGCGATCTGTACCGACTTCTGCGCGAATTCGATCGGCACGACTGCGAGGTCGTCATCGCCTCGCTCCCCACCCGCGCGGGTGTCGGCCTGGCCATCGCGGACCGCCTCACCCGCGCCTCCGCTCCTCGCCCCGCAGCAACCGCGTCGACCAGCACAGCCGCCGAGAAGGGAGGCGAACCGTGTCAACGACGTCGCGCGAGCGCGACCAAGCACATGCGCAACTCAATTCACGTAAGACAAAATGGCAATCAGGGATCGTAGATTGTAGGGTGATCACGGTGGCGGACTGGACGTTTCTCACCAACCACGCGCACGTGCTGCTGTGCATCGCGCAAGACCCCGGGATGCGGCTACGCGACGTCGCCGACGCGGTCGGCATCACCGAACGCGCGGCCCAGCGCATCGTGGCCGAACTGGAACAGGCGGGCTACCTCGACCGCGTCCGCGACGGGCGCCGCAACCGCTACCGATTGAACCAAGAACTGCCGCTGCGGCACCCCCTCGAACGCGACCACGCGGTCGGGGAAATCCTCAGCGTCCTGACCGCCGAGCCGAAGAACGCACCCGGCCGCAGCGCATGAGCGCACCCCACCCCTACCGCGACCGCGACGTCGCCCTGGCCACCAAACACGGCAAGGAGCAGGTACTGGCCGCCGCCCTGGCCGAACGCCCCGGCCTGACGGTGCAGGTCGCCACCGGCGTCGACACCGACGAACTGGGCACCTTCACCGGGGAGATCGAACGCCCGGCTCCACCGCGCGAGACCGCGTTGAGGAAAGCCCGCCTCGCCATGCAGGCCCTGGGGTTGCCGCGTGGACTGGCCTCCGAAGGCGCCTTCGGCCCCCACCCCGGTATCTGGTTCGCCCCGGCCGGGCTGGAAATCCTCGCCTTCGTCGACGACGATCTCGGCCTCGAGCTCACCGTGCACCACCTGGACTGCGACACCAACTTCGACCACACCGTCGTCGACCACCTCGACGAACAAGCCGCACAATTCCTGCGCACCGCTCAGTTCGGCAGCCACGCGGTGATCGTGCGGCCCAACAGCGCCCCCCGGGGCGACGCCCCGCTCTACAAAGGCATCCGCACCAACACCGAACTTGCCGACGCCGTCGCACACTGCGCGACGGCGTCGTCGGACGGGCGCGCCCGCATCGAAACCGACATGCGCGCCCACCTCAACCCCACCCGCATGCGCAGCATCGCCCGACTGGCCACCGAACTGGCCGAACGCCTCGACCGGCTCTGCGCGCGCTGCGACGCCCCCGGGTTCGGCCACATCGCCACCGAGCCCGGACTCCCTTGCAAGTTCTGCTTCACCGCTACCCCGCAGCCGGCCGCCGACATCCACGGCTGCGCCCGCTGTGAACACCGCACCAGAATCGAGCGTCACGAACTCGCAGACCCGGCGGGCTGCCCCTCCTGCAACCCGTAACGCTCATCGAGCCCCGCACTCGCCGCCCCAAGGCGCAGTGCAACTCACGCACCATCGATACGAACCGAGGAAACAGATTATGGATGTCCCCACCTGGCTGTGGGCGGTGTTCGGCGCGATCTTGACCGCCAGCCTCGTCGTCGATCTCGTGCTGCATCGCGGCCCGCACGTGATCGGCTTCAGGGAAGCGCTCCGCTGGAGTGTGTTCTGGGTCGGCCTGTCGCTGCTCTTCGCAGTGCTCGTCGCGGTCGCGGTCGGCCCGACCGCCTCGGTGGAATTCACCACCGCCTGGCTGCTCGAGAAGAGCCTGTCGGTGGACAATCTCTTCGTCTTCGCCCTGATCTTCGGGTACTTCAACGTGCCCCGCGAATACCAACACCGGGTGCTGTTCCTCGGCGTGCTGGGCGCGCTGGTCTTCCGCGCGATATTCCTGCTCCTCGGCATCGCCGTGGTGCAGCGGTTCACCGTAGTCCTGTTCGCCTTCGCCGCGATCCTGCTCTACAGCGCCTACAAACTTCTCAAGGACGACGAGGAGACCTACGATCCCGGCAAGAGCACCGCGGTACGGCTGGTACGCAAGTTCATCCCGGTCCAGGAGGAATACTCCGGCACGCACTTCTTCGTCCGGTCGGCCGGCAAATGGGTCGCCACACCCCTGCTGATCGTCGTCGCCGCTATCGAGGCGGCCGATATCGTCTTCGCCGTCGACAGCGTGCCCGCGGTGCTGGCGGTGAGTAGCGAACCACTGATCGTGTACTCCAGCGTCGCTTTCGCCATTCTCGGATTGCGCGCCCTGTACTTCCTGCTCTCCGGAATGCTCGAGCGCTTCCACTACCTGTCGACCGGTCTGGCGATCATTCTCGCGTTCATCGGCGTCAAGCTCATGCTCCAAGCCGCCCACAAGACGATCAGCACCGCGGTGCCGGAGGTCCCGTCACCGGTCAGCCTGGCCGTAATCGTCGTCGTGCTGACGGTTTCGGTGGTCCTCAGCATCCGCCGACCACTGCCCGAGCAGCCCGCACAGCCGGACTCCCTGGGCGCCACCGAGAAGCCGGACTGAGCGACCACCTCCTGCACGGATGTCACCGGAGACGTATTCGCGGTTCGAACTATCCGCTGTGGGATACTCCGAGGACAACGATCGTGCTCGCGTGAGGACAGTCAGTTCGCCGAAAGTGGGTGAGCGAGATGTCTGGCCACCCTTCGGCGCCGATCCGGATCTGGCGGATGCGGCCGTGGAACACCAACCCTCTGATGCATGCGCACATGCGATTCGAGACTCTCGCGGTAGCCCTGTTACTGCTTGCCAGCATCATTGCGGTGCCGATCGCCGGAGCCGTGGGGACCGCGGCCTACAGCGGTATGCGAACCCGGATCCTGACGGACAACGCGACGAAGATTCTGGCCTCCGTGACGATCGCCGACGATCCGGTCCACCTGAAATCCGAGCGGCGATTCCAGGCCACAGTCCGGTGGTACCAGGACGGGCAGGACAACACCCTCATCGCTCCCGTGCCGCACACCGCCGAACGCGGCCAGCAGGTTACGGTGTGGATCGGCGCTGACGGCACCCCGGTCGACCCGCCCCGGCAAACCAGCGACGCAGTCCTCGACGGCCTCGGAGCCGGCATAGCGGTCCTTTGCGGAACCTGGTTCACGGCAACACTGCTGATCTGGTGCGGACGACTGCTTGGCGACCACCGCCGAAGAACCGCCTGGGCAGCGGAATGGCAACAACTGAATCATCCGACCACGCAATGACCCCACCGTCTCCGGAATCACCGCGATCACCCGCGAGGGCATAGCCAAAGCCCGCGCGAAAAGCCGACTCAAAGGAATACAGCCGAAACTGTCTCCGACAGCACGCAAGACGACGATCTGGACCACCGCTACCACGACCCCGGCGACGACGCGAGCCTGACCGACCCCGCCGAGGAATACAGTGTCGTCCACACCACTCTTCACCGCATCGTCAGCGGCCACACTTACGTCGGCTGACTTCTCATCGGCAAGGGTATGATGTTCCCCCGGTTTCGTGGAGTCGGGATACTGGACTTCAGGCCACGGGTTGGACAGGTGGTTGCATCATCTCGTATTCGATCGGAGTCCGCATACCGAGGGCCGAGTGGCGCCGCTGACGGTTGTGGAAGATCTCGAGGTACTCGAAAATCGCGTTCGCCAGCTCGATCCGGGTTCGCCAGCGTTTCCGGTTGAGTAGTTCGGTTTGCATTCTGCCCCAGAATGATTCGATGACGGCGTTGTCGTAGCAGTCGCCGATCGACCCCATCGATGGCACCAGCCCGGACTTGCGGGCGCGGTCGGTGAAGGCCCAGGAAGTGAATTGAGCAGGTTCAACCGATGGAAGCAACATCCGAGGTCAGGAGGGTGTTGTGGGAAGACCGTCAGATTGGGTTCGGGAGGTTACAGGGCGAGCTCCGATGCGGTCACCGGGTCATCCCGGGCATCAGCGAGTGGTCGAGCGTGCGTTCTGGGACGAGATCGCCCGAGGTGATCTTCCCACGGAATGTGCTGTGGCGGTGGGTGTCTCACCGGTCGCGGGGACGCGATGGTTCCGTGATGCTGGCGGGATGTCGCCGTATTCGTGGAGCACTCCGTCGGGCAGGTTCCTGTCGTTCGCCGAGCGGGAAGAGATCGCGTTGCTGCGGGCCCAGGGCAAGGGTGTCCGGCAAATCGCTGCAGTGCTGGGTCGTAGCCCTTCGACGATTTCGCGGGAACTGCGGCGTAATGCCGCGACCAGGGGTGGCAAGCTCGATTACCGGGCGTCGGTTGCCCAGTGGAAAGCGGAGTTGTTCGCCCGGCGCCCGAAGGCAGCCAAGCTGGCGACGAACCCCCGCCTGCGCGACTATGTCCAGCAGCGCTTGGCCGGGCAGATCACAAGCTCTGACGGGGTCGCTGTGGCCGGCCCTCGAACCGGCGCCTGGACCGGACGGAACAAGCCGCACCGCGGTGATCGTCGCTGGGTGCAGGCGTGGAGCCCGCAGCAGATCTCCAAACGCCTGGAGATCGACTACCCTGACGACCCGTCGATGCGTATCAGCCATGAAGCGATCTACCAGGCGTTATATATCGAAGGTCGCGGCGCGCTCGAGCGGGAGTTGATTTTGTGCTTGCGTACTGGGCGATCGTTGCGGATGCCCCGAGCGCGGTCCAAACGTGTCGCCTGGGCGCACGTGAGTGCACACACGTTGCTGAGCAAACGACCACCTGAGGCTGATGACCGGTCGGTGCCCGGCCACTGGGAAGGCGACCTCATCATCGGCACGGCCCGCTCTGCGATCGGCACTGTTGTCGAACGGTCGACACGGTATGCGGTCCTCGTCCACTTGCCACGCGAACAGGGCTGGGGTGCAGCCGCGCCGGTTAAGAATGGTCCGGCATTGAGCGGATACGGAGCCGAATCGATGAATAAGGCGCTGTCGGCTGCGATGAAACCGGTTCCACTGTCGTTGTTGAAATCGCTGACATGGGACCGTGGCAAGGAGATGTCAGGGCACGCGGTATTCACCAGTGAGACAGAGATTCCTGTGTACTTCGCCGACCCTCATAGCCCATGGCAGCGAGGAACGAACGAGAACACGAACGGGCTTCTCAGGCAGTACTTTCCAAAGGGAACTGATCTCTCCAGATGGAGCCCTGACGAGCTCTCGGCGGTCGCCCACACGCTCAACAACCGCCCCAGAAAAGTCCTCGGATGGCGAACACCGGCCGAAGCAATGACCGAGCATCTACAATCGCTGCAACAGTAGTGTTGCAACGACCAGTTGAATCCGCCTTGAACGCCGTGGTCGGAATGAATGATGAGGTGCCGGAACTTTCTCGGACAGCGACCCAAAGTAAGATTTGGGTGACTGAACGGAGTTGTTTGTGGCACAGAAGAAGTCGCGTCAGTTCAGCCCGGAGTTCCGGGAAACGGCGGCACGTGAGGTGTTCGAGAAGTCTCGGCCGATCGCCGATGTCGCGCGCGATTGCGGGGTAACCGATCAGACGATCCGGAACTGGGTGAAACAGCTCCAGCGCACGAACTCGGCAGCGGATACCGGGTTGTCTTTGCCGGAACGTGCCCGCTTGAAGGAATTGGAGCGGCGGGTCCGGGAACTGGAGGACGAGAACCGCTTCCTGGGAAAATCGGTGGCCTTCTTCGCGAAGAAGCACCGGTAACGGTCAAGTACGCGTTCATCGCGTCCGAAGAAGGCAATTACGCTGTGGTCGATATGTGCCGGTGGGCAGGAGTTTCCCGCTCAGGATTCTATGACTGGCGAAGCCGGAAACCCTCGGCCACCGCGCGGTGGCGGGAAATCCTCGAAGCAGAAGTCCGGTTCTGCTTCGATCATTCCGACAGCACCTACGGTTACCGCCGCGTCCACGCCCAGCTCGCCCGGTGGGGAACCCAGGTCGATCCGGACACCGTTCGGAAAATCATGCGTGAGCTGGGGTTGGTGCCGTGCCAGCCCCGGCCGTTCCGACCGGTCACCACCATCGCCGGCGACGCCGCCGACCTGCCCGACCTGGTGGCACGCGACTTCACCGCCGACGCGCCGGGACGCAAGCTCGTCGGTGACATCACCTATATCCGTACCTGGGAAGGGTGGCTTTATCTGGCCACCGTGCTCGACTGCTATTCGAAGAAGGTGATCGGGTACGCGATGGCGGACCATATGCGCACCGAATTGGTGACCGACGCCCTGCGCATGGCCATCCGGAACCTGCCCATCATGGTCGAAGGAACAATATTCCACAGCGACCGCGGCAGCCAGTACCTTTCCGCTGAATTCGCCTCAGTGGCACAAGAACTCGGCATCGTGCGATCGGTAGGCCGCACGGGAACTTGCTATGACAATGCCTGGGCGGAATCTTTCAATGGAACCCTGAAGAATGAGCGCGTGAACCGCACTCAATACCCGACCCGGGAACACGCTCGAAGGGATATCACCCGCTATATCGAGTTGCGGTACAACCAGATTCGTCTGCACTCCGGAATTGACTACCACACGCCGAACGAAGTAGAGTCCGCGTGGTTCCAGCAGAATCAGGCGGCTTGAGATAACCAAATCTCGCTGTCCGAGAACTTTCCAGCCCCTCATGATCGTGCCCGGCTCCGGCGACCGGTTCGATATCGCCATCCCGAGGGCGTTGGTGACCAGTGCCGCGGTCTGGGTTGAGTCGATGGACCAGCCGACGACCCGCCGTGAATGGGTGTCGAGCACGACCGCGCAGTAGACCTTTCCTTCCTGGGTGTAGTGCTCGGTGATGTCGGTGACCCACAGCTGGTTCGGCTGTGACCGGGTGAATGCCCGGTTGACCAGGTCACCGGCGGTCGGAGTCTGATGCCGTGGCCGGGCCCGTTTGACGCCGGGCAGGCCCTTGATTCCCGCGCGTGCCATCAATAGTTCGACCTGGTTGTAGCCGACGTCGATACCGAGGCCGAGGGTGAGTTCGACGTGCACCCGCGGGGCGCCGTAGGTGCCGCGGGAGGCGGCGTGGACCGCGCGGATCTGGTCGGTGAGCCAGGCGTGGCGGATCGCTCGTTGCGAGGGCGGGCGGGATTTCCAGTGGTAGAAACCGGACTCGGAGACGTCCAACAGCCGGCACGCGACCTGCACCGGCAATCCCTCGCTCGCGATCGTGGCTATGGCCGCGTAACGCCTTTTGGGCCATGGCCCTGTCCTTTCAGCAGCTCACGCGCCCTTTTCAGGATGGCGACCTCGTGCTCGAGCTCGCGGATGCGGCGCTTTGCTGCGATCAGTTCGGACTGCTCGGCGCTCGTTGCGCCCGGTATCTGGCCGGTGTCGATCAGTTCTTGTTTGCGCCAGACATAGATCGTCTGGTCGCTGATGCCCAGGTCCGCGGCTATCTGCGCGACTGGTCGGCCGGCGGCGACCAGGTCCAGGACCTTGCGACGGAACTCTTCGGGATAACGCCTTGGCACGAACAAGTCTCCTTCGATGACTTCGTGACCAAGAGTCAAGCAAACCAACTCCGGAAAACCGGGGGAACATCAAGCCCTCCAAGGAAGCGGGGGAACCTCACCGGCCGCAGCAGGTGCTCCGTACGCTCCCCGGGCGAGGAGTCCGCACCCGCATCGCTGGTGGTGCGCAGGATCAGGCCCATCGCCACACCGGCCACCGTGGCGTGCACCCCGCCGTGGTAGGTCAACGCCCAGATCGCCAGCCCGAGCGGCACGTACCACCACCAACCGCGCACCCGGTACCGCTGGAGCAGGTGGAAGACCACCAGCCCTGCCAGAGCCGCGCCGAGGGCCGCGGGATTCAAGTCGGTCGTGAAGAAGACGGCGATCACGAAGATCGCGCATTGACCGTCGAACCGCAGGTGCTGCTGCTGGACGAACCGACCTCCGCCCTGGACCCCACGACCACCGCCGTGGTGGGCGAGTTGATTCGCGATCACACCGCCGCCGGGGGCACGGTGATGCTGGTCAGCCACGACGAAGGGTTCGTCGCGCAGGTCGCCACCACGGTGTGGCGGCTCGAGCACGCGAAGCTGACCCCCGACACCCGGGGGCTCGACCGACACCACGGGCCGCGATGAACCCCGAGGTGTCGCTGCCCGGCTGGGGTGGCGTGGCGGCCAGTCTGGCGCTGGTCGCGGTAGCGGTCGCCATCGCCTACCGGCAGCGGCTGCGGTTGACCCGCGACCTGCTCGCCGCCACCGCGCGGGCCGCGATCCAACTGGCGGCGGTCGGTGCGATCCTGCTGATCGTGTTCGCGCACACCGGATTACCGGGCGCGCTGGCCTGGGTCGCGGTCATGGTCGTCATCGCCGGGCAGGTAGCCGGGCGGCGCGGTGCGGGCCTGCCGCATGCGCGCCGGGCCGCCACGATCGGCGTAGCCGCGGCCACCGCGGCCACCCTGTCCGTGCTGGTGCTGCTCGGGGTGATCTCGACCCAGGCCCGCGTGGTGGTGCCGGTCGGCGGCATGATCGTGGCCGGGGCCATGCAGGCCGCCGGCCTGGCCCTGCACCGGATGCTCGAGGACGCCCGCCGCGCCCGGCCCGGTATCGAGGCCCGCCTGTGCCTGGGCCTGCCCGCCTCGGAGGCGTTCGCCCCGTACCGGCGCTCGGCGCTGCGCACCGCGCTCATTCCGGCCATCGACGCCACCAAGGTCGTGGGCCTGATCAGCCTGCCCGGCGCGATGACCGGACTCATCCTCGCCGGAGTGGACCCGCTGACGGCCATCCGCTACCAGATCGTGGTGATGTACATGCTGCTCGCCGCCGCCACCATCGCCGCCGCAAGTAGTGGTGCGCTGGCCCAGCGTGCGCTGTTCGACGACGCGCACCGGCTGCGGAGCATGAATTAGCGGCGCTTCCCGCCCACGGTGTCGCCATCGATGGCGAGGTCAGCAACGGCGGGCAATTCCACGGTCACGACGGCGCCGCCGTCGGGATGGTTGGCGGCGTGGACACGGCCGTGGTGGCGGGCGGCGATGGCCGCGACGATCGACAGCCCGAGCCCGTTACCGCCGCGGGTGCGGGCGGCGTCGGCGCGGGTGAACCGGTCCAAGGCGTGGGGCAAGAACTCGGGTGGGAAGCCGGGCCCGTGGTCACGGACAGTAATGGTGACCATCGAATCGTGCTGTGCCGCCGTGAGGTGGATGGGTGGAAGCCCGTAGTCGAGGGCATTGTCGATCAGGTTGCCGATCGCGCGTTCGAAGCGGTCGGGGTCGACGCGCACCGACAGCCGCGGCGGACAGTCCAGCCCGATCGGGTCCGGGTAGCGGTCGGTGATCGCTGCGAGGAGGGGGTGTAGTTGGTGGGTATCGCCGGTGAGGAAGCTGTCGTCGTCGCTGCTGCGCGCCAGCAGCAGGAGGTCCTGGGCCAGGCGGGAGAGCCGGTTGGTGTCGTCGAGCGCGGCGCGCACCGTGGCGATGAGCTCGGTATTGCCGCGGGGTGCGCGCAGGGCGAGTTCGAGTTCGGTGGTGAGCAGGCTCAACGGGGTGCGCAGTTCGTGGCCGGCGTCGGCGACGAAGCGGCGCTCGCGGTCGAGCGCGTCGTGCAGCCGCGCGAGGAGATCGTTGAATGTGGTTCCCAGGCGCGCGATTTCGTCGTCGCTGTCGGGAATCGGCAGGTACGGGTCCGGATCGTCGGGGCGCAGCTGCGCGGCGCGGGCGCGCATCCGCTCGACCGGGCGCAGTGCGGCGGTGGCCAGCAGAAAGGCACCGGCGGTGGCGAGAATCCAGATCAGCGGGAACGCGAGGAGCAGTTCGCCGCGCAGGTCGGTGATCATCGCCTCGATCAGTGCGCGGCTGGGGCCGTCGGTGACCGATTCGTCGGCGGCGTCGCGGGCCTGGCGCACGGTGACGACACCAATACCCGACAGCACCAGCGCCATCAGCACACCGAAGGCGACGGTGAGCCGGATCCGGATGGGCCACCGCGAGATCACGACGGCTCCCGCTGTCCGGTCGCGGTGACCGGGTTGAGGCGGTATCCGACCCCGCGCAGGGTCTCGAGGCTGGTGACCCCGAACCGGCGGTCGATCTTGTCGCGCAGGGCGCGGATGTGCACCTCGACCACATTCGAGCGGGACTCGAACGCGAAGTCCCAGCAGTGTTCCAGCAGCTGCTGGCGGGTGAACACCGCGCCCGGATGCCGCAGGAAGGTTTCCAGTAGCGCGAATTCCTTGGCGGTCACCTCGATTTCGGTCTCGCCGCGCCACACCCGGTGGGTCACCGGATCCAGCCGCAGATCCCCGGCACACAGCGGCGCCGCGGGCTCGGGGTGCCCGCGGCGCAGCAGCGCGCGCAGCCGCGCGAAGAACTCCGCCAGATGGAACGGTTTCGTCAGGTAGTCGTCGGCGCCGCCGTCGAGCCCGGCCACCCGGTCACGAACCTGCCCACGGGCGGTGAGCATCAGAATCGGGACGTCATCGCCCTGGGCACGCAGCGTGCGGCAGACGGTGAACCCGTCCAGTTTCGGCAGCATCACATCCAGCACGATCGCGTCATAGCCACCGCCGGTGGCGGCGTCCAACCCGGCGACCCCGTCGGGGGCGATATCGGCGGCATATCCTTCCTCGGTCAAGGCGCGCCGCAACAGCCGCGCCATCCGTGGCTCGTCCTCGACCACGAGTATCCGCATCACTCACCGCCCTTTCCCGCCCTTCACAGCATGCCGCAACGACCGCCACCTCCGATGCCAGGCTTCATCGCAGCTTCATACTTCATCGCAGCTTCATACTTCATCGTGGCTTCATCACCACGGAGTAGATCTGTCCGCACACACCGCACCGCGCGACCGAGCAGGAGGCAGAACAGCGATGGACACGCCGATCACACTGTGGGCCGGAGGAGCGAGCTGATGACGATACGCACCGCGTTGACCGCCCTGCTCGCCGTTCCGCTGCTGGCCATCACGGCCTGCGGAAACGACACCGACACCCCCGACTCCACCACCACCGAGCACGGCGGCACCGCCGAGCACGCCGCCGCCACGCAAACCACCGACGCGGACTGGGCACCGGTCGCCGAGATCCTGGGCCGCAGCGGAAAGTTCGACAAAACCAATACCGTCTACCGGGTCGGGCTGCCGCGCACCGATCTGTCGGTGCAGGTCCGCGACGTCACCATCAACCCGGGCCTGTCGCTGGGCGGGTACGCCGCGTTCACCAAATACGGCGACCAGGCCATGCTGATGGGCGACCTGGTGGTCACCGAGGCCGAACTGCCCGCCGTCACCGACGCGCTGCAGGCCGGTGGCCTGGCCCAGACCGCGGTGCACAAACACCTGCCCCAGCACGAGCCGCCGATCTGGTGGACCCACATCCACGGCATGGGCGACCCCGCCAAACTCGCGCAGACCATCAAAGCCGCGCTGGACAAGACCGGTATCCGCCCACCCACGCCGGCATCGGGTGAGCAGCCGCCCCTGGACCTCGACACCGCCGGCATCGACACCGCGCTCGGCCGCAAGGGCACCAGCGAGGGCGGGGTATACAAATACGGCATCGCGCGCGCGGAAACCGTCACCGACGGCACCCACACCCTGCCCGCGGCCCTGGGGTTGACCACCGCGATCAACTTCCAGCCCGTCGGCGGCGGCCGCGCGGCGATCAACGGCGACTTCGCGATGATCGAATCCGAGATCCAGCCGGTCGTCCAAGCGTTGCGTAGCGCCGGTATCGAGGTCGTCGAGATCCACAACCACGGCCTCGACGACAACCCCCGATTGTTCTACATGCACTTCTGGGCCGTCGACGACGCCGTGCGCCTGTCCAAGGCACTGCGCACCGCACTCGACGCCACCAACCTGCAGAAATAAACCCCAGTATCGAGGTAAAACCGTGCTCACACGCGCGCGAACCGCGCTCACCCTGCTCGCCACGGTCGGGGTGGTGACCGCCGGGACCGGCTGCTCCGACACCGGCCCGGCATCAGAGCCCACCACCGCGGCTGGGCCCACCGCGACCGTCGGCCAGGTCACCACCATCGGCTTCGACGACAACACGACACTGCCAGAGGGCACCGACATCGCCACCGGGACCTGGCAGATCCAGGCCCAGGACGGCACACCCACCCCGCCGAACGCGTTGTGCCAGACCGCCACCGCCGAATATCCCGCCCTCACCCTCGGCCCGGCGAACTACACCGACGCCACGATCAGCGTCCGGTTCCTGCCCATCTCCGGCACCGAGGACCAAGCCGCCGGAATCATCTTCCGCAGCGTCGACCCCGGCAACTACTACGTGCTGCGCGCCAACGCACTGGAAGGCAACGTCAACTTCTACCAATACACCAACGGCACCCGCTCGATCCTCGCCGAAGCCAACACCCCCGTCCCGACCGGACAATGGCAGGAACTGCGCGTCGAGATCACCGGCGACACCATGACCGGCTACCTCGACGGCACCCAGATCGTGCACACCCGCCACGACCGCCTGCGCAGCGGCCGCATCGGACTGTGGACCAAGGCCGACTCCCACACCTGCTTCGACGACTTCACCGCCACGGCGCGGTAGCGCGAACACACCCACGCCACCGGTCATGGGCGCCTGCCCCGTCGCCAGACGCCCATGACCGACCCGGCTCGCCGCGAGCGGCAGCCGGTGCATCACGACACATCTCGAGAAGGGAACCTACGATGCGGCCACGCACGATACCGGACTGGATCGCCTTCGTATTACTGCTGATCGGCGCGTTCGCCTGGGCCGCGTTCGTCACCGACGTCAACGTGCTCGACCGGGCCCTGGAACCGATCGCCGACCCCCTCGACGACATCGTGTTCGTGCTCATCGGGCTCGCCGGCCTGTACTGGATCATCCGCGTGATCACCGGTGAACGCAGCCACCAGCACTGAACCACCCACGAATCCTGCTGGATGGGGTCCCGCACCGGGCAGCCGAGACCGGTGTCCGAGCGGCTCAGCGGGCAGAACGCGCCCCAGGAGCGCCCCCGGGTCAGTCGTCCTCGTCGGGGGCGTCCGGATCGCGGAGCGGCCGGTGGCCCTCGCCGAGTTCGGGCAGATGGAAGCTGTAATGGCCTTCCAGGCGAATGTGCTTTCGGATGAACGCCGAGAGGCGGGCGGCGTCCTCATCGCGCACCGGATAGTCCTGGGCGCGTAGCTCGTCCAGTGCCCGGTCCAGGTACACCGAATTCCACAGCACGACACAGTTCAAGATCAGGCCGAGCGCGGAGAGCTGGTCTTCCATGCCGTCGAGGTAGGCGCGGGTGATCTCGCCCCTGCGGCCGTGAAAGATGGTGCGTCCCAGGTCGTGACGGCCTTCTTGGAGGTTGGCTTGGGCCTTTGCCTCGCGCCGATACGGTTCGTCGTCGGCCATCCGCAGAATGTGCAGCGTCTTGAAGGTCCGGCCGTAGTGGGCGATGGCCTGTCCCAGGCTGGTGGGGTTGCCGTCGCGGGAGATCATGCGGGTGACCTCGTGCGCGGAGACCTCACCGCGGTTCATCGACACCGCCACGCGGCACATGTCCTCCCAGTGGGAACACACTTTCTCGATGTCGATGCGGCCGCGTGCGGCCTTGTCCAGGGGACCGTAGTCGGCGGCCGGGTCGATGCGCCACAATCGCTGATCAGGCAGGTGCTTGAGCTGCGGCCGATACTTGCGGCCCAGCAAATGCAGCAGGCCGAAGACGATGTCGGAATACGATCCGGCGTCGGAAATGATGTCGTCGGGTACCTTGCTGCCCTCGGGTTGGCGCAGGATCACGTCGATGGCGTTGAGCGAGTCACGCGGGGTACCCGACACGACCATCGCGTTGAGCCCGGCGGCCTGGTCGTTGAGCATGTTCAGCCAGGTACTGCCTCGTTTCGGTCCAAAATATTTTCGGTTGGGTCGGGCGTGGATGGACCGGACGGGCACGACGAACCGCATCCCGTCCACACTGGCGACGCAGCCGCCGCCCCACAGCTGAGCCAACGGCACGTTCGCTTGGGCGTTGACCAGCACCGTGTTCGCCACAGCCATCGTCTCCGCCCGAATATAGTGCTGGTCGACGTGGCGCAGCCGATCCCGTGTCAACGCGTCCGCGCCGGGTGAAACCACCGGCGCCAGAACGACATTCATCGCCTGCGAGCACAACACCGCCGCGACCGAGACACCGAGGTCGGCGACGCGGGCACTGGTGCCGGCGACGTGCGTGAAGGATTCACCGAACTCCGGAAGCCACGACATCACCTCCAACACCAGCTCCGGCAGGTCGACCCGCGGAATCATCGCCGCCGCGCGGCGGCGCAGATCGGTCAGACTGGGTGGATCCGGCACCGCGCTCAACGCCGCCACGTGCAGTTTGCCGTCCTCATCCACGCTGGCGGGGGTGTCGTCGCCCAGGCGCGCGGCCAGCTCCCGGTATGCGGCATCCACGCTCGCGGCCAGCTCACCGAGCATCGGCCGCGGATTGTCCGGCAGGCCCAGGGCGTTCATGCCGGTGTCGCGGGCAGTCTCCCACGCCATCCCCGACAGCAGATGCGTGCGCGGGTCACGCCATTTCGAGGAATCCTCGGCGAAAATGTTGCGGTAGCGCAGATGCCGATGGAACTGTTCGAGCACACACAGCGTGTACGCGGCCCGATCCACCGTCTCCTCCGGCCGCTCCGCGGGGTACACCAGTCGCTGCCAGCCGCCGCTCACCAGGTCGTGATCGACACGGCGGGCTTCGAGCCAGCGGGCCGGGAGCCCACGGCTCCGTTGCGGGGAGATCAGCTCGGCCAGAGTGTGCATAGCCTTGAGGACCGGCCCGGCGTCGCCGGTGGCGCCGAAGTCGATGGTGCGCATCATCGCGGGTAGGAATGAGCGGACCGTGGCGAATCGGCCGGCCAGCTCCTCGAGGCGCTGTCCGTCGAACTCCGGATCCGCTTGCGGGACAAGCTCGTCGATCGCGGCCAGCGCCGCGCGTAGCTCGGATTTGGAGACGGTGCTCTCGATCAGGTCCCACACCAGTTCCAGGGACAGCTGCGGGTCGGCCTCGCTCATCTCCAGCAGTACCCGCACGGCGCGGGCGAGCTTCCCGGCGTTGCGGGTCACTCGGGGATATCGGCGCAGCTTTTCGTCCTTGGACTGGCGTTCGGCCTTGGCCATCAGGTCGGTGACCATGAGCAGGTCGAACAGTTCGAGCACGTCGTCGACCGCTTTGGCCCGCAACGTGAACGCTGTCGCCGTCAATAACGCAAGCAACCGTTCCCGCTGTGACTTCAAGCGCCGTAGATGCGAGGTCTTGCCGGTGATCCCGTGCGCCGCCAGGGCGATCAACCGGCGCGGCGGCACCTCGGTGATATCGACCGACGCCGGGACCACCGCATACAGGTCCCGCGCCCGTGCCAGCGCGTGCTTCATTCCCGTCGTCGACGGGGTGAACGCGCCCCTGCGCAGGCGTTCCAGCTCAACCACCTTGCGGCGGCCCTCCTCGCGGGTTTCCAGCAGCCCCAACAGGATTCCCGCTTCCCGGCCGGTGAGCTGGGAGGCCAGATGCGTCCACAGCCGCTGATCAGCGGCCTGCTTGCTCTCGGAGACGAGCCGTTCCAGGGTCGTCACGCCCGGAAGCAAGGCACTGCGTTCGCGCAGCCAGCGCACCGCGCCCGCGGTCAGAGCCTTCGGGCCGTCGCCGGTCATCCACGCTTGATCAGCGATCCACGCCACCAGCTCGCCCTCGACCTGCGCGAACTCGGTCAGCCCGTCGGTGCGGACGATCTCGTCCTGATGGTCGTAGCGTGTCTGCTTGCGTTCGGTGTAGGACTTCACGCAGGTCGGGTCGGCGATATCGAGCTGTTCGGCCAGGTAGGTGACCACCTCGGCCGGGACATCGAGCGGATCCGGCAAGAACATGCCAAGGTAACGCACAGTCACGAGCTGGAGGGCGAAACCGAGGCGGTTGCTGTCGCGGCGACGCTCGGCGATCAGCTTGCGATCGGCATCGTCGAGGTAAAAGAACCGCTCCAAATCCGTCTGCGACAGCACACCGAACCGGCCGTATTCCACGGCCCCCTCATCACGCACAGCCGCACATGAAACCACCAGCGGCGCAACCGCGCTCGCTGTTCGACCGAATCAACCAGAATCAGAACAAGATCTCGGCCGAATCTTCCACATCAGGTATCGGCCCAGCCACGAAATCGGCGAACCATGAGCCCACGTCGACCGGGTCCGATTCCGGCGGCAACCCGGTCTCACGCCACACCCCGTACGGATCGGCTAGCCCGCGGCAATACCAGCCGGTGCTCGCGTCCCACAGCAGCACGCTCAGCCGCGCCGCCGGCACCGCGCCCTCACGCACCGCGAGCGTGAACCAGCCCGAACTGCCCCGCACCGGATCCGGCGGGTACAGGACCGGATCCAGATCCGCGGCGGGCAATCCCAGAGCCTCGCCGATCAGCACCTGAGCCTCGGCGACCAGGACCGCCGCATTCACCGCCTCCAGCATTCCCGCATGATCCCACCGACCACTGACACGCACCGACCAGGGCAAACATCGCTAAGCGCGACTTTTCTCGTCACTGGACCCCACATGCCTTCCCGAGTCGGAAACCGGCACGGGAACCGACTGCCGAATGCGCCGGGGCCGAACCCGCGATCCGCGCCATGACCTGTGCCGTTCCGGATACGGGCACCGATTACGCCACCCACATCGAGGAGGGGGCTTTTCATTCACGGTGAGCGAAATTCCGTGGACATCCCCCGCGCCCACGAACCTGCAGGTTAGGCTTACCTTTCAACTTTTGCGCGTCAAAGGAGTCGAACAGTGTTCTCGAACCATCTCCGTCCCCTCGCGCGGCGCCGTCTGGCCGCCGTCGCCGTCGCGGGCGCCGCGACCCTGGTTCTCGCGTCCTGCTCCTCCGGTGACGACGACACCACGTCCGCCGAGGCCGGCGACGGCTTCCCCGTCACCATCGCGAACACGTTCGGCGAGACCACCATCGACAGCAAGCCGGAACGCATCGTCACCCTCGGCTGGAATGCCCAGGACATCGTCTACGCCCTCGGCGAGACTCCCGTGGGAATGCCCCGGTACGACTACGGCGCCGATCCCAACGGTGTGATGCCGTGGCTCCAGGACCAGTTCGACCCGGATGCCACCACGCTCCTCGACGCCGCCACGTCCATTCCCGTGGAAGCCGTCGCCGGTCTCGCGCCCGACGTGATCCTCGCCCCCTACGAGGGCTTCGAGGAGGGCGTCTACGACCAGTTGTCGACGCTCGCCCCCACCGTCGCGTACCCCGACAAGGCCTGGCAGACCACCTGGCAGGATCAGACCACCCTCGTCGGTGAGGCGCTGGGCAGGTCGGACGACGCGGCGGGGCTGGTCGAGGAACTGGACCGCACCCTCGCCGACACGGCGGCCGCACACCCCGAATACCAGGGCAAGACGATCTCGGTCATCAGCCTCGACGAGGCCTCGTCCGCAGCCGTGTACATGCCCACCGACCCTCGGGTCCAGTTGCTCACCGAGATCGGATTCGAGGTCTCGCCCGGGGTCCAGGCACTCGCCGATTCCGACACCGCGGGCGCCTTCTACCGGGACATCTCCCTCGAGAACCTCGGCGACGTCGATGCCGACGTCGTGATCGTCTTCCTCCCGGAGGACCGGCCCCTCGCCGAGTACCCGGTTCTCGGTGCACTCGGAGCCACCGCCCGCGGTGGTGTCCTCGGCCTGGCGGACCAGCGAATCGTGGCCGGATTGAGCCAGACCAGCGTCCTCGCCACCCCGTGGGTGCTGGACCAGCTGACCCCCCAGCTGACGGCGGTTGCCGAAAGCTGAATCCGCCACCGACGCGATCCGAATTCTCCCCGGACACAGGGGCGATCGGCGTAGCGTCCGATCGTGACGCCGACGACGCGGTCGGCCCGGCACGGGAGTGAACAGCCATGGTCCAGCGAGCTGGCGCATACGACGGGAGTGCTCCCCGGGCGGACGTCGCACACGCCGTCCTGTTCGCGGCGGCGGCCGCGCTGGGCGGATTCATGTTCGGTTACGACACCGCCGTCATCAACGGTGCCGTCGGAGCGATCCGGGACAGGTTCGAGATCGGCGCGGGCGAAACCGGCCTCGCGGTCTCCCTCACGCTGCTCGGCGCTGCTCTCGGCGCCTGGACGGCCGGACGCATCGCCGACCGGATCGGCCGCATCTGGGTGATGCGGATCGCGGCAGTGCTGTTCGCCGTCGGGTCACTGGGCTCGGCGTTCCCGTTCGACATCGTCGATCTCACGTTCTGGCGGTTCGTCGGCGGCACCGCAGTGGGGCTCGCGTCGGTCATCTCACCCGCGTACATCGCCGAGATCTCCCCGGCCAAGATCCGCGGGCGGCTGGGCTCGATGTACCAGTTGGCGATCGTGCTCGGCATCGCCGTGTCACAGCTCGTCAACTACGCCCTCGCCGCTGCCGCCGGCGGAGCGGGCAACAACCTCGCCGGCATCGCCGCGTGGCAGTGGATGCTCGCCCTCGCCGCCGTGCCGTCACTGCTCTATCTGGTTCTCACGACCACCATTCCGGAGTCTCCGCGCTTCCTCGTCTCCCAGGGCCGCATCGACGACGCCCGCCGCATCGTCGCCGATCTCGAGGGCGGCGACGAGGCTCGGATCACCAGCCGGATCGGGGAGATCCAGGCCTCGCTGGGCACCGAACGGGTACGGGTCCGGGTCCGGGACCTGTTCTCCGAGCACTACCGCGTCGCGTCGCTGGTGTTCATCGGTATCGGGCTCGCGGCGCTGCAGCAGTTCGTGGGGATCAACGTGATCTTCTACTACTCGGCCACGCTGTGGCAGGCAGTCGGCTTCGGCGAGGACCGCTCCCTGCTGATCAGCGTCGTCTCCGCCCTGGTGAACATCCTCGGCACCTTCGTCGCCATCGGCGTGATCGACCGAGTGGGACGAAAACCGCTGCTGCTCACCGGGTCCGCCGGAATGGCGATCACCCTCGCCACGGTCTCGGTGTGCTTCCACTCGGCCACCATCACCCGCGACGAGCACGGCGAATCGGTGGCGACCCTGTCCGACACCAACGGCGCGATCGCCCTCGTCGCGGCGAACCTGTTCGTCTTCTTCTTCGCGCTGTCGTGGGGACCGGTGGTGTGGGTCCTGATCAGCGAGATGTTCCCCAACCGGGTGCGCGCGGCGGCCGTGGGCGTGGCCACCTCGGCCAACTGGATCGCGAACTTCCTGGTCTCGTCGACGTTCCCGTCCCTGGCCGACTGGAACCTGTCGATCACCTATGCGGTCTACGCCGGGATGGCAGTGCTGTCGTTCCTGTTCGTGACGAAATTCGTGAAGGAGACTCGGGGACGCACTCTCGAGGAGGCCGGCTGACCGCGGCGTCAGGCGTCGGCGGCGCCGCTCGCGA
Source organism: Rhodococcus triatomae (assembly GCF_014217785.1). Taxonomy (NCBI): domain Bacteria; kingdom Bacillati; phylum Actinomycetota; class Actinomycetes; order Mycobacteriales; family Nocardiaceae; genus Rhodococcus; species Rhodococcus triatomae. The sequence continues at coordinate 4,238,487 of NZ_CP048814.1, read as the reverse complement.
CCCACCCCTTCACCTGGTGAGCGATGTCCTGGCCGGTGAGCCCGAGATCGCAGAGCACCTGGTCGCGGGACGCGTGATCGAGGAAACGCTGCGGAACGCCGACGTCACGGCAGACCGTGCCCACCCCGGCTGCGCGCAACGCCGACGAGATCGTCGCGCCCACACCGCCGTGCACGCCACTGTCCTCGAGGGTGACCAGAAGTGGGAAGTCCGCGGCCAGCTTGACGAGACCGTCCGGAACGGGCAGGACCCACCGTGGATCGACGACCGTCACCGCCACCCCGTCCTCGGCGAGTCGCTCGGCCGCGTCGAGCGCGACCGAGGCGAACGCCCCGACCGCCACGAGGAGCACGTCCCGGCCACCGTTCGCGGGAACCCGCAACACGTCGACGACGCCGTCGAGACGTTCGACGGCCGGGTGTTCGTCGGGCACCTTCCCCTTCGGGAAGCGGATCGCGGTCGGACCGTCCGAGACGGAGAGCGCCTCGCCCAGTTCCTCCCGCAACGTCGCCGCATCGCGCGGTGCCGCCACACGCATCCCCGGGACGATGCCGAGCAGTGACAGGTCCCACATTCCGTTGTGGCTGGCGCCGTCACTGCCGGTGACTCCGGCTCGGTCGAGGACCAGGGTCACCGGAAGATCCAGGAGTGCGACATCCATGAGGAGCTGATCGAACGCGCGATTGAGGAAGGTGGAGTACACCGCCACCACCGGGTGCAGCCCACCGAGCGCCAGGCCCGCGGCCGAGGCGACGGCATGCTGTTCCGCGATCCCCACGTCGAACATCCGCTCGGGAAAACGCTCCCCGAACGCCGCGAGTCCGGTCGGGCCGGGCATCGCCGCGGTGATCGCGACGACGTCCTCACGCTCGGCGCCCCGTCGGACGAGTTCGTCGGAGAAGACCGACGTCCAGTCCGGCGCCGACGCCGACGTGGACTTCCCGGTGAGCGGGTCGATCACGCCGGTCGAGTGCATCTGGTCGGCCACGTGGTTCTCCGCGTGCGCGTACCCCATGCCCTTGCGGGTCACGGCGTGCACGATGACCGGACCGCCGAAGGCCTTCGCCCGTCGCAGGGCGGATTCGAGTGCCGCCTCGTCGTGACCGTCCACCGGACCCAGGTACTTGATGCCCAGGTCCGTGAACATCACCTGGGGGCTCACCGCATCCTTCAGACCGGCTTTCATTCCGTGCAGGATCGAATAGGCGGTGCGACCGACCCACGGCATCCGCTGCACGAACTTGCGACTCTTGTCGAGGACGCGCTCGTAGCCCGGCTGCAGCCGCAACGCGGCCAGATGATCCGCGAGACCACCGATCGTAGGCGCATAGGAGCGACCGTTGTCGTTGACGACGATCACCACCGAGCGATCGTTGCCGGCCGCGATGTTGTTGAGCGCCTCCCAGCACATGCCGCCGGTCAATGCCCCGTCGCCGACCACCGCGACGACGTGACGGTCGTTCTGCCCGGTCAGTGCGAACGCCTTCGCCAGCCCGTCCGCGTAGGACAGCGCGGCCGACGCGTGCGAGGACTCGACCCAGTCGTGCTCGCTCTCCGCGCGCGACGGATACCCGGAGAGACCACCCTGCTTGCGCAGCGAGTCGAACTCCGCCGCACGGCCGGTGAGGATCTTGTGCACGTAGGCCTGGTGGCCGGTGTCGAACACGATCGGGTCGCGCGGCGAGTCGAAGGTACGGTGCAGCGCGAGCGTCAGCTCGACGACGCCGAGATTGGGCCCGAGATGGCCGCCGGTCGCCGACACCTTCTGCACCAGGAACTCACGGATCTCGCCGGCCAACTCGGTCATCTCCGCGGGGGTGAGCCGACGCAGATCGTCAGGCGTCTGTATGCGGGCAAGGACACCCAACGAGATCGCTCCCTCCGTCACGCAAGCCACACGCACTTGCTCCCGCCGACAGTCGACAGTGCATCCAGTCTACGAGCCGATCCCACCGGCGACCGAAACGCAGTCGCATCGGGCCCGGCGAAGCGGGTCACACCTTAGGGTCGGACCCATGGGCAACGTGGTCGACACCCTGATCGACAGGGTCTATCGGGACGCACTCGACAACCACGACGGCGAGGTCGCCGGATACATCCCCGAGCTGGCGGCCGTCCCCGCCGATTCGTTCGGTATCTGCATCGCGACGGTCGACGGATACGTCTACGAGCGCGGCGACACCCGCAGCCCGTTCACCATCCAGTCGATCTCGAAGCCGTTCACCTATGCACTCGCACTCGCGGACCGCGGGCGGGTGGCCGTCGGCGAGAAGATCGACGTCGAGCCCTCCGGTGAGCCGTTCAACGAGATCAGCCTCGATCCGCAGACCGAACGTCCCCGCAACCCGATGATCAACGCGGGTGCCATCACGGCCGCCTCCCTCGTCGCCGGGGCCGACCCGGCCGACCGGTTCCGGCGCATCCGCGCGGCGTACTCGGCATACGCCGGACGCGAGCTCGACTTCAACAAGGCCGTGTACGCCTCGGAGGCCCGCACCGGTCACCGCAATCGTGCGATCGGCCACATGCTCCGCTCGTTCGACATCATCACCGAGGACCCGGACGATGCGGTGGACCTCTACTTCCGCCAGTGTTCGATCGACGTCACGTGCCGGGACCTGAGCCTCATGGCGGCCACCCTCGCGAACAACGGCGTCAACCCCGTGACGTCGGCCACGGTTCTCGACTCGGATCTCGTCGAGCAGGTGCTCAGCGTCATGGCGACCTGCGGGATGTACGACGCGGCCGGCGAATGGCTCGCCGACGTGGGCCTACCGGCCAAGAGCGGCGTCGGCGGCGGCATCGTCGCCGTCCTGCCCGGTCAGATCGGGATCGCGGTGTACTCGCCGCGGCTGGACCGGCACGGGAACAGCGTGCGTGGCGTGCAGGCCTGCCGGGCCCTGTCCCGCGAGCTGGAACTGCACTTCCTGCATGTCACCCGCGCCTCGCGCTCGTCCGTGCGGGCGCGCTACACGGTGGCCGAGGCCCCCTCTCGCATGCGCAGGCCCGCCGCGGAACGAGCGCTGCTCGACGAGGTCGGCTATCACAGTCGCGTCTACGAACTCCACGGCGATCTGCTCTTCGCCGGGGCGGAGGCCGCCGTGCGCGAGATGGCGAACGCCGAGTCGTTCCTCGAGGCAGTGGTCATCGACGTCCGTCGCGTCGACGACGTCGGCGACGTCGCCGCGACGATGCTCGCCGCGGCGCGTTCGGACCTGGCCGCCCAGGGGTGCGGGGTGGCACTCGTCGATCCGGACGGACTGCTCGGCGAATCCGCCTCCGATCTCACCGGCAGGGGCGGCCGCGTGTTCGTCGACCTCGACAGCGCGCTGCAGTGGTGCGAGGACGTCCTCCTCGAGCTGCACGGGCCCGAGGCCGACGCGAGGCAGCAGATCGCGCTCTCGGAGCATCCGATGCTCGCGGCGCTGGGCGAGCCGCAGCGGACCCTCCTGGAGGAGGTTCTCGACACCGTCCGGTTCCACCGCGACGACTGCATCGCCGCACGGGGCACTCCCCCGTCGGGCCTGTTCCTGATTCTCTCGGGGCGGGTGAGCAGCACGGTCACCGATGCCCACGGAGTCGTACACCGCATCATGACGCTCTCCGCCGGGATGAGCTTCGGTGAGATGCCCCTGATCCTCCGCACCCCCTGGCTCCACGACATGCGGGCCGACACCGAGGTCACAGCGGCGGTCCTGTCTCCGCAGGTGTACGACGACATCGCCGCACATCGACCGGACCTCGAGGTGGCTCTGCTCCAGCGGCTGGCCGCCGGGGCGTACGAACAACTCGACCTGGCGCTGCGCTCGGTGGTGCGCTCCGGGGTGGGGCCGCTGCGCTAGCAGCCTCCGGGCAGCGGGGCAGGCAGGCATCGGGGCGGGCAGGCGGCGTGCGCGAGCACGAGCGATGAGTTCTGCGCGCGATCCTTGTCGGTATCTGCGTGCACACTCGTGCGTGCACGTCCGGGACAGGCAGAACGGCGAGACACGCAGAACGGCAGGACGATCGCGGGACGGCAGGAAAATCGGATGACGGCGCGGCGTGGATCCGACATCCTGGTCGTCGCGGGTCGAACGCTCGTCACGGGTCGCACGCACCCACCACTCGTCTCGGGTCGCACGCACCCCACCACACGGAAAGGGCTCCCATGTCAGAGCGCCAACAGCTCGCCATTGACACCGAATCTCTGGTCAAGCAGTTCGGCTCCAACACCGCCGTCGACGGATTGAACCTGTCCGTCCCGCTCGGCGGCGTGTACGGCGTCCTCGGGCCCAACGGCGCCGGAAAGACCACCGCGATCCGGATGCTGGCCACCCTGCTGCCGATCGACGGCGGCCGGGCCACGGTGCTGGGGCACGATGTCGCGACCGAACCGGAGGCCGTCCGGGGCAAAGTCGCCCTCACCGGCCAGTTCGCCTCCCTCGACGAGGACCTCACCGGCACGGAGAACCTCACCCTCCTCGGGAGGCTGTACGGGTACTCCCGCGCCGCCGCACGCCAGCGCGGCGACCAGCTCCTGCATGCCTTCGGACTCGAGGACGCGGGCACGCGGCAGGTGAAGAACTACTCCGGCGGCATGCGCAGGCGGCTCGACATCGCGGCCTCGATCATCGTCACGCCGGAGCTGATCTTCCTGGACGAACCGACCACCGGTCTGGATCCCCGCAGCCGCAACCAGGTCTGGGAGATCGTCCGCGCCCTGGTGGCCGGCGGCACGACGGTTCTCCTCACCACCCAGTATCTCGACGAAGCGGACCAGCTCGCCGATCGGCTCGCGGTCATCGACCACGGAAAGGTCATCGCCGAGGGCACCACCGGCGAGCTCAAGGCCTCGCTCGGGTCCGGATCGCTGCACGTCCGGGTCGACGACGTCACCTCACGCGCGACGGCGGCGACGGTACTGCGCGAGATCCTCGCCGTACCGGTCACCGAGGAGCCGGACCCGTTCGCTCTCACCGCCCGCACCGACGACCCGGAACGCGTCGCCCGTGCCCTACCCGCTCTGCACGACGCCGGGATCGGCGTGAGCACCTTCGCACTCGGGCAGCCGAGTCTCGACGAGGTGTTCCTCGCCCTCACCGGCCGTCCCACCGAGGAGAACGCATCATGACCACGACCGACGTGTCCACGGCCTCCCCCACTGCGGTCGCCGACGTCCTCCGCATCGACGCGCCTCGTCCGACACCGCCGTCCTGGCTGTCGACGTCGCTCTCGTTCGGCTGGCGGGCACTGCTCAAGATCAAGCACGTCCCCGAGCAGCTGTTCGACGTGACGATGTTCCCGATCATGTTCACGCTGATGTTCACGTACCTGTTCGGCGGCGCGCTCGCGGGCTCGACCGACGCGTACGTGCAGTTCCTCATCCCGGGCATCCTGGTGCAGACCGTCGTCATGATCACGATGTACACCGGGCTGACGCTCAACAAGGACATCGAGAAGGGCGTGTTCGACCGGTTCCGTTCGCTGCCGATCTGGCGGCCCGCGCCCCTGGTCGGTGCGCTGTTCGGCGACGTCGTGCGCTACACCATCGCGTCGATCATCGTGATGGTGCTGGGGCTGATCCTCGGGTTCCGCCCCGACGGCGGCCTCGTCGGTGTGGTCGCCTCGATCGCGCTGTTGCTGCTGTTCTCGTTCAGCATGTCCTGGATCTGGACCATGTTCGCGATGCTGATGCGCACCGAGCAGGCGGTGATGGGCGTCTCGATGTTCATCCTGTTCCCACTCACGTTCGCCAGCAACATCTTCGTCGATCCGGCAACCATGCCCGGCTGGTTGCAGTCGTTCGTGAACGTCAATCCGATCAGCAGCCTGGTCACCACGATCCGCGGACTCATGGCCGGCAGTCTCGAGCTCGACCAGCTGACGCTGGTACTCGGATGGTGCGCGGGCTTCGTCGTCGTCTTCGGCCCGCTGACGATGCGTCTGTACAACCGCAAGTCCTGAAAGGCCCGGCCACAGTCCTGAGGGCTGGGGCGGCTCCGGCGACCTACCCGCCGGAGCCGTCCCCGCGGACGAGCAGTGCCAGGCACTCGACGTGATGCGTGAGCGGAAACGCGTCGAAGGCACGCACCTGGTCGAGGTGGTAGCCGTGTCCGGAGTACAGGGCGAGATCGCGGGCGAACGACGCCGGATCACACCCGACGTGCACGATCCGCTGCGGGCCTGCCGCCGACACTGCCGCGACGACCTCCTTGCCCGCACCCGATCGGGGCGGGTCGAGAATCACCACCTGCGGATTCGGGGCGAGTTCGGCGATGGCCCGCTCCACCCGGGCAGCGTGGAAGTGCACCTGAGGCGCGTCCGCGAGTGCCGCGGCACCGTCGCGCACCGCCGTCGCGGAGAACTCCACCGAGTCGATCCGGCCGCCCGGCCCGACGTCCCCGGCCACCACTGCGGCGAACACCCCGACCCCGCCGTACAGGTCCCACACGTGCGCGCCCGGGTCGGGGCGCGCCCATTCCCGCACCACCGTCGAGTAGGTCTCGGCGGCGGACCGGTGGGCCTGCCAGAAGCCGGTGGCGGACAGCTCCCACCGGCGGCCACCGACACGCTCGACGGCCCGGCCCGATCCGCTCACCACTCGTTCGCGCCGGGGAGCCGATCCGGCCGCACGCCGCGCCGTCGCGCCGCGACGGCCCCGGCTCGCCCGACCCGTCCGGGACATCTTCGGTGCGGCGATCTCCACGACGTGCCGGGCACCGTCGTCGTCGACCACGACCTGCAATTCGCTCCCCGGCCTCCACGAGTGGTCGTCGAGTCCGTCGTACGCCGACGACACGATCTGCGGGCACCGTAGATCCGTGACGATGTCCGCGGACCGGTAGCCGTGGTACCCGGGGCGCCCGTCCCCGTCCACGGCGAGCCGCACGCGGGTGCGCCACCCCGTACCGGTTCCGGTCCCGGGCAGTTCCTCCACCGGCACGGCACGATCGATTCCGGCCACTCGACGCAATTGCTCGGCGACGACCTCGGCCTTCATCTCCCGCTGGAGGGACAGTGCGGCGTGCGAGAAGTCACAGCATCCGGCGCCGCCGGGCCCGGACACCGGACACAGCGGATCGATCCGGAGCGGAGACGGGTCCAGCACCTCGACGGCGTCCGCGCGGGCGAACGAACCACCGCGGTCCTCGGTCACCCGTACCCGGACCCGTTCCCCCGGCAGCCCGTGCCGGACGAACACGACCCGGCCGTCGTGCCTGGCCACCACGAATCCGCCGTGCCCGGGTCGGCCGAGGTCGGCCTCGAAGGTTCGGCCGGTCCAGTTCTCGCTCACACGTCACTCGTCACTTGTCGTCGGTTCCGACGCCACGTCGAGTGGCGCCGGGCAGATTCCGCGGGTCCGTCGGCCGGGTGTGCTCCGACGAATTCAGCTGCCACGGAACACTGGTCACCATCACTCCCGGCTGGAAGAGCAGCCGGCTCTTGAGCCGCAGCGCGCTCTGGTTGTGCAGGACCTGCTCCCACCAGTGTCCCACCACGTATTCCGGGATGAACACGGTGACCACGTCTCGCGGCGAATCACGGCGCACCCGCCGCACGTACTCGAGGACCGGTTTGGTGATCTCGCGGTACGGGGACTCGATCACCTTCAGCGGTACCGCGATGTCGCTGCGCTCCCATTCCCGCACCAGCGCCCGGGTGTCCGGCTCGTCGACGTTGACGGTGATCGCCTCGAGCGTGTCCGGCCGGGTGGCGCGCGCGTACGCGAGTGCCCGGCGGGTCGGCATGTGCAGCTTCGACACGAGGACGATCGAGTGGGTCCGGCTGGGGAGCACGCCGTCCCACTCCTGCGCCTCGAGTTCGGCGGCGACGCTGTCGTAGTGCCTGCGGATCGAGCGCATCAGCACGAAGATCGCGGCCATCGCGGCGATCGCGATCCAGGCCCCCATGACGAATTTGGTGATCAACACGATGATCAGGACCACCGCCGTCATCGCCAGCCCGGTCCCGTTGATCATCCGTGAACGCTTCATCCGGCGCCGGGCAACCGGGTCGCGTTCGCCCTCCAGGTGCCGCGTCCAGTGCCGGATCATCCCGGTCTGGCTGAGGACGAACGACACGAACACGCCCACGATGTAGAGCTGAATGAGCTTGGTCACCTCGGCGCCGAACACCACGACCAGTGCGATCGCGGCGCCCGAGAGGAACAGGATGCCGTTGCTGAAGGCGAGCCGGTCGCCGCGGGTGTGCAACTGGCGCGGCAGGTAGCGATCCTGCGCGAGAACCGATCCCAGGACCGGGAAGCCGTTGAAGGCGGTGTTCGCCGCGAAGACGAGGATCAGTGCGGTGGCGACGGTGATGAAGAAGAACCCGGCGGGAAAGCCGTCGAACACCGTCTCCGCGATCTGCGCGATGAGCGTCTTCTGCTGGTAGCCCTCCGGCGCCCCGGCCAGTTGCGCCGCCGGGTCGTGGGCATAGACGACGCCGATCTTCTGCGCCAGCACGATGATCCCCATCAGGAACACGATCGCGACGGTGCCGAGCATCAGGAGTGTGGTTGCGGCGTTGCGCGCCTTCGGCTTGCGGAATGCCGGAACCCCGTTGCTGATCGCTTCCACGCCGGTGAGCGCCGCGCATCCGGAGGAGAACGCACGAGCCACCAGGAAGGCCAGCGCGACGCCGTAGAGGTGTGAATCCTCCGCCACGAGTTCGAACGAGGCCGACTCCGCGCGCAGATCCTCGCCGAGCACGTAGGTCCGGATCAGGCCCCAGCCGAGCATCGCGACCATCCCGACGACGAACGCATAGGTGGGAATCGCGAACGCGCTCCCCGACTCCCGGACTCCGCGCAGGTTGATCGCGGTGAGCAAGGCGATCGCCGCCACCGCGAAGAGCACCTTGTGCTCGGCCACGAAGGGCAGCGCCGACCCGATGTTGGATGCCGCCGCGGAGATGGACACGGCGACGGTCAGCACGTAGTCGACCATCAGGGCACTCGCCACCGTGAGTCCGGCATTGGGGCCCAGATTGACCGTCGCCACCTCGTAGTCGCCGCCGCCGGACGGATACGCCCGTACGTTCTGCCGGTAGCTGGCGACGACCACGGCCATCACGACGGCGACGGCCAGCCCGATCCACGGCGAGAACGCGTACGCCGAGATGCCCGCGACGGACAGCACGAGGAATATCTCCTCCGGTGCGTACGCGACGGAGGACATCGCGTCCGACGCGAACACGGGTAGGGCGATCCGTTTCGGCAGCAGCGTGTGCCCGAGCGTGTCGCTCCGGAACGGACGGCCCAGCAACAGCCGCTTGGCAGCGGTCGACAGCTTTGACACCGCCAAAGCGTATGCCGTCGTCGCCCCGCGTATCACCGAGAGGCACCGACTGCCCGAAATAGCCGCTTGGCCCGGCTTGCTCTCGGGGATGATCGATGTAGCGTGTCGATTCGGTGTCCCGCGACGGGTCACCGCGATGCCGCCGGGTGTCCGTCCGGGCGTTGCCCGGGCGCTTCGCGACACACCGGGGCGCGCTCGACGAACAGGAGTGTGCGGGTGTACGTGGTGATCATGGGGTGTGGACGGGTCGGATCCTCGCTCGCCGGTTCACTGTCGCGGCTCGGACACGACGTCGCCGTGATCGACCGGGAGCCGGGTGCCTTCCGGCGTCTGGACGCCGACTTCGCCGGCACCACCGTGGTCGGCATGGGGTTCGACCGGGACGTGCTCACTCGCGCCGGGATCGAGCGCGCCGATGCCTTCGCGGCGGTCTCCTCCGGCGACAACTCCAACATCATCGCGGCCCGCGTCGCGCGCGAGACGTTCGGAGTCGACAAGGTGGTCGCCAGGATCTACGACGCGAAACGTGCCGCGGTCTACGAACGGCTCGGCATACCGACCGTCGCGACGGTCCCGTGGTCCACGGATCGTTTCCTGCACACCCTCACTCAGGACGGCGAACTCGCCAAGTGGCGTGACCCTTCGGGCACCGTCGCGGTCACCGAACTCCCGCTCCACGAGGACTGGGCCGGCCGGCCCGTCACCGAACTCGAGGCCGCCACCGGCTCCCGCGTCGCCTTCCTCATCCGGTTCGGCACCGGGGTACTCCCCACGGCGAAGACCGTCGTCCAGGCGGACGACCAGGTGTACGTCGCCGCCGTCTCCGGCACCGTCGCCGAGGCAGTGGCACTGGCCGGGCATCCACCGCCCGATCGGGAACGGTGAGGAGCCCTCGATGAGGAGCCGAACGTCCCTGCCCCCGACGCCGATCACCTACCCGAACGGAAGTGCCCGATGAGAGTCGCCGTTGCCGGTGCCGGAGCGGTCGGCCGCTCGATCGCCCGCGAACTGGTCCGGAGCAACCACGAGGTCATGCTCGTCGAGCGCAAGCTCGAACACGTCGAACCCGAGTCCGTCCCCGACGCGACCTGGGTTCACGGCGATGCGTGCGAGCTCAGTCTGCTCGAGGCCGCCGAACTCCAGACCTACGAGGTGGTCATCTCGGCGACCGGGGACGACAAGGCCAATCTCGTCCTGAGCCTGCTGGCGAAAACCGAGTTCGGGGTGCGGCGGGTGGTGGCCCGGGTCAACGACCCGCGCAACGAGTGGCTCTTCGACGAGTCGTGGGGCGTCGACGTGGCAGTCTCCACGCCACGCATGCTCGCCTCTCTCGTGGAGGAAGCGGTGTCGGTCGGCGACCTGGTCCGGCTGATGACCCTGCGGCAGGGCAACGCCAACCTCGTGGAGGTGACCCTGCCGGACAACACCCCGCTCGCGGGCAAACCGGTACGCAAGTTCGACCTTCCCCGCGATTCGGCTCTGGTCACCATCCTGCGCGGCGGCCGGGTGATCGTGCCGCAGCCGGACGATCCGCTCGAGGGCGGCGACGAGTTGTTGTTCGTCGCGTCCGCGGAGGTCGAGGACGATCTACGGCGTGCGGTCGGCCTGACTCCCTGAGTCGGAGCGCGGGGCGATCTCCCCTGCCTCCACCTGATCGAGCTCCACCCGATCGATGTCCGGTGCCTCGCCATCCGGGGCATCGCTGTCCGGGGCATCGCCCTGGTCGTCCTCGCGAGGCCCGGGCTCGACCAGGCGATCCGCTCGGCGCACGGCCCAGATCGTCACCAGCAGCGCCAGCCCGGCCAGCGGCCACCCCATCGCGATCCGGGCGACCGCGAGCCACCCCGTCGAGTCCGCGTCGTAGAGCTGCGACTGCACCAGATAGCGGGCGGCGAAGACGAGCATCCAGGCCCCGGTCGCGATGTCGTAGGCGCGCAGCGCGCCTCGGTGCTTGCGCCACAGGCTGCCCGAACCGTTGAGATAGCCCCAGATCACACCCACCAGCGGCCAGCGCACCAGGATGGAGATCAGGAACACCGCACCGTACGCGAGGGACGTGAAGATTCCGAAGAGGAAGTAGCCCTTGGCGTCTCCGGTGCGATAGGCGATGAACGCGGAGATTCCGACCCCGAAGAACCCGGAGATGGCGGGCTGGATCGGTTCGTGACGCCAGAGCCGCAGCAGCAGGATGGCCAGCGCGACCCCGAGTGCCGCCCAGATCGCCACGGTCAGATTCGAGATCGCGTTGACCGGCACGAATACCAGAATCGGCACCGTCGAATACACCAACCCGCTGAAACCACCGAGCTGTTCGAGGATGGACTGCTGCTTCGTTTCGGTCACCCCTCGAGAGTGCCATACGGGAGGTGGGGCCGTTCACCGGCGAGTGCCGACGCCGGTCCGGGTCAGGAATCGTCGCGCAACTCGTAGTACGGGTTGAAGATCACCTTGCGACCGCCGCGCTCGCCCACCCGGCCTCGGACCAGGATGCGCTTGCCCGTCTCGAGCCCGGGAATCCGCCTGCGACCGATCCAGACCAACGTGATCTCGTCGGTGCCGTCGAAGAAGCCCGCTTCCACACCCGTGCTGCCGGTGGTCGAGCGCGCCTCCACGCTGCGGAGACGACCCACCATCGTGACCTCCTCGCCCCTGCGGCAGTCACAGGCCTGGGTCGCGCCCTCGGCCTTCGACGACTCGGCCATCTCCTCGGCGTCGAGTTGGTCGACGTCCTCGGTGAGCTTGCGCGTCAGCCGGCGGAAGTAGCCGGTCGCGACGGATGCCATGAAGACTCCTGCAACTGCTGGACTGCGGTCGGAAATTCGGGACTCTACCCGGCAACTCTAGTCCTTCTCCCGACGCCGATCCAGGCCGCACCCGGCGGGACGAGCGCAGGAGGACGGTGCGTCGGCAAGGGTATGGGAAAGCAGGGTGCGGGAAAGGCAGGGTGCGGGAAAGGCAGGGTGCGGAAAAGCCACGTTCCGTGCGGCGGGCAAGATCGGTGTATGCACACATCCGAACGGCCGGAGGTGGCCGTGATCATGCCCGGCACGGGATCCGATGCGGCGTTCGCCCGCGCTGCGTTCGCCGCTCCCCTCGCCCGACACGGCATCGACGTCGTCGCCGTCGAACCGGACCCGGCACGCGTCGTGGGAAGCTACCGCGACGCACTCGACGCGGCGGCGGAACGCCACGGTCGCATCCTCCTCGGCGGGATCTCCATCGGGGCGGCAGTGGCCGTCGACTGGGCGCGGGAACACCCGCTGTCGTCCTGCGCCGTGCTGGCCGCGCTGCCGCCGTGGACCGGAGCACCGGACGACGCACCGGCGGCCCTGAGCGCCCGGATCACCGCCGACTCCCTCCGCGCCGACGGGCTGGCGGCAGTCACCGATCGGATGCGCTCCTCGAGCCCGGCGTGGCTCGCCGACACGCTGTCGCGGTCCTGGCGTACCCACGGGGCCGGACTGTCGGGTGCGCTCGACGAGGCGGCCGCGTACGTCGCCCCCTCCCTCGCGCAGATGCGCACGCTGAACGTCCCGGTCGCGATCGCGGCGGCCACCGACGACGCGGTCCACCCTCTGGCAGTCGCCCACGCATGGGCCGATGCCCTACCCCGGGCCGTGGTGCACACCCTGTCCCTCGACGACCTCGCCGTCGATGCCGCGGCCCTGGGGCGCACGTGCCTCGCCGCGTGGGACGAGCTCGCCGGAGCCCAGAGCACCGGCCGGGCCGCCGGAGACTAGCCGCCCAGCTGCTGCATGGCGGAACCGCCCGAGCCCCGGCGGCGCTGTTGCTCCTGGTTCGGGCTCGCCTGGTTCGGGCTCGTCGGGGAACTCGGCGCCTGTGGCGTTTCCGGCTGGGGCGCTTCCGGCTGGGGTGTTCCTGCCTGGGGCGTCGCCGCTCCGGCGGGCGACGCGGCAGGCGGCTGGGTCTGCCCGCCGTTCTGCTGTGCTGCCGCCTGCTGCTGACGAGCGGCGAGCTGCTGCTCGTGTGCAGCCGCCAGCTGCTGCGCCAGCGCGGCCGGAAGCACCACCGGCAGCGGAGTGCGCGCCGGCTGCGGCTCGTCTCCACGTTTGACCACGGTGTCGAGGAGGATGTCGCGCGCCGTGGCGACCACCGGCGACTCGGGACCGACACCGTCGCGGGGTCCGGCCACGACGCAGCGGATCATCCAGCGATACCCGTCGATGCCGATGAATCGCAGATCGGCGTTGGCCGTGACAGCGAACACCTCCCGGCCCCACGGGCCGTTCTCGACAGCCACGCTCGCCTGGTCTCCACGCAACGATTCGGCGAGGTCCGCGGCCACCTCACGCCACTGCCCCGGCGACTTGGGTGCGGCGTAGGCCGCAACCGTGACCCGCCCGTGCTCGGTGACCACGTGCACGGCCTGGGGTGTGCCGTCCTGTGCCATCTCGACCTGGAGCTGCGACCCCTCGGGCATCGGCACGTAGACCGACCCCAGGTCGAGTCGGTTCCACCGCGCTCCCACCGCGGGGTCCGCGTCGGCGTCGAGATCCTCGAAGTCGTACGGGCCCCCGTCCGGAGGCGGGACGCCCTCGTACTCGTCCGCGTAGTCGTCCTCGTCCGCATAGTCGTTCTCGGCCGCCGACTCCTCGCCGTCGCCGGCCTCGGCGAGGTACTCCTCGTCGACGAGATCGCGACGGGACTCGTCGTCGCGGGGTGCGTTCTTCTTACGCCGACCGAACATCACCGGGCTCCTTCTCCGTCGAGTGCAGAGACCCGCTCGGACGTCTGCACTCCATCGTTCTGCTCCGTGCCGTCGCTCGGCAGTGAGCTCTCGACCAGGCTCGCGTGACCGCCGCTGGATCCGTAACCGCCACTGCCCCGACTGGTCTCGTCGAGCGAATCGACCTCGACGAAGGACACCAGCTCGACGCGCTGGACGAGCAATTGAGCGATCCGGTCGCCCCGGGCGATGTCGATCGGGGTCTCCGGATCGTGGTTGATCAGGCAGACCTTGATCTCGCCGCGATAGCCCGCATCGACGGTTCCCGGCGTGTTGACCACCGACAGTCCGGAACGCGCCGCCAGCCCCGAACGGGGATGGATCAGGCCCACCGTGCCGACCGGCAGCGCCACGGCGATACCGGTACCGACCAGGGCTCGACGGCCCGGTTCGATGGTGACGTCGCCGGTGGCACACAGATCGACACCTGCGTCACCGGGGTGCGCTCGTCGAGGGACGGGAATGCCCGGGTCCAGCCGCTGCAGGGCGATCGGCGGCAGGGGGGAGGGAGAAAGGTCGCTCACGTGCAACGAGCCTACTCGTCGCGGGCGACTATCCTGGATGAGTGCCCGAAACACCATCTCGTGAAGACACCGCCGCCGGTTCCACCGCCGACGCGGCACCGACCGTGCTCTACTCCGAGCGCCTGTGGGTGCCGGTGTGGTGGTGGCTGGCCGGCCTGTTCGTCGCCGGCCTGCTCGCCGCCGAGGTCCACATGGGGGCACCCGGCCTGCGGGCGTGGCTCCCCTACGTGTTGCTCCTCCCCCTACCGATCTGGGGCGTGGTGTGGCTCGGCCGGCACCGGGTCCGGGTGGTCGACCACGGAGGGGACGTCCGTCTCGAGGTGGGCGGGGCGAGCTTGCCGGTCTCCGTCATGTCGCGGACCGCCGCGGTGCCGGCCTCGGCGAAGAGCGCCGCACTGGGGCGCCAGCTGGATCCGGCTGCCTTCGTCCAGCACCGCGTGTGGGTCGGCCCGATGGTCCTGGTCGTCCTCGACGACCCCGAAGACCCCACCCCGTACTGGCTGGTCAGCACCCGTCGGCCCGACGAGCTGGTGAAGGTCCTCGATGCAGCGAGAGGGCCGCAGGACTGACGTCCCGCGACCCTCCCGGTCGGCTGTCGGCCCACAATCTCGCGCTCAGGCCGCGATTCTCTCGCTCAGGCCGCGCAGTCCCGGCACACCAGTTCGCCGCCGGCCTCGCTGGCCAGCCTGCTGCGGTGATGCACCAGGAAACAGCTGGAACAGGTGAACTCGTCCGCCTGCTTGGGCACCACCCGGACCGACAGCTCCTCGCCGGAGAGGTCGGCGCCCGGCAGTTCGAAGGACTCCGCAGTGTCCGATTCGTCGACGTCGACGACCGCCGACTGCGCCTCGTTCCGGCGGGCCTTCAACTCCTCGAGAGAATCCTCCGACACGTCGTCGGTCTCGGTCCGGCGCGGTGCGTCGTAGTCAGTTGCCATCTCGTCTACCCCTTGTCTTCTTTTCGTATATCCCGGCCCATCGCGTGCGATCACTCCGACGTTTCGGACAATCCGCGCGGCGGCCGCCACAACGCTGCGGTTCACTGCCTTCGGTGGAGCACAACGCAGGAAGCTCTCCGACTAGTGCCCGAAATCGCCGATCGAAAACATGATCTGCGCCTCATTTCTCGTCGCCGGCGAACACGCCCCCGTCGTGCTGCTCAATCACTCGGGCGGCCAGACAGTAGCCGACGCCGGGGCTCGAGTGATAACCGATTCCGGGTATTCCGCAAATCGTCTGCAAATCGACACCAACACCCGCGCATGTTGTGACATTCGCCAGTACGCCCGTACCGCGGCTGTGACGAGGCCGGAATTGCACCGCGGACACGCGTGGAATCTAGAGTGGTTCGCGCGCGGCAAGCGGTATATACCAAGCGCAGTGTCCGACGAGAGACGAGGCGAACGTGGTTTCACTGATCACCGAGGGAAGCTCCACCGACGACCAGGGACGGCCGTTCCGTCGCCGGCGGGCGGCACCGATCCTCGCGGTGTTCTCCGTCCTGGCCCTCCTCGGCGCCGTGCTGTGGGTGACGATTCTCACGTCCGACGAGGAGACGACCGAGGCGGTCAGCTGCAATCCGCCGCCGTCGGAAGCGGTCGACGCCTCGCTCTCGGGGGACCCGGCCGCCGCGCTCGGTACCCGGGTGGACCGGTCCGTCGTCACCGACGTGGAACCGGCAGCTCTCTCGGCGACCAAGGTGCGGGTGTTCAACGGCAACGGCGAACACGGCCAGGCCGCTCAGGTCGCCGCGCAACTCAACGACTACGGATTCGCGAGCGCACCCGACGTCCAGGTGGGCAACGATCCGATCTACACCGACCAGAACCTCCAGTGCCAGGGGCAGCTTCGATTCGGCCAGGAGGGTCGTGCCGCGGCGAGCGCCCTGTGGCTGATCGCGCCGTGCGCGGAACTGATCGAGGACGCCCGCCCGGACGACACGGTCGATCTCGCCCTCGGCACCTACTTCCGGTCGATCGCACCGAACGCCGACGCCGAGGAAGTTCTGCGCTCGCTCGAGGACGCCCCTCCCGGCGCCGAGCCCGCACCCCTGGATCCGGACCTGCTCGCCGCGGCGCGCACGGCTCGCTGCTGACGATCCCGCCGGGGATCAGCCCGCCGCAACCCCCTCCGGGATCGGCTCGTCCAGCCCCAGCTCGGCCACGGTGGCGTCCAACTCGTCGGCGATCCCCGGCGCGGACGCCACCGTCAGGTCGCCGGCTGCTCCACTCGACCGCGCCGACGGCACCCGCACCCGCGCACCGGCTTCCTCCGCGACGAGCGCGCCCGCGGCCCAGTCCCACGGATTGAGCCCGTGCTCGTAGTGGGCGTCCACCCGCCCCGAGGCCACCATGCACAGATCCAGTGCGGCTGAACCCATCCGGCGGATGTCCCGTACCCGGGGCAGCAATCGCGCCACGAACTCGCCCTGCCGCCGCCGGCGGTCCGCGCCGTAGCCGAAACCGGTCGCCACCAGCGCCATGGCCAGAGCGGTGATCGGGTTGCAGCGCAACGGTGTCGAGTGCCCGGCCGCATCGGTCATGCTCGCGCCCGCCCCCCGTGCCGCCGAGTACGTCACGTCCGCGACGACGTCGACGACGGCGCCGGCGATCGACACACCGTCCCGCTGGACCGCGAGCGACACCGAGTACGCCGGAATGCCGTACAGGAAGTTCACCGTGCCGTCGATCGGGTCGACCACCCACCGCAGCCCCGCGGCATCCGCGTGGTCACCGCCGCCTTCCTCGCCGAGGATCGCATCGCCGGGGCGCAGGAGCTCGAGGCGCGCGCGGATCACCTGTTCCGCCTCGCGGTCGACGACGGTGACGGGGTCGGTGCGCGTCGACTTGGTCTGCACGGACGATTCGGCCTCGTCCCGGGTCCCGCTGACGGCGAAGATCTCCGGCCGTCGGCGCCGGATGTGCGCGGCCGCCTCCCGGGCGACCTCGACCGCCACCGCGCGCAGCGCCGGCAGTCCGGTCCCGGTGTCGGGCGGGGTGACCCCGTCGTTCGGTGCAGGGGGATTCGTGGTGTCGGAACTCGTGGTGCCGGAACTCGTGGTGTCGGAACCCTGGGTGTCGGAACTCGGGCGGGAACTCTCGGTTGCGCTCACCGGCCCATCGGACCACATCCCGATCCCCCGCCGCACCGGGAGCGCGTCGTATCGGGCGCCTGTCACCATCCACACGCACTACTGTTGCCCTCGTCGCAACACGCCCGTCTCACGTCCTGGAGGAGAGCACCCATGGGAAGACACGGCTTCGGCGTCGACGTCGGCGGTAGCGGAGTCAAGGGCGCACTGGTCGACCTCGACACCGGCGAACTCGTCGGCGACCGGATCAAGATCCTCACTCCGCAGCCGTCCACCCCCGATGCCGTCGCGGACACCGTCGCCGAGATCACCCGTCTCGCCGGCTGGTCCGGCCCCGTCGGGGTCACGATTCCGGGTGTCGTCACCGGCGGGATCGCCCGCACGGCGGCCAACATCGATCCGTCGTGGATCGGTACGGACGCGCGGGCCCTGTTCGGCGACGCGCTGGGCGGGCGGGCGGTGACGGTCCTCAACGACGCCGACGCCGCAGGCCTCGCCGAGGACACTTTCGGCGCCGGGCGCGACCGCCGGGGCCTGACGATTCTGCTCACCTTCGGTACCGGCATCGGGTCGGCGCTGCTGCACGACGGCGTCCTGATCCCCAACACCGAGTTCGGTCACATGGAAGTCCACGGCAAGGAGGCCGAGCACCGCGCGGCCTCGTCGGTGAAGGAAGATCACGATCTCTCCTACAAGGACTGGGCCAAGCAGGTGTCGAAGGTCCTCATCCGGTTCGAGGAACTGCTCTGGCCGGATCTGTTCATCGCCGGCGGCGGAATCAGCCGCAAGCACGACAAGTGGATCCCGCACCTGACCAACCGCACGCCGGTCGTTCCCGCGGCACTCCGCAACACCGCGGGTATCGTCGGTGCAGCGCTCGCGGTGGAGGCGGGAATCGCTCCCTGAGCGAGCCGGGCCGCCCCGCGTGGACGACGTCCGGACGCCACGCCGCGGCGCTCCGACGTCGGTACTTACGGGCAAGTCCGAATCGGTCGTTACAATGAAGGAGCCCGGCTGCGCGCCAGGGCAGAACCAACAGACCTCTCCGCCGGACCATCACTCTGGCGCGACGCCGCACGACACCGTCACGAAAGGGCGTACGTGGCAGCCACCGATACACGTCAGACTGCTGAATCTGCTTCGCAGACGGAACCGGAAGGACCCGCCGCCGAGGCGGCCGACGGCTCCGCTCCGGCCAAGAAGGCACCTGCCAAGAAGGCCGCGAAGAAGGCACCTGCCAAGAAGGCTGCCCGCAAGGCTCCGGCCAAGAAGGCAGCGGCGAAGAAGGCCGCGGGCAAGGCCGGCACGAAGAAGCCGGGCGATGCCGAGGACGGCGACGCCGAAGTCGACATCGAGGACATCGAGGTCACCGAGGGCGACCTCGCCGCGACCGAGGTCGTCGAGGTCGAGACCGCCGAGGAGGTCGAGGAGCCGTCCGAGAAGGACAAGGCTTCCGGCGACTTCGTCTGGGACGAGGAAGAGTCCGAGGCCCTGCGGCAGGCCCGCAAGGATGCCGAACTCACCGCATCCGCGGACTCGGTGCGGGCATACCTCAAGCAGATCGGCAAGGTCGCGCTGCTCAACGCGGAAGAGGAGGTCGAGCTCGCGAAACGGATCGAGGCCGGTCTCTATGCCACGCAGTTGATGCAGGAACTCGCCGAGAAGGGCGAGAAGCTGCCCGCCGCGCAGCGCCGCGACATGTCCTGGATCTGCCGCGACGGTAACCGCGCGAAGAACCACCTCCTCGAGGCCAACCTGCGATTGGTCGTCTCGCTGGCCAAGCGGTACACGGGGCGTGGGATGGCGTTCCTGGACCTGATCCAGGAGGGCAACCTCGGCCTGATCCGTGCAGTCGAGAAGTTCGACTACACGAAGGGCTACAAGTTCTCCACCTACGCCACGTGGTGGATCCGCCAGGCCATCACGCGCGCCATGGCCGACCAGGCCCGCACCATCCGCATTCCCGTGCACATGGTCGAGGTCATCAACAAGCTCGGCCGCATCCAGCGTGAGCTGCTCCAGGACCTCGGCCGCGAGCCGACTCCGGAGGAACTCGCGAAGGAAATGGACATCACGCCCGAGAAGGTGCTGGAGATCCAGCAGTACGCGCGTGAACCCATCTCGCTCGACCAGACGATCGGCGACGAGGGCGACAGCCAGCTCGGCGACTTCATCGAGGATTCGGAAGCGGTCGTCGCGGTCGACGCGGTGTCGTTCACCCTGCTGCAGGATCAGCTCCAGTCGGTGCTCGACACCCTCTCCGAGCGCGAGGCCGGCGTCGTGCGGCTGCGCTTCGGCCTCACCGACGGCCAGCCCCGCACGCTGGACGAGATCGGCCAGGTGTACGGCGTCACCCGCGAGCGCATCCGTCAGATCGAGTCGAAGACGATGTCCAAGCTCCGGCACCCGTCGCGGTCCCAGGTACTGCGCGACTACCTGGACTGATCGACCGGATCATTCGCGCACGACACCGATCAATCGCGCACGACACCGGCGCCGCCCTGTGCGGCGCCGGTGTCGTGCGTCGTGGTGGCCCTCACCCGTCGACCACCGCGTCGAGCAGGCGCACCACCGTCCGCACCGCGGGCGACGGATGCGCACCGTCCCAGGCGAGCGCGATCGGCAGCGTGGGAGCGTCCGACATCAGGGGAACGTAGACGACGCCGTCGAGGGTGATCCGCACCGTGGACTGGACGACCACGGCGACTCCCAGGCCGGCGCCCACCATCGCCAGAAGGCTGTAGGGGTCGGGCGCCTCGTGTGCGACGACCGGCGCGAATCCGGCGTCCGCGCAGAGCGCCGTCGTCGCGTCGCGCACCACCGAACCGTGATCGGACGGGTACGCCACGAAGCGCTCGCCCGCCAGATCCGCCGGGACGATCTCGGCGCGAGTAGCCAGGGCGTGGCCGTCGGGGACGGCGAGGACGAGCGATTCGCGGCGTACGACCCGCGTGGCCAGCCCGGCGGGGACGGGGAGCCCGACGATCCCCATGTCGAGCGTCCCGCGTGCCAGCGACTCGACCACCTCGCCCGAGTACATCTGAGGCCGCAGGTCGAGTTCGATCCCCGGCGAGCTCTCCGCCAGTTCACGGGTGAGGGCGGAGAGCACGGCGTACCCGCTGGCACCGCCGAATCCGACACTGACACGTCCGGTTTCTCCCGCACCGGCTGCTCGCGTGACGCGCCGCGCGGCATCGACCTGGGCGTCGATGATGCGCGCGGGTGTCAGTAGCGCCTCACCCGCCGCGGTGAGGCGAACCGACCGGGTGGTGCGCTCGAACAATCGTGCGCCGAGTTCGCGTTCGAGCGCCCGGATCGTCTGACTCAGCGGCGATTGCGCCAGATGAAGCCGCTCGGCCGCTCGACCGAAGTGCAGTTCCTCCGCCACCGCCAGGAACGCGTGCAGCTGGCGCAATTCCATCTCTGCCTCCGACCCGTTCGATTATGTGTGCCAGGCTCTTGATCCTCTGCGATTAGGTCTTGGACAGTACACGGTCTCCGGGCTCATAGTGATGTCGATCTCTTCTTCATCGTCCTCGTGACGGCCACCTCCACATGCCAGGGAGATTCCGTGAGCACCGCACAACCTCCGAACACCGACGCCCCCGCCGCGCCCGCCTACAACCCCCGTCAGGCCAAGCGGGCCGGAGTCACGGCATTCGTCGGTACCACCATCGAGTGGTTCGACTTCTACATCTACGGAACGGCGTCGGCGCTCGTGCTCGGCCGCCTCTTCTTCCCCGACGTCTCCCCTGCCGTCGGCACGCTGGCCGCGTTCGCCACCTTCGCCGTCGGATTCGTCGCCCGGCCACTCGGCGGGGTGATCTTCGGACACTTCGGCGACAAGTTCGGTCGCAAGAACGCCGTCATCATCACGCTGCTGCTCATGGGTATCGGGACCGTCGGAGTCGGACTACTGCCCACCTACGCGCAGATCGGCGTCTGGGCTCCGATCATCCTGGTGTTGCTGCGCATCCTGCAGGGGATCGCGATGGGCGGCGAGTGGGGCGGCGCCGTACTCATCGCCACGGAGTTCGCGCCACCGGGAAAGAAGGTCCTGTACGGAGCGTTCGCACAACAGGGTTCGCCGGTGGGCAATCTGCTGGCGACGGTGACCTTCCTCGGACTGACCGCGCTGTCCGATGCGGCCTTCGAGAGCTGGGGCTGGCGGATCCCCTTCCTCGCCTCCGCCGCGCTGATCGTCGTCGCCCTGTACATCCGGCTGCGGATCTCCGAGACACCGGAGATGCGGAAGGCCTCCGCCAACCAGGAGCGCACCCGTATCCCGCTCGTCGAGGTCCTGCGCAACCATCGCGCCGTCGTGGTGCTCGGAATCGGGGCCGTCGTCGCCGGAGTCGCCATCACCTACGTCAAGACCACCTTCGCCCTCGCGTGGGCCACCTCCGAACTCGGTTTCGCGCGCAGCGAGTTCCTCCTGGTCATCACGATCGCCCTGGTCGCCCAGGTGATCCTGCAACCGCTCGGAGCCGTACTCGCGACGCGGATGGCACCCGCCCGCGCAGTGCTCTGGATGCTCCTGCCGGAGCTGGTCCTGCTCCCGCTGATGTTCGTCCTGATCCAGACCGGCTCTCTCCCACTCGCCGTCCTCGGCATGGTGCTCGCGACCGCGCCGCACGCGATGTACTACGCGGCACTCGCCGGGATCCTCGCCCAGGTGTTCCCGACCGAGGTCCGCTATACCGGAATCTCGCTCTCGTACCAGATGTCGACGGCCCTGTTCGCCGGCACCGCCCCGATGGCCAGCCAGTTCCTCCTCACCCGCACCGCGTCGATCTGGCCGGTGGTGGGCCTCGGCATCGGCTATGTCCTGATCTCCGTCGTGTGCATGTCGCTCCTGCTCGCCCGCGGCACCGCCGACTCCCCCACCGTCGCCGTCGTCCCCGACCGCGTCGGCAGCCGCTCGTGACCGAACCGTCCCCCGCTCCCGAAGAAAGGCCCTGCGCCACCATGAACTTCACGCACCGCGACCCGGCACTGCACGCGGTTCTCGACCGCTGGATCGCCCCGTCCGACCGCGCGCTGCTCGACCCGCTCCTCGACCGACTCGGTGCGGATGCCGCCGGGCGTCTCGACACGCTCGCCGCGACTGCCGACAAGAATCCGCCCACTCTCGAGCAGTTCGATCGCGACGGAACTCGCGTCGACCGGATCGCGTACCACCCCGCCTACCTCGAGCTCTGCCGCGCCGCCTACAGCGAGTACGGGCTGTCCGCTCTCTCGCACCGCGCGGGCCTGCACGGCTGGGACACGGTTCCGCCCCATCTCGTGAAGTACCTCGCCTCGTACGTCTTCGTCCAAGCCGAGTTCGGGCTCGCCTGCCCCGTGTCGATGACCGACGCCGCCGCCCGCACTCTCCGGATGTTCGGCGACCCCGAGGTGTTCGCGCCCTGGATCGACGCGCTCTCCTCCACCGATCCCGACCGGTCGATGACCGGCGCGATGTTCATGACCGAGATCCAGGCCGGGACCGACATCGCCCGCACCGAGACGCAGGCGGTACCCGATTCCGACGGAACCGGGTGGCGCCTCACCGGACGCAAGTGGTTCGCGTCCAACCCCGACGCGGACGTCGTCGTGACCCTGGCCCGTTTCCCCGGCGGGGCGCCCGGCAGCACGCGCGGCGTCGGAATGTTCATGGTGCCCCGAACACTCGGGAACGGCGATCACAACGCGTACACGATCGACCGACTCAAGGACAAGATGGGTACGCGGTCGATGCCCAGTGGCGAGGTCACCCTGCACGGCGCCTATGCGCTGCAGGTCGGTGATCTCGACCGCGGGTTCCGGCAGATGGCCGAGATGGTGAACACGTCGCGGCTGTCCAACGCCATGCGCTCGGCCGCGCTGATGCGTCGTGCCGTGCGCGAGGCCGTCGACCACGTCCGCAGCCGGGAAGTCTTCGGCAAGCGCCTGTTCGATCAGCCCCTGATGCGCGCGACCCTCCTTCCTCTCGCACTCGACGCCGAGGCGGCACTCGCGCTCGTCGCCTACAGCAGCACGCGCCTGCAGGCCGCGGACGCGGGAGATCCCGAGGCACGCAGCCTCGTCCGCATCCTCACTCCCGTCGCGAAGCACCACGTGTGCAAGCGGGCCCGCTCCGTGACCGGCGAGTCCATGGAGATTCGCGGCGGCAACGGGTACATCGAGGACTGGGTGTCCGCCCGCCTGCTGCGCGACGCCCATCTCGGATCCATCTGGGAGGGCTCGAGCAACGTCATCGCGCTCGACGTGCTGCGGTGCATGCGCAAGGCCGACGGACATCGGACCCTCGCCGGTGCCATGCGTACCGTCCTCGCCGCGCTCGGCGACGACTGCGCGGACGGACGCGACGAACTCGCCCACCGGTGGGACGTTCTCGAAGAACGTGGGGACCGGATGCTCTCCGGCGACGACGATGTCGCCCAGGCCGAATGTGCCCGCTACACCGACGATCTGGCTCGCACCACGATGGCGACACTGCTCTACGACCTCGCCGACGACGCCCTCGCACGTGGCGCCGGCCACCGCTCGCTGCTCGTCGCCCACGCGTACCTCACCGGCATCGCCGGACAGCCGTGTCGAGTGGCGACGACCCACCTCGACGCCGTCGTGGACGGCACCGACGTGAGCCGCGACGCCGCGTCCGCCGCCTCTCCCCGCGCACTCACCACGACAGGAGCCCTCCGATGAACATCACCGACCACGGCCCCGACGCCGGCCGCTCCCCGGCGCCCCTCGCCGGCATCCGAGTCCTCGACCTCTCCAAGATCCTCGCCGGGCCCTACGCCACGATGTCGCTCGCGGATCTCGGGGCCGACGTCACCAAGATCGAACACCCCGACGGCGGGGACCCGACCCGCTCGTGGGGCCCGCCGTTCGTCGGCGCGGACGCCACCTATTACCTCGCGGTCAATCGGGGGAAGAAGTCGGTCACCGTCGACCTGAAGTCGGAGGAGGGCAGGCGGATCATCCACGAGATGCTCGCGGAGACCGATGTCGTCGTGGAGAACTTCAAGCCCGGCAGCGGATTACAGAAGATCTTCGACTACGCGGAGCTGTCCGAGCAGTATCCGCACCTGATCGTCCTGCACATTTCGGCGTTCGGCGAGGACGGCCCGCTGCGGGACGAGCCGGGGTACGACATGATCGCCCAGGCAGCAGGCGGACTGATGTCGCTCACCGGTGAGCCGGGTGGGGCACCGATGAAGGCCGGGTTCGCGATGGGCGACCTCGGTGCCGCCCTGTTCGGCCTGGTGGGCCTGCTGGCCGCCCTCGTCGAGCGAGCCCGGACGGGCCGCGGCCAGTACGTCACCACCTCCCTGTTCGAATGCCAGCTCGCGCTGCACGTGAACTGGGCCACCAACTACTTCGCCACCGGGCAGCGGCCGCAGGCCATGGGGTCCGCCCATCCGAATCTGGCTCCCTACCAGGCATTCCCGGCCTCGGACGGACACTTCGTCGTGGCTGTCGGCAACGACACGCTCTGGGCGGCGCTGTGCACCGCGATCGGGCGCGACGATCTCACCGACGATCCGCGATTCCGGCACAACCGCGACCGGGTCGAGAATCACACGCTGCTCGAGGAGGAGTTGGCCGCCGCGTTCGCGACCGGAACCGTGGAGCAATGGTGCGACACCCTCACCGCCCATTCCGTTCCGGTGTCGCCGATCCGGCACCTCGACGAGATCTACGCCGATCCCCACACGCAGGCGTTGGGGATGATTCGGACGGTGCCGCACCCGACGGTCGGGCCGCTGAACCAGATCGCGTTCCCGGTGTCCTTCGCCGGCCGTCGCCCGTCGATGACGTCCGCTCCCCCGGTCCTGGGCGCCGACACGGACGAGGTGCTGGCGCGGCACCGGGCTCCGGCGGCGACCTGAGCGACCGGGACCCGCCGCCTCGGTCAGCGACCGGTGGCGGGCCGGCGGGTGACGAACGCGTGCGTGACGTACGGCAACCGCACCGGTCCGCCTCCGGTCATCTCGCGGACCGCCGCCAGGATGCGATTCCGCTCGGCAACGGACGCGTCGATCAGGGTGCTACGGCTGGCGACCATCTCGAGTAGCTGACCGGTGGTCATCTCCCGTACCCAGTCGACGGTCAGGTGTTCGAGTGGACCGAACGGCGCCGGCACCACGGGTCCGGGTCCGTCGATCAACGTCTCGGCGGGTGAGTCGCCGATCAGTTCGGCGAGGGTGCGGGCGAAGCCGTCGCGGAGGTCACGGATGTTCCACAGCAGCACCAGCGGACCGGATGCGCGCAGCACCCGCGCCGCCTCGGCGGCGGCACGCGGCGGATCCACCCAGTGCCACGCCTGACCGAACACGACGGCGTCGACGCTCGCGTCCGGCAACGGCAGCGACTCGCCTGTTCCGACTCGGGTCCGCACCTCGGGAGAGGCCGCGGACAGCCGTTCGAGCATGCGTGCGTCCGGGTCCACCGCCACGACGTCGCGCCCGGTCCGCCGCACCACCCGAGTCAGCTTCCCGGTACCGGCCCCCACATCGGCCACGAGGCTCGGTGCCGGCGGGAGGACCTCGTCCACGAAGTCCTGCGGGTAGTCCGGGCGCCCCGTCTCGTAGGCGGTGGCCGCCTCGCCGAACGATCGGCCGGCCCCGTCCGCATGCTCACGTGTCACGGCCCCGT
The DNA here is from genome assembly GCF_014217785.1 of Rhodococcus triatomae. Lineage (NCBI taxonomy): Bacteria > Bacillati > Actinomycetota > Actinomycetes > Mycobacteriales > Nocardiaceae > Rhodococcus > Rhodococcus triatomae. The sequence goes on along the minus strand of NZ_CP048814.1, from coordinate 4,212,202 downwards.
CCTCACTCGTCGCCCGCCCCGGTCCGCGCACCGGCACGATGTCACATTGCCTCGCCCGCATCGTCGCCCTTCCCGGGACGATGTCACAGGGTTTCGCTCAGATCGACACCCTGTGACATCGTGCCGACGGCAGGCGGACATCGTGCCGACGGCAGGGAACGCGCGGTGAGGACAGGACGGGCGGCGCAAGTCAGGAGGCGAGCGGCGGGAAGGCGCCGTCGGGGCCCGGCAGATACGGCACGGCCCGGACGATCGCCGCGATCGGCAGCGGCCCGTACAGGTGGGGAAACAGCAGGGACTCCAGATCGGACGGTACGCCCGGTTCCCACCGCACGGGGGCGGCCAGACGGGCAGGATCGACGTGCAGTGCCAGCAGGTCCGTGCGGCCGGCGAACAGGCGTCCGGCCGGGAGGTGAACCTGCTGCGGAGTGGACAGATGCACGAATCCGTCCTCCTCGAACCGGGCCGGCACCAGATATTCACCCTCGCGTACCTGTTCCCACTCGGCCACGTCGCACAGATGCAGCAGGAATCCGGGCGGGGGTGCCGCGGAGGATGTCGTGCTGTCGCCGCCGGATGCCGTCACGACCGCGACCCTATCGCGCGCGGACTCACCCGCGCGGCGCGCCCGAACCCGCGTCCCGACTCACTTCAGCCGAGCGCGAACACGCTGGAGGGAATACCTGCTGGCCTGCCGTGTTCGACCTACGTGACAACGGCGACATACGGATCGGGGAACAAGGCGTGAATCCCAAACGTCTGACAGAGTAGATCCACCGCGCAACATCGACGCGGCGGACCAGCCCCAGGCGCGAGGCGTTGAGCCGAAATGCCAGGACGGAGGAGTCATGCCCGGAACACTGACCAGTCCCCAGTTGACGGCTGCCGATCGCTGCGATCGGTGCGGAGCCGGCGCTCGGGTACGTGCCGTGCTCCCGACCGGAGGAGAGCTTCTCTTCTGCGGCCACCACGCCAACGAGCACACCGACCGGTTGCGTGAGCTGAACGCCACGATCTCCGGTGAGAGCGCCCTCTGACCTGTCAGTCCGGGTGAGGCGCGAGATCCTTCGCGCAGTCACCTCCCCCACCGAATCCGAGACCGGCGAGTGCATCCTGCACTCGCCGGTCTCGTCTCTTCCGGGCCCACTTCTTCCGGGCCCATCTTCTTCCGGGCCGATCTCTTCCCGCCCCGCCCTCACCATTGCCGCAGCGTGGAGATCCGATCGGTGAGCTGTTCGACCGAGGCGATCGCCGTCGGAGGGCCGCCGCACACGCGGCGCAGCTCCCCGTGGATCACACCGTGCGGCTTCCCGGTCCGGTGATGGTGCATCGCCACCAGGGAGTTGAGTTCGCGGCGCAGTTGCGCGAGCTGACCGGCTGCGGCCACCCGGTCGGCGACCTCCGGTGGCGCCTGCCGGACCTGCGCCTGCTCCTCCTTGGCCTTGCGCTCGAGCTGATCGGACTGACGCTGCCGCAACAGTGCGCGCATCTGCTCGGCGTCGAGGAGACCGGGAAGACCGAGATAGTCCGCCTCCTCCGCAGTCCCCGAGAAGGTGGCCGTCCCGAAGGACGAACCGTCGTAGATCACCTGGTCGAGCTCGGCGTCGGCACCGAGCGAGGTGAACGCCTTCTCCTCCTCCCCCGGCTCGTCCTTCTGGCGGTTCGCGTCGGCCAGTAGGTCGTCGTCGAGCCCGTCCTTCTCACGATGGGGCTTGCCCAGGACGTGGTCCCGTTGCGCCTCGAGCTGGCTCGCGAGGTCCAGCAGCACCGGCACCGAAGGCAGGAACACGCTCGCGGTCTCGCCCTTGCTCCGCGACCGCACGAAACGACCGATCGCCTGTGCGAAATACAGCGGAGTGGACGCGCTGGTGGCGTACACGCCGACGGCCAGACGCGGCACGTCGACGCCCTCGGACACCATCCGGACCGCGACCATCCACTTCTGGTTGCTCGCCGCGAACTCGGCGATGCGCCGGGAGGCGGTCGGATCGTCGGACAGAACGACCGTCGGCTCCTCGCCGGTGATCGAGGTCAGCAGCTTCGCGTAGTCGCGGGCGACGGTCTGATCGGTCGCGATGACCAGGCCGCCCGCGTCCGGCATCCCGCCCGCGCGCAACTGGCCGAGACGCACGTCCGCGGCGTGCAGGACGGCCGGTATCCATTCTCCGGCGGGATCGAGAGCAGTGCGCCAGGCGCGTGCGGTCTGCTCGGCACTGAGCGGCTCACCGAGCCGAGCGGTGAACTCGTCGCCTGCGCTGTTGCGCCACCTGGCCTCGCCGGAGTAGGCGAGAAAGACGACCGGACGGACGACGCCGTCGGCGAGGGCGTCGGAGTACCCATAGGCGTGGTCGGCCTTCGACCGCATCAGGCCCTCGTTGTCCGGCTCGTACGTGACGAACGGGATCGGGCTGTCGTCACTGCGGAACGGCGTTCCGGTCAGCGCGAGCCTGCGGGTGGCCCCGTCGAACGCCTCGCGGATGCCTTCGCCCCAGCTCTTGGCGTCTCCCCCGTGATGGATCTCGTCCAGGATCACGAGTGTGCGGCGAGCCTCGGTACGGACTCGATGCTTGAACGGGTGCGAGGCGATCTGCGCGTAGGTGACGACGACGCCCTGGTAGTCGCTCGACGTCTGCCCCGTCGAGTTCGAGAACCGGGAGTCGAGGGCGATCCCCACCCGCGCCGCGGACTCCGCCCACTGGTGTTTGAGGTGCTCCGTCGGAGCCACGACGGTGATCTGGTCCACCGTACGATCACCGAGCAACTCCGCGGCCACCCGCAGCGCGAAGGTGGTCTTACCGGCGCCGGGCGTCGCGACGGCGAGGAAGTCCCGCGGCCCGACCGTGAGATATTTCGTGAGTGCCCGCCGCTGCCAGGCGCGCAGCGCCGCCGCCGGTCGGGCCGGCCCGGTGTCGGACGACGGCTGCGACGGAATCGTCTCGGAACTCACCGGGCAGCACTCCCCACGACCACACGCACCGTTTCCTCGCACTCCTCACAGACCGTCGAACAACCCCGAAAGCCTAACGCCACATTCCGACACAACGTCGCGACAGTAGGCATCCGAGCGTTTTGTGAGGAATCCTGGAAGACATCATGAGCGAATCGTCAGCACCCGCCGGCCGGGACCCTTCGGCTCCCGGCGGAGGTTGGCATCCGTTACGGCGAACCTGGCAGGTGATCGCCCGCACCGCCACGAAGGCGTGGGACGACTCGATCTTCGGAAAAGCGGCGACCGCCGCCTTCTGGCAGACCCTGTCCCTTCCTCCGCTGTTGCTCGGACTCCTCGGAATGCTCGGCTACGTGGGCGGATGGTTCGGCCCGGACACCGTGACGATCATCCGGCAGAAGATCATCACCTTCAGCGGAACCGTGTTCAGCGACAGCGTGGTGGAGCAACTCATCGAACCGACCGTCGGCGACGTACTCGCCCGCGGGCGGCTCGAGATCGTGTCCCTGGGTTTCCTGCTCTCCCTGTGGGCGGGTTCGTCGGCGATCTCCACGTTCGTGGACTCGATCGTGGAGGCGCACGGACAGCAGGATGCGCGTCACCCCGTGTGGCAGCGGTTCTTCGCGCTGCTGCTGTATGTGATCTTCCTCATCCTCGCCGTGTTCACCCTGCCGCTGGTCGCCCTCGGTCCGACTCTGCTCGGGCGGGTACTCCCCGAATCCTGGCGCTCGGTGGGCAGTGAGATCGTGGACACGTTCTACTACCCGGCGGTCGGGCTGCTGCTCATCGTCGGACTGACCACCCTGTACAAGGTCGCCCTGCACAAGTCGCTGCCGTGGCACCGGCTTCTCGGGGGCGCACTCGTCGCGGGCGGGTTCTTCCTCGCCGCGAGCAGTGGTCTCCGCTGGTACCTGTCGTGGGTCACCGGCACCGGATACACCTACGGAGCACTCGCGGCCCCGATCGCCTTCCTGCTGTTCACGTTCTTCCTCGGCTTCGCCGTCGTGCTCGGTGCCGAGTTCAACGCGACCATCCAGGAGTTCTGGCCCGCGCGGGCCACCCGCATCGAGCAGATGCGCGAGTGGCTGGCGGCACAGGCGGCGGCGGAGGGCGTGGAGAGCGTGCGCCCGGTGACGACGCTGACCTGGCGCCTGGCCACCGGACCGATCCGGCAGGTCACCGACACGGCAGGCGGTCGCAGCGAGTCGGCGGAGCCGCCACCCGGGCAGGACGGCGCGCCCGAGCGCCCCGACGAGCCCGGAGCGGACGGCGACGCCGGGCGCGTTCAGTCGCCCTTGCGGAGACCCTCGTAGATCTTCTTGCAGTCCGGGCACACCGGCGATCCCGGCTTCGCGGACTTCGTCACGGGAAAGACCTCGCCGCAGAGGGCGACCACATGGGTACCCATGACCGCGCTCTCGGCGATCTTGTTCTTCTTCACGTAGTGGAAGAACTTCGGCGCGTCGTCGTCGGTCGACGGATCGTCGGTGACCTCGGGGCGTTCCTTGATCTGAGTGCTCACCCCTCCATGATGCCCCAATCGCCGCGCCGATTCCCCCCGAGGTGCGGCGCGGATTCCGTACGCCGCGCAGCGCCGCGCTCGGCATCGCCTCGAGCCCCGATGGTGCAATCGCCCCGCGGGAGTGGAACAGTAGGGGGCATGGCACGAAGCGGCGTCTCCGGCGAATCGGGTTCGTCCGGCAACCCCGTCCTCATCACCGAGGCTGCCGAGTCGTTCGAGGAACAGCATCGCAAGCGGGTCCGGAAGTACATGATCCTCATGTCGTTCCGCATTCCCGCGCTGGTGCTGGCTGCGCTCGCGTACGGGGCATGGAGCAATCCGTGGATCTCGATGGCGATCGTCGGCGCGTCCATCCCGCTACCGTGGATCGCGGTCCTCATCGCCAACGACCGCCCGCCGCGCCGCAAGGACGAACCGAGCCGGTACGACCCACCGTCCGGCCCCGCCCTCGAGTCCGGGCACCGCCGCACCATCGAGGGCTGACTCCACAGCCGAGGTCGACGTGGCCTGCAAGGATGTCCTGGTGACTCGCCGACTCGTCTCGATCGCCCCCGCCCTGCGCCGAGCGCTGGTGCGCAACCGGTTCGACACCGACACCCTCCTCGACGCGCTCGGTCCCGAGGTACACGCGGCCCTCGGCAGGAACGAGCCGGTTCCGGTACGGCTCGCCTCCCGGTCCCACGGAGACCTGGGCGTCCTGATCCGCCTGTTCCTCCTCGCCGACGACGTCCCCCGCGCGGACGCCGTCAGGGCGCTGGCACCCCTCGAGGTGACCGACGCGACCGACGCGGGCCTGCTCGAGCCCGGCGCGGACGGTGCCGTGCGTGCGGCGCTCGATCTGCGCCCGGTGGACCTCGGCCACGGCACCCGATGGATCTTCTCCGACCTCGACGGGGCACTGCGGCCCCACACGACGACGAAGGACCACGTGCTCGGCGTGGGGCACGCGTCGCTGTCGCTGTTGCGGGCCACCCCGACCACCCGCACCACCTCACTCCTCGACCTCGGCACCGGTTCGGGCATCCAGGCGCTGCACGGCGCCGACTGTGCCGACACGGTCACCGGGACCGACCTCAACGAGCGCGCGATCGACCTGGCCCGGGCGACCGCGGCGGTCAACCAGGTCGAGATCGAGCTACTCACCGGTTCGTGGTTCGACCCGGTCGACGGGCGCACGTTCGCACGGATCGTCGCCAACCCGCCGTTTGTCGTCGGAGACCCTCGGGTCCGCCACACCTACCGTGACTCCGGCCTCGACCTCGACGGCGCGAGCGAACTCGTCGTGCGGCAGGCCCTCGACCACCTCGCACCGGGCGGCACCGCGGTCCTGCTCGCCTCGTGGGTACACGTCGCCGGTGAGGACTGGCGAGCCCGGATCGCCTCCTGGCTGCCCGCGCACGGCGTCGACGCCTGGGTGGTCCAGCGCGACGTCGCGGATCCGGCGTTGTACGTCGGAACGTGGATGCGCGACGGCGGGCTGGACCCCCGTGATCCGCAGTCCGCCGAACGAGCGACCGACTGGCTGACCCATCTGGCGGACTCGAACGTGGAGGGTGTCGGTTTCGGGTTCGTGTACCTGAGGCGCACGGACGCCGCCACCGACCTGCTCGCGGAGGATCTCACCCACGGGTTCGACGACCCACTCGGCGACGAGGCACTGGCCTACTTCGAGCGGCTGGCGTGGCTGCGCGAGCACGACGTCCTCTCCTGCCGGTTCGGTGTCGACCCGCACACCGCGCTCGAGCGGGTGTACCTGCCCGGCGCCGAAGGCTGGGACCAGAAGGCTGTTCGCGTGCATCGCGGCAACGGTCCCCGATGGCAGCACGACATCGACGATCTCGTCGCCGCCCTCCTCGCGGGAATGAGTGGCCCGTCGATGGTGTTGGAGGAACTGATCGAACTGCTGGCGCTCGCCCACGGCGAAGACGTGACGGAGCTCACGGAGTCTGCGGTTCCTCTGGTTCATTCGCTCGTGCGGCACGGACTCGTGTTGCCGGCCTGATCCGGACGAGCCCCGTTCCCGATTCGGGGAGCAGGGATGTGTTCTCAGCAACTTCTCAGGACGAACAGTGGAAACTCGCTGGTCAGAGAAGGTTCGGACGGATCGCCGCGGGAACTTTCCTGCCGCCTCGGTGCGTTGATCCCTATGAGACACCACCGATGAGGAGGCAAGTCATGACAAGCCCCAGCACTCGTATCCGCCCCAGCGCCGCCGATCTCGACGCGCAGAGCCCAGCAGCAGACCTGGTCCGGGTCTACCTGAACGGAATCGGTCGCACCGCGCTGCTGTCTGCCGAGGAAGAGGTCGAGCTGTCCAAGCGGATCGAGGCCGGGCTGTACGCCGCGCACGTCCTCGCCACGGGCAAGCGGCTCACCGCCGCGAAGAAGCGTGACCTGGCGACCATCGTCCGCGACGGTGAGGCGGCACGTGCCCACCTGCTCGAGGCGAACCTGCGCCTCGTCGTGTCCCTGGCCAAGCGCTACACGGGCCGCGGCATGCCCCTGCTCGACCTCATCCAGGAAGGCAACCTGGGCCTGATCCGCGCGATGGAGAAGTTCGACTACGCGAAGGGCTTCAAGTTCTCGACCTACGCGACCTGGTGGATCCGGCAGGCCATCACCCGCGGAATGGCGGACCAGAGCCGCACCATCCGGCTTCCCGTCCACCTGGTCGAACAGGTCAACAAGCTGGCCAGGATCAAGCGGGAGCTGCATCAGCAGCTCGGCCGTGAGGCCACCGACGACGAGTTGTCGGCGGAGTCCGGAATCCCGGCGGCGAAGATCGCCGATCTCCTCGACCACAGCCGCGATCCGGTGAGCCTGGACATGCCGGTCGGCAGCGACGAAGAGGCGCCGTTGGGCGACTTCATCGAGGATTCCGAGGCGACGTCGGCCGAGAGCGCCGTCATCGCCGGCCTGCTGCACACCGACGTGCGTACCGTCCTCGCCACCCTCGACGAGCGCGAGCAGCAGGTGATCCGGCTCCGCTACGGCCTCGACGACGGCCAGCCGCGGACTCTCGACCAGATCGGCAAGCTGTTCGGTCTCTCCCGTGAGCGGGTCCGTCAGATCGAACGCGAAGTGATGGGAAAGCTGCGCGAAGGCGATCGCGCCGAGCGCCTGCGCTCGTACGCGAGCTAGTGCGCCTGCGCTCGTACGCGAGCTGATCGCACCGACCTCGCACCGGTGATCGGCTCGTCACACAGCCTGCCGGTGCGTGCCGAGAGCCGTCCGTCCCCCGCCACCCCCTCAGGTGGAGGACGGACGGCTTTCGTATGTGCGGCGCAGCCGACTGTCGATTCGTACACCCGTCCGGGGTACCGGAAGGGCTTCCCGACGTGAACCCTCACCGCAGTCGGCGTGGCCCGAGGTCGACGACACTCGGCTCCGGTCCGATCCGCACCCGTGAGTCGGTGACGTAGGCCCCCGACGGGGACGCCAGCACCGGCTCGCACGCGAGTTCGCGTACCTCCGGGATGTCGTCGGCGAGGGTCGAGATCCGCAGCGCCAGATCGACCAGCGCCCGCTTGTCGGCGGGGATCGCATTCCGGTACCCGGACAGCAGGGGCGCCGCCTTCGGTGCATCGACCAGCTCGGACGCACCGTCCTCGGTGAGCGGGAGGACCCGGTAGGCGCGGTCACCGAGCAGATCCGAGATGACCCCCGCGAGCCCGAACGAGATCAGGGAGCCGAACGACGGGTCGTCCTGCACGCCGATCACACAGGCGATCCCCTTCGGTGCCATCTGCTGGACCTGGACCAGGGGCTCGCCGGTGGCCGCGGCCAGGTCCCGGTACGCCCGGCGCACCGTCTCCTCGTCCGAGATGTCGAGCCGGACGCCGCCGAGATCGGGGCGATGCCGCCAGTCCCGGCCCACCGCCTTCACGGCGACCGGGTAACCCACTCGGCCCGCTGCCTCCGCCGCCTCGTCCGCGGACGTGACGGTCTGGAACACAGTGACGTGGACGCCGTAGCACGCGAGCAGTTCGGCGCACTCGGCGTCGCTGAGCCAACGCCCCGGGGACGCATCGAGCCAGTGCTCGACGAGTGCCTTCGCCCGTTCGGGATCGATCCCCTCGGGCCGCACCACGTGCGAGGCGGGCCTCCGCCGCCAGGCGGCGTAGCGCCAGGCCCGCGCGAGCGCGAGCGCGGCACGCTCCGGCCCGGGATACGAGGGCACCGAACCGCGGACCGCGCGGCCGGCGGCGTCGCGGACCGCGAGTACCTCGGGGATACCCTCCGCCGCCAGGAATGTGGTGACCACCGGCTTCTCGGCGCCCCGCACCGATTCCTTGAGAGCCTGTGCGAACGGTTCGACCGGCACCGGGACGGGCGGGACGTACACCGCGATGACCGAGTCCACGTCGGCGGAATCGAGGGCGTCCCGCACACCCGCGGCGAACTCCTCGGGGGTGGCCCGGGCACCGAGATCGGTGGTACGCGAGACCTGGAGGCCTTCACTGCGCGCCGCGTCCGCGGCGAGGACCCCGAGCGCGGTGGAGTTGCCCACGACCGCCAGGCGCGGCCCGGCCGGGAGGGGCTGGTACCCGAACAGCAGCGCCGAGTCGAACAGCTGGGAGATCGAGCCGACCTGGACCACACCGGCCTGTTCGAACAGAGCCCGCACGATCGAGTCGTCGATCTCCACTCCCGTGGCCGCCAACGCGGGCGGCACCGCGTGCCGCCCGCTCTTGACCGCCACGATGGGCTTGTTCCGCGCCACCCGGCGCGCGATGCGCGAGAACTTGCGGGGGTTGCCGAAACTCTCGAGGTAGAGCAACACGACCTCGGTGGACTCGTCGGTGTCCCAGTACTGCAGCAGGTCGTTTCCGGACACGTCGGCACGGTTGCCCGCGGACACGAACGCGGACAATCCGATTCCGGTGCGCGCCGCCTCGTCGAGGATGGCGATGCCGAGGGCACCGGACTGGCAGAAGAAGCCGACGTTGCCGGACTTCGGCAACACCGGGGCGAGGGTGGCGTTGAGCGAGACCGACGGATCGTTGTTGGCCACGCCCAGGGCGTTCGGTCCGATCAGACGCATGCCGTGCTCGCGAGCGGCGTGCACCAGCATCCGCTCGGAATGTCGCCCCTGCGGACCGGTTTCGCTGAAACCCGAGGACACGACGACGAGACCCTTGACCCCTTTGGTGAGGCAGTCGTCGAGAACGGCGTCGATCGCCTCGGCCGGTACAGCCACCACCGCGAGGTCGACGTCGTCGGGAATGTCGCGCACGGAGGGATATGCGCGCACCCCGCGGACCGAGCGATGCTCGGCGTTGACCGGGTACACCGGGCCGGTGAACCCGCCACGCAGCAGGTTGGTCAGCACCGCGTTGCCGACCTTCGACGGATCCGACGACGCCCCGATCACGGCCACCGAACGAGGATTGAGCACGTTGCGCACGCTGCGCGCCTCGGCGGCGCGCTCGCGAGAGTTGCGGACCGAGACCAGCGCCTCGGTGGGGTCGATCGCGAACTCCAGCCGCAGCACACCGCCTTCGAAGCTCCGACTGACCTGATACCCGGCCTCGCGGAACACGGTGACCATGTTCCGGTTCTCGGCGAGGACCTCGGCGACGAACTTGGTGAGGCCGTTCTCCGCCGCGGCTGCGGCCAGGTGCTCGAGCAGGATCGGGCCGAGGCCACGTCCCTGGTGATTGTCCGCGACGACGAAGGCGACCTCGGCCGACTTGCCGTCACCGACGTTCGTCAGGCGCTCGTACCGCCCCACCGCGATGATCACTCCGCCCAGGACCATCACGAACGCGACCCGGTCGTGGTGGTCGACGGTGGTGAAGTGCACGACGTCCTTGCGGGACATCACCGGATAGGGACCGAAGTAGCGCAGGTACCGGGTTCGCTCGGACAACTTGCCGTGGAACTCGGTCAACCGGTCCGCGTCCTCCGGAACGATCGGACGCAGCGACACCGCTCCGCCGTCCGCTGCGAGTACGTCCGCGACCCAGTGTCTGGGAAACACGTGCGCGCGTTCGAGCGCGCGAGAACGGTCGTCGTCGGGACGCTCAGTCACGGGGATCCTCCGGATCGAGGCCGAGCAGCGGGAAACACGCTCGACGGGTGGCGATGATGGCGGCATCGACGCGGGTCAGTGCCCGGTCCATCGACGATATCCCGGTCTCCGGGGTCCCTCCGGGACCGTCCCAGGCGAGATAGTCCACGTCGCCCCCGTCGCTCATCGACGTCGGCAACTCGACGCCGGGCGCGAACCCCGCCGCCTGTTCGAGCCACGAATCCGGCAGTGCCCGGGCCGGATCGACATCGCGGTCGAGCGCGGCCGCGATGAGGTGGGTCCACGCCCGGGGTACCACTCGCACGAGGCCGTAGCCGCCTCCACCGACGGCGAGCCAGCGCCCCTCGGCGTACCGATCGGCGAGATCACGCATCGCCACGAACGCGGCGCGCTGTCCGTCGACGGTCAGGGCCAGGTCCGCGAGAGGATCCTCGCGGTGGTTGTCGACGCCGCACTGACTGATCACGATCTGTGGCCGGAACGCGGCCAGTGCCGCGGGTACGACGGCGTGGAAGGCCCTCAGCCACACCGCATCGCCCGTGCCGGGAAGCACCGGGAGATTGATCGAGGTGCCCTCGGCGGCCCCGTCCCCCACCTCGCTCGCCCACCCGGTGTTCGGCCACAGCGTCGCCGGATGCTGGTGCACGGACACGGTGAGCACGCGCGGATCGGAGAGGAAGGCGTGCTGGACGCCGTCGCCGTGATGGGCATCGACGTCCAGATAGGCGATGCGGTCGAATCCGTGGTCGAGAAGCCAGGAGATCGCCACGGCCGCGTCGTTGTAGACGCAGAACCCCGATGCCCAGCCGGGCATGGCGTGGTGCATGCCGCCGCCGATGCTCACCGCGCGCCGGGTGCGTCCCTCCGCGATCTCGCGGGCCGCGGCCAGGGACCCGCCGGCGAGGATCGCACTGGCCTCGTGCATGTCGGGGAACACCGGGTTGTCCTCGGTGCCGAGACCGTGCGGCACGTCCACCTCGGTCACTCCCACCGCGTCCGAGTGTCCCGCGCGCTTGACGGCCTCGATGTAGTCCGCGGTGTGGATCCGGAGCAACTCCGTGTCACTGGCGGCCGCCGGACGGACGGGTTCGACTCCGTCCAGGACGCCGAGACCGCGCGCGAGGTCCATCGTCAGCGCCAGCCGCTGTGGATTCATCGGGTGATCCGCGCTCCAGCGGTACCCCAGGTAGTCCTGACTCCAGACCACCGCGTGGCCGCCGTCGGGGGCTGCCGATCGATGAGGGGAATTGGGCGACGCCGTCATGATTCTGCACGCTACTGCCGTGCGGCCGACGACGTCACACCGATACCGGAATCGGCATGCACACGCCGGTCCCCCGGCGTGGCGTGGGCTGACACACCGTTCCCGGCGATCGACCCGGTAGAATCGGACGGGACGAAGGGGTGTGAGAGTGAAGGATCTGGTCGACACCACGGAGATGTATCTCCGGACGATCTACGATTTGGAAGAAGAGGGCGTCGTCCCACTTCGCGCGCGCATTGCCGAACGACTCGAACAGAGTGGCCCGACGGTCAGCCAGACCGTGGCCCGGATGGAACGGGACGGGCTGCTCACCGTGGCCGGAGACCGGCACCTGGAACTGACCGACAAGGGCCGCACACTGGCGGTCTCGGTCATGCGCAAGCACCGCCTCGCGGAACGTCTGCTGGTGGACGTCATCGGGCTCAAGTGGGAAGACGTGCACGCGGAGGCCTGCCGTTGGGAGCATGTGATGAGCGAGGAGGTCGAGCGCCGTCTGGTCGAGGTCCTCGACAATCCGACGACGTCCCCGTACGGCAACCCGATCCCGGGTCTGGCCGAGTTGGGCCTCGAAAGGCCTGTCGCCACGGACGAGAAGCTGATCCGGCTCACGGATCTGCCTCAGGGCGAGCCGACGGCGGTCGTCGTGCGGCGTCTCGCCGAGCACGTGCAGTCCGATCCGGAGGTGATCGGTCGGCTACGCGAGGCGGGCGTCGTTCCGGATGCCCGGGTCGTGGTGGAGAACAAGTCCGGAGCGGTGACGATCACCGTGCCTGGTCACGAGACCTTCGAACTGTCCGACGAGATGGCACACGCGGTTCAGGTCAAGCAGGTCCAGGCTTGATGCGATGAGGTTGCTCGTCACCGGCGGCGCCGGTTACGTCGGAAGCGTGTGTGCCACTCTCCTGCTCGAGCGCGGGCACGAGGTGGTCGTCGTCGACGATCTGTCCACCGGCAATGCCGACGCGGTACCCGCGGGCGCGGAGTTCGTCCGAGGCGATGTCGCGGCACTGGCTGCGGACGTCCTCGGAACCGACCCCCGTGCACCGCGATTCGACGGTGTCCTCCATTTCGCTGCGCAATCGCTGGTCGGTGAGTCGGTGGAGGTACCCGAGAAGTACTGGCAGGGAAACGTGGTGACGACCCTGACGCTGCTCGAGGCGATGCGTGCGTCGGGGACGTCCCGGCTGGTGTTCTCGTCCACCGCGGCCACGTACGGGGAACCGGACCACTCGCCCATCACCGAGGCCGACCCCACCCGGCCCACCAACCCGTACGGGGCTACGAAACTCGCGATCGACCACGCCATCTCGTCCTACGCGGTCGCACACGGGTTGGCCGCCACCAGCCTGCGCTACTTCAACGTGGCGGGTGCCTACCGGGGCGCGGGCGAGAATCGGGTCGTCGAAACCCACCTGATTCCGCTGGTCCTCCAGGTCGCTCTGGGCCAGCGCGACAAGATCTCGATCTTCGGAACGGACTGGCCGACCCCGGACGGCACCGCCATCCGGGACTACATCCACGTTCTGGATCTGGCGGAGGCGCACCTGCTCGCGGTGAATGCCTCCACGCCCGGCCGTCACGACATCTACAACCTGGGAAGCGGGTCCGGGTTCAGTGTCCGCGAGGTGATCTCGGCGTGCGAGCGGGTCACCGGGCTGCCGATCACCGCGGAGGACGCACCGCGCCGCGCCGGTGACCCGGCCGTGCTGGTCGCCTCGAGCGACCGGGCCATCGCGGAACTCGGCTGGAGCCCGGCACACACCGATCTCGACGAGATCGTCGCGGACGCCTGGCAGTTCCTGAAGGACCTGGGCGACCGGTCCCACGCGGCCCGGCGCTGACGCCGGCAGGTCCCGAGACAGCGCTCAGTCGCCCGACCGGGGCAGGCGCACTCCGATCCGCCCCGCGCACTCGTACCCGACGTCGGCCAGTTCCCGCACCCGCTCCGGCCGGAGGCCACTGCGGAGAGCGGTATCGAGCAGCCTGGCCAGGACATGGCCGGGATCGGCCGCCAGTGCGGCATCGAGCGCGACCCCGGCCAGTGGCCCGTCACCTCGGACGTACGCGGAGTAGGCCAGCAGTGTCGCCGCGCCCGCCCGGTCCGGGTCGGGCAGCGTCCGGGTCAACGAGACCCACAATCGTTCGGCGGCCGCAGCGAGATCGCCCACCGCGAACGCCAGGGCGGCGTCCCGCACCGGCGCGTGGGCAAGGGCCGACGCCGCAACCGCCGCGGCGTCGCGGTCGGGGACGGTGCCCCGCGCGCAGGCTCGTACGCGGTCGAGCAGCGCCTCGAGCAGATCTCGGTGAGCGGGCAGGTCCTCGGCGTCGATCGGCTCCGTCCGCGCACGCAGATCATCGATCGCCGCGCCGACCCGGGCCCGATCCGCCGCGGCGGCGGGCGTCAACACACCGACCAGTTCCTCGCGGGAGGCGAGGATGGCACGCCCGCCGAGCACCTGCGCCGCCGCGACGGACGACGACCGCGGGTCCGGCTGGCGGCCTCCCGCCCCGCCGGGCGCAAGGCTCGACCACGGGGCGTCGAACGCGACCTCGGCGGCGACGAACACGTCGGCGAGGACGATGCCGCGGCGGACGAGCTCCTCGTCGAAGCGCTCGACGACGGCGAGCACCTCGGATCGGATCCGCGGGTCCGCGGGCCCGCACAGATCCGCTCCGAATCGGTCGTCGACGAAGACGAGGATCATCCCGACGGCGGGTTCTCGTTGTGCCACCGAGACGAAGCGCTCGGTCGCGTCGGCCATGACGGCTCTGCCGGTGACGCCGAGTTCGAGGTCGTGCCTCATCACCGTGCCGATTCGCGACGGTCCGTGACCGCAGAGACTGATCGCGATCACGGACCGCGTGGGCCGGAAGCCCAGCATCGCCGGTAGGGCGGCGAGGAGATCTCCGGGATCGTCGACTCGGACAGGTGCGGCCGGGTGGTCCGTTGCCTCAGGGCTGTCCGGTGTCTCAGGGCTGTCTGGGCTCTCGGGGCGGCGGGATTCTGAAGTGGTCATGGGCCCACCGTCTCCCCCCGCCACGACGACACACCCGGAAAGGGGCTGTCCGGACACGTCGTTGGGGAACGGGAAAACCTGTGGACGACACCCCGCCGAACTGCTGCACGCGACGGCGGACGACCGCGGAGTTGTCAGGGTGCAGTGCTAGAGGCCGGCCGCGCCGATCGCCTCGACGAACACGTCGTCGAGCGCGGCCGTATCCGGTTGTCTGTCACCGAAGTACATCAACGTCGCCAACACTCGGATGTCCTCCGTCTGCGCGACGAGTGTGAGCATGGACTGCCGCACCGGTGTGCTTTCCCCACCGGACGTCACCGTCCGGCGGAGAGCGGCCGAATCCTCGGCGCTCACCGGCCGCGCCGGGGTGCTCCGCGTCTGCACCTCGGAGGTCGCACCCGACGAACTCACCGTGATGTCCTCGCATTCGCGATGTCGTTCGGTCCATTCCGGCAGCGATTCCCGAACCCGCGCCACCTCCACCGTGATGGTCGACCGACTCGTCTCGTCGGTGCCCACCGCCATCACGGTCCGGTCGGGGCCGTAGCCCTGCACATCCGGCATGCACTCGAGGGGATCCACCACCGCGCCCGGGGGGACGCCGGTCAGATCGGGGGCTGCCTGTGCGACGGCCGACGGTGGCAGCACGATCGCCGGGTACTGCGGAGGGAAGGCCGCCGGGTCGAGCAGCAGCCCCGACAGGTCGCCCCCGCGGGCCCCGTCGACCATCTCCTCCGAGGCCGTCGCCGTACCGACGATCGTCTGACCGCATCCCACGGCCGCGACCACGGACACCAGCGCGAGAGAGAGCCCGGCCAGGACGCGAACACGCAGTCGGGAACCGCGCAGTCGAGAACAGTTCACGTCGCTCCTCACCGAGATACCGGGCAGTCAGTTCCTCCGCCAGGGTGCCACAACCATTCGGCTGGACGGCGCAACCTGTCGGCGGGTGGCGGACTGCCCGCGGCCACGATCTCGCCCGTAGCGAACACGGGCCTCGGGCGGGAATCACGAGCGGTGTCGCCGACGTTGTCTCCGACAGGATCCGGCGGTGACGCCGGCCGCGCGGAGCCCGATTTCGTCCACGCGCACCAACTGGGCGAAACTGGGATTCGCAGACACGTGGAAAGGGTCATTCATGGACGAGCAGTCGAAGATGTACGAACTCGAGTTTCCCGGGCCCGAACTGTCGTCCGAGGACGGTCAGGGCCCCGTTCTGATCCACGGTCTCGAGGGATTCTCCGACGCCGGGCACGCGGTCCGCCTGGCGACCACCCACCTGCGCGAGAGCCTGGAATCGGAACTCGTCGCGTCCTTCGCCGTGGACGAGCTGGTCGATTACCGCTCGCGCCGACCCACCATGACGTTCAAGACCGACCACTTCTCGGCGTACGACGCCCCACAGCTGAACCTCTACGCACTGCGCGACACGGCGGGAACACCGTTTCTGCTGCTCGCGGGCGTGGAACCGGACCTGCGCTGGGAGCGATTCGTGACGGCGGTGCGCCTGCTCGCCGAACAGCTCGGCGTTCGGCGCACGGTAGGACTGAGCGCGATTCCCATGGCCATTCCGCACACCCGCCCGCTGGGTCTCACCGCGCACTCGACGAACAAGGACCTGGTGGCAGGGCATCACAGCTGGCCGGGCGAGATCCAGGTACCCGGGAGCGCCTCCGCCCTCATCGAGATGCGCATGGCACAGCACGGTCACGAAGCGGTGGGATTCTCCGTGCACGTCCCGCACTATCTCGCCCAGACCGACTATCCGGCGGCCGCGGAGACGCTGCTGGAGAACGTGGTCGAGGTGGCCGACCTGCAGCTTCCGCTGGTCGCTCTGGGTGAGGCGTCCGCACGGGTCCGTGAGCAGATCGACGAGCACGTCGCCGACAACGCCGAGATCGAGGGGGTGGTGCGAGCACTCGAACGCCAGTACGACGCGTTCGTCACCGCCCAGGAGCAGCAGTCCAGCCTCCTCGCCGGTGACGAGGAGCTCCCCAGCGGAGACGAACTGGGCGCTCGTTTCGAGCAGTTCCTCGCCGAACAGGCCGGTAACGACCCCGGACAGCCCGGTAACGGACAACCTGGTAACGACTGAGCCGCTCGACAGGACGAACCGGACACCGGCGCGTAGGTTGAACCTGTGAACCATCCGCACCGCGGGTTCGGTTGGTTGAGAAAGTGAACCGTTGTCCAGTCTTCACGTTGTCCATCCGCACCGAGTGCAATAACCTCGGGCCACAGACAACCGATCGAGACGGCGGTTCACCCGGACCGACGACTCGGTGCAGGAGGCGAAGATGAGCAGACCTCGCGTTCGTCCACTCAGGCCGGTACCGGATGCCGAACCTCGGATGATGTTCCGCACGATCCACGGATACCGGCGGGCGTTCCGCATGGCGGGCGAGGGGCCGGCGCTGCTGCTTCTGCACGGAATCGGCGACAACTCGTCGACGTGGACGGAAATCATCCCCCACCTGGCGAAGAACTACACCGTGATCGCGCCGGACCTGCTCGGTCACGGTCGCTCCGACAAGCCTCGCGCCGACTACTCGGTGGCCGCGTACGCGAACGGGATGCGTGATCTGCTGTCCACCCTGGGCGTCGAGAACGTCACGGTGGTCGGCCACTCGCTCGGCGGCGGCGTCGCAATGCAGTTCGCGTACCAGTTTCCGCAGATGGTCGACCGCCTCATCCTCGTGTCCGCGGGTGGCGTCACGAAGGACGTCCACCCCCTGTTGAGGCTGGCGTCCGTACCGATCGCCAACGAGGCCCTCAAGCTTCTGCGAATCCCGGGTGCCATGCCGCTGGTGCAGTTGGTCGGCTCCGCGCTGTCCTCCCTGCACGGCACGTCGCTACGCCCCGGCGCCATCCTGCACGACACCCCGGATCTGGTCCGCGTCCTGTCCGCACTCCCCGACCCCACGGCGTACGAGGCCTATCTGCGCACCCTGCGGGCAGTCGTCGACTGGCGCGGCCAGGTGGTCACCATGCTCGACCGATGTTATCTGACCGAAAATCTCCCCGTTCAGCTCATCTGGGGCGACCAGGATTCGGTCATACCGGTCAGCCACGCCCATCTCGCCCACGCCGCGATGCCCGATTCACGACTCGACATCTTCCGTGGCGCCGGTCACTTCCCCTTCCGGGACGACCCGATGCACTTCCTCGAAGTGGTGGAGGACTTCCTCTCGTCCACCCGCCCGCTCGTGTACGACGAGGCCCGCTGGCGGCAGATGCTGATCTCCGGCGTCGGCGAGTCCGTGATCACCGGTAGCGCCGCCACCCGCATGGCCGTGCTCGACGCCATGGGTTCCGACGAACGCAGCGCCACCTGATTCCTCCCCGATACCCTCTCGACAGGCCGCGGCCCCTCCGATCGTCGATCGGAGGGGCCGCGGTCTACCGGGAGACGGGAGTCAGGAGTCGGAGCAGGGTCCCGAGTAGTCGATCTCGGTGCTCGCACGGAAGTCGTTGACGAGAGTGCGCACTCCGAGTTCGACCGCCGGATCCGGGACCGAGATCGTCGCCGACTGGCTGTCCAGACTCGGCTGCTCTCCGAGGGTCGCAGTCGGCAGGATTCCCTGGTAGTCGACCTCGAGTCCTTCCACTGCGTCCCTGAGCCCCGCACGGGTGAGCGTGCCCTCGTCGGCGGCCTTCTCGAGCAGCGCCTTGATCGGGTACGACAGCGTCCATCCGAACAGGTAGCCCTGGTTGGAGGGCAGGGTCCCGCCGGTCGATTCCTTGATCGCCGTGATCCCCTCGCTGTCGCCGTCCCAGCCCTGCCACGGCCCGATGTGGTTGTAGAGCGACGTCAACGCTCCCGCGGCCGGGGTGTTGAGCAGCGCCGGGTTGAAGCTGGGTACCGAGCCCATGAACCGGCCGGCATACCCGGCCTGTACCGAACCGGCGACGATCTCCGCCGCCTCCGCCGGAGTCACGGCGAGAAGGACGACGTCCGGCTGGAGCGAGACGATCTGTCCGATCGCCGCTGCCTGGTTTCCGGCGATCTGGTTGGGCGCGCTGTCGATCTGGGCCGACACCTCCACGTCGTTGGCCTCCGCCCAGAGCCGGGCCCCTTCGGCCGAGTCTCCGCCGTAGTCACCGGGGAATCCCACGGTGACGACGGTCTCCGGCTTCCCGTGTGTCTCCGCGAACCAGTCGAGGCCGATCACCGACTCGGTGCAGTAGGAGTATCCCGATTCCAGGATCAGCCCCAGATCGGTGTCAGGGAACTGGAAACCCGACCACCACGCACCGGGCACCGCGACCAGGTCGGAGGCGTCCATCTGATCGAGCACCGCCTCGGTGTTGATCGTGCCGAGACTCATCGCCAGAGCGAGGATGTTCGGCTCGATCTGTTGGTACGCGGCGGCATGGCGCTGCGGGTCGTAGGCGGTGTTGCGGGTGTTCGCGGTGACGTCGATGTCGTACCCGCCGATTCCACCGTTCTCGTTCACCGTGCGCCAGAACGCGATCTGGCCCTCGTTCATCGGCACCGCGAGCGCCGCGACCGGTCCGCCCTCGAGGTCCGACAGCACACCCAGGTAGATGCAGCCGTTGTCGGGGTTGACCGCGTCCGGACAGGGCTCCGACGTCACCCCCGTTCCGATGGTCTCCTCGTCGGACTCCTCGACGGTCGAACACGCCCCGGCGAAGACGACCGCGGCGATTGCGGGGACGGCCAGTGCTCGGCGTCCGACGCGTGATGGTGTGCGTTTCGACATCGTTCCTCCGTTGATTCTCGAAAGCGGTGGGTGGTTCCCGAAAGCGGTGGGTGGTTCCCGAAAGCGGTGGGTGGGGGTTGGTGTCCTCCTGTGGCGGCTGTGTCGGGTATCGGGTCGGTATGTCAGTACGAGAAAGGCCAGGCTCGGAAGTAGTTGCGTATTCGGGCCCACAGACCGAAGAGTCCGCGTGGTTCGAGGACGACGAACAGGACGATGAGCAGTCCGAACACGACCGTCTTGAACTCGTCGACCGTGAGGCCCGCACCCGACACGCCCTGCCCGGTGATGAACGGGAGCAGGTGCGCGGTCTCCTCGATCAGGCGTGGGAGCAGGACGACGAACGCGGCGCCGATGAGCGAACCGGACACCGTCGCCATTCCACCGATCAGGACGATCGCGAGAAAGTCGATGGACAGCAACAAGTTCCATCGGTCCGGACTGATCCGGCCGATCACGACCGACAGCAGGGCGCCGCACACACCCGCGTACGCGGACGACAACGCGAAGGCGAGGGTCTTCGTCCGCTGGAGCGGGACACCCATGATCTCCGCGGCGATGTCCCGGTCGCGCACGGCGGCGAACGAGCGGCCGACCTTCGAGCGGGCGAGGTTTCGGGCCGCGAGGGCCAAAACCACCAACAGGACCAGACAGATCAGGTAGAGGGTGACCTGCCGGGTCATCAGCAGGGGCCCGATCCGGTACGTCGCCGTGAGATCGGCCCCGAACAGGGTGAGCGTGGCGGGCGCGCGGCCGACTCCCGCACCGCCGGTCACCGAACGCCACTCCCGGAACACGTGCTCGCCGAGCATGAGCAGGGCGAGGGTCAGAGTTGCCAGATAGAGCCCACGCACCCGAGACGCCAAGGGAGCGAAGAGAAGTCCGAGTAGGCCGGGGATGATCGCGGACAGCGGCAACCACAGCGCCATGTCCCAGCCGAGGCCCCACACCCGTGAGGAGGACTCGCCACCGAAGACCGCGGCGGTGTACGCGCCTGCCCCGACGAAGAATGCGTGCCCGAGCGAGATCTGGCCGGCGTAGCCGGTGAGCAGGTTCAGCCCGATGCCGCCGATCGCGTACACCGCGGCCAGGGCGAACAGCATCGTCAGGTCGGTGCTCAGGAAGAACGGTGCGGCCAGGGCGAGCACGATCGCACCGAACGTCCACCACGCCTTGGTCGGCGTGTTCCACAGTCCCTGCTCCCGACCGTACCCGGTGTACAGCCGCGGACGCCCCCACCCCAGCGACCGCGGCGCGCGGGCCCGGCCCCGTCGCGCGTCGTGGTCCCGGCCACTCAACCCCAGCGTGGCGTGTCCGTCGGTGTCCTTCTCCGCGACTGTCATACGCGCTGAACCTCCTTGGTTCCGAAGATCCCGTAGGGCCGGATCATGAGGACGATCAGCATCACCAGGTACGGCATGACGATGTCGAAGTTCGCACCGAGCCAGGGCGCCGCGCCCGGCTGGTAGACCTTGGTCATCGTTTCGACCACCCCGATGACGACTCCGCCGATGACCGCGCCCTTCACCGAGTCGAGTCCGCCGAGGATGATCGCCGGAAGTGCCTTGAGTGCGATCAGGGCCGCCAGCGCGGACACCCCGCCCGGGGCCATGCCGATCAGCACGCCCGCCAGCGCGGCGAGACCACCCGCGATGCCCCACGAGACGGCGAACACCGAACCGGCACGGATGCCCTGGGCCTGCGCGACTTCCTGGTCCATGGCGGTCGCGCGCATCGCCAGGCCGTACCGGGACCTGCCCAGCCACCATCCGAGCGCTCCGATGGTGACGACGGCGACCACGATCTTCGCGATGTCGGTGTAGTTGACCGTCACACCGTCCACACACGGGGCGGGCATGCCGGCGATGGTCGTGCCGTCGGCGCGGCGTTGCCCACCGACGCAGAAGTTGGACAGTCCCCACGGATCACCGGAGTTGATCACGTTGTGTCCGATGAGTTTGGTGGTGACGACCAGTCCGGCCGCGAACAGACCGACCGTGACCAGGGCCGCGGCGAAGGGCGGCCTACCGATCATGGGGCGCATCGCGACCCGTTCGGTCGCCATCGCGACGGCGGCGCCCGCCAGGACCGCGCACACCACCGCCACCGGGAACGGCAGACCGAACCTGGAGGCGACCAGATAGCTGACGTAGGTGCCGAAGATCATGAACACCGGCTGCGCGAAGTTGAGGACGCCCGTCGCACGGAAGATGATCACGAACCCCACCGCGATCAGCGCGTAGACCCCGCCGAGACCGATCCCGGCGATCAGAGCATCGAGGAAGGTGATCACGGTGTCACCTCCGCGAGGTCTCCACCCGGCTGCGTGGTCTCGTCCGCGTACATGTCGTCGATGAGATCGCCGAATCTCTCGTGCAGCGCGGCCCGCCGAACCTTCTGGGTGGCGGTCAGCTCACCGTCGTCGTGATCCAGCATCTTCGGCAGGACCCGGAACTTGCGGATGTTCTCCACTCGCGCGAACCGGGTGTTGGTGTCCGCGACCACCGTGCGGACGAGGGTGAGGACCTCGGGCTTGGTCGCGAGATCCCGGTACGTCGTGTACTCGATTCCTTGTCGGGAGGCCCAGTCGCCGACGGTGTCGAACTCGATACCGATCAGTGCGGTCAGGTAGGGACGCCGATCACCGATGACGACCGCCTCCTTCACATAGGGCGACGCCTTGAGTTGGTTCTCGATCTCCGACGGCGAGATGTTCTTTCCCCCGGCGGTGATGATGATGTCCTTGATGCGGTCGACGACTCGGACATGGGTTCCGTCGACCCACTGCCCGACGTCGCCGGTGTGGAGCCATCCCGCCTCGTCGAGGGTCGCCGCCGTCGCCTCGGGCCGGTTCCAGTAGCCGACGAAGTTTCCGGGGTGCCGCGTGAGGATCTCCCCGGTGTCCGGGTCCAGTTCCAGTTCGATACCCGGTGCCGGCTCACCGACGGTGCCGAGCTTGACCCGGCCGCGGCGATTGGCCGTGGCGATCGCGCAGTTCTCGGTCATCCCGTACACCTCGTACATCGGGACCCCGAGACCGAGGAAGAAGGCGATCACGTCGGGCGAGACCGGCGCTGCCCCGGACAGTGCCGCACGCACCTTCCGCAGCCCGAGTTTGTCGCGTAGAGAACGGAACACCAGCGGATAGCCGATGGCGTACAGCACCCGGGAGCGCACGGTGTGGCTGCCGCCGTGGGCGATCCGATCGGCGGCGATGACCCCGCCGAGCACCGTCGCGATCCGCAGTGCGATGCGCTTGACCGGAGACGCCGACGCCCCTTTCACCAGAACGGTGGAGTGGAGCTTCTCCCAGATCCGGGGCACGGCGAACAGCAGGGTCGGCTGGACCTCGGTGAGATTGGCCGCGACGGTGTCGATGGACTCCGCGAAGTGCACCACCACGCCCGACGCCGCATTGGTCCACGTGGTGACCGCGCGCTCGGCGACGTGACTGAGCGGCAGGAACGACAGACTCACGTCCCGCGGCCCGGGAGGCGGCTGGAACAGGCCGTCGGCGGAGAGCAGCGTGGTGACGGCGAAGTCGATGTTCGCGACCGAGAGCATGGCGCCCTTCGGCGGGCCCGTGGTTCCGGACGTGTACACGAGCGTGGCGACGTCATCCGGGCGCGGCGGATCGTCCGTGATCGACGGGTGTGTGCGTCGATGTTCGGCTGCCGCCGCGCGGAACTGTTCGTGGGACAGGAGCTTCGGATGGTCGTAGGCGGCCATGCCACGGCCGTCGAGGCACACCACCCAGTCGAGGTCCGGGCAGCGCCCCCACACGGCGAGGATCTTGTCCACCTGTTCCTGATCCTCCGCGACCAGCACCCGGACGCCGGCGTCCCTCACCTGGTACTCGATCTCGGCGGGCGGGTTGGTCGAGTAGAAGCCCACCGTGATCGCGCGCAGCGACAGAGTTCCGAGGTCGAGATACAACCATTCCGGGCGATTCTCGGAGAGGATTCCCACCCGGTCCCCGGCCCCGACCCCGAGAGCGGCCAGACCGTGTGCCGCAGTGACGATCTCGTCCGCGTACTCGCGCCACGTGATGTCCTGCCAGATCCCCAGGCTCTTCACCCGCAGTGCCACGGTGTCCGGTGACGCCGCCGCGCGCTCGGCCACCATTCCGGGAAGGGTACGCATCACGCCTCGACCTCCTTCGCGCCGCCGAGGTACGCCCGGATGACGGCCGGATCGGCCTGGATCTGCGCGGGCGTACCCATCGCGATCCGACGACCGAAATCCAGGACCAGGACCCGGTCCGCGAGATCCATCACCAGGCGCATGTCGTGCTCGACCATGATCACGGTGACACCGAGTTCGGCTCTGATGTCGAGGATGTAGCGCGCCATGTCCTCCGTCTCCTCGGCGTTCATGCCTGCCACCGGCTCGTCCAGGAGCAGCAGTCGCGGCTCCATCGCCAGGGCACGTCCGAGTTCGACGCGCTTCTTGATCCCGTAGGGAAGCATCCCCACCGGGTGGTGCCGTACTGCTTCCAGCGAGAGGAAGTCGACCAGGTCCTCGACGAACCTGCGGGCCCGCAGCTCCTCGCGGCGGGCCCGGCCGAGGTACACGGCCGCTGCCAACGGTCCGTACCGCAGATGCTGGTGCCTGCCGAGTTTCAAGTTGTCGAGGACGCTGAGATTGTCGAAGAGCTCGATGTTCTGGAACATTCGGGCGACACCGAGGCGCGCCACCGCGTCAGGTCTCTTGCCTCGCAGCGATTCTCCGTCGAGGACGAGAGACCCGCGGTCCGGCCGGTACACGCCGGACAGGCAGTTGAACAGCGACGTCTTGCCCGCACCGTTCGGGCCGATGACCGCGAACAGTTCGCCTGCGCGCACGTCGAAGTCGAGGTCGGCGAGGGCGGTGGTGCCCCCGAACGACAGGCCGAGGCCTTCCACTTCCAGCATCACGACAGCCACCTCTTCCGTCGCCGATAATGTTTGACGTCGCGGTAGGAGGATCCGGCACCCTCGGCGCCCAGCCCGAGATAGAACTCGCGGATGTCCGCATCGTCCCGCAACACCTCGGCGGGACCGTCCATCACGATCTTTCCGTTCTCCATCACGTACCCGTGGTGGGCGATCTCGAGGGCCATGGCAGCGTTCTGCTCGACCAGCAGCACCCCCGTTCCGGCGGCATTGATCTCGACGACCAGGTCCCGGATCTGCTCCACCACACGGGGCGCCAGACCGAGGCTCGGCTCGTCCAGCAGCAGGTAGCGGGGCTCCGACATCAACGCTCTCCCGATCGCGAGCATCTGCTGCTCGCCACCGGAGAGGTAGCCCGCCCGTTGGGTACGCCGGGACGCGAGCACCGGAAACATCGTGTAGATCCGCTCGAGGTTTCCTGCGATCGACGCCCGCGGCCGGGTGTGCGCACCGACCCGGAGGTTCTCCTCGACGGTGAACTCGACGAATACCCGGCGCCCCTCCATCACCTGCCCGATGCCCGCGGCCACCACGGACGCCGGGCCCGCAGTGGTGATCTGCCGGTCGTCCACCGAGACCGTTCCGGCAGCGACCCTGCCCCGGTGGACGTCCAACAGGCCGGAGATCGCACGCAGCGTCGACGTCTTTCCCGCGCCGTTTCCGCCGAGAAGAGCGACGATCGCATCCGGCGGCACGGACAGACTCACGCCCTTGCACACCAGAACGACGTCCTCGTAGACCACCTCGAGATTCCGCACTGCGAGCAAGCTGACCCCCTTTGTGCGGTAGATCACATTCGATCGTGTCGGGAGGATCCTATATGTCCGTTGCCTTCGGCGGGAGCGATATCGACGACAGACTTCCGGTGAGTGAGCGGACGCCACTTCTCCGCAGTGAGCAGCAATCCCGCCGACACCGACCAGTAGGTATGCACTGGCGATATGACCAGGAACGGTTCGCCGACTGCCGAAATGAAGTGAACGACAATTCGCTCTCGATCCGCATGCGATCGCGCCGGCGTCCACGTAGGTGGTGGCGTCCACGGACACGACTGCGCCGAACGCTCCGCCGGGCCGACTAGCCTGGAGCGGTGCTGCTGCCCGATCTCCTGCCACCCGAGCCGAACGCCGACGCCGAATTCGACGCGTTCCTCACCTGGACCACCGATCGGGGGCTCGACCTCTACCCCGCCCAGGAAGAGGCGGTGATGGAGCTCGTGTCCGGTGCCCACGTCATCCTCGCGACGCCGACCGGTTCGGGGAAGTCGATGGTGGCCGTCGCCGCCCACTTCCATGCGATGGCGGCGGGAATGCGCACGTTCTACACCGCGCCGATCAAGGCGCTCGTGAGCGAGAAGTTCTTCGCGCTCACCGAGGTGTTCGGCGCCAGGAACGTCGGCATGATGACGGGAGACGCCGCCGTCAACCCGCACGCCCCGATCGTGTGCGCGACGGCGGAGATCGTGGCGAATCTCGCTCTGCGAGAAGGGCCGAACTCCGACATCGGCCAGGTGGTGATGGACGAGTTCCACTACTACTCGGAGCCGGACCGGGGTTGGGCCTGGCAGGTCCCGCTGATCGAGTTGCCGAACACTCAGTTCCTGCTGATGTCGGCCACTCTCGGCGACGTCGGCTTCTTCGCGAAGGACCTCACCCGACGCACCGGCACACCCACCGCAGTGGTGGAAGGCTCCGCGCGGCCGGTCCCGTTGACCTATTCGTACGCCACGACCCCGGTGGGCGAGACCATCGAGGAGTTGGTCACCACGCATCAGGCACCGGTCTACGTCGTGCACTTCACCCAGGCCGCCGCCCTCGAGCGCGCGCAGGCACTGACCAGCGTGAACTTCTGCTCCCGCGCGGAGAAGGACGCGATCGCGGACGCACTCGGTGGATTCCGGTTCACGACCGGGTTCGGCAAGACCCTCTCGCGCCTCGTCCGGCACGGTATCGGCGTACATCACGCGGGAATGCTGCCCAAGTACCGCAGACTCGTCGAGAAGCTCGCCCAGGACGGGCTTCTCAAGGTCATCTGCGGCACCGACACCCTGGGCGTGGGTATCAACGTTCCGATCCGGACGGTACTGCTCACCGGACTGACCAAGTACGACGGAACCCGCACCCGCCATCTCCGGGCCCGGGAGTTCCACCAGATCGCCGGGCGCGCGGGCCGGGCGGGTTTCGACACGATGGGTACGGTCGTCGTCCAAGCTCCCGAGCACGAGGTCGAGAACATCCGGGCACTCGCCAAAGCGGGTGACGACCCGAAGAAGCGGCGAAAGGTCCAGAGGAAGAAGGCACCCGACGGATTCGTCTCGTGGAGCGAGGCCACGTTCGACCGGCTGGTCGCCGCTCCGCCGGAGCCGCTGACATCCCGCTTCCGAGTCTCGAACTCCATGCTGCTCAACGTCATCGCACGCCCCGGCAACTGTTTCGACGCGATGCGGCACCTCCTCGAGGACAATCACGAGACCCGCGCCGCGCAACGTCGGCACATCCTCGAGTCCCTCTCGCTGTACCGCGGGCTGCTCGGCGCGGGAATCGTCGAGCGGCTCGACGAGCCGGACGCCGACGGCCGCACGGCGCGCCTCACCCTGGAACTCCAGCGCGACTTCGCCCTCAATCAGCCGCTGTCGCCCTTCGCGATCGCCGCACTGGAACTGCTCGATTCCGAGTCCGACGGATACGCACTCGATGTCGTGTCGGTCGTCGAGTCGACCCTCGACGATCCGCGTCAGATCCTGATGGCGCAGCAGCACGCCGCCCGTGGCGAGGCGGTGGCGCTGATGAAGGCGGACGGTATCGAGTACGACGAACGGATGGAACTGCTCGAGGAGGTCACGTGGCCCACACCCCTCGCGGACCTGTTGTTCCCCGCCTTCGAGACGTACCGCGGAAGCCATCCGTGGGTCGCCGAGTTCACCCTCTCCCCCAAGTCCGTCGTCCGGGACATGGTCGAGCGCGCCATGACGTTCACCGAACTCGTCAGCCATTACGGACTCACCCGGTCCGAAGGGTCGGTGCTGCGCTACCTCGCCGACGCGTATCGGGCTCTGCGACAGACTGTTCCGGCCGAGGCGCGCACCGAGGAGCTCGAGGACCTCACCGAGTGGCTCGGGGAACTGATCCGCCAGGTCGACTCGAGCCTGCTCGACGAGTGGGAGGCACTCACCGACCCCGCCGTCGAGGGTGACGAACAACAGATCGCGTTCGGGGCCGACAGTCCACGTCCCATCTCCGCGAACACCCGCGCCTTCCGGGTCATGGTGCGCAACGCGATGTTCCGGCGGGTGGACCTCGCGTCGCGGCGGCGGTGGGACGAACTCGCCACTCTCGGCGACGGGCTGGGCGCACAGGACTGGGAGGACCTGCTGGAGTTGTACTTCGACGAGTACGACGAGATCCGCACCGGGCAGGAAGCACGCGGACCGCTCCTGTTCCAGGTGACCGAGGAACCGGGACTGTGGCGGGTCCGGCAGGTGCTCGACGATCCGCAGGGCGATCACGGATGGGCGTTGCTCGGTGAGGTGAACCTCGCGGAGTCCGACGCGGCGGGCGAAGTGGTCTTCGACGAGTTCGAGGTAGCCGAGGGCTGACTCCGGGTCGGCGTTCTCGCCCGCTCGAGGGGGATCAGCGTGCTCGCCCGCTCGAGGTGTCGGTCCGCGAACGCAGCAGGGCCGCGGAGAGCGGTAGAGCGAGAACGGTCAGTGCGCCCGCAGCGATGAGCATGGATGCATTCGCATGACTCATCTGACCCGCATCGACGGCCACGCCGGTCACCGCGACGATGAGGGGCAGGCCCGTCGCCGAGTACAGCGCCACCTGACACTGCTCGCTTCCGGTGAAGGTCCGCCCACCCGCCCGCTCCGGCGAGGTGCGATCGAGCCTGGTCGCCCACAGCACCGGACCGCCGCGGACGAGCACGATCATGACGAAGAACACCAGGGGCACCCACGGTGCCTCGGCCACCGCACCGACGTCCACCCCCATGCCGGCGGTGATGAAGAAGATCGGGATGAGGAACCCGAACGCGAGCCCGTCGAGCTTCGACTCGAGCACGTCGTCGCCGGTGGGCACCAGTCGCCGCAGGATGAACCCTGCGGCGAACGCCCCGAGGATCACATCGAGGTCGAAGGCCGAGGCCATGACCAGCAGAGTGACCAGGAGCAACATCGTCCCCCGGACCGTCGTCTGGGACGTCGTCTGCGCTCCGCGGCGCACGATGTCGGCGAACCAGGTGATCGCCGCGAGATGCCGGGGCAGTCGGCCGATCAGCGCCGCGGCGACCAGGAACAGGGCCAGAGCCACCATCGACCCGAAGGTGCCACGCGCACCCAGAAGGACGGCCATCGCGATCACCGGGGCGAGTTCGCCGACCGCTCCGTGGTTGAGTACGGCCCGGCCGAGTGTCGTCCCGATCAACCCGGCGTCGCGGAGAATCGGCAGAAGCGTTCCCAGCGCCGTCGAGACCAGGGCGATGGCGATCGCCACCTCGGCGTCGACCAGACCTGCCGCGCCGAGTGCGCCGACGAGCCCGAAGGCGAGTGCGAGGCAGACCAGCCAGGTGGCCAGTGCCCGCCGCCCGCCCGGCCCGTTCAGCTCGTCCGTGTCCACTTCGTAGCCGGCGAGCAGGAACAACATGCCCAGGCCCAGCTCCTGCAAGAGGGCGATCTCACTGCCCACGTCCGCGAGGTGCAGACCGTACGGGCCGATGATCACCCCCGCCACGAGCATCAGTACCACCTCGGGCACGAGGCGACGGGGCACCAGGCCCGCGAGGATCGGCGCGATCAGTGCACACAGCACGATCCAGAACAACGACACTTCGATGCTCTGCACGACCCGATTATCCCTGGCGGAGCCCCGTCCCAGGCACTTTCGTCAGGAATCGGCCCGCTCGTCAGGAATCGGCGCGCCGCTGTTTCAACCTCGCCTGCTCGCGGCGCACCTCGGCCTGGGTGGCCCGTTCCTGCTGCAGCCATTCCGGCCGATCCGCCATCAGGGCATCGATCTCGGTGGTCGTCAGCGCTTCGGAGACACCGCCTCGCGCCAATCCCCCGATCGAGACTCCGAGCTTGGCCGCGACGACCGGTCGCGGGTGCGGGCCCTCACGCCGCAACTCCACCAGCCAATCCGGCGGGTCCGCCTGCAAGGCGTCGAGTTCGTCCCGGGTCACCACGCCCTCCCGGAACGAAGCCGGGGTGGCCGGGAGATACACGCCGAGCTTCTTCGCGGCGGTCGCCGGCTTCATCGTCTGGCTGGTCTTGCGGGAGGTCATGGCTCCAGCCTAACGACTGCGGCCGGGAAGGCTCGACGCCGGCCGGTAGCCTGACGGAATGACTGATCCGGCCGACCAGCGGACATTCCGGCTGGCGTACGTGCCCGGTGTGACTCCGGCCAAATGGGTGCGTATCTGGAACGAGCGGATGGCCGAGGTGCCGCTGGAGTTGATCGCGGTCGACACGCTCGACGCCGAGGCGGCGGTACGGTCGCCTCGCGTGGACGTCGGGCTGGTCCGGCTGCCCGTCGACCGCACCGGCCTGAGCGTGATCCGGTTGTACGAGGAAACGACGGTGGTCGTCGTGCCGAAGGACCACCTGGTCACGGCCGTCCCGGAGGTCGCTCTCGCCGACCTCGACGAGGAGGTGCTCGTCCATCCCCTCGACGATCCGACCGAGTGGCCGAGGCTGCCCGGCACGGCTGCCGGACACCGTCCCGCCACGACGGAGGACGCGATCGAACTCGTCGCGGCGGGAGTCGGTGTGCTGATCGTCCCCCAGTCCCTCGCCCGCCTGTATCACCGTCGCGACCTCACCTATCGGCCGGTCACCGACGCGCCGGTGTCCGTCGTCGCCCTCGTGTGGCCCGCGGACGAGACGACCGATCTCGTCGACGAGTTCGTCGGGATCGTGCGAGGCCGTACCGCGAACTCCTCCCGCGGTGCCCGACCCACCAGTCCGCCGGCCACATCCACCACCCCGACCACGCCGTCCTCCCCACGAAAGAAGGCACGCGCCGAACGCACTCCGCCCCAGTCCGGTCGACCTCGGCGGGGTACCCGCGGACGCGGCGGCTCCGGGCCGCGTGGGGGCAAGGGCCGGCGACGCTGACGTCGGCTGCCGGTGGCTCGCGTGCCGTGCGCGATCACGCGATCAACCGACCTGCCCGGCGATCGCATCGACGCCCACCGGTGCCACCCGCCGGAGAAGTTCCGCCAACTCGCCGTAGTCCTCCGCTCGCGCACTCGATGCACGGAACACCATCCCGATGGTCCGGCCGGGGGCCGGAGCGGTGAAACGCGCGGTGGCCAGCCGGGCCCTCGCCGTCTCCACCCGTAACGCGCTGTCGGGTACCAGGGTCACCCCGAGCCCTCCGGCAACGCACTGCACCACGGTCGACAGCGAGGTGGCACGGGTGTCCCCACCGACAGGCCGGGCATCGACGGACCGACACAGATCGAGTGTCTGATCGCGCAGACAGTGCCCCTCGTCCAGCAGGAGCAAGGGCAGCCGGTCGAGGTCCTCGGGCAGCACGTCGTCGCGACCGGCCAGCGCGTGGTCCGGCGGGGTGACGAGCACGAAATCCTCCGTGTAGAGCGCGATCTCGACGAGGCCGGGAGTATCGGTCGGTAGCGCGAGGACGGCGACGTCGAGCGATCCCGCGCGGAGCGCCTCGAGCAGGCGGGAAGTCTGGTCCTCGACGACGTGCGGAACCAGCGCGGGCATCTCGGCGGCCAGCGCCGGCAGGAACGCGGGCAGGACATAGGGTGCGACCGTCGGAATGAGCCCGATGCGCAGCGGACCGGCGAGTCGTCCCCCCGCCCCCGCCGCCGTGGCCACGAAGCCGTCGGCCGCTTCGAGAATCGTCTTCGCCTGACCGAGGAGGCGTGCGCCCGCATCGGTCACCAGGACGCGGCGCGTACTCCGCTCGATCAGCTGGACTCCGAGACCGTTCTCCAGCGCGGCCAACGCCTGCGACAGTGTGGGCTGACTCACATTCAGTCTCGTTGCCGCCGTACCGAAATGGCGGTATTCCGCCACCGCCACGAACGCACGCAGCTGCGACAGTGTCGGTTGATAAGTCTGATCACCCATGCCTATCAGTGTAGTGCCACCTATCACCTTTACCTTTTGAAACGGTTGGTGCAGAATGGACTCACACCAGAAAAACGCGGTCGGTGCACACGAACACGCACCGATCGCATTTTTCCGGGATTCCCAGCCACTCGACGCAGTGGTGTTGCTGCGCGTTGGACAGTTTCGACACGGACAGCTTCGAGACGAACAGCTTCGAACACAGGAGGAAGAGAATATGGCTCTGCTCACCATCGGCGACCAGTTCCCCACGTACAACCTGACCGCCGTGATCGGTGGCGACCTCTCCAAGGTCGACGCACAGCAGCCCGACGACTACTTCACGACCGTCACCAGCGACGACTACGCCGGCAAGTGGCGGATCGTGTTCTTCTGGCCGAAGGACTTCACCTTCGTGTGCCCCACCGAGATTGCCGCGTTCGGCAAGCTGAACGAAGAGTTCGCCGACCGTGACGCCCAGGTTCTGGGTGCGTCTGTCGACAACGAGTTCGTGCACTTCCAGTGGCGAGCACAGCACGAGGATCTCAAGACCCTCCCCTTCCCCATTCTCTCCGACCTCAAGCGTGAGCTCGCGGAGGCCACCGGCGTCCTCAACGCCGACGGTGTCGCCGACCGCGCCACGTTCATCGTCGACCCGAACAACGAGATCCAGTTCGTTTCCGTCACTGCGGGTTCCGTGGGCCGCAACGTCGACGAGGTGCTCCGTGTCCTCGACGCGCTCCAGTCCGACGAGCTGTGCGCCTGCAACTGGAAGAAGGGCGACCCGACGATCGACGCCGGCGAGCTGCTGAAGGAAAGCGTCTGAGATGTCCGTCGAGAACCTGAAGAATGCACTGCCCGAGTACGCCAAGGACCTCAAGCTCAATCTGAGCTCGCTCGCTCGCTCGACCGAGCTCGGTGAGCAGCAGCTCTGGGGAACCTTCCTCGCCGCAGCGGCCGCGACCAGGTCCGCGACCGTGCTCCGGGAGATCGCCGAAGAGGCCGCGGACGTGTTGTCGGCGGAGGCCTACAACGCCGCGCTCGGTGCCGCCTCGATCATGGGCATGAACAATGTCGCCTATCGGGCCAAGAGCTACCTCGGCGACGACTTCGCCCAGGTGCGTGTGGGTCTGCGGATGAACATCATCGGCAACCCGGGCGTCGACAAGGCCGATTTCGAGCTGTGGAGCCTGGCGGTGTCCACGATCAACGGCTGCGAGCACTGCACTGCGGCACACGACGCCGTCGTCCGCAAGGAGGGGCTGACCAAGGAGCAGGTGTGGGAGGCCGTCAAGGTCGCCGCCACCCTCCAGGGTGTCGCCCAGGCGATCAGCGCCGCCGAGGCACTCGCCGGAGTGAATGCCTGACCCCTCCGCATCCGGAGAACACGAGAGCGGGCCCCGACCGAACCTGGTCGGGGCCCGCTCCGGTGTTCTCACTCCCGGGCTTCTCACGACCGGCGTCGGTCTTCACTGCGGCACCGCCACGGGCAGCCGCGGCTCACTCAGGCCGAGAGGCCGGCCCGAGAGTCCAGCGAGCGACAGATCGGGCATCGGTGGTAGCCGAACGCCCCCACGGTCCGGTTCCAGCTCGCGATGCCCTTCCCGTCGGGACAGTCGTCGTGATCGTGGTAGAGATCCGGGTCGGCCGGACGGGACGAGTGGAAAGCGAGGATCTCCATCGGTCCACCTCCTTCGCTCCTGGTTCGAGCGTAGGCATACTCCGGGACTCGACACCGGTGCCGAAAGTCCCCATCCGGTCCCGACCAAAGTTCCCCAAGTGCCGGCCCGGGTTCGCCCAGGTCCTGTGGCGCACCGAGGTCGGGGCAGGGGCCTGCACCGAACACCGTCGCCGGACCGGGCCTCGACGCTAGAGTCGAACACATGACCACCGAAGTCGAGGTCGTCCACGTCTTCACCGACGACCAAGGGCGGCACGGGAATCCGCTTGCGATCGTCGATTCCGCGGCGGTACCGGCGCCGGACCGCCAGGAGGTGGCCGCCCGGTGGGGATTCAGCGCGACCGTTTTCGTCGATCTGCCCGCCGAGGGTGCGGACAGTGCGCGGGCCGCCATCTTCACCCCGCAGGTCGAACTCCCGTTCGCGGGGCACCCCACCGTGGGGCTCGCCTGGTGGCTGGCCGAGCACGGCCGACCCGTCCGGACACTGCACGTCTCCGCCGGGCCCGTCGAGATCCGCCGCAGCGGCCACAGCACCTGGGCGAAAGCGCTGGTCGACTGGGCGCCCCGGTTCGCGCTCGTCCCGCTCGAGACTCCGGCCGACGTCGATCGCGCGCGTCCGGACGACTACCCGGCAGGACCCCACTACCTGTGGGCCTGGATCGACGAGTTCGACGCACGGGTCCGGGCCCGGATGTTCGCGCCCGCGTTGGGCATTCGCGAGGACGAGGCCACCGGTGCCGCGGCGGTGCGACTGACGGCCCACCTGCGGCACGCTCTGCTCGTCGAGCAGGGCAGGGGCTCGATCCTGCGCACGACGTTCGGCTCCCAGGGTTGGATCGAGGTGGGCGGGCTGGTGCGCGCCGGCCGGAGCCGAATGCTCTGACCGGCGCGCCTGCCCGGGATCTACGTCAGACGTTCAGCGACTGTCCGACATAGATGAGGTCGACGTCCGCGACCTGTGCAGCCAGGTTCTCGAAGGCCACTCCGTGGGCCGCGGCGATGGCGGAGAGTGTGTCGCCGGCTCGGACGATGTAGTTGCCGGCGCCGGAGCCTGGTGCCACCGGAGCGGCCTGCTCGACCGTCTCGGCAGGAGCGGAGTACCCGGCCGAGGCATCGGTGTAGCCGCCGGCGCCGGGCGTGCTTCCGCCGGTCAGGTACTGGCCGCACGTCGGCCACGCGCCGGCTCCCTGGCCGGCCAGGACGTTCTCGGCCACGCGAATCTGTTCGGACTGGCTCGCGTTGTGCGCCGAACCCGATCCTCCGTACGCCTCCCACGTGCTCTGGCTGAACTGGAGGCCGCCGTAGTAGCCGTTTCCGGTGTTGGTGCTCCAGTTGCCGCCGCTCTCGCACTGGGCGACGCCGGACCAGTCGTGGCCGCCCTGTGCGGACGCGGTGCCGGTGCCCAGCACCAGGGGGACGGCGCCGAGTGCGCCGACGGTCGCCACCGCGCCGAGGGCGCGCTTGATCGTCATACCGGTCATGGGGGGTGGATCCTCTCGTGACTGTGTCACGGCGGCCGCCGGGCGCACAGTGTGCCCGTGGCGGCCTCGCCGCGCCCGCCTCTCGCAGGTGGTGTGCCGCCGGCCCGCCGGGCGGGGTGAAGGTGATGCGAGCCGGTCTGCCGGGTGTTCCCCGGGCACGGATTCGAACGTAGCCCTACATCACGCTCCGGTCACGGACAGGTCTCGTTTCGACACCGTCACCGCCGCCGCCACCTGTAACGGGCATTCGAGCTGGTGAGGCAGGCGAACCGGCGGGGAGCAGCGGGCCTCCCGGTCGACGACTTTCGTGACAATCGACACGACGAACGGGTGGCTCCCGTCACATTCCGTACCGGACGAAGGGGACAACGGTCCGGGTCAGCGGCTGCGCGAACGTCCCTCGGCCAGATCGGATTCGGACAGCGCGACCGCGATCTCGGCGCCGAGCCGGACCCCCGGCGCCAGCGGCAGACGGTCGCCGCTCCAGAACTTCCCGGGGTCGTACCAGTTCGTCCTGCGAGTCCCGGTGAGCAGGCCCATCGCCTCGTACGTCTGCGCCACGACCTCCGCGCAGTACGCGCTCTCCAGGTCACTCGCTCCGCCGCGTCGGCGTAATTGCACGGGCACCCGTCCGCGGAACCACCTGCCCAGCAGTTTCGCCGTCGACGGGAACGACGTCCCGTCCAGCCGCGCGATCGTGCGCAACAGCGCATCCTCCTGCACCTGGGTGACCGCTGGTTCCAGTTGCCGCAGCCACGCCTGCTGACCGTACCGTGCCGCCCACACCTGTACCGCCGCACGCAGGTCGTGTAGTTGCACGCCGCGGTGGAAACTACCGGTCCACATGTCCGGCAGCGACCGGCCCAGCTCGGCGTGCCACATGAGGGGCGGAAGGTCGTCGAGAACCACCGACATCCCCACATGATTGACCGGACTGTTGGTGAGCGTCTGGATCGTGCGATCCGCCACGGTCGTACCCCGGAAGATCCAGATGTCGCCGGTGCGGCCGGCCTCGGCCGCGGCGTCCAGGTCCACGCCCGGTCCGATCTCGCGCGACGCCCTCCCCTCGTTCATGGCGCTAGCGTAGTGCCATGCAACGCGGACACTGGTGGAAGCTCCTCGGCCTGGCCGGAGCGATGGGCGTCGCGGCGACCGGGGCGCTGGCGGTGCGCGCCGAACGTGCGCGGCGCGCATACAGCCCCGACGAGGTTCGCGAACGCCTGCACGCACGGCACGCGCAGGCGTACGTCCGGCACACGGAGTCGTCCGAGGTCACGCTCGCACCGGTACGCGGCACCCTGCGGCACCGGATCGGGGAACTCCTGCACCGCCGCAGGAACCACTGACGGCGGTGCGAGACACCGTTCGTCGGGCGCGGTCTCGTCAGGGTACGTCGGCGAAGAGCAGCCGTGCCGCGACGGAGATCGTGTCCCGGATCTGCGCGACGTCGCCGGAGCCCGAGGTCAGATCGAGCAGACAGGTGGTCAGCACATGCCCGAGCACCAGCGCTCGTTGCTCATCGTCCTCCCAGTCCGGGTCTGCCAGTGCCGAACGAACGAGTTCGACGAACAGGGGCCGCCACAAGCCGATCCCCATTCCCGCGGTGTTGCCGTGGATCGAACTCATCCCGGCATCGAGTAGATGGAGGTCCTGCGCTGCCCACTCGACGAGTGTCGCGAACGCTGCGGAGATACGTTCTGCGGCAGACAATTCGGCGTCGAGTTCGAGCGCACGCAGTCGCCCGATCGTCTCGAGTGCCCACTCGGCCATGAGGTGCTGGGCCAGTCCGTCCTTGGATCCGAAGTACCGATAGATCGTTACCGGCGTCGTCCCCGCCGCCGCCGCGACCGCGCGGATCGTCAACCCCTGATACCCCTCCGCCGAGGCCAACCTACGGGCGGCCTCGGCGATGTCGGCGCGCCGCGCACGCTCCTCGCCCTCGAAGGAACGCACCACCCGGAGCGAGTCACGCGATTGTTCCAGCAGCACACGCACGTCATCGACCACGGCTTGATGGTACCCGACCGATGACACGCATGCTATAACGTGTTATACAACGTGTGTAAAGGAGTAAGCATGCTCACTACCAGGGAACTCTTCGCCGACGATGCGCTACACGATCCGTACCCGCTGTTCGACCGACTACGCTCCGAAGCGAGCGTGCACGTCGTCGAAGACCAGCACCTCTACGTCGTGGTGGGATACGACGCCGTGCGCGAGGTACTCGCCGATCCGGGCACCTTCTCGAGCAACCTGGTGGCCGTACTCAACGGTGATTCCGGGGCGACGGCGGAGGTGCAGGTGGCCGATACGGGCGGAGTGGACGTGCTGGCCACGTCGGACCCCCCGGAGCACACCGCTCACCGGTCATTGGTGCAGAGCCGCTTCAGCCGTCGCGCGGTGCAGGAGTGGGAGCAGTTCGTCGACGAGCTCCTGGAACCACGGATCCGAAAGCTCATCGACGAAGGCGGGGGTGACTGGATGAGCGCCGTCGCCTCATCGGTGCCCGTACGGATGATCGGGAAGATCATGGGCCTGCCCGACGGCGACAGCGAGCAACTGGCGGCCTGGTCCGACGAGGCCATCGCCGTGGTGTCCGGGGTTGCGAGTCCCGAACGGGTCGGAGAGGCCCTCACCAGCGTCATCGACTTTGCCCGCTACCTCGGAGAACACCTGGACGCGGCGATCGAGCACCCTACCGGAGGCCTACTCGACACCATTGCTCTCGCGGTCGCCGACGGCACACTCACGCGGGATCAGGGCACGATGTTTCTCGTCCAGCTGGTCACGGCCGGCGCAGAATCGACGACGAGCCTCTTGGGCACCGCAGCCAGGCTCGTCGCCGCGGACCCGTCGGTTCAGACGCGGCTGCGCGCGGACCCGGACCACATCGCGGCGCTCGTCGAGGAGGCCGTGCGACTGGAAAGCCCGTTCCGAGGCCATTTTCGCACCACGACTCGGCCGGTCACCCTCTGTGGTGTGAGCATCGAGAAGGGGGCACGGGTGATGCTCCTCTGGGGCGCGTCGAATCGGGACGACACCGTCTTCGACCATCCCTCGGAGATCGACCTGGATCGCCCGCAGCCGAGAGTGCATCACAGTTTCGGACGAGGCATTCATTTCTGCATCGGCGCGCATCTCGCGCGGCTCGAGGCATGCCGGGCAATTGCACTGTTGTTGTCGCACACCACCGAGATCACCCTCGCCGCACCGGAACCCCACTACGTCCCCAGCCTCGTCGTCCGTCGCCTCGCGCAGCTCGACCTCGTACTGACGAGTTCACACCCGAACCCGTCGCCGAGTCGCGAGACATCGACGCAGGGTGCGCGATCGACCGGCCGGAACCGATGACCGCGCTGCGAATCATCCGAGCGCGGCGGCGAATCCCGCGGCGAGTTCGGCGACCTGCTCGTCGGTCATCACGAACGAGGGTGAGATCTGCATCGCACCCTGACCGGCCGCCCGTCCCGAGATACCGTGCCGGCGCAGGGTGTTCACGAACGGCAGGGCCTCGGCCGGATCCGCCAACTGGACGGCCGCCACGGCACCGATGCCGCTGCGGACCTCGGCGACCCGGGGATGCTCCGCGAGTGGCGCCAGATGGGTGTGCAGGGAACGTTCGAGACGCTGCGCCTCGCCGAGCAGATTCTCCCGCTCCAGGATGTCCAGATTCGCCAGCGCCGCGGCGGCGGCGCCCGCGTGACCACCGTAGGTGTACCCGTGCCGGAACCAGGTCCCCCCGGCGAAGAACGGCTCGGCGACACGTGGCGCGACGAACACCGCGCCCATCGGCACGTACCCGGAGGTCAGCCCCTTCGCTGTCGTCATGATGTCCGGCTGCAGATCGAACTTCGACGACGCGAACCACGACCCGCCGATCCGCCCGAAGCCGGTGACCACCTCGTCGACCACGAACAGGATGTCGTGCTCTCGGCAGATGTCGCGGACCTCGGCGAGATAGCCGTCCGGCGGGAGGTAGACACCACCGGCACCGATCACGGGCTCGCAGAAGAATGCCGCGACGGCGTCCGCGCCGACCTCTTCGATCAGCGCCAGCAGGCCCTTGGCGTCGTCCCACGCCACGGTCGCGGAATCCGGCATGAGCTCGCCGTAGCCTTCCCGGTTCACCGGGATGCCTGCCAGCGCGGTACCGGCCACATGCATGCCGTGGTACGCCTTCTGGCGGCCGACGATGATCTTCTTCTCCGGCCTGCCGGCCTCGTGCCAGAATCTGCGGGCAAGCTTCGCCGCGGTGTCCACGGAATCCGAGCCGCCCGAGGTGAAGAAGATCTTGCTTCCCGCGACCGGCGCCAGGTCGGCGAGCCGTTCGGCCAGGCGCACGGTCGTCTCGGGCGCGAAGTCACCGAAGTTCGAGAAATGCGCGAGCGTCGCGAGTTGCTCGGCGACGGCGTCGGCGATCTCCCGGCGGCCGTGACCGACGTTGGTGAACCACAGTCCCGCGGTCGCATCGAGATAGCGAGTGCCGTCCGTGTCCCAGACGTGGACTCCCTCGCCTCGGGCGACGACGAACGCCCCGGCTTCGTCCACCGCTCCCATGTCCGCGAAACCGTGCCACAGTGCCGACGCCATCGTGTTTCCTCCGCGCGTTTCCGACGAGATTCCGGCGGACGAACGCCGCCGTGCCCGACTATGCCACGCAGACCCGGCCTCGGACCTGTCAGGGTCCGAGGGGGCGAACGTCCCGCACGTCGTCGGTGTCCCTACGGCGCAGCCGTCCCGACAGATCCCCGATCGCGGCGACCCCGAACGCGAGGACGGCCATCACGGCACCGAGCACGACCAGATCGAGCATGAGCCTCGGGTACCCCTTGTCCCACGGATCGAGAAACGGATACGGGTACCAGCCGATCCAGGCCCCGCGGATCAGCGAGTAGGACGCGTACACGAGCGGATAGACCAGCCAGGTCGGCGCACGCACGAGACCGATCGGCCGGCGTGGAGGCACCAGGAGCCAGTCCAGGACCAGCACCAACGGGATGACCTGGTGCAGTATCGAATTGGACCAGCGGTCGTCGAGCATCACGTCGATGTCCGACAGGAGTACCGCGTACACGACCGCGGTGATGACCAGATACGTCGTGACGGCACCGCGCACGAGCTGCCATCGATCCGACGTCGGATCCCACACCGCCCCGGCGAGCAGCACACCCACCGCGAGCACGTTCGACTGGATGGTGAAGTAGCTGAAGAAGTTGACGTACGAGAATCCCGCCGCCACATCGGCCCCCCATCGGAATCGACGCGATCGCGGCGACCGCCGTGACCGCGAACACCAGGCGGAGGCCACGGACCAGTGTCCGGGCTGCGGTACCGGCTCGACTGCGCATGCGCAGATCGTGGCACAGCGGGGGCCGCAGCGGCGTTCGATACGCTGTCAGCAGCATGTCCACCACCACGCCGAGCCGCCGCGACCTGCGCGCGCAACTCTCCGACGTCTCCCTGCGCGACGAGTACCGTCTGCGCCGCCGCCTCGACCGCGCCCGCGGCGCCGAGGCCCTGGCCGCAGTCACCGGCGAGATCGAAGCCGCCGCCGCCCAGGTCCGGGCCCGGCGCGCCTCGGTCCCCACCGTGACCTACCCGGAGGCACTCCCGGTCAGCGCGCGCCGCGAGGACATCGCGGAGGCCATCGCGAACCATCAAGTCGTCATCGTCGCCGGCGAGACCGGATCCGGCAAGACCACCCAGATCCCCAAGATCTGCCTCGACCTGGGGCGCGGCGTCCGCGGCCTGATCGGGCACACCCAGCCCCGCCGCCTCGCCGCGCGCACCGTCGCCGAGCGCATCGCCGAGGAACTCGGCACCGAGATGGGGACCACCGTCGGGTACACGGTCCGGTTCACCGATCAGGCCTCCCGGAACACCCTGGTCAAGCTGATGACCGACGGAATCCTCCTGGCCGAGATCCAGCGGGACCCGATGTTGCGGCGCTATGACACGCTCATCATCGACGAGGCTCACGAACGCAGCCTCAACATCGACTTCCTGCTCGGCTACCTCAAGTCGCTACTCCCCCGCCGACCCGATCTCAAGGTCGTCATCACGTCCGCGACGATCGACCCGGAACGTTTCGCCGAGCACTTTGCCGTCGACGGTGTGCGGGCTCCCATCGTCGAGGTGTCGGGCCGGACCTACCCGGTGGAGATGCGCTACCGGCCCCTCTCGGTCGACGTGGGAGATCGGACCGTCGACCGAGATCCGGTCGAGGCGGTATGCGACGCAGTCCGCGAACTCGGCGCCGAGGGCAACGGTGACATCCTGGTGTTCCTGTCCGGCGAACGCGAGATCCGCGACACCGCCGACGCCCTACGCGACATGAACCTGCGGGCCACCGAGATCGTCCCGCTCTATGCACGGCTGTCCGCCGCCGAACAGCACCGGGTGTTCACGTCCCACACAGGCAGGCGCGTGGTGCTCGCGACCAACGTCGCGGAGACGTCGTTGACGGTTCCCGGTATCCGCTACGTCATCGACCCCGGCACCGCGCGCATCTCCCGCTACTCGGTGCGCACCAAGGTGCAGCGTCTTCCGATCGAGCCGATCTCCCAGGCCTCCGCCCGCCAGCGCGCCGGTCGGTGCGGCCGTGTCGCCGACGGCATCTGCATCCGGCTCTACTCGGAGGAGGATTTCGAATCCCGCCCTCCGTTCACCGAACCCGAGATCCTCCGCACGAACCTGGCCTCGGTCATCCTCCAGATGACCGCGCTCGGCCTCGGCGAGATCGCCGCGTTCCCGTTCGTCGAACCGCCGGACCCGCGTGCGGTACGCGACGGCATGTCCCTGCTCGAGGAACTCGGCGCCGTCGAGTCCGGGACGCGGGACGCCGCACCCCGGCTCACGCCGGTCGGACGCGAACTGGCCCGCATACCGGTCGACCCACGGATGGGGCGCATGCTCGTCGAGGCGCACCGCAGCGGCGCGCTCACCGAAGTCCTCGTCATCGTGGCCGCCATGTCCATCCAGGACGTGCGGGAACGCCCCGCCGACCACCAGCAGGCCGCCGACACCCAGCACGCCCGGTTCGACACCCCGAACTCCGATTTCCTCGCCTACCTGAAACTGTGGGAGTACCTGCGCGAACAGCGACGGGAACTGTCCTCGAGCCAGTTTCGTCGGATGTGCCGCACCGAGTTCCTGCACTGGCTGCGGATCCGGGAATGGCAGGACCTGCACGGCCAACTCCGCCAGATCACTCGCGATCTCGGCTGGAGTCCGGCGGACAGTCCGGCCGGTGAGGACGCCGTTCACCAGTCGATCCTCGCGGGTCTCCTGTCGCACATCGGGGTTCGTGAGGGTGACAAGCGCGACTTCCTCGGCGCCCGCGGCAGCCGATTCGCGGTGTTCCCCGGTTCCTCGCTCGCCAGGAAGCCGCCCCGCTGGGTGATGGCCGCCGAACTCGTCGAGACCTCACGACTGTGGGCCCGCACGGCGGCGCGGATCGAACCCGAGTGGGCCGAGAAGCTGGGCGCACACCTGGTCAAGCGGCAGTACTCCGAGCCACACTGGTCGACACGCCGCGAAGCGGCGATGGCGTACGAACGGGTGACGCTCTACGGCGTTCCCCTCGTCGTGAAGCGGCCGGTCGGCTACTCGACGATCGATCCGGAAGCCTCCCGCGAGCTGTTCATCCGGCACGCTCTGGTCCAGGGCGAATGGCAGACCCGGCACCGGTTCTTCCACGACAACCGCGCGCTGCTCGACGACGTCGAGGAACTCGAGCATCGCGCGCGCCGACGGGACATCCTCGTCGACGACGAGACGCTGTACCAGTTCTACGACGAGCGGATTCCTCCGGAAGCGGTCTCCGCGAAGCACTTCGACACCTGGTGGAAGAAGGCGCGCCACCGCGATCCGGACCTCCTCACCTTCACCGCATCGAC
The DNA here is from genome assembly GCF_014217785.1 of Rhodococcus triatomae. Classification (NCBI taxonomy): domain Bacteria; kingdom Bacillati; phylum Actinomycetota; class Actinomycetes; order Mycobacteriales; family Nocardiaceae; genus Rhodococcus; species Rhodococcus triatomae. The sequence continues at coordinate 4,169,631 of NZ_CP048814.1, read as the reverse complement.
GGTCGTCAATGCCGATGCCGGCACGGTACGGGCCGACGACTACCCGGATGCGTGGCGCCAGGGCGACATCCAGTTCCCGCTCACCTACCAGTTCGAGCCCGGCACGGAGGACGACGGCGTCACGGCACGAATTCCCGTCGCCCTCCTCGCGGAGGTTCGCCCCGTCGGCTTCGACTGGCTCGTTCCCGGGGTGCGCCGCGAGCTCGTGGTCGCGCTGGTCAAGACGCTGCCGAAGCCGAAACGCCGACAGGTCGTCCCGGCACCGGACTTCGCCGCGGCGGCCTTGGCCGCGGTCACGCCCCGGTCGGAGCCGCTGACCGTCGCGATGGCTCGCGAGCTCTCCCGGCTGGGCGGTGTGCGGATCGACCCCGGCGATTTCGATCCCGCCGGACTCCCGGATCACCTGCGGATGACGTTCGTCGCCACCGACGACTCCGGCTCGGAGGTGGGCCGCGGCAAAGACCTCCGCGCTCTCCAGCAGCGCCTGGCGCCGAAAGTACAGGCCGAGGTGTCGCGGGCCGGGGCGCAGGTGGAACGGGGCCCGGCCACCCGCTGGACGGCGGACACCCTGGGAACGTTGCCCGCGTCGGTGACCCGAGAAGTGGCCGGACAGAAGATCACCGGCTATCCGGCGCTCGCTCCGGAACCTGCCGGGGTGGCAGTGCGGGTACTCGCCGGCGAGGCGCAGGCTCGGGCGTCGACCCGCGCGGGCCTGCGGGAACTACTCCTGCTCGAAGTCCCGACGAACGTCAAGACGGTCGCGTCCGGGCTGACCACCGCGCAGCGTCTGGCGCTCGGTCAGAGCCCGGACGGGAGTCTCGACGACCTGGTACTCGACTGCAGGCGGGCGGCGGCCGCGGAGATCGTCGCCGAGCACCGCGGTCCCGTACGTTCACCCGAGGAGTTCGCGCCCCTCGTGGCCGCGGCCCGGACGGATCTCGCCCGGCGAGTCGCCGCCGCGCTGCGGGCGCTGGCCCCGGCTCTCGAGACCGACCGCCGGCTTCAGCAGTTGCTGGGCGGCATGTCCGGCGACGCCGTCGACGATGTGCGCGAACAACGCGAATCGCTGCTGTTTCCCGGATTCGTCACTGCTGTCGGCACGGCACGCCTGAAGGACCTGCCGCGCTATCTGGCCGCGGCGGTGGCTCGGCTCGAGGCGTTGCCGGGCAGCGCCGGACGCGACCGACAGGGGATGGACGCGCTGGACCGGGTGTATGCCGCGTTCGAGCAGGCGACGGCGTCGCTCGCACCGGAACGCAGGGAGAGCGCGGCGACCGACGCCATCCTGTGGATGATCGAGGAACTTCGGGTCAGCCTGTTCGCACAGTCCCTCGGGACAGCAGGCCCGATCTCGGAGAAGCGCGTGCTGGCCGCGATCGCGAAACTCTGAACGGCGTCGTCAGTGGGCCGCTTCGGCGGATTCGGGCGTCGCCTCGGGAGTGGCTCGGTGCGAGCGCAATTCCTCGATTTCACGTTCGAAGTCGTCGGCGGAGCTGAACGACCGGTACACGGACGCAAATCGGAGGTAGGCCACTTCGTCGAGGTCACGCAGCGGACCCAGGATCGCCAGACCCACTTCGTTACTCGGAATTTCGGCAGAGCCGGATGCGCGCACGGCATCTTCGACTTTCTGAGCGAGGAGGTCGAGAGCGTCGTTGTCGACCTGCCGACCCTGGCAGGCACGGCGCACGCCACGCTTGACCTTCTCCCGGCTGAACGGCTCGGTGACTCCGCTGCGCTTGACGACCGACAGCACCGCGGTTTCGACCGTGCTGAACCGGCGACCGCACTCGGGGCAGGACCGGCGCCGACGAATTGCCTGCCCGTCGTCCACCTCGCGAGAATCGACCACGCGCGAATCCGGGTGTCGGCAGTACGGGCAATGCATCGTCTGTCCTTCGTCGAGGCCGTCGTGGCCGCAACCCCCGGCTCCGTCCGAGAGCGAACCGGCGAGGACTGATTCACATCGCGGACGCACCGAACCGACGCGACCACTCGAGGTGGTATGGCTGACAGTCGTCGAGCCTACCTGCCCCTTCGATCCCGGTCTCATTCAGCGCACGTCAACGATTGGGCGCCGGCACCAGCAACTCCGCGCCGGGAGCGGGAGCACCGACGGGCAACGCATTGAGATCGCGGATCTGCCGCACCGCACGATCGACCGGGACGCCGGGCACCGCCCGCGCCGCCACCTCCGCCAGCGACTCTCCGGCCGCCACCTCGACCGACACCGTCCCGGCGGGCGTTCCCGGCCCTCCCGGCGCCACCGGGACCGCGGGGTTCGCCACCACACCCGCGATGCCGACCAGACCGAGCACGACGAGCGCCGTGGCCGCCGCACCCGCGAAGAAGGTGCGCCACCCGATGTCCGCGATTTCCCCGTGCGGGGCGTCGGACACCCACCTGGCGTGCCCGTATTGCACCCGGCCGGTGGCGGGGCGAGACCTGTCGCGGCCCGCCCGCGCCGGACGAGTCCCACTCCGGTGTAGAGCCTCTCTCCGCTGCAGAACTGCGTTGCTCATGGCTTACCTCCGCTGCCGGCGGTCCGCACCTTCTCGCTCGGGCCGCTCACGAATCGAACACGCGTTCGTGGAACGCATGTTCGATTTCTACCACGGTCGACCGACAATGTCGCGCATTCCGAGCGATTTCCTCGCTCACCCGTTCGAAGGAATGAGGTCCCTCACAGGGCTCGGACGGTCCGGCACGGATTCCCCACCGCGAGCACCCGGTCCGGAACATCCCTGGTCACGACGCTTCCGGCACCCACCACGGCGTCGTCCCCGATGCTCACGCCCGGACAGACGATCACGCCCGCGCCCAGCCACACGTTGTTCCCGATCGTCACGGGTGCCGCACTCTCCCATCGCGTCCGCCGCGCCTCGTGATCGTCGATCGGGTGCAACGCGGTGAGAAGTTGCACGCGCGGCCCGATCGACACGTCGTCACCGATGACGATCGGGGCACAGTCCAACAGGATCGCGTCGTAGTTGAGAAAGGTATTCGCTCCGATGCGAATGTTGCCGCCGTAATCGCACGCGAAGCGCGGCATGATCCACGAGTCGGCACCGAGCGCGCCGAGCAGCCGCTCGAGAACAGCGCGCCTGCGCTCGTCCTCGTCCGCAGCGGCCCCGTTGAACTCGTCGAGGAGGCGTCGACAGGCACGCCGCTCGGACACCAGTTCGACATCGTCGTCGCGATAGAGCTCGCCGGCCAGCATGCGCGCCTTGTGAGAGAGCGGTTCCGGAGATTCGTCCATGCGCCGACAGTACCCACGGGACGGTGCGCGGTCGGGTCGTCGAAGCATCCCCGCCACGCGACACGACGGTCGAACAAGTGTTTGATACTGCGAAGGAATCCGGCTACATTCATGTCATATCGACACTCGAATCCTATTCTCTCCCACGAGTCACGCCGGCGGGAGGGACGACACGGAGGCTTCCACCATGAAGGACGACAGCTCGAGCGGCCGCCCCACCACGGCGACGCTCACCGAACGGCAGCGGCGCGTCCTCGAAGTCATCCGTGAGTCGGTACAGGAGCGCGGCTATCCGCCGAGCATCAGGGAGATCGGGGACGCCGTCGGATTGACCTCGACTTCGTCTGTGGCGCACCAGCTCCGGACGCTCGAACGCAAGGGATTCCTCCGCCGCGACCCCAATCGCCCCCGAGCCGTCGATGTGCGTGGCCTCGACGACACCACCGATCGCGCCCCACAGCGGCCGGCGGCAGGTACCGCTGCCGATCTCTCCGGCACCCACCCCGAACCGACCTTCGTGCCGGTCCTCGGTCGGATCGCCGCGGGTGGGCCGATTCTCGCCGAGGAGTCCATCGAGGATGTCTTCCCCCTCCCACGCGAGTTGGTCGGGCAGGGTTCGCTGTTCCTGCTCCGGGTCGTCGGTGAATCGATGATCGACGCCGCGATCTGCGACGGCGACTGGGTGGTCGTGCGGCAGCAGAACGTCGCCGACAACGGGGACATCGTGGCCGCCATGATCGACGGTGAAGCCACCGTGAAGACCTTCAAGCGCTCGGGCAGGCAGGTCTGGCTCATGCCGCACAATCCGCACTTCGAGCCGATTCCCGGCAACGACGCGACCATTCTCGGCAAGGTCGTCACGGTGATGCGCAAGATCTGACGGCGGCCGGCATCCGGCAACGGGCCGCACGGACACGAACGAGGGGCACGGCGGTCGCCGTGCCCCTCGTTCGTCTGCCGGTCGTGCGGTGTTCGGAGATCGCGCGGTGTCAGAGATTCAGCCCGCGGCCGACGATCTCCTTCATGATCTCCGTGGTGCCCCCGTAGATCGTCTGCACTCGCGAGTCCATGTACGCCTTCGCGACGGGGTACTCCTTCATGTAGCCGTAGCCACCGTGCAGCTGCAGGCAGCGATCGATGAGCTCGACCTGCTTCTCCGTCGTCCACCACTTGGCCATCGCGGCTTCCTGGACGGTGAGCTTGCCCTCGTTGAGCAGCTCGATCGACTTGTCGACGAAGACGCGTGCGATCTCGGTCTCGGTGGCCAGTCCCGCCAGTTCGAACCGGGTGTTCTGGAACTTCCCGATGGACTTTCCGAATGCCTTGCGGTCTCGGCAGTACTGAATCGTCTGCTCGAGAACCGTCTCCATCGCGGCCACCGCGACGACGGCGATGGACAGGCGCTCCTGGGGGAGGTTCTTCATCAGGTAGAGGAAGCCCATGCCCTCCTGGCCGAGAAGATTGGCCGCGGGCACCCGCACGTCGGTGAAGCTGAGTTCGGCCGTGTCCTGGGCCTTCATCCCGATCTTGTCGAGATTGCGGCCCCGCTCGAAGCCCTCCATACCGCGCTCGACGACGAGGAGGCTGAATCCCTGGGCTCCCTTGTCGGGATCCGTCTGCGCGACGACGATCACCAGGTCCGCGTTGATGCCGTTGGTGATGAACGTCTTCGACCCGTTGAGGATCCAGTGATCCCCGTCCCGCACCGCGCGGGTCTTGATGCCCTGCAGGTCGGAACCGGTGCCGGGCTCGGTCATCGCGATGGCGGTGATGATCTCGCCGGACGCGAACCCGGGGAGCCAACGCTGCTTCTGCTCCTCGTTCGCGAGCTCGAGCAGATACGGGGCGACCACGTCGTTGTGGAGCGTGAATCCGATCCCGCTGTAGCCGCCGCGGGTGGTCTCCTCGGTGACGATCGCGTTGTAGCGGAAGTCGACGACTCCCCCGCCGCCGTACTCCTCGGGGACCGCGGTGCCGAGGAAGCCCTGCTTGCCGGCCTCGACCCACACGCTGCGGTCGACGATGTTCTGTTCTTCCCACTTCGCATGGTTCGGGGCGACATGCTGGTCCAGAAACTTGCGGTAGGACTCCCGGAACAGCTCGTGCTCCGGTTCGAACAGGGTGCGCTCCACGCCGACTCCTCTTTCGATAGCTGGATGTACCTGACTCGACGGTAAGCCCAGCGGCCGGTGTGGTGTATGACTCAGGCGATCAGGATTCGTGACCGCGAGCAGACTTGTTGCGCCATGCAGCGAGTTCTCGCAACGCCGGGTAGGCGACCAGGATGCCCACCGACCCCCACGCGATGCCCCCGAGCTCGACGGATCCGATCGTGAGGGTGAGGTCGCCGACGCCGGCGACGAGAGCCGCCGCGGCGACGGTGAGGTTCACCGGATCGGTGAAGTCGACCTTCGCGTCCGTCCAGATCCGTACCCCGAGGATGCCGATGAGTCCGTAGAGCACCAGCGTGGCGCCTCCGATCACCCCGTCGGGCACGGTGAACACCAGCGCACCGAACTTCGGTGAGAACGCGAGCACGATCGCGGTGGCTGCCGCCACCCAGTAGGCCGCGGTGGAATACACGCGCGTGGCCGCCATGACGCCGATGTTCTCGGCATAGGTGGTGGTGCCCGAGCCCCCGCCCAATCCGGCGAGAGTGGTGGCCAGTCCGTCCCCGACGAGGGCGTTTCCGGCGACGTCGTCGAGCGACTTGCCGGTCATGGCGGCGACGGCCTTGACGTGCCCGACGTTCTCCGCGACCAGCACGATCACCACCGGCAGGGTCAACGCGATGACCGACCATTCGAACGCCGGGCCGCGGAACTCGGGCAGCCCGAACCAGGCGGCGTCCCGCAGGGCCGCGACCCGCTCGTCGGCGAGGCCGCCCGTGACCGTGGCGAACACCCACCCCGCCACCACTCCGACGAGGATGCCGAGCCGTCCGATCAGGCCGGGACCGAGCACGGTGACCAGCAGGATCGACGCCAGGGTCACCGTCGCGATCAACGGCTGCGCCTCGTAGGAGCCGGCCGCCACCGGGGCGAGGTTGAGGCCGATGAGCGCCACCACGGCGCCGGTGACCACCGGAGGCATCACCACGTCGATGATGCGGGCGCCGCTCAGCCGCACGACGATGCCGACGGCCAGCAGCGCCACTCCCGCGGCGACGACGCCGCCGAGCTGCGCCGCAGGGCCGGATCCCTGGGCGGCGGTGAGCGGCGCGATGAACGCGAACGACGAGCCCAGGTAGCTCGGGACGCGGCCCCGGGTGATCAGCAGGAACAGCACGGTGCCGATACCGGAGAACAGCAGGGTGGTGGTGACCGGAAAGCCGGTGATCGTCGGGACCAGCAGCGTCGCGCCGAACATCGCGATCACGTGCTGCATGCCGATGCCGACCGTGCGCGGCCAGGTGAGTCGCTCGTGCGGGGCGACGACCTCCCCGTCGGTGATCCTGCGGCCGTCGCCGTGCAGAGTCCAGCCGAACATCGTGGTGGCGCTGCTCGCCGAGTCGGCGTCCGCTTCGTCTCTGGTCACAATCGCTAGATAGTAGGGACGCCCGCAGTCCACCGCCCGGCGAGCCCGGATTCTCGTGGAGTCCGAGCACACGCACCCGGCCACCGACCTAGGTGAGCACCTCGGCCGCCGCGGCGCGGGCCGCCGCGGGATCGGTCGTCGCGAGAACTGCCTCCGCGGCGCTTCTGCACTGCCGAGCCGAGACCGACTCCACTGCCGCGCCGACGGCGGGCAGGGCGGCAGCGGCCGCCGACAACGAGGTGACCCCGAGCCCGACCAGCACACAGGCGAGCAGCGGATCGGCTGCCGCCTCCCCGCACACCCCGACCGGCTTCCCCACGGCAGCACCCGCTTCCGCGGTACGCGCGACGAGCGAGAGCACCGCCGGCTGCCACGGATCGGTGAGCACTGCGAGTTCCGGTGACATGCGATCGGCAGCCATCGTGTACTGGGTGAGGTCGTTGGTGCCGATGGACAGGAAGTCCACGTGTTCGAGAATCCGATCGGCCTGCAGCGCCGCCGCGGGAATCTCGACCATCACCCCCGGCACGAGCCCCCGTTCCCGTACGAGTCCCGCGAACTCCTCGGCCTCGGCCGCCGTGGCAATCATCGGTGCCATCACCCAGGGAGAGGTCCGTGTCCGCTGCGCCGCCACCGCGACGGCGTCGAGCTGCCGGGTGAGCAGGCCCGGATCCGCACGGGCGATCCGGACACCACGTACCCCGAGCGCCGGATTGGCCTCGTCGGGGTGGTCGGCGAATGCGAGCGGCTTGTCGGACCCGGCGTCGAGCGTCCGGATCACCACCTTGTCCCCGGCAAACGCCTCGAGGACCTCCGCGTAGATGTCGGACTGCTCCTCGACCGACGGTTCGACGGTGCGGTCGAGGAAGGCGAGTTCGGTACGCAACAGCCCGACGCCCTCCGCCGGGGTCCGACGTGCGGCGCGTGCACCCGCGCCGTCCTGCACGTTGGCGAGAATTGCCACCCCGACCCCGTCGCTCGTGCGTCCCGGGCCGGTCCAGTTTCCGATTCTGCGCCGGGCCTCGACGTCCGCCGCGACCGCCGCCGCGGCGACGTCCGGGTCCGGGTCCACGACCAGGACGCCCCGGGAGCCGTCGAGCATCGCGGACGTTCCCGCCGGGACCGCGGCGACGCCCGCGGCGGCGACCACACACGAAATACCCAGTTGGCGGGCGATGATGGCGGTGTGACTGGTGGGTCCGCCCAGTTCGGTGACCAGGCCGACGATCCGTCCGGGGTCGAGTCCCGCGGTATCGGCCGGAGCGAGATCCCGGGCGCAGAGGATCGACGGGACGTCCGGCTCGGGCACTCCCGGCTCCGGATCACCCGCCAACTCGGCCAGCACCCGGTCACGTATGTCACGCAGGTCGGTGACCCGCTCGGCCATCATGCCGCCGATCCTGGTGAACATCTCGACGAACTGTTCGGTGGCCGCCGCCGCGGCCTCGCCGGCCGGAGCGCCTGCGGCGATCAGTTTCTCGGCGGCCGACAGCCAGCCCCGGTCGGCTGCCATCGCCGCGTTGGCCTGAAGTACCTCGGCGGCCGCTCCGGAAGCGTGCGCGGCCCGCCCGCGCAGCCGCTCCGCCACGGTCGCCGCAGCAGAGCGGAACCGCTCGGTCTCGGCGTCCCGTCCCGATTCGCCGATACGCGGCAGCCCCGCCGGGGCCAGGGGCCTGGGGCCGAGCACCACCACGGGGGCAGAGACGATGCCTGCCACGACGGGCGTGCCCGTCAGCTCCTCCGCCGTGTGGGGCGCCGCAGGCACCGTCTTCTCCTCGTCGACCTTCTCCGAATCGGCCTTCGTCGAATCGACCTCCGGGGCCATCCCGTCCTCCTCACAGCATTGGCGCAACGACGCGCGAGTGCCGGTCCGCTCGACGCAGACCCACTCGACGTCCTGTGAGGAACATTACATCCAGGTCTTGACTTGTCAACACATTCAGGCGTAAAACAACATAAACCAACACATCGTGTGATCTGGCGCATACGGCCCGCGACGGCACACACGAGACATGACGCGAACCGAGAGACGAGGACCGATGTACCCGGAGGAACGGCAGCAGGCGATGTCCTCGCTCGTCGCGCAGCGCGGACGATCGTCCGTCACCCAACTCGCCGACAGGTTCGGGGTGACGACGGAAACCGTCCGCCGGGATCTGGCCGTACTCGAACGCCAGGGGCTCGTCCGCCGCGTACACGGCGGAGCCGTCCCGGCCACGTCGCTCACCGTCACCGAGCCGGTACTCGCCGAACGGGAGAGCACCCGGACCGATCTCAAGGACCGGATCGGCAAGCGCGCGCTCGAGTTCCTTCCCGCCGCCGGGGGAAGCATCCTGCTCGACGCGGGCACCACGACGTCCCGGATGCTCCCCTCGATCCCCACCGATCGTGAACTCACCGTCATCACCAACTCGGTGCCGATCGCCGCCCGCCTGGCGGGCCTGCCTGCGATCACCCTGCAGCTACTCGGTGGACGGGTCCGCGGGGTCACCCAGGCGGCGGTGGGCGAGGACACCCTCCGGGCACTCGACGTCCTTCGCGTCGACGTCGCCTTCGTCGGAACCAACGCGCTCAGTGTGGAACACGGCCTGTCCACACCCGACCCCGAGGAGGCCGCGGTCAAACGCGCGATGGTCCGCAGTGCCAGGCAGGTCGTCGCCGTCGCCGACTCCTCGAAGCTCGGACGCGAGTATCTCGTCAGCTTCGCCCCCGCGGACGCGGTCGACGTCCTGGTCACCGACGCGGGAATCGATCCCGTGGATCGCGAGGAACTGACCCGACACGGAATCGAGGTGGTGACGGCATGATCGTCACGCTGACCGCCAACCCCAGTGTGGACCGCACCGTCGAACTGGGCGGCCCACTCGAACGCGGTGCCGTCCTGCGCGCCACGGGCTCGACCGACGACCCCGGCGGAAAGGGCGTCAACGTGGCGCGTGCGCTGGCCGCCTCCGGTGTTCCTGCGCTCGCGGTGCTCCCCGCCGCCGACGACGATCCGATCCTCGGCGGCCTGCGCGCGCACGGCATCGAGTTCGCCGCCGTCCCGATCCACGGCTGCGTCCGCACCAACATCACGGTCACCGAGCCGGACGGAACCACCACGAAGATCAACGAAGCCGGCCATCCGCTCGACGGCCGGACCGTCGAGGCCCTCCTGAGCGAGATCCGCACGCGGGCAGCGCATGCGGAATGGGTGGTGCTGTCGGGTTCGCTCCCGCCCGGTGTGCCCACCGACTGGTACGCGACCGTCGTGCTCGCACTCGCCGGGTCCGGCTGCCGGGTGGCGGTCGACACCTCGGATGCGCCGCTGCTCGCCCTCTCCGGCGGTTTCCCCGGCGCGGCGCCCGATCTCGTCAAACCGAACAGCGAGGAGCTCGCACAGCTCACCGGGGCCGACGGCGACGCACTCGAGGCCGCTGCCAGGGCCGGCGATCCCCGCCCGGCCACGATCGCCGCGCGCGGTCTGGTCGAGAAGGGGGTCGGCAGCGTCCTGGTCACGCTCGGTGCCGCGGGCGCCGTCCTCGTCGACGCCTCGGGCGCCTGGTTCGCCGCCGCCCCGCCCGTGACCGCACGCAGCACCGTCGGGGCGGGCGATTCCGCGCTCGCCGGCTACCTCGTCGCGCATCGCGCCGGTGCCGGAGCCGCCCGCTGCCTGCAATCCGCCGTGGCGTACGGCAGTGCCGCTGCCTCACTGCCGGGCACGACGCTGCCGTCGGCAAGCGACGTCGCGCTCGACCCGGTCGAGGTCCGCCCGGTCCCAGGCGGCGGCCCGGATCGCACGGGCACGACCCCAGACACACCGGTACCCGCCCACACGAAGGAGCGACCATGACCACATCCACCTCGGAGCCGGCGGAGTTGCCGGTCATCACCCCGGAACTGGTCAGCCTCGACGCCGACCTCGGTGCCACCAAGGACGCGGTCATCACCGCGCTCGCGGCGCGCCTCGCGGACGCCGGCCGTGCGTCCGACGCGGCCGCCTTGACCGAGGCGGCACTCGCGCGTGAAGGGCAATCCGCCACCGGGCTGCCCGGCGGAATCGCGATCCCGCACTGCCGCTCCGCCGCGGTGACCCACCCGTCCCTCGGTTTCGCACGACTCGGTCGCCCGGTCGACTTCGGTGCACCGGACGGACCCGCCGATCTCGTGTTCCTCATCGCTGCTCCGGAAGGAGCGGGAGCCGAGCACATGAAGGTGTTGTCCGCGTTGGCTCGTGCCCTGGTGCGGCCCGAGTTCGTGGAGGCGCTGCGGAACTCGACCACCGCAGACGACGTGGTGGCTCGGGTGAACGAGGTACTTCCCGGCACACCGACGCCTGCCGCGGCACCGCCCGCCGCCCCGGCCACCGGTTCGGGTTCGACCGGTGACGGCGGCGAGAGCGAGGCCGCGGCGAAGTACGTCGTCGCCGTGACCGCCTGCCCGACCGGAATCGCACACACGTACATGGCGGCCGACGCCCTGGTCGCCGCGGGCAAGCGCGACGGCGTGGACGTCAAGGTGGAGACGCAGGGCTCGAGCGGGAGTACTCCCCTCGACCCCGCGGTGATCGCCGGCGCCTCGGCGGTCATCTTCGCCACCGACGTCGGAGTCAAGGACCGAGAACGCTTCGCGGGCAAGCCTGTCGTCGCCTCCGGGGTCAAACGTGCCATCAACGAACCGTCGGCGATGATCGCCGAGGCCGTCCGCGCCGCGGACAATCCGGCGGCGACCACCGTGGAATCCGGGTCGCCGGGCGGAGAGCAGGAGGAAGCGGCCGGGAACGTCGGCTGGGGCACACACCTGCGGCAAGTCCTGCTCACCGGCGTGAGCTACATGATCCCGTTCGTCGCCGCGGGCGGTCTGCTCATGGCGTTGGGCTTCGCGCTCGGCGGCTGGGACATCAGCGGCCCGGCGGAATCCATCGTCCTGGACAACTCGCTCGGCGATCTCCCCGACGGAGGCCTGCGCATCTACCTGGGCGCCGTGCTCTTCCAGATCGGGACCATGGCGTTCGCCTTCCTGGTGCCCGCACTGGCCGGCTTCATCGCATACGCGATGGCGGACCGGCCCGGTATCGCACCCGGATTCACCGCAGGCGCGATCGCCGTCTTCGTCGGCGCCGGATTCATCGGCGGCCTCGTCGGTGGCCTCGTCGCCGGAGCCCTGGCCCTCTGGATCGGCCGGATTCCCGTGCCCGCGTGGCTGCGGGGACTCATGCCGGTCGTGATCATCCCGCTGTTCGCCACACTGATCGTCGGCGCATTGATGTTCCTCGTCCTCGGCCGTCCACTGGCCGCGATCACCACAGGCCTGACCGACTGGCTCAACGGGCTCTCCGGCGGCGCGGTGATCCTGCTCGGGGTCATCCTCGGCCTGATGATGTGCTTCGACCTCGGCGGCCCGGTCAACAAGGCCGCGTACGCCTTCGCCGTGGCCGGGCTGAACATCGACGACACGGCATCGCTCCGGATCATGGCCGCGGTGATGGCGGCGGGCATGGTGCCCCCGCTCGCGATGGCGCTGGCCTCCACGGTGCTGCGACCAGGCCTGTTCAGCGAGGCCGAGCGCGAGAACGGCAAGGCAGCCTGGGCGCTGGGGGCCTCGTTCATCTCCGAGGGAGCCATCCCCTTCGCCGCCGCCGACCCCCTGCGCGTCATCCCTTCGATGATGGCGGGTGGTGCCGTCACCGGCGCCCTCATCATGGCGTTCGACGTAACTCTGAGCGCACCCCACGGCGGCATATTCGTCTTCTTCGCGATCGGCAACGTGTTCTGGTTCTTCGTCGCGCTGGCCGTCGGCATGGCAGTGTCGGCCATGTGTGTCGTGGCCGCCAAGCAGTTCGCGCGGCGACCCGGCGACGCCGAACTCGACCCGGGAGCCGCCCCGGTGCCCGCCTGAAACCCATTCGCCCGATCTTCCGCACGACACCCGTCATCCACCACGACACCGCAACCCGCACAGGAGAATTCCATGCCCAGCACCACAGTCACCGTCGGATCCGCCATCGGCCTGCACGCCCGCCCGGCCGCGATCATCGCCGACGCCGTCACCGAGGCCGGGGTCCCCGTGACCCTCGCCGTCGCGGGCGGAGAACCGGTCGACGCGGGATCGGCCCTGCTGATCATGTCGCTCGGCGCCACCAAGGGCACCGACGTCGTGGTGGAGAGCGACGACGCCGACACCCTGGCGAAGATCGTCGATCTCGTCGCCGCGGACCTCGACGCCTGATCCCCTGGGTGAAGGTGGCCTTCGACCGGCCTGACGGGGCACAGGGTCCCTTCACCCCAGGGGAGGCGGGTGGTGGCGGTGGGGGGTGCCGCGATTTCGCGTATGCCGACGCCGTGTTCTCGGTAAGTTCGACAGGCGACAGCCGAATCATTCGGTGACGGCTGAACCACTCGGTCACCGGCGTCACGGACGCCGCCGACGGGGCAAGGAGTTCGATGACGGATATCGACGACCAGCACAGCGTGCCTCCGCCCCACGACGAGGCAGTCCCCGTCCGCACCGGGATCAACCGTCCCGTGTTCGTGGTGTCCTCCCTCGTCATCGTCTCGATCACGGCGTGGGCGATGGTCGATCGCGAGGGTGCGGACACGGTGATCGGGAACGTCGTCGCGTGGATCTCCGCGGCGTTCGGTTGGTGGTATTTCCTCGTGGCGACGGCGATTCTGCTGTTCGTCCTCTTCATCGCCGTGTCCCGGTACGGCAAGATCCGGTTGGGACCCGACCATTCCCGCCCCAAGTACAACGTATTCACCTGGGGCGCCATGCTGTTCGCCGCGGGTATCGGGATCGACCTGATGTTCTTCTCGGTCTCCGAGCCCGTCACGCAGTATCTCCAGCCGCCGGTCGGCCCCGGCGAGAACACCGAGGCCGCACGACAGGCCGTGGTCTGGACGCTCTTCCACTACGGCATCACCGGGTGGGCGATGTATGCCCTGATGGGAGCGTCGCTGGCCTACTTCGCGTATCGGCGCGGACTGCCCCTGTCGATCCGGTCCGCCCTGTACCCCGTCATCGGCAAGCGGGTCAACGGGCGGGTGGGCGACACGGTCGAGATCGCGGCCGTCATCGGCACCATCTTCGGAATCGCGACCTCGCTCGGAATCGGCGTGGTGCAGTTGAACTTCGGCCTCCACTTCATGTTCGGGTTGCCGGAGGGCACCGCGATGCAGATCGCCCTGATCGCCGTCGCGGTCCTGATGGCCACGATCTCGGTGGTCTCGGGCGTCGATCGCGGCATCCGGCGTCTGTCCGAGCTGAACGTGATCCTCGCGCTCGGCCTCATGCTGTTCGTACTGATCGCCGGCAAGACCCGTTTCCTCCTCGACGCCCTGGTGATGAACGTCGGCGACTACATCAGCCGCTTCCCGTCGATGACTCTCGACACCTTCGCGTTCGATGCCCCCACCGAATGGCTCAACGCCTGGACCCTGTTCTTCTGGGCCTGGTGGATCGCGTGGGCTCCGTTCGTCGGCCTGTTCCTCGCCCGCATCTCCCGCGGCCGCACTCTCCGCCAGTTCATCGCCGCCGTGTTGACGATCCCGTTCGCCTTCATCGGCATCTGGATCGCGATCTTCGGCAACGCCGCCCTCTCCATCGTCGTCGACGGCAACGGCGACTTCGGCGAGACGGCGATGACCGCTCCCGAGAGCGCCTTCTACTCGTTGCTCGACCAGTACCCGGGCGTGGTGTTCAGCGCGGGGATCGCCACCTTCACCGGGCTGCTGTTCTACGTCACCTCCGCCGACTCCGGCGCACTCGTGATGGCGAAGTTCACCTCGCACCCGCACGATCCCGAGGACGACGGACCGGCGTGGACCCGGATCTTCTGGGCCGTCGCGACCGGCCTGCTCACCCTCGCGATGCTCCTCGTCGGTGGTGTCAGCACGCTACAGAACGCCACCATCATCATGGGGTTGCCGTTCTCGTTCGTGATGGTGCTCATCATGGCCGGGCTGCATCGTGCCCTCCGCAGCGAGGGCCTGCGCGAGGACAGCATCCGGGCGACCCTGCATTCCTCACTGTCCGAGCGGGTCACCACCGAGCGAGGCGTGCAGCGGACGTGGCGCCAGCGCGTCGCGCGGAGTCTGTCCTACCCCGATCGTGACGATCTGGCCAGGTACGTCGACTCGGTGGCACGGCCGGCACTCCAGGCCGTCGTGGACGAGTTGTGCGAGCGTGACGTGGACGCCACCCTCGTCGAGAACATCGAACCGGACACCCGCGTCCCGCACATCGACCTCACCGTCACCATGGCCGGCAATCCACCCTTCCGCTATCAACTCTGGCCCGAACGCACCCCGATCCCGTCGTTCGCGATGCGTTCGTCGAGTGGCGACGCGGTGTACTACCGGCTCGAGGTCTACCTCACCGAGGGCAGCCAGGGCTACGACGTGATGGGATACGGCCGGGACCAGCTCATCGGCGACGTCCTGGACCAGTACGAACGGCACATCGAGTATCTGCGGCTGCGCAACACCCCCACGATGGAATGATCCACCGGTACGAACGCTGCACGGGAGAGAACATGACCCACCCCGACCCCACCGACACCCCGGCGTCGAGCCTCTACATCGACGGCGAATGGGCGCCCGCCGCCGACGGGGGTACCCGCGAGATCCGCTGCCCCGCAGACGGAAGCCACGTCGCCACCGTGTCCGAGGCGACCACCGACGACGTCCACCGGGCCGTCGCCGCGGCCCGCCGGGCGTTCGACGAGGGGCCCTGGCCCCGTACCGTCGCGGCCGAGCGGGGCCGGGTGCTGCGCCGGGTGGCGGACACCCTGCGGCAGCGCCGCGAAGAGTTCGCCAGGGCCGAGTCCTTCGACACCGGCAAGCGGATCGTCGAGAGCCGTATCGACATGGACGACATCGCCGCCTGTTTCGAGTACTTCGGCACGATCGCCGCGACGGACGCCGGGCGGCTGGTCGATGCCGGCGACGCGAACGTGGTCAGTCGCATCCAGTACGAGCCGGTCGGCGTGTGCGGGCTCATCTCCCCGTGGAACTACCCGCTGCTCCAGGCCGCCTGGAAGGTGGCCCCGTGTCTCGGTGCCGGGAACACCTTCGTCCTCAAGCCCAGCGAGCTCACCCCCTCGACCGCGATCCTGCTCATGGAGCTGCTCACCGAATGTGGCGTGCCCGCGGGCGCAGCCAACCTCGTGCTCGGTGCGGGCGCCGTGGCGGGTGCCCCACTGTCCGAGCATCCGGACGTGGATCTGGTGTCGTTCACCGGCGGACTGATCACCGGCAGGCGGATCGCCGCCGCCGCGAGCGCCACCGTGAAGAAGGTCGCCCTCGAGCTCGGCGGCAAGAACGCCAATGTCGTGTTCGCCGACGCCCTGTTCGACGCCGCGGTCGACAACGCGCTCAACGCCGCGTTCGTCCACTCCGGCCAGGTGTGCTCGGCCGGTGCCCGTCTCATCGTCGAGGAGTCGCTGCACGACGACTTCGTCGATGCCCTCGTCGAACGCGCCCGCGGGATCCGGCTCGGCGGCCCGTTCGACGACGCGGCGGAGACCGGCCCGCTGATCTCGGCGGCTCACCGGGACAAGGTCACCGAGTACGTACGTCGCGGTGTCGAGGAGGGTGCCGTCCTCCGGTGTGGCGGCGTGTGGGGTACCGGAGACCTCGAACAGGGCTACTACTACCTGCCCACGGTGCTGGACGGTGTGCGGCAGGGCATGTCCGTCGTCGTCGACGAGGGATTCGGTCCGGTGGTGACGGTGGAGACGTTCGCCGACGAGGACGAGGCGGTCCGGATCGCCAACGACACGCGGTACGGGTTGGCCGGCGCCGTGTGGACCCAGGACGCCGGGCGAGCCCAACGGGTCGCGAACCGGATGCGGGCCGGCACCGTGTGGATCAACGACTTCCACCCCTATCTGCCCCAGGCCGAGTGGGGTGGCTTCGGCGAGTCCGGTTTCGGCCGCGAACTGGGACCGACCGGATTCGCCGAGTACCGCGAGGCGAAACACGTCTATCACAACATCGATCCCGGCGTCAGCGGTTGGTTCCGCGGCCCCGGCGAGGAGGAGTGAGATGAGCGCGACCGGCGAGCACGAGTACGACTACGTCGTCGTGGGCGGCGGGTCCGCCGGAGCAGCGGTGGCGGCACGACTGTCCGAGGATCCGGCCGTGACCGTGGCGTTGATCGAGGCGGGACCGAGCGATGTCGGTCTCGACGAGATCCTCGTCCTCGATCGCTGGATGGCGCTGCTCGAATCCGGTTTCGACTGGGACTATCTCGTCGAGCCGCAGGAGAAGGGCAACTCGTTCATGCGGCACGCACGGGCCCGCGTGCTCGGTGGCTGTTCCTCACACAACTCGTGTATCGCATTCTGGCCGCCCCGCGAGGATCTCGACGAGTGGGCGTTCGAGTACGGCGCCACCGGCTGGGACGCCGAGTCCGTCCACCCCCTGATCCGGCGGCTCGAGACCAACAGTCGGTCCGGCGACCACCACGGCCACGACGGGCCGGTGCACATCCGCGACGTCCCGCCCGACGACCCGTGCGGGGTCGCGCTCCTGGACGCCTGTGAGCAGGCCGGAATCCCCCGGGTCCGGTTCAACGAGGGCCCCACGGTCGTCAACGGCGCCAACTTCTTCCAGATCAACGCGCGCGAGGACGGAATCCGCTCGTCGTCCTCGGTGTCCTACCTGCATCCGATCGTCCATCGCGCCAATCTCACGATCCTCACCGACCACTGGGCCCGGCGGCTGCCGATCGAGGGCGGTCGGTGCATCGGGGTCGACGTCCTGCTGCCGGACGGCATCCACTCGCGACGGATTCGCGCCCGCCGGGAGGTGGTGTGCTCCGCCGGCGCGATCGACACCCCGAAACTGCTCATGCTGTCCGGAATCGGCCCCGCGGACCATCTCCGTGAGATGGGGATCGAGGTGCTCGTGGACTCCCCCGGCGTCGGCAGCAATCTCCAGGATCACCCCGAGGGCGTCATCCAGTGGGAGGCCAAGCGCCCCATGGTCGACCGGTCCACGCAGTGGTGGGAGATCGGGATCTTCTCGCCCACCCGCGAAGGCCTCGACCGCCCGGATCTGATGTTCCACTACGGATCGGTGCCGTTCGACATGCACACCCTGCGTCAGGGCTATCCGACCTCGGAGAACGCCTTCTGCCTGACTCCCAACGTCACCAAAGCCCGATCCACGGGGACGGTACGTCTCCGCAGCATCGACTTCCGGGACAAGCCCCGTGTCGATCCGCGGTACTTCACCGACCCGTACGACATGCCGGTGATGATCGCCGGAATCCGCCGAGCCCGCGAGATCGTCGCCCGGCCGGCGATGTCCGAGTGGGCGGGGCGAGAGTTGTACCCCGGCACCGACACCGTCACCGACCAGGAGATCGAGGACTACATCACCCGCACCCACAACACCGTCTATCACCCGGTGGGAACGGTGCGGATGGGTAGCGCGGACGACCCCGCGGCCCCGCTCGACCCCGAGCTCCGGGTCAAGGGAGTCGACGGTCTTCGGGTCGCCGATGCGTCGGTGATGCAGACGATCACGGCAGTCAATCCCAACATCACCGTCATGCTCATCGGTGAACGCTGCGCCGACCTCGTCCGCGGCGCCTGACCTGCCCGTCCCTACGGATGCGCTACTTCCGGCGCAGTCCCCGGAGCAGGAGCATCCCACCGCCGAGGAGTGCGAACCCGACGGCCAGCCCGATGGCCACCAGACCTGGCGACAGGTCCGGGGACGGTGCGCCCTCCGTCTGCGGGCCCTCGGCCGGCACGCCACTGTCGCGGACCCGGTCCACGGCGTCCGGCAGGACCAGCAGCGGTGGGAGCGGACCGCCGCGCGCCTCGGAGGCGATCACCAGATCGCCGCTCTCGGTGAACGCGACCGCCTCACCCTGCGGCTGATGGGGAAGGACGAGGGACTCCGTCGGGAGCCCCGTGAGGGCCTGGCCCACACTCGTCCCGCGGACGTCGAAGAGGTGCACGTGCGAATAGCTGCGGACCGCGGCGACGCTGCCGTCGTGCGAGACGGCACCGCCGGTGAACACCGCCCGGGACAGGGACTCCGCCACGGAGACCGGAGCGTCGGGGTCGGGGTCGGGGTCGGGGTCGGGGCCCGAATCCGCCGGAAGCGCAGTGAGATCCAGCTCGCCGAGCTTCTCGAGCGGTGTGGGGCCGGGCTCGGCGAGTTCGTGCACCGTGAGTCCGCCTTCCGGGCGGTAGATTCCGCTCGGCCCCCCGAAGGTCTTGGTGACGATCACCGGCACGTCGTCCGGGCCGAGCAGTACGGTCTCGGCGTCGTGAGGTCCGTCGGGATAGGTCAGCCGGTGCAGCGATCCTCCGCCGCTGCCGTCCGTGGACATGGCGATGAGTGCCACCGTCTCGCGGCGGCGGCGGTTGTCCCCGGTATCGGACAGCCACAGCCGCCCGTCGCCACCGCGTGCCATGTCCTCGACGTCGTAGGGATCGACCGGCACCGGGATCCACTGTTGGACGGCGCAATCCGGTCCCAGTACGGCGACCGCCTCGTCGGAGCCGCTGTCGCCGACCGCGTACAGTCTGCCTCCCGCTGCCACCAGGCCGGACAGTTCGTCGAGTGCCGGGTCGGTCGGGGTACACAGCACCGAGAACTCGGTCGGCGCGGTCGGCGCGGTCGGTGAGGCCTCGGCCGGCGCGGGCGCCGCACCCGTCAGGCCGGCACCGAGCACGGCCATCACCGCCGCGGCGGCCCACCGGCCGGCTGCCTCAGACAACGACGCGATAGTCGGCCAGCGCGGAGGCGAGGGGTTCGGGAACCCGGGCCCGCACTCGCGTCCCGGACACCTCGTGCTCGGAGTCGAGGATCTGTCCGTCCGCGTGGATCCGCGCCATGAGATCACCACGCGTGTAAGGCACCAGCGCGCTGACCTCGACCTCCGGACGGATCAGGACGTCGGCGAGCGTCGCCCGGAGTGTCTCGATCCCCTCCCCGGTGCGTGCCGACACGAAGACCGCGTCCCGGAGCAACCCACGCAACTGGGTGAGCACGACCGGGTCCGCGGCGTCGATCTTGTTGACCACGATCAGTTCCGGCGGCGGTGGCGCGTCGCTCTCGCGCAGCACGTCGGTGACCACCTCACGTACCGCCTTGATCTGCTCGGTGGGCAACGGATCCGATCCGTCCACCACGTGCAGCAGCAGATCCGCGCCGGCCACCTCCTCGAGGGTCGACCGGAACGCCTCGACCAACTGGGTCGGCAGATGCCGCACGAAGCCCACGGTGTCGGTGAGGATGTACTCGCGGCCGTCGTCGAGAGCGGCGCGTCGGCTGGTCGGGTCCAGGGTCGCGAACAGCGCGTTCTGCACCAGGACGCCCGATCCGGTCAGCGCGTTGAGCAGACTCGACTTGCCGGCGTTGGTGTATCCGACGATGGCCACGGAGGGGATGGTGCTGCGCACGCGACGGGTGCGCTTGGTGTCGCGCGCCGCCTTCATGCCCCGGATCTCCCGGCGCAGCTTCGCCATCCGTTCCCGGATTCGACGACGATCGGTCTCGATCTTCGTCTCACCGGGCCCGCGCAGCCCCACGCCGCCGTTGCTGCCGGCCCGGCCGCCCGCCTGACGCGACATCGACTCACCCCAGCCACGCAGCCGCGGGAGCATGTACTCCATCTGGGCGAGGGCCACCTGCGCCTTGCCCTCGCGGGACGTCGCGTGCTGGGCGAAGATGTCGAGGATCAAGGCGGTCCGGTCGATGACCTTGACCTTGACGACCTTCTCCAGCGCGGTCAGCTGCGCAGGTGTGAGCTCGCCGTCACAGACCACCGTGTCCGCGCCCGTCGCGAGGACGACCTCGCGCAGTTCCTCGGCCTTACCCGAGCCGATGTAGGTGGCCGGGTCCGGCCGGTCGCGCCGCTGGACGAGGCCCTCGAGCACCTCCGAACCAGCGGTCTCCGCGAGGGCGGCCAGCTCGGCCATGCTCGATTCGGCCTGCTCGGCCGTGCCCTGCGTCCAGACACCCACCAGCACCACGCGCTCGAGGCGCAGCTGCCGGTACTCGACCTCGGTGACGTCGGTGAGCTCGGTGGACAGACCGGCGACGCGGCGTAGCGCGCTCCGGTCGGCGAGCTGCATCTCGCCGACCGACGGTCTGTCCTCGGCGGGCATGTCGGTGTCGGCAGCGGGGGCGGCCGCGGCGTAGGTGTCGGCAGTGTCGCTGGTCTCTGCGTCCTGATGTGTGTTCGTCATACCCGCCCATGATCCCACGGGCGGCCGCTGTCACGCACCCGCATTTGCCCGCGTGGGTGTCAGGCTCCGCCACCAGCTGTCGCTGACGACCCCGCTCGCGACCAGGACCGACGGGCCACGCAGTGTCGCGGTGCCGTCGTCGGCGATCCGCACGAGCACCTCCCCACCGGGTACCCGCACCGCCACCCGGCCCGCGTCGGCGCCGTCGTGCCGGAGAGCCGCGGCGGCCGCGGCGACCGTGCCCGTTCCGCACGAGCGGGTCTCCCCCACCCCGCGCTCGTGCACCCGCATGTCGACGGCGCCGCCGTCGAGCGCGGTGAGGATCTCCACGTTCACACCCTGCGGGAACACCCCCGGGTCGTAGCCGGGGGACGCGGTCAGATCCAGTGCCGCCAGTCCCGAAGCCGTCAGGTGCGGGTCGACACAGGCGAGGTGGGGATTGCCGACATCGATGCCGATCCCGGGGAACACCCGGCCGTCGATCGTGGCGGTGGTGGCGCCGAGCTCGCGCACGGCGCCCATGTCGACGGTCACCTCTCCCCGGTCGGCGTCGGCGCGGTGCACGACGACCGGCTTCCCCCCTGCGCGACTTCCCACCACGAACTCGTCCCTGCGCTCGAATCCGGCGGCGCGGATGTAGTGGGCGAACACTCGCACCCCGTTACCGCACATCTCCGCGACCGATCCGTCGCCGTTGCGGTAGTCCATGAACCAGTCGTCCTCGGCGACCCCGTCGGGCAGCGTTTCGAGCACGCCTGCCGCGGCCAGCGCACCGGCCTTGGCCACCCGCAGGATTCCGTCCGCGCCGACACCGCTCCTGCGATCGCAGAGCGCGGCCACCCGAGCCGGCTCCAGATCGATACGCACGTCGAGGTCGGGCAGCAGAACGAAGTCG
This sequence comes from Rhodococcus triatomae, assembly GCF_014217785.1. Taxonomy (NCBI): domain Bacteria; kingdom Bacillati; phylum Actinomycetota; class Actinomycetes; order Mycobacteriales; family Nocardiaceae; genus Rhodococcus; species Rhodococcus triatomae. Next base: position 4,147,746 of record NZ_CP048814.1, on the reverse strand, counting down.
TTCTCGGTGCCGTGCCCCTTACTGAAATCCATGTCCACCACTGTATCCACCGTGTCCACTGCACCGACGGCATCTCGACGCCGCCGGGCCGCCGGTGACCGCTCAGCGCTGCGCGCCGCCATTCCGTTGCCTGGCGATCTCGTACAGCGCGACCGCACCCGCCGACGGCGCTCCCAGTGAACTCGCCGAACCGCCGATCGGGATACGGACGACGGCATCGCACGCCGCGTGCCAGGCCGCGCTCATCCCCCGGGTCTCGTTGCCCACCACCAGCACGGTCCCACCGGTGAAATCGTGCTGCGCGATGTCCCTCGACCCGGTCTCGTCGGTGCCGACGATGTCCATCCGCCCTCCGGCCCGCGCGCAGTCGTCCCGGAAGCGCACCACGTCGTCGACCGAGGGCACGGTCGCCACCGGACGGGCGAACACGGAGCCCGTCGACGCCCGCACACTCTGCGGATCGAAGGGATCCGCACCGTGCCCGACCACCACGACCGCATCCGCGCCGAACGCGTCCGCCGAACGGATCAGGGTGCCGAGGTTGCCCGGCGACGACGGCCGGTCGAACGCCACGATCAGCGGCGACCGCTGCAACTCCAGATCGCGCAAGCGAGGCGCGCGTGTCTCTGCGACGCCGATCAGCTCGGGGACCGAGTCCTCCTTCTCCCCGAGCTCGCCGATCAGTTCGGAACTGATCCCCACCTGCCGCGCCGGATGAGCGCGCAACACCCCCCGCGCCCACTCGGAGAGCGGGGCACCGTCGATCCGGTGCAGCAACGTCTCGATCGGCCAGTCGTATTCGACGGCCATGTTCAGCGGCCGCACGCCCTGGACCAGGAACCGGCCGGCACGAGTGCGCTTGGCACGGTTGCCCAGATAGGACTGCCACTGCTGGAAACTCGCGTTCCTCGTGGTCACCACGGGTCCGTCGGCCTGCGCTCGGCCCGGGCGGTCACTCTTCGCCGGACCCCGGCGGTCACCCTGTGCCGGACCCCGGCGGTCACCCTGTGCCGGACCCCGGCGCTGCGCCCCGTGCTTCATCCCTGCCCCTCACTCTCGCTCGCACCGAGCACCGCGAGCGCGGCCCCGGCCAGATCTGGGTCCGCGCCGTCCAGCCAGTGGATCCGTGGGTCCCGGCGGAACCACGAACGCTGCCGCCGCACGTACCGGCGCGTGCCCACGAAGGTCCGTTCCCGGGCCTGGTCGAGGCCGTACTCGCCGTCCAGGTAGTCGAGAACCTGCGCGTACCCGATGGCACGGCGGGCGGTCACGCCCTCCCGCAGCCCCCGCTCGACGAGTCCCTCCACCTCCTCGACCAGCCCCTGCTCGAACATGAGATCGGTCCGCCGCGCGATCCGCTCGTCCAGTGCCTCGGTGTCCCGGTCCACGCCGAGTAGCCGTGCCGCCCACCGAGGTTCGCCGATCGTCGGGGCGGACGCCGCGAACGGTCGGCCGGTGAGTTCGACGACCTCGAGCGCCCGCACCAACCGTCGACCGTCCGTCGGGAGAATCGACTCGGCCGCGGCCGGATCCACGGCCACGAGCGCCGCGCGCACCGCGGCGACCCCCTGCTCCTCGAGCACGCTCTCCCACTTGGCCCGCACCTGCGGGTCGGTGGCGGGGAACTGCCATCGGTCGAGCAGCGCCTGTACGTACATCATCGATCCGCCGACGACGATCGGGACCAGGCCCCGCGCCATCACGTCCTCGACGTCGGCGACGGCGTCGCGCTGATAGGTCGCGACGGTGGCCGTGGCGGTGACGTCCAGGACGTCCAGCTGATGGTGCGCGATGCCGCGCCGCTCGTCGGGTGGCAATTTCGCCGTGCCGATGTCCATTCCGCGATACAGCTGCATCGCGTCGACGTTGACGATCTCGCCACCGAGCCGCTCGGCCAGATCCAGCCCCAGCGCGGACTTGCCGGTCGCGGTGGGCCCGACCACCGCGACCGGGCGGATCGACGGCGTCACGGCAGCCACGTCCCCACGTGGTAGCCGACGCCGTAGGGGGCGCCACAGTAGTCGGACGTCGTCTGCGTCGGATCGTCCATGAAGGCCCCGGCCATCGCCTGCCACGGCGCCCTCCCGCCGATACCGAGCTCGCGGCACAGGGACGGATCCAGAGCCGCCAGCAGGTCGCGGCGGCCCGACCGGAGGGCCTCGTCCAGTTCGGCCTGAACCTCCGGCGCGCGGAGGTCGAGTGCCCCCGGCGCACGTTCGGTCAACGTGATCGCTCCGTCCGCCACGACGAGCAGCGCCACGGGCTCGGTCACCGCGTCGAGCTCGCGACGCACGGCCGCGCCCGCCGCGGCCGCCGCCTCCGGGGTGCACTCCTCGTCGAGCAGGACCACGCTCGCCGTCACGTCCGGGCCCACCCGGCCACGGATCCAGCCGGCGACCAGGGCAGCCAGGGGCCATTCCGCGTCCACCTCGACGTCCGGCGGGTCCGCCGACGGCACGGGAGAGAGTCGAACGCGGACATCCGCCCCGTAACCGAGAAAGCTCCCCACCGATTCCGGTGCCGGCGGCCGTGAACCACCGTCGGCGACACCGACCACCACCCACCGCCTCGCCCGTTCCGCCAGCGCGCGCCCGGTGTCCAGCACGGCCGCGCGCACGGGGGCGAACTCGTCGTCGGTCCGGCCGCTCAACTCGGGTACCAGCAGGGGTGGTGACGGGACGAAGGCGGCGGCGGTGAACACGAACGCCACGCTAGCCGACGACACGAGATGCCTCGTCTGCCCGCTTCCTTCCTCCGGGAACACCCCGCGACCTGATTCAATGGTCCTCGGACACCGAACCGGGGTTCAATGTTCTCCAACGGGGATCACCCACCGGAGTCCGGAGAACCGGGCCCGGGTGGTCCACATGTGCACAGGCAGCCGTGACGCGCGGCAGGGAAGAGGAACCGATGACGGACAACAGTGACGCCACTCGAGATGTCGGCGCCGCCGAACCGGGCACGCCGAAGCCGACGCCCCGCCCCGCACCGCGACCCGGCCCGGTCAAGCCGGGCCCGCCGAAACCCGGCCCCGCTCCGTCCCACGCCACGATCCCTCCGGCCACCCCCGTCCCCGCCCCTCCGGCCGGCGACCCGTCGAAGTTCGGCCGCGTCGACGACGACGGCACCGCATGGGTGAAGACCGCCGACGGGGAACGACAGATCGGGTCCTGGCAGGCGGGCGACGCCGCGGAGGGCCTCGCCCACTTCGGTCGCCGCTACGACGACCTGGCCACCGAGGTCGGCCTGCTCGAGGCACGTCTGGCGTCCGGCACCGGTGACGCGAAGAAGACCCGAGCCGCCGCCGTCGCCCTCGCCGACTCCCTCCCGACCGCAGCGGTCATCGGCGACATCGATGCGCTCGCCGCCCGCCTCGACGCGATCGTCGCCGGGTCCGAGGAAGCCGCGGCGCACGCCCGCGAGGAGAAGGAGCACATCCGGCAGGAGAGCACGGCCCGCAAGGAGGCCCTCGCCGCCGAAGCCGAGACGATCGGCGCCGAGTCGACGCAGTGGAAGGTGGCCGGCGACCGGCTGCGCGAGATCCTCGACGAGTGGAAGACCATCCGTGGCGTCGACCGCAAGGTCGACGACGCGCTCTGGCGCCGGTACTCCAAGGCCCGCGAGGCCTTCAACCGCCGGCGCGGCGCCCATTTCGCCGAACTCGATCGCGAGCGCGCCGCGGCCAAGGTCCGCAAGGAAGAACTCGTCGCGCGCGCCGAGGCCCTCCGGGACGAGACGGACTGGGGGCCCACCGCGGCCGCATTCCGCGAACTGCTCGTCGAGTGGAAGGCCGCTGGCCGCGCTCCCCGCGAGGCGGACGACACTCTCTGGAAGCGGTTCAAGGGCGCCCAGGACGTGTTCTTCGCCGCCCGCAATGCCGCGGCCTCCGAGCGCGACGCCGAATTCGAGGAGAACGCGGTCGCCAAGGAAGCCCTCCTCGCCGGAGCCGAAGACATCGATCCCGGCCGCGACCTCGACGGTGCGCGGGCGGCACTGCGCGATCTGCAGGAGAAGTGGGACGCGATCGGCAAGGTTCCGCGCGAGCGGATGCACGAACTCGAGGGTCGGCTACGCGCCATCGAGAAGAGGGTGCGCGAGGCCGCCGACGACCAGTGGCGACGTACCGACCCGGAGGCGCTCGCCCGCGCCGCCCAGTTCCGCGAGCGGGTGGCCCAGTTCGAGGAACAGGCCGCCAAGGCCACCGCGGCGGGCAAGACCAAGGACGCGGAAAAGGCCCTCGCGCAGGCCGAGCAGTGGCGCGAGTGGGCCGAGGCCGCGGAAGGCGCCGTCGGCGGGTAGGCGGTCGTGACCACCCGACTCGTCTTCCTCCACGGCGCAGGAGGCTTCCTCGACGACCGCCGCATGGCGGACGATCTCGCAGGCGTCCTCGATGCGCGCCTGGACATACCCCACCTCCCCGAGGAGGACATGTCGTTCGATGCGTGGGCCGCTTCGATCCGCACGTCCCTGACGGCGATGCGGACCGGAGATCTTCTCGTCGCACACTCGTTCGGCGCCTCGATCCTGCTGCGTGTCCTGGCCGAGAGGCGATGGGAGGGTGTGCCGGAGGCCGTCCTCCTGGCGATGCCGAACTGGGGCCCGGAGGGCTGGGATGTCGAGGAGTACGCATTCGCCGGGCGGAAACCTGCCGTGGCTCTCTCGCTGCATCACTGCCGGGACGACGAGGTGGTCCCCGTCGCCCATCTGTCACTGAACTCGGCCAGCCTGCCCTCGGCACGGGTCACCGAACACGCGTCCGGCGGCCATCAGTTCGACGGGAGGGTCGCGTCGATTGCCGCGGACGCGTCCGGTCAGCGCAGACGCCAGGGGCTGTAGTCGTCCTGTTCGGCGGCGTGCTCGCGGCGCTCCTGCTCGGCAGCCAACTGGATCGCCGTGCGACTCCACACCACCTTGAGCCAGTGGAAGGTGAGGACGATGACGGTCAGCCACGCGAGGACCAGACCGATACCCGGCCCCGCGCCGGCGACGTCGGGGGTGGTCTGCCGGGACCAGATCGCGAGCATGCCGAGCACCATCGAGACGGCGGTACCGGCCAGCGCCCCCCAGGCCAGGACCCACCGACGTGTCACCAGGGCGAGCATGGAGGTGATGACGCCGAACACCAGCGCCAGCCAGACGAATATCCGCGACGGCAGGATGATCGTCTCGGCCGCGGCGTCCTCGTTGTAGGACAGGACGTCCCAGCCGTTGGCGGCACCCGCGTGCGGGAGCATGAACGACGCCAGCAGGACCACGACGGCCACGGCCACGACGAGCGCCCGGGCCCCGGGATCGATCTCGCCGGCCACCTTGCGCTCGGCCGCGTCGAAGTCCTTGCGGTAGCCCTCCATCGGGTCGGTCTTCGCGGTGCTCTCGCCCGCGTCGCTCTTGTCGTTCGGGGCGCTCATGCGCTGCATCCCATCTGTACTGGCAGGGGTTCGGGCGCGCCGATCCGCGGCAGGCCCAGACCCACACCGATCGGTGGTGTCTTGGGGGTGATCCCACGTTCGAACGAATCGCCCGCGCGGGTGCGTCGATGTGTGAGGACCGGGGTGTCGGCGACGAGGTGGTGCGGGGCCGCGCCGCTGACCACGATCGTCACCACGTCGCCGGGCCGGATCTCACCGTCGAGGTTGCCCTCGGGCCGGAAATGCACCAGCCGGCCGTCGCGCGCGCGTCCGCTGGACCGCGACGTCTCGTGGTTCTTGCGACCGTCGCCCGCCGTGACGAGCAGTTCGACCTCGGTGCCCACCAGCGCCCGGTTCGCCTCCAACGTGATCTGTTCCTGCAGCGCGATGAGCCGCTCGTACCGCTCCTGGACCACCGCCTTGGGCAGCTGCCCGTCCATCTCCGCGGCGGGGGTGCCGGGACGCTTCGAGTACTGGAAGGTGAAGGCACTGGTGAAGCGGGCCCGCCGCACGACGTCGAGCGTGTCCTGGAAGTCCTCCTCGGTCTCCCCGGGGAAGCCCACGATGATGTCGGTGGTGATCGCCGCGTGCGGCATGGCCGCACGCACCTTCTCGATGATTCCCAGGAACTTCGTCTTCCGGTAGGAGCGGCGCATCGCCTTGAGGACGCGGTCCGAACCGGATTGCAGCGGCATGTGCAACTGCGGGCACACGTTGGGGGTCTCGGCCATCGCGTCGATGACGTCGTCGGTGAACTCGGCCGGGTGGGGGGGACGTGAAACGGACCCGTTCGAGGCCCTCGATCTTCCCGCACGCGCGCAGCAGGTCGGCGAAGGCGCCGCGACTACGGGGCATCTCCGGATCGGCGAAGGACACGCCGTAGGAGTTGACGTTCTGCCCGAGCAGGGTCACCTCGGCGACACCTTCGTCGACGAGCGCCTGCACTTCCGCGAGGATGTCGCCGGGACGCCGGTCGACCTCCTTGCCGCGCAGCGAGGGAACGATGCAGAACGTGCAGGTGTTGTTGCATCCGACCGAGATCGACACCCACCCCGCGTACGCGGACTCGCGCTTGGCGGGCAGCGTCGAGGGAAATGCCTCCAGCGAGTCGAGGATCTCGACCTCGGCCCGCTGGTTGTGGCGCGCCCGGTCGAGGAGTGCGGGGAGCGCACCGATGTTGTGTGTCCCGAACACGACGTCCACGTACGGCGCCTTCTTCACGACGGTGTCGCGGTCCTTCTGTGCCAGGCATCCACCGACCGCGATCTGCAGGTCGGGGTTGCGCTCCTTGGCCGGTGCGAGATGACTGAGATTGCCGTAGAGCTTGTTGTCGGCGTTCTCCCGGACCGCGCACGTGTTGAACACGACCAGGTCCGGGTCCTCCCCCGCTGCCGCCTTCGTGTACCCGGCGTCCTCGAGCAGGCCGGACAACCGCTCGGAATCGTGCACGTTCATCTGGCAGCCGTAGGTGCGTACCTCGTAGCGGCGCACCGGGGCCTTCGTCCCGGCCTCGGCCGCGTCGCCGTGCCCTGCCTGCTGGTCGATCGTGTCCACGTAGTACAGGGTACGGCGCAGGGCAAACCGTCCGGGACCTGGCCGGGCACCGTCGCGGGCGACGACGAGATGCCTGGTTCACCCGAGCCGGCTCGCCGCCTCCTTCCGGCCCGTCGGTGACGGCGCGTGATTTCCGTAAAGTTTCCGTGACATCGCAGTATTTCGCGGACCAAATAGTCAGAATGCGGGACCACACCACATAAGGTCATCGACTATGACGCACGCCGACGACGCCGGACCCGCTGCCACGACGGGCGCGACCCCCTCGATGATCTCCATGACAGCGGTCGAGAAGACGTTCGGTCCGCTGCACGTTCTCCAGAACATCACGATCGAGGTTCCGCGCGGACAGGTCGTGATCGTGGTCGGACCTTCCGGATCCGGCAAGTCCACCCTCTGCCGGACCATCAACCGCCTCGAGCCCATCGATTCGGGAACGATCGCCGTCGACGGCAAGGTCCTTCCCGCCGAGGGCAAGGCCCTCGCCGCACTGCGAGCCGATGTGGGGATGGTGTTCCAGTCGTTCAATCTCTTCGCGCACAAGACGATCCTCGAGAACGTCATGCTCGCCCCGATGAAGGTGCGCAGGATGAAGGAGGCCGCGGCCAAGGAGTCGGCGTTCGCTCTCCTCGAACGGGTCGGGATCGCCAACCAGGCGGACAAGTACCCGGCGCAGTTGTCGGGCGGCCAGCAGCAGCGGGTCGCGATCGCACGCGCCCTGGCCATGAACCCCAAGGTGATGTTGTTCGACGAGCCGACGTCGGCACTCGATCCGGAGATGGTCCAGGAGGTGCTCGACGTCATGACGTCCCTCGCCAAGGAAGGTATGACCATGGTCGTCGTCACGCACGAGATGGGCTTCGCGCGCCGCGCGGGCGACCGCGTGCTGTTCATGGCGGACGGGCAGATCGTCGAGGACACCGAACCCGAGACGTTCTTCACGAATCCGAGGTCCGACCGGGCGAAGGACTTCCTCGGCAAGATTCTCAGCCACTGACACCGTCGCCCTGCCACGACACGGCAGGGCACTCGCCCCGGCCCGATCCGGTGGCGGACACCGAACCCAGCAGGACAGAGGAAGGAACTCGATGAGGATCAACCGTTCGATTCGTGTGGGAATCGGCGCACTCGCGGTGGCCGCGATCGCCTCGGCGTGTGGCGGCGGGGAGGAGCGCAGTGCCTCGGAGAGCGCCGCATCCGGTCAGCTCACCGTCGGTATCAAGTTCGATCAGCCCGGTCTCGGGCTCCGTAACCCGGACGGCACCTTCAGCGGCTTCGACGTCGAGGTCGCGAAGTACGTGGGCGAGAAGCTCGGTGTCGCGCCCGAGAACATCACCTTCCGGGAAGCGCCGTCGGCGCAGCGGGAGACCCTGATCCAGAACGGTGAGGTGGACTACGTCGTCGCCACGTACTCGATCACCGACGCCCGCAAGGAGAAGGTGGACTTCGCGGGACCGTACTTCATCGCCGGTCAGTCGCTCCTCGTCCGTTCGGACAGCACCGACATCACCGGCCCCGAGTCCCTGAACAACGGAAAGAAGCTGTGCTCGGTGACGGGGTCCACCCCGGCGCAGAACGTCAAGGACACCTACGCGCAGGACGTCCAGCTCCAGGAGTTCGACACCTACAGCGCCTGCGTGGAGGCACTGCGCAACGGAACCGTCGATGCGCTGACGACCGACGACATCATTCTCGCCGGCTACGCGGCGCAGTACCCGGGTGAGCTCGAGGTCGTCGGCGAGTCCTTCACGGAGGAGCAGTACGGCATCGGCCTGGCCAGGGGCGACGACGAGACTCGCACCAAGATCAACGACGCGATCGAGGAGATGATCGCGGACGGGTCGTGGGCGAACGCTTTCGAGGAGACGGTCGGCCCGTCCGGCTTCCCGCTCCCCGAGCCGCCCACCGTCGACCGCTACTAGCACCCCGCCGGGGTCCGGCCGACGTTCCGTCGACCGGACCCCGGCCCCTCTCCTTCGGGGTTGGCCCTTCTCACTCGAGGTTGGTACGTGGACCTACTGAGCAAGTACGACCAGCAGTTGCTCGACGCGTTCTGGATGACCGTCAAGCTCACCGCGCTGTCGGGCGTCGGCGCCCTCGTCATCGGCACCGTCCTCGCCGCGATGCGGGTCTCCCCCATTCCGGTCGCACGCGCGGTCGCGGCCACCTACGTGACGATCTTCCGCAACACGCCGCTCACGCTGATCATCATCTTCTGCTCGTTCGGGCTGTTCCAGACGATGGGCGTGGCGCTGGCCCAACAGGACTCGCCGACATTCTTCGTGGACAACAACTTTCGGCTCGCCGTCCTCGGCCTGAGCGTCTACACGGCGGCATTCGTCTGCGAGTCCCTCCGTTCCGGCATCAACACCGTGCACGTCGGCCAGTCCGAGGCCGGCCGGTCCCTGGGGCTGACGTTCTCCCAGAACCTGCGGCTGATCGTGCTCCCGCAGGCGTTCCGCGCCGTGACCGCTCCCCTGGGCAGCGTGCTCATCGCGCTCACCAAGAACACCACGATCGCCTCGGTGATCGGCGTCGCCGAGGCGTCACTGCTGATGAAGACGATGATCGAGAACGAGGCGGCGATCTTCGTCGTCGGCGGCATCTTCGCGCTCGGTTTCGTTCTCCTGACCCTGCCGATGGGCCTGCTCTTCGGCTACCTGAGCAAGCGATTCGAGGTCGCCCGATGAGATCTCCCGCCGCCACCGTCCTCTACGACGCCCCCGGTCCCCGCGCCCGCGCCATCTATCGGTCGTTCTCGGTGATCGTCGTGGTGCTGCTCGTCGGGCTCGGCTTCCTCGTGTATCGCGCGCTGGACGAACAGGGCCAGCTCACCGGCGACAAATGGGATCCGTTCCTCGAGTCGACGTCGTGGACCACGTATCTGCTGCCCGGTATCCGAGGCACCCTCGTCGCGGCCGCCGTGTCGATCGTGCTGGCACTGATCCTCGGTGCCGTGCTCGGCATCGCCCGGCTCTCCGAGCACCGGGTGATCCGGATCGTGTCGGGCACCATCGTGGAGCTCTTCCGGGCGATTCCGGTGCTGATCCTGATGATCTTCGCCTACCAGGTGTTCGCCGAGTACCGCGTGTTCCAGTCCCAATACCTGGCATTGGCCGCGGTGATCGTGGGCCTCACGCTCTACAACGGCTCGGTGATCGCCGAGATCGTCCGTGCGGGCATCAAGTCTCTCCCGAAGGGCCAGACCGAGGCCGCGATGGCTCTGGGCATGCGCAAGGGCCAGATCATGCGCACCATCCTGCTGCCGCAGGCGGTCACGGCGATGCTCCCGGCGATCATCTCGCAGATGGTGGTGGCGCTGAAGGACTCCGCACTCGGCTACCTCATCGGCTACGTCGAAGTGGTCCGCTCCGGCCAGCAGTTGGGTGCGTTCTACAGCAACTATCTGCCGGCTCTGATCGTGGTCGCGATCATCATGATCGTTCTCAACTCGACACTCACCTACGCCGCGACCCGCCTGGAGAAGCGCCTGCGCGCCGGGCGGCGGCGCAAGGGTGGTGCCGCCGCGGTACCTCTCGCGCTCCCCGATGCCGCGGTGCCGGGCATGGACATCACCGACAAGCGGAGCTGACCACTGGACGATCACGCCCTGCACGAGATCGTGGCGTTCGTCCGCGCGCGCCCGCCACGCGTCGGGGACACTCGCCTGGTCGCCGTGGACGGGAGGTCGGGGTCGGGCAAGAGCTCCCTCGCCGACTCGCTCGTTCCCCTGTTGGGGGCTTCGCTGATCCGGATGGACGATCTGTACGAGGGATGGTCCGGGCTGGAGACGTCGGAGCGCCGGCTACACCGGTGGGTGGTCGAGCCGCTGGCGACGGGAGCTCCCGTCCGGTGGCGGCGGTTCGACTGGGCCACAGGCGAGTACGCGGAGTGGCACGAGCAGGCCCCGTCCGGTGTCCTGATCGTGGAGGGCTGCGGCGCGGCGCGGGAATCTCTGGACTGGGCGTACTCGACGATCCTGTGGGTCGAGGCCGACGAGTCCGTCCGACGCCGGCGGCTCGAACAACGAGGCGATTGGAGTACCTACCGTGCACACGCACAACAGTGGGCCTACGACGAGCAGGCCCTGTTCGCGCGGGAACGAACCCGGGAACGGGCGAACCTGATCGTGGACAACGACTAGCTGGTGCCGCGCTCCTGGCACCCGATCCGCTAGCTCACCTCGGGGGGTCGATCTCCCCGATCCGCTCCTTGACCACCTCGTAGCACATTCCCGGAGGGAATCCGCGGCGCGCCAGCATCCCGACCAGCCGACGGGTGGCCTTCTCCCGATCGTCGAGCGAGACGGACCGCAGCTTCCTGTCCACGAGTTCACCGGCGCGGGCCCGCTCGTCCTCCCGGTCGATGAGGTCGAGCGCTTGCGCCGCATCGTCCGGGCCGATGCCCTTGCGTCGGAGCTCCACGGCGAGTGCCCGCTTACCCTTGCCCGAGTAGGTGTGCCGTGAACGAACCCATTCACGGGCGAAGTCGGCGTCGTCGATCAGACCGACCTCGGTGAGACGGTCCAGGACACGGTCCACGACGTCCGGCGCGAACTCCCGGCGACGCAGACGATCGGCCAGCTCCCCGCGGCTACGGGCACGATCGGCCAAGAGGCGCAGGCAGATCTCCTTGGCCTGCGCCTCGGTGCCACCCTCTCCCTCGGGACGCACCAGCGGCCTAGAACTCTGCCGGCGCCGCGGCCTCGTCGGACACCGTGACGTCGGCACCGATGCCCAGCTTCTCCTTGATCTTCTTCTCGATCTCGTCCCTGATGTCGGTGTTCTCGAGGAGGAACTTGCGGGCGTTCTCCTTACCCTGCCCCAGCTGGTCGCCCTCGTAGGTGTACCAGGAGCCGGACTTACGGATGAAGCCGTGCTCGACACCCATGTCGATCAGCGAGCCCTCCTTGCTGATTCCCTGACCGTAGAGGATGTCGAACTCCGCCTGCTTGAACGGCGGAGCCACCTTGTTCTTGACCACCTTGACGCGAGTGCGGTTGCCGACCGCATCGGTGCCGTCCTTGAGGGTCTCGATCCGGCGGACGTCCAGACGGACCGACGAGTAGAACTTGAGAGCCTTACCGCCCGTGGTGGTTTCCGGCGAGCCGAACATGACGCCGATCTTCTCGCGCAGCTGGTTGATGAAGATGGCGGTGGTCCCGGAGTTGCTGAGTGCACCGGTCATCTTCCGCAGCGCCTGGCTCATCAGGCGCGCCTGCAGACCCACGTGGCTGTCGCCCATCTCGCCCTCGATCTCGGCGCGAGGCACCAGGGCCGCGACCGAGTCGACCACGAGGATGTCGAGTGCACCGGAACGGATCAGCATGTCCGCGATCTCGAGTGCCTGCTCACCGGTGTCCGGCTGGGAGACCAGCAGGGCATCGGTGTCGACGCCGAGCTTCTGCGCGTAGTCCGGGTCGAGAGCGTGCTCCGCGTCGATGAACGCGGCGATGCCCCCATTGGCCTGGGCATTCGCGACCGCGTGCAGAGCGACCGTTGTCTTACCCGAGGACTCGGGGCCGTAGATCTCGATGACCCGGCCGCGGGGCAGACCCCCGATCCCGAGTGCGACGTCCAGCGCGATGGACCCGGTGGGAATGACGGCGATCGGCTGGCGGACCCCCTCGCCGAGACGCATCACCGAACCCTTGCCGAAGCTCTTGTCGATCTGCGCCAGGGCGAGGTCCAGTGCCTTGTCCCTGTCGTGCGCCTGTGCTGCCATCGTCGTCCCCATTCTCGAGTCTCACGCTCTCGTCCGCGTGTTTCGGTGTTCCGATGTTGTGCCCGTAGGTTAGATCCAGGCACCGACAACCCGGGACCAGCGAACGACCCCAGTGTAAGCGAACGTGTGTTCGATCATGGTGTTCGGGGCGGCGACACGCCGGAACGTTCTCCGGATCCACCCTCCGCGTTCCCGCCGCAGCCGGTTCCGGCGCCGCTGTCGTTCCTGGCGCCGCTGTCGTTCCTAACGCCGCTGCCGTTCCTAACGCCGCTGCGGGGGCACATCGAACTCCGCGCACAGTTCCCGCCATACCTCGCGGGGTTCGCGCCCAGCCTCGATGGCCTCCGCGGCGGTCATCCCACCCAGGCGCTGCATCACATGGTCGACCAGCAACGATTCGCCACGCAGGCGGCCGAACTCGCCCTCGACGAGTTCGTGGAATTCGGTCAGTCGCACGATCCCACGGTAGCCGACCCGTCCGCGAGCACGCTGCGGCACACCTGCACCGGATCCTGCACGTGCTCGGCCGTCGCCGCCGCTGCCCGAGCCGCCACCGCGAACGAAGGATCGCCCAGAACCTTCTCCACCGCGGCTCGCAGCGCGTCCGCCGACGCGGGTCGCACCACGACCGCGCTCCCCTGCCGCGCCGCCCGATTGGCCAGCTCCCACTGATCACCGCCGCCGGGCACGGTGACCACGGGAACCCCGTGCAGCAGCGCCTTCGCCAGCATGCCGTGCCCGCCGCCACACACCGCCACCGCCGACTCCGCGAGCATCGAGTCCTGCCGGCCCAGCCCGGCCCGCACCCAGTCCGGCACACCCGGTGGCCGGCCGTCGAGAATCGACGCGACCACCCGCACCCCGGCGCCGTCGAGCCCGCCGATCGCCGCCTCCAGCATCCCTTCCGCGCCGGTGAACGCCGTGGACGGGGCGATCATCACGAGCGGTTCCGCTCCCGGCGGGGGTTCCAGGACCTCGGTCGTCGGTTCCCACAGCAGCGGCCCCACCACATGTGCGTTCGCCGGCCAGTCGGGACGCGGCACCTCGAGTGCGGGCAGAGTCGCCAGGAGCCGGACCGACGGACCGGGGTCGCGTGCGGGCAGACCCACGCCCACACGTGCCGCGGACCGTTGCCGCAGACCCTGACGAATGGACCGGGCCGTGGCGGCGCGCATCATCGTGTCTCGCATCCGCCCACGCAGCCCCACCCCCGGCGCGAGACCGCTCCCGATCGGGGGCAGCCCCTTCGACGGCGCGTACAGGGGGTGCGGAGAGAGCTCCGCCCACGGCACACCCAACCGCTCCGCGGCCAGGCCGCCACCCGCGGTGAGAATGTCCGACACGACGAGATCAGGCGTCTCCGCGCGCAGTTCGGGCAGCAGCTCCGTCGAGATGTACGCGGCGCGGGCGTGGATTCTGGCACCGGCGTCGAGATCGTCGTCTCCCGGGCGCGGGGCCAGCCCCGGCAGGAGCCGGGTGTCCACACCGGCAGCAGTGCCACGGGCGAGCCAGCGGCCGCCGGTGAACAGCACGGGATCGTCTCCGGCGTCGAGAAAGCGCAAGGACAGCGCGATGGCAGGGATGGCATGTCCGGGATCGGGCCCGGCGACGATCACGACGCGCACGCGATCAGACTGGCACAGCGTCCCGGCGAGGACCAGAGGAGCATCCTTCCGGGATTCCGGGAGGTGGCGCCCGCGGGCTCGGATCGCGGGGCAGGTCAGCCGAAGTGGTACAGCGCGAATCCGACCGCGCGATCGGCCGGGAACCCCGGCAGGGCCTCGGTGGCCGAATCCAGTTGCGCCCGAGCCTGGTCGATCACCGGAACGTCACCGAGTGCCTCCAGGTACCGACGGTGCTCGGCGAGTGAGGCCACCGCCCGGTCCACGGTCCCGGTGACGTCGACGGCGTGACTCGGGTCGAGATTCGCCACCGCCACCCACCGGACACCCGCCCACCGAGGCTCCTCGAGGTCACGGAAGATCCACTCGTTCGCCGCGTCCGCCGTCGCGTCGAGGACACTGCGACCGAGCGCGCGATGGTCGGCGCTGTTGAGGTGGCCGGGCCCCCACGTGTCGTCGAAGTTCATCGTCACGACCATCTCGGGGCGGTGCCTGCGGATCGCGGCCGCCAGGTCCCGGCGCAACTCCGGGCCGGCGACGATGCGACCGTCCGGATGTCCGAGGAACTCGACCCGGGTGACCCCGACGACGGCAGCCGACCGGCGCTCCTCGTCCTCCCGCAGCGGACCACACTCCTCGGGCGGCACACCCTCGATCCCGGCTTCACCACTGGTGGCGAGCACGTAGCGGATGTCCTTGCCCTGATCGGTCCAGCGGGCGACTGCTGCCGCCACGCCGTACTCGATGTCGTCGGGATGGGCGACGATCACCACGCCGCGCTGCCACTGTTCGGGTACCGCGTCCATGGGAGCGAGCATCCCATCTCCCGTCACGTCACGTGTGGGTTCGCTCGCTCCCGGACATCGCCTTGAACAACAGGTACAGCCCGAACACGGCGGCACTGACGACGAGGATCCAGAACAGCCCCTTGATCAGTGCACCGACCAAGGCCAGCGCGATCCAGATCAGCGCCACTGCCAGAAGAATCTTCCAGAACATTTGTCGTCCTCCACTCGGTCGGTACCCGTCACCGTCCCCGTCGCACATCGTTCGGCTCGCGAGGACTCACCACGAGACTGTCACGCCGACGCCGCCGGGGCATCGTCGCGGAGCCGAAATGGGGGAAACATCAGGGAACACCCCGAGGCCCCGAGCCCTGCCCGCCCACCGCCACCGGAGTACGCGCTGGCGTACACTCGCCGGGTTCGAGCCCGCAACGAAGGAACACCCTCCCCGTGTCATCACCGTCTCACTCCGCACGCTTCACCTCGCGTGATCTGGCGCACGTCGCGGTGTTCGCCGCCCTCGTCATCGCACTCGGGCTGCCCGGCACCGTCAACGTCGGCACGTCGGGGGTTCCCATCACGCTGCAGTCGCTCGGCGTGATGCTCGCCGGTGCGCTCCTGGGCCCCCGCAAGGGCGTGCTGGCGATCCTCACGGTGATGGCGATCGGCCTCGTGCTCCCCGTCCTCGCCGGCGGCCGCACGACCCTGACCTCGCTCGCCGGACCCACCGCCGGATTCCTCATCGGCTGGATTCCCGCCGTGCTGGTGATCGGCTGGCTCACGATGCGCATGCTGCCGCGGTACCGGGTCGTCCCCGGCATCGCGGTGAACATCCTCGGCGGGATCGTGGTGCTCTACGCGTTCGGTCTGCCCGGGATGATGTGGCGCGCCGACCTCACCTTCTGGCAGGCGCTCACCGCCAACGCCTCCTACCTGCCCGGCGATCTCGTCAAGGCGGTCGTCGCTGCCGTGGTGGCAGCGCAGGTGCACCGCGCCTACCCCGCCCTGCTCGCGCAGGACCGCGGGCTGCCACGCGGCGCCGAGGCGGCCTGACGGGCGGGTCCGTGAACAACGTCAGCTTCCGCGCAGTCGGCCACCGCTACGGCGACCGAGTCGTCCTGCGCGACGTCGATCTCGCACTCACCGAGCACCGGATCGGAATCATCGGGTCGAACGGCGGTGGCAAGTCGACGCTGGCACGGATGATCAACGGCCTGGTGGTCCCCACCGAGGGCATGGTGACGGTCGACGGCCTCGACACCCGACGCCAGGGCCGGCAGATCCGGCGGAAGGTCGGGTTCGTCTTCACCGACCCCAACCACCAGATCATCATGCCCACCGTGGCCGAGGACATCGGATTCTCGCTGCGCCGCTCGTCGCTGTCGAAGCAGGACCGGGAGGCGAAGGTGGCGACGATCCTGGAGCGGTTCGGGCTCGCAGGTCATGCCGATCACCCGACTCACCTGCTCTCCGGCGGCCAGAAGCAGTTACTCGCTCTCGCCGCGGTCCTGGTGACCGAGCCGGACATCCTCGTCGCCGACGAGCCGACGACGCTGCTCGACCTCCGCAACACGCGCATCATCGCCGACACCTTCGCCGCGCTCGATCAGCAGCTCGTCATGGTGACCCACCAGCTCGACCTGCTCGACGGATTCGACCGGGTTCTCGTCGTCGAGGGCGGCCGCATCGTCGCCGACGGCGAGCCCGCCGAGACCGTGGCCTTCTACCGGGGCTCGGTACGGTGACGACACTCGGCATCTACCGGCCGGGGACGACGATCGTGCATCGCGTGCCGGCCGGCCCGAAGGTGGCACTGCTCGTGGTGCTCGTCGTCGCGGTCACCGCGGCGGTCCGCAGCCCCTGGCACGTGATCCCCGCCGCCGCCGTGGTCGTCGGACTGTACGCGCTCGCCCGGATCGGTCCCCGGGCGGCGCTGGACCAGTTGCGACCTCTGCTGTGGATGATGGTGATCATCGGCGCCTTCCAGTGGATCTTCACCGGGTGGCAACGCGCCGTCGTCGTGTGCGGATCGCTCCTGGTCGCCGTGGCGCTCGCGGCGCTCGTCAGTCTCACCACCAGGGTCTCCGACATGCTCGACGCCCTCACCCGCGGGCTCGCCCCGCTGGGCCGCCTCCGCCTTCCTGGCAGGACTCGCGGTGCGATCGATCCCGAGCGCGTCGCACTCGTGCTGGCGATGACGATCCGCGCGGTGCCGCTGCTCGCCGGGATAGTCCGTCAGGTGTCCGACGCCCACAAGGCGCGGGGTGCACGTTTCAGTCTGCGGGCCTTCGCCGTACCCGTCGTCGTCGGCACCCTCATGACCGCGGATGCGATGGGTGAGGCGCTCGCCGCGCGCGGCGCCGACGACTGAGCGCAGCCCCGTCAGCGGTACCGGCGGCTGATGTCGTCCACCTCGGCGAGTCCGGCTGCCAGGCCCGTGAGCCGCTCGGTCGAGCGGACCAGCTCGCGGCGCTCGTGTTCGAGACCGAGCGGGTCGACCGGTGCCGTCGTCAGCCGTGCCGCCGCGGCGGCCAGACCCTCGTAGTGCTCGACGCCGTCGGCGAGTTCGACGGCTGCCGCACCGGCCGACCCGCGCAGCGTCCCGTCGTCGAGCAAGCGGGCCGCACTCTCGAGCGAGGAGATGTCCGCAGCCACCGCAGCCAACGCCTCGGCGGCCGATCGAGCGCTCGCATCGGTGTCGGCCAGCTCCTCCGCGGAGATCCGCCCGGTGCGGGACAGCACGCCCAGTACGTGGTGAAGCGCCCGCTCGGAGCGGACCAGACGGGCCATGGGCTCGTACGCCGCCGAGGTCGACACCGGCAACGGGCGCCGTACGGCCCGTCCCGCGGGCAGCGGTTGCGCGCGCAGCCGCCGGTACCGGGCGACGCCGAATGCCGCAGGCACCGCGAGGAACCCGGCGACGCCTCCGGTGGCGAACACCGCCGCATCCGGGGCCGACGCGACAGCGAGACCCACCGCACCGGCGGCGGACGCTCCCGACGCCGCCCCGAACCGGGTCGCCCGCCACCGGGCCCTGCGGATACGACGCTGCGCCTTCTCCCGCGGATCCAGCCGACGTCGCGCCGCTTCGGCGACGGTATCGCCCCACACCCGCGCCGTCCGCTGCGCTGCGGCGATTCCGGAAACAGCTGTGGCCGACCGGGATCGGAATCCCGGTCGGCCACCACTCGTCGTACTCACGACATCTCGGCTTCTACTGGCCCGTCTGTCCCGCGGCCGGCGGCTCGTTGGCCGTCGACGGCTGCGCCGGGGAAGGCTGTGCGGGAGCGGCGGAGCTTCCACCGGACGGCAGCGCCTCGCCCTTCATCGACGCCTTGATCTGCTCGAGTCGGCTGTGGCCTGCCATCTGCACGCTCGCCTGCTGGACCTCCATCATGCGGCCCTGGACCGAGTTCTGAGCCAGTTCCGCCGACCCGAGGGCATCGGCGTAGCGGCGCTCGATCTTGTCCCGGACGGCGTCGAGGCTCGGGGTGTTGCCCGGGGCGGACAGCGTGCTGTCCATGGTGCGCAGCGACTCGCTGACCCGCTCCTGCATCTTGGCCTGCTCGAGCTGGCTGAGCAGCTTCGTGCGCTCGGCGACCTTGGCCTGCAGGGCCATGGCGTTCTGCTCGACAGCCTTCTTGGCCTGCGCGGCGGCCTGAAGCGACTGATCGTGCAGGGCCTTGAGGTCCTCGACGCCCTGCTCGGCGGTCACCAGCTGCGCCGCGAAGGCCTCCGCCGCGTTGGTGTACTGGATGGCCTTCTCGGTGTCACCGGCCGCCTGTGCCTGCTCCGCGAGAGTGACGGCCTGACGGGCGTTGGCGTTGAGCTTCTCGACCTCGTCCAGCTGACGGCTCAGCTTCATCTCGAGCTGACGCTGATTCCCGATGACGGAGGCCGCCTGCTGGGACAGCGCCTGATGCTGGCGCTGGGCATCCTCGATCGCCTGCTGAATCTGGACCTTGGGGTCGGCCTTCTCATCGATCTTGGAATTGAAGAGCGCCATCAGGTACTTCCATCCCTTGACGAAAGGATTTGCCATGGGTGTGATCCTGCCTCCATCTGTAGCGCCGCGCCCGCGCGCGACCCGATGCGCGACCGTCACGCACCGGTTAGGGCTACGCCCCCGACTGCTCGCTGACCCCGGTTCCAGATCAGTTCACTTGAAAATCTAATGGTTCCACGTCCGTGGGGCCACGCGGTGCCGTTCGGTGGGCCTCCCACACCGAACTCCTGCTCGCTCGACACCATCGGCGTCCACCCGCCCTACGCGGCCGCCAGCGCCGCCGGAGCGGGGATCACCACGCGGGTGTCGCGATCGATGCTCGCCGCGGGGACGTCCGCCGGGGCGCCGGTCCCGGCCGCCGCGCGTTCGGTGGCGGCGACGCCGTCCGCCAGCGACTCGCTGACGTCGACGAGCACCTCGGACAGCGGCACGTCGAGCGCCTCGCAGATCGCCGCGAGCAACTCGCTGCTCGCTTCCTTACGGCCGCGTTCGACCTCGGAGAGGTACCCGAGGCTCACTCGTGCACTGTGGGAGACTTCGCGAAGGGTCCGGCTCTGCGAAACGCGCGCACGCCGAAGACTGTCACCGATTGCCTCACGCAAAAGCAGCGCCATTTCGCTCCTCCTTCATCCGTCACCTGTCCACTACCCAACGTGCGAACAGGATCGATTGGTTCCCGACTCTAGCCTGCGCGTCGTGCCCGCACGCGATCGAGTAGTTCCGACACGGCGGCGTGGGCCGCCGATCGACGGATCTGCCACCTCGTCCCGCCCGACGACAAGCGGTGCACGTCCGTCCCGTCCGGACCGGCGACGGCCAGGAACACCGTGCCCACCGGATGCCCGTCCTGCGGATCGGGACCTGCCACTCCCGTCAGCCCCACCCCCCAGTCTGCCCGACAGCGATCCCGAGCACCCTCGGCGAGCTCCGCGGCGGTCGCGGCGGCGACGGGGCCGTCCCGCTCGAGTGTGGACTCGGAGACGCCCGCGAGCGTGCCCTTGAGGTCGGTGGCGTAGACGACCAGACCGCCGCGCAACACTCGGCTCGCTCCCGGTACGCCCGCAACCGTCGCCGTGAGCAGCCCGGCCGTGAGGGATTCCGCCGTGGCGACCGTCTGGCCGGAGCGCGCCAGCGCCTCGACCAGCTCCCGGGCCCGACTGCCGGGCAGGAGAGGATCGGTGTCCTGCCCCGACGGCAGATCGGTCTCCGGCACCGGCACGTCGTCGTCGTCGTCGGCCACGGTCAGGATCCGGTAGCGGATTCGGCCTCGGCCCGCCGTACTCCGGAGCGCAACCGGATCGCCTGCACCACATAGTCGAGCCCGGTCACCACGGTGAGCAGTACGGCACCGCCCATCAGCACCCATGCGACCGGGTCGAGCACGTCGGGCAGCGGGAGCAGGAAGAAGCCGATGGCGACCGCCTGGACCAGTGTCTTGAGCTTTCCTCCTCGCCCGGCCGGGATCACGGCGTGGCGCAGCACCGCGAACCGCAGCAGGGTGATGCCCAGTTCCCTGGCCGCGATCACACCGGTCACCCACCAGGGCAGATCACCCAGGATCGACAGCCCGACCAGGGCCGCGCCGATCAGTGCCTTGTCGGCGATCGGATCCGCCATCTTCCCGAAGTCGGTGACCAGGCCGTACTTGCGCGCGAGTTGCCCGTCGACCCGATCGGTGATCGCGGCCGCCACGAACACTCCGAAGGCCACCAGCCGCCAGACGGTCTCGTGGCCGTCGCCGACGAACAGCGCCACCAGGAACACCGGGACGAGGACGATGCGCAACACCGTGAGGATGTTGGCGATGTTGACCAGGGGCACCGCGTCCGCGGCCGGAGGGACCGGCGCCACCGCCCCGGGATCGGCCGGCTGGGGTGGTGTCCGGCCGCCGGCCACCGTGCGGTCCTCCCCCGTCGCGCTCATCGGCGCACCGCCGAACGCTTCCGCGACACCGCGAGCGTGGCGTGGCGGAAACGTGGGAGCGGAGGACAGGAACGCGCAGGCACGTGCCCACAATATCCGTTGATCCGGTGACTAAGGTTCACCCCATGACACCTCGGATCTCCGACGACGCGGAGAACGACCTGATCGTGCGGCGCGCACGCACCTCCGACGTTCCCGATATCAAGCGTCTCATCGACATCTACGCGGGTCGGATCCTGCTCGAGAAGAATCTCGTCACCCTGTACGAGTCGATCCAGGAGTTCTGGGTCGCCGAGGTCGGCGGGCACGTCGTCGGATGTGGTGCCATGCACGTGCTGTGGGCCGACCTCGGCGAGGTGCGCACCGTGGCCGTCGATCCGATCGTCAAGGGGCGCGGCGCCGGACACGCGATCGTCTCGCGTCTGATCGAGGCGGCCCGCGACCTCGAGCTCGAGCGCCTGTTCGTCCTCACCTTCGAGGTCGACTTCTTCACCCGCCACGGTTTCGTCGAGATCGACGGGACCCCGGTGACCGCCGAGGTGTACGCGGAGATGTGCCGGTCCTACGACACCGGTGTCGCCGAGTTCCTCGACCTGAGTTACGTCAAGCCGAACACCCTGGGAAACACCCGCATGCTGCTCACTCTGCGGCCGTGAACGGAACACCCGCCTCCAGCCCGCCGTCGCCGGCGCACCGACCGGTATCGATGTGGACGCCCGGTGACGAACAGAGGCGGACACCCCGGGAACATCCCCGTAAGCTGCTCACGCGCCGGCCGTGAACGAAACACTCCCGGGTGCTCCGGCCGGAACACCCACCAGGTCCGGACCGCGGTCGCCTCCCCGATGGCACCCACGTGTCCACGAGAGAGGAACACGCATGGCCTTGTTCGTCGTCGAGTACACCTACTCCGCCGCCACCACCGCGGGCCGGGACGAGCACCGCCCGTCCCACCGCGCCTGGCTGGCAGATCTCGTCGAGCGCCGGATCGTGCTCTCCTCCGGGCCGTTCGCCGACGGCGCCGGCGCCTTCATCGTCGTCGACGCCGCCGATCGGGACACGGTGTCCTTGCTGTTCACGCACGACCCGTTCGCCAAGGCAGGTCTGGTGGACCGGGTGCGGATCGTGGAGTGGACGCCCGTGCTGGGCCGGTTCAGCTGAACGAGCCGGGCGCGTCAGTCCCGGCGCTCGTGCACCGTCTCGTCGCGACGCTCGTCCTCGCCGCGACGCTCGTCGACCTGAGCAGCGCCCTTCGTCCGGATCAGGCTGGCGATCGTGGTGACGACCAGCACACCGACGATCACGATGAGCGAGAAGGCGGTGCCGACCTCGGGTACCGAGACGTGCTCGCCACCGTTGACGAACGACAGCGTGTTCTCGTGCAGCGCGTGCAACACCAGCTTGACGCCGATGAACGCGAGGATGATCGACAGACCATACGACAGGTACACCAGCCGCTCGAGTAGGCCGCCGATGAGGAAGTACAGCTGGCGCAGGCCCATCAGCGCGAAGGCGTTGGCCGTGAACACCAGGTAGGGCTCCTGGGTGAGTCCGTAGATCGCCGGGATCGAGTCGAGTGCGAACAGGATGTCCGTGAAGCCGATCGCGACGAGCGCGAGCAGCAGCGGCGTAACCATCCGCTTGCCGTTCACCCTGGTCACCAGTTTGTCGCCGTCGTACTCCTCGGTGGTCGGCAGCACCTTCTTGACCATCCGGATGACGGCACTGTCCCGCTGCTTCTCGACGTCCTCCTCGCCGTTGTGGTCGCGAATCAGCTTGACAGCGGTGAAGATCAGGAATGCGCCGAAGATGTAGAACACCCAGCTGTACGCGTTGATCGCCGCGGCGCCGACCGCGATGAACGCGCCGCGCATGACCAGCGCCATCACGATGCCGATGAGCAGCACCTTCTGTTGGTACTCCCGTGGCACGGAGAAGCTGGCCATGATGATCACGAAGACGAAGAGGTTGTCGACCGACAACGCCTTCTCGGTGACGTAACCGGCGAAGTACTCGCCGCCGAATCCCGTTCCCCACATCCACATGACGAAAAGACCGAAGATGATCGCGATGGTGATGTAGACGGCGGACCAGAAGCCGGATTCACGCAGTGACGGGGCGTGCGGTGTGCGAACGTGGGCGTAGAAGTCGAAGACGAAC
This sequence comes from Rhodococcus triatomae, assembly GCF_014217785.1. Classification (NCBI taxonomy): domain Bacteria; kingdom Bacillati; phylum Actinomycetota; class Actinomycetes; order Mycobacteriales; family Nocardiaceae; genus Rhodococcus; species Rhodococcus triatomae. The sequence goes on along the minus strand of NZ_CP048814.1, from coordinate 4,124,564 downwards.
AGCGCCAGGATGACGGCGCACGTCACGACCCAGGTGAGCAGCGAAACGTTCAACGGAAACCCTCCGGTAGACCTCGAGCGGTACCGGAGGTCTCTCCCGCCGGCCCGAACAGGGCCGACCGGCAGCCCCGGATCGGCGACGGTGCCGAACGTGTTGACGATGCTGCCGCGAAAGCGGGGATACTCCCCTCCATGCGTGCTCCATTCAAGCACAACACTGCGGAGCTGCCCCGCATCCGGGCTGTTCCGTGCCGCCCGCGCCGGGCTACTCCGCGCCGTCCGCCTCGGGGTCGCCGCCTCGGATGGACCACAGGGTGGACTCGAGCTCGTCCGGCTTGACCAGCACCTCCCTGGCCTTGGAGCCCTCGCTCGGACCCACCACTCCCCGGGTCTCCATCAGGTCCATCAGGCGCCCCGCCTTGGCGAATCCGACGCGCAGCTTGCGCTGCAGCATCGAGGTGGAACCGAACTGACTCGACACCACCAGTTCGACGGCCTGCAGCAGGACGTCGAGATCGTCGCCGATGTCGGCGTCGACGTCCTTCTTCTCCCCTACCTTCGCCGCGGTGACGCCCTCGGTGTACTCCGGCTCGGCCTGGTTCTTGGTGAAGTCGACGACGGCGGAGATCTCCTCGTCGGTGATGAACGCACCCTGCATACGGGTCGGTTTGCCCGCACCCATCGGCAGGAACAGTCCGTCACCCATACCGATGAGCTTTTCCGCGCCCGGCTGATCGAGGATGACGCGCGAGTCCGTCAACGACGACGTCGCGAAGGCGAGGCGCGAGGGCACGTTCGTCTTGATCAGTCCGGTGACGACGTCGACCGACGGCCGCTGGGTCGCGAGGACCAGGTGGATACCGGCGGCCCGCGCCTTCTGGGTGATCCGCACGATGGCGTCCTCCACGTCGCGGGGGGCGGTCATCATCAGGTCGGCCAACTCGTCGACGATCGCGAGGATGTACGGATACGGCCGGTACACGCGCTCGCTGCCGAGCGGTGCGGTGATCTCCCCGGACTTGACCTTCTTGTTGAAGTCGTCGATGTGACGCACCCGGTTGGCCTGCATGTCCTGGTAGCGCTGCTCCATCTCCTCGACCAGCCATGCGAGGGCGGCGGCCGCCTTCTTCGGCTGGGTGATGATGGGCGTGATCAGGTGCGGGATGCCCTCGTACGGAGTCAACTCCACCATCTTGGGGTCGATGAGGATCATCCGCACCTCGTCGGGCGTCGCCCGCGAGAGCAGGGACACGAGCATCGAGTTCACGAAACTCGACTTACCGGAGCCGGTGGACCCCGCCACCAGCAGGTGCGGCATCTTCGCGAGGTTGGCGCTGACGAAGTCGCCCTCGATGTCCTTGCCGAGACCGATGACCAGCGGGTGGTGGTCGCGGCGGGTGCTCGCAGCGCCCAGCACGTCGGACAGCCGCACCATCTCCCGGTCGGAGTTGGGCACCTCGATCCCGACCGCGGACTTGCCGGGGATCGGCGCGAGCAGCCGCACGTTGTCGGTCGCCACGGCGTAGGCGATGTTGCGGGCCAGGGCGGTGATCTTCTCGACCTTGACTCCGGGCCCGAGTTCGACCTCGTAGCGGGTGACGGTCGGGCCTCGGGTGAAGCCGGTGACCGCGGCATCGATCTTGAACTGTTCGAGGACGGACGTGATGGACTCGATCATCGCGTCGTTGGCGGCGCTGCCCTTCTTCGGTGGATCGCCCGCCACCAGCAGGGTCGACGGGGGAAGGGTGTAGTCGCCCTCCACCACCCGGTCGGTGACGAACTTGTCCACGTCGGGCAACGGCGGCTGCTCGGGCTCCGGATCCGGCGCGGCCACCGGTTTCGGGGTGCGCTTGGTCTTGCGCGCCTTCGGCGGCGCCTCGGGCTCGGGTTCGGCCGGGGCGGAGTCGGGTGCGTGTGCGGCGGGCTCGTCGTCCCACAGGCCGATGACCTCGGTGCGGGTCTCGGCGGTACCTCGGGATCGGCGCGATCGGGTGAACTCGTCCGTCGGATAGTTCTCGTGCGGTGAACCCGAGCCGTAGTCGTCGACGGGATAGCCGTCGGCGTCGAACAGTGCGGGGTCGTAGTCGCCGTCGTGGCCGTACTCGTCGTAGTGCCCGTGGCCGAATCCGAAGTGAGCGCGCAGTTTCGCCGGAACCTCCCGCACGGTGGTCCCGGTGAGCAGCAGCACACCGAACATGCCGGCCAGGAGCAGGATCGGGACGGACACCCATACGGTGAGGCCGTCGGTGAGCGGGCCCGCGGTGCCGTAACCGACGAAGCCGGCCGCGCTCGCCCGGGCCGACGCGTCCGTGGGAGCGCCGGCGATCAGGTGCCAGAGGCCGAGAATCGGCAGGCCGAGGAGCAGGCTGCCCAGCACCAGGCGTGGCCGGATCTCCGGTTTCGGTTCCGTCCGCATGAGCACGATCGCGATCGAGGCGGCGACCAGGGGCAGCAGTGCCGACGCACTGCCGAACACCGCGCGCACGCCGGTCTCGATCCACTCCCCGACCGGCCCACCGGCCGAGAACCACACACTGCCCGCGACGACGACCGACATCGCCAGCAGACCGAGGCCGATTCCGTCTCTGCGGTGCCCCTCCTCGATGTCGGCCGCCCGGCTCACCGTCCGGGTGGTTGCCCCGACGCCCCGGGCGAGCATGCCCCAACCGGCGGCCAGGCCACGCCCCACCGACTGCAGGGGTCCACCCGGACGGCGCTTGGCCGCGGGCTTTCGACCTCGGGTATTCGCGGTCCGGGGTGCGGATTTCCGGGGAGTGGAGGTGGTCCGGGAACCACGGGCAGCGGGCTTCGCGGAGCGCGTGCTCGTCCGGGAACCCGTCGACCTGGACGTCGTCGGGTTCGAACTGCGGGCACTCGTCTTCCCTGCCATGCCCTTCACGTTAGTCGCTGAGGCACCTTCCGGACCATCTGCCACACTCGCAACACCTCGAACGTGCTGGCGAACACTCTCCAGATGTCCTCGGCCGTCACGTTGCCGACAGGCGCGTGACCGGGGCGGCGCCGCACCAGAGGACCGCCTCCAGAGGCACTGGCTCCTGTTGCTTCCGCCCGGGAGATGCTGCGACGATGGTCGGCGTGCCGACCTGCACCGTGACCGCGCCACTGACCTGCGCGCCTGTCGACCGGGCGGGCGTGACCCTCGACGGCGGGCTGCCGTGAGCGGGGCGCTCGCCCGGCTGCGCCGGGCGTGGGACGAGTTCGTGGGCCCGGAGGCGACACCCGTCAACCACGTGCTCACGGCCGCGACGACCGTGGCCGGTGCCGTCACCGCCCCGCTGGTCGCCCGGCGGCGCGGCGCGGACCGGGGCCGGGCGGCCGTCGCGTGCGTGCTGGCGACGGACCTCGCCGGCGGCGTCTACGTGAACAACACCCTGGCCTGCGCGCGGTGGTACGAGCGCCCCGGGCAGGGCAACACCACCCACCTGGCGTTCGCCGCGCTGCACGTACACCCGGCCGCCGTGGCCTGGCTGGATGTCGGTGCGGGTGCGCGGAAGGTGCCGGGCCCCGCGTGGGCGGCCGCCCACTACGCGTACCTCATGGCGGCGACCGTCGTCGTGCGGCGCTTCCCGTCCGGGCGCCGCCCCCTCGGTGTGGTCCTCACCGCGGGCGGGCTCGTGCTGGACGGGCTGCTCGGGCCGTCGCACCGCGCGCCCTGGTTCGCGTGGACGTTCTACCCGAAGCTGCTGATGGGGCACGCGGGGGGCGTCACTGTGGTCGGACGACGCCCTGCGCCTCGTGCCCGAATACACCTAGAGGCTCCCGAGGACACCTAGAGGCTTCGGTCCAGGGCCGTCACGGCTGCCACGTCATCGGGCTCACCGTCGAGGTCGAGCCGCACCTGATCGCGCCCGAACGCGTACAGCAGTTGCTCCGCGGGCTCACCCCGCACGGTCACGACGGACTCACCTGCCGTGCGCGCGACGACGCGTCGGCCGTCCGGGCGTTCGAGCACCACCGTCACCGGCGCCTTCCGATACGCCCGGCGGCCCATCCCGCTCACCAGCTTCCACAACGCGTCCTGCCGGTCGTCACCGAGTTCGCGCGGGGTCCACGCGCGGCCCTCGGCACGGCGGACGTCCTCGTGGTGGACGAACATCTCCGCGGTGTTGGCGAGGGCGTCGACCCAGCGCAGGGGCGACCACACGGGCGGCCCGGAGCGCACCTGATCGAGCAGCGTCGTCCACGGGCGCCGGGCGATTCCCGCCCGGACCCGCTCGGTGTGCCCCGCCAGCGCAGGGACGAGGATTCCCGGCGCCGAGTCGAGGCGCCGTTCGCGGGCGATCAGGTGGGCGGCCAGATCCCGGGTGGTCCACTGCCCGCACAGGGTGGGGGCGTCCGGGCCGGTCTCCACCATGGTGGCGACCAGGGCCCGGCGTTCGTCTCGCGCGAAGGTCACGCGAGGTGAACCTACGCGCCCTGAGCCGCGGAGGGAACCGCCATGACCGTCGGGACGATCATCGGGCGCCTGCGGTACTTGTCGGCCACCCAACGGCCGACGATGCGCCGGACGGACTGGGCGATCCGGTGGGTCTCGGTGACACCCTCGTTCGCCAGGCGCGCGAGCTCCGCCTCGACCAACTGCGCCGCCTCCTTGAGGGCGGTCGGGTCGTCGGAGAATCCACGGCCCGAGACCTCGGGAATGCCGACCGCTCGGCCGGTGGTCTCGTCCACCACGATCGTGATCGCGATGAATCCGCCCTCGCCGAGCACCAACCGATCCGACAGGGTGGAATCGCCCACGTCACCGACGGACAGGCCGTCGACGTAGACGTGCCCGACCGGAACCTGTCCGACGATCTCGGCCAGACCGTCCACCATGTCCACCACGACACCGTCCTCCGCGAGGACGATCCGCTCCTCGGGCACGCCGGTGGCCTTCGCCAGTGCGGCGTTGGCCCGCAGGTGCCGCCACTCGCCGTGTACGGGCATGGCGTTGGTGGGACGCACCGCGTTGTACAGGTAGAGCAGTTCGCCCGCAGAGGCGTGCCCGGAGACGTGCACCTTGGCATTCTGCTGGGTGACGACGGTGGCTCCACGCTTGGCGAGACCGTTGACCACGGCGAACACGGAGTTCTCGTTGCCCGGGATCAGCGAGGACGCGAGGACGACCAGGTCGTCCGCCCGAATGTTGATCTGCCGGTGTTCACCGCGGGCCATCCGTGAGAGCGCGGACAGCGGCTCGCCCTGCGAGCCGGTGGACACCAGGACCAGTTTGTCGTCGGGCAGGGTCGCGGCGGTGTCGATGTCCACCACCAATCCGTCCGGGACCCGCAGGTAGCCGAGGTCCTGGGCGATCTGCATGTTCCGGACCATGGAGCGGCCGACGAAGGCCACCCTGCGCCCGTAGCGGTGTGCGACGTCGACGACCTGCTGGATCCGGTGCACGTGACTGGCGAAGGAGGCGACGATGACCCGCTGCCTGGCCTTGCCGATCACCGTGTCGAGAACTCCGCCGATCTCGCGTTCGGGAGTGACGAAGCCGGGGACCTCGGCGTTGGTGGAGTCGACGAGGAACAGGTCCACGCCCTCGTCGCCCAGCCGCGAGAACCCGGCCAGGTCGGTGAGCCGGCCGTCCAGCGGCAACTGGTCGAGCTTGATGTCGCCGGTGTGCAGCACCACGCCCGCCTCGGTGCGGATCGCGACGGCGAGCGCATCGGGAATGGAGTGGTTGACGGCGAAGTACTCGCATTCGAACGGGCCGTGCGTGGTGCGCTGCCCCTCGGTGACCTCGACGAGCTTGGGGCGCTGACGGTGTTCGCGGGCCTTCGCCGCGACCAGCGCGAGCGTGAACTTGGAACCGATCACCGGGACGTCCGGCCGCAGGCGCAGCAGGAACGGGACCGCGCCGATGTGGTCCTCGTGACCGTGGGTGAGCACGATGGCCTCGACGTCGTCCATCCGGTCCTCGATGTGCCGGAAGTCCGGCAGGATCAGATCCACGCCGGGCTGCTGGTCCTCGGGGAACAGCACACCGCAGTCCACGATCAACAATCTGCCGCTGTGCTCGAAAACGGTCATGTTCCGGCCGATTTCGCCGATCCCGCCGAGTGCGACCACGCGCAGACCGTTGCGAGGGGCCTTGGGCGGGGAGCCGAGCCGGGCGACGGGATGCACCACCGCAGGCTTGCCGTCCCCTGCCCCACCCCGGCCGCCGCGACCGCCGGACCGACGGCGCGAGGACGAACCCTGCGTCGGTCCGTTCTTGGTCGACGACGACTTCACCGGACCGGACCGGGCCGGCTGCGTCGCGGTGGACGCGGGCGGGCGGGCCGGGGTCTCGGTGGCAGACGGTGCGGTGGCAGACGGTGCTGGGGCCTCCGGTGCGGAAGCCTCGGCTGCGGGAGCCTCGGGTGCGCGTTCCGGGGTCGAGGAGACGGCCTGTTCCCGGGCCTCGGGGCTGGGCGGCCCGGCCTGACGCTTGGCGGCGCGCCTACGCGGAGGACGAGTCATCACAGCACCCCCGCCGCGTGCAGGTCCGCGGCGAGCAGATCGATCTGCTCCACCGTCGGCGCCACCTGGGGGAGGCGCGGCTCGCCGACATCGATGCCGACGAGGCGCAATCCCGCCTTCGAGGCGCTGACCCCGCCGAGCCGGGACACCGACCTGATGACGGGCGTCAGACTGAGGTTGATCGCGCGGGCGGCCACGATGTCGCCCGCCTGGAACGCCGTGTGCAGATCGCGCAGCCGACCGGGCACGAGGTGCCCGATGACCGACACGAATCCGACGGCTCCTACCGCGAGCCAGGGCAGATTCAAAGGGTCGTCTCCGGAATAGAAGTGCAGATCGGTGGTGCCGATGAGTTCGGCGCCCGCGTTGAGGTCGCCCTTGGCGTCCTTGACCGCGACGATCCGCGGATGCTCGGCGAGCCGGCGAATCGTCTCGGTCTCGATCGGAACGACCGACCGAGGGGGAATGTCGTAGAGCATGACCGGCAGATCGGTGGCATCGGCGACGGCGGTGAAATGTGCGAACAGACCGGCCTGCGGTGGCCGCGAGTAGTACGGGGTGACGACGAGCAACCCGTGTGCTCCGGCCCGAGCCGCGTCGCGCGCGAGTTCGACGCTGTGTGCGGTGTCGTTGCTGCCGGCACCGGCGATGATCCTCGCCCGGTCGCCCACGGCGGCGATGACCGCGCGCAGCAGATCGAGCTTCTCGTTCTCGGTGGTGGTGGGCGACTCTCCGGTGGTGCCGGCCAGCACCAGCGCGTCGCAGCCTCCGTCGACGAGGTGGGCCGCGAGACGGACCCCGGCATCCACGTCCAGCTTCCCCTCCGCGGTGAACGGCGTCACCATGGCAGTGGACACGGTGCCGAACGGAAGGCCGGCACGGAAAGCGGGATCACCGTAGGTCATGGTCAGAAGGCTACCCGGTGACACCGCCCACGTTGCACAGCACTCACACCTCGGTGGCGAATTCGCTCCTGGCGATCTCGGTCCCGTCCGCTCGCTGCACGATCTCGAAGTCGCCGAAGACATTCGGGGCACTGCTCTGTAGGTGACGCAGGCAGGCGATCGCCACCCGACGGATCTCCGGGTCGGCGTGCTCGGTGGCACGCATCGTCACGAAATGCCGCCATGCCCGATAGTTGCCGGTCACCACCAGGCGGGTCTCGGTCGCGTTCGGCAGCACGGCCCGCGCCGCCTGCCTGGACTGCCTGGCACGCAGATGTGCACTCGGAAGGTCGGCGAAGGTCTCCTCGAGCGCGTCGAGAAGCTCGGCGTACGCGGCCCTGCTGGCCTCGGTCGCCTCGGCGAACAACGCCTCGAGCCGCGGGTCGCCCGCCACCGCGGGAGGCACGACGACGGCGGCCTCGTTCTCGCGCACGAAACGCTGCGACAACTGCGAGTAGGAGAAGTGCCGGTGCCGGATCAGTTCGTGGGTGCAGGAGCGGGAGATGCCGGAGATGTAGAAGCTCACGCTCGCGTGCTCGAGGACGGACTCGTGTCCGACGGCGAGGAGGTGGCGGAGATAGCCCGCGTTGGTCGCGGTCCGCGGGTTGGGTTTGTCCCAGCTCTGATAGCAGGCGCGGCCGGCGAACTCGGACAGCGCCTCTCCCCCGGTCGCGTCGGTGGACCAGTCGACGTCGTCGGGCGGGAAGAACTCGGTTCTCGCCACGAGCCGAACCTCGAGCTGCGCGGTCTGCGGCACCGTCTCCACCTCTCTCACCTGCACCGTGCGGTGAATCCCGACCATAGACGCCACCGGGTCGGCGCTCGCGGCCGAGGGACCGCTACCCCGGCGCGCGGGCCGCGGCCCGCGCGCCGCACCCTTGACGTGACGTCATGCATGACGTCACACTGACATCATGGAACTCCAGCGGTACACCCGCGCACTCCACGACGACTTCGCCGCCGCGGCAGCACTCGGCGACGAGCGCACCCGAGAGGTGGCCGCAGCCCTCGCCAAAGCCCTCGAACCGGCCCTGCGCCTGCAGATTCTGGCAGCCCTGGGCGAGTTCGCGGACACTGTGTCCGCGCAGCTTCCGGACCGCACGCTCGCTCTCCGCCTCGACGGCGACACCGTCGTCGTCGACGTGCGCGCCGATCGCGACGAAGCCGAGGAAGCCGCCGGTCCCGATTTCGATGACGTCGCGGCAGCTTTCGAAGACGTCACCGGTGACATCAGTCGCGTCACGCTGCGACTGGTCGAGCAGCTCAAGACCAAGGCCGAGGAGGCCGCGTCCCAGAACGGGGTCTCACTCAACTCCTGGGTCTCGCAGGCCGTCCAGGGTGCGCTGCGCGACCAGATGCGCCGCGCCGAACGCGGATACCGCCCCGACGACACCTGACCCGCGGGGAGCCCGCACGTGCTCCGGTATCCGGCTCCGCGCCGGCCGATGATGTAATACCGTCGCATCATCAGCGAACGGCGCCGAGGCGCGGAGGGGAACGACGACATGGCTGTGACGGGTACCAAGGAGTTCGAGATCAAGGCAGACCCGGAGACGGTCATGGCCGCCCTCGCCGCCGTCGAGCGGCTGCCGGAGTGGTCGTCGGCGCACAAGACGGTGGCCGTCGAGACCACCTACCCGGACGGACGGCCGCACCGCGTGCGCATGACGCTGTCGATCCTGGGCATCAACGACGAACAGGTGGTCGACTACTCGTTCGACGGTGACGACTCCATCGAGTGGTCACTGGTCGAGAGCAGCCAGCAGAACGCGCAGGACGGCAAGTACGTGCTCACCCCGAGCGACAAGGGCACGAAGGTCGAGTTCGAACTCACCGTGGACCCGAAGATCCCGCTGCCCGGTTTTCTGGTGAAGAAGGCCCAGAAGACCGCGCTCGAGACAGCGAGCAAGGGGCTGACGAAGTTCGTCGAGAGTCTGTGACGGCGAAGGCCGTTCCGGACGTGACCGGAGGCGGAAAGCTTCTCGCGCTCGTCGCGTTGGTCGGTGTCTGCACGTTCGGCGCGGCCTGCGCCTCGGCGATCCCCGGCCGCCCAGGGGCCGAATCCGACGATCCCGCTTCCATCGAGGGCATCACGATCGTCGACTACCCCCTCGCCGAACACGTGACAGCCGATCAACGGGTGAACTATCGGTTCAGTCCACCGATCGGGGGCCGGCACGACTCGGTGTGGGCGCAGTGCACCGGGACGGTCTACGACGTGCCGATCCGCTCCGAGAACGCCGTGCACTCGCTCGAACACGGCGCGGTGTGGATCACCTACGATCCGGAGCGGCTGTCCGGATCCGCTCTCGCCGATCTCGCCGCACGGGTCGACGGGTCGAGCTACCTCCTGCTCTCCCCCTATCCGGGCCTGGAGGCGCCACTGTCGCTGCAGTCGTGGGGGCACCAGTTGTTCGTCGACGATCCGGAGGACGAGCGAGTGGGCCGGTTCGTGCGGACGCTGCGACAGAATCCCGATACCCACCCCGAGCCCGGCGCGACCTGTTCGACGATCCCCGGGGCGTTCGATCCGCAGAATCCTCCGCCCTTCGTCGCGACGCCACCCGACCCGACCTCCCCCGACACCCTTCCCGAGCGCTGACGGGCGGTGGCCGCCTCGCCGGCTACCGGGCGTCGACGGTCGCTCGGCGGAACTCGTCGGCCAGTCTCGGTGCGAGGTCGCCGCGAGACTCGACCTGCACCCGCTCCAGACCGAGCCACCGTGCCATCGCGCGGAGCTGCTCGGCGAGCGCGGACGCGACCCGCGGTGTGTCCCGACCCGGCTCGGCGAACGCGGAGCGGACCATCAGCGTGGCGTTCGGCCGGTCGGACTTGAGGTCGACCCTGGCGACGAGGGCGTCGTCGAGCAGGAACGGGAACACGTAGTAGCCGTGGATCCGCTTGTGTGCGGGCGTGTAGATCTCGAGGCGGTAACGGAATCCGAAGAGGCGCTCGGTGCGATCCCGGAAGAAGATCAGCGGGTCGAACGGGCACAGCAATGCCGCGGTGCTCGCCCGTCGCGGGACGACCAGGCCCGCCGGTGCGTAGGCCGTCGGCTCCCACCCGCGTACCCCGACCTCGTCGACCGTGCCCTCCTCCACGAGTTCGCGGAGCGCCGTACGCGACTGGACGGGTGAGAGCCGGTGGTAGTCACGGATGTCGGGCTCGGTGGCCACGCCGAGCGCGCGGACGGAGTTCGCGACGAGCCGCCGAACGGCGTCGGGCTCGTCGAGTTCGACGCCGCGTACCTCGTCCGGGACCACCCGCTCGGCCAGATCGTAGCGACGAATGAAGCCGTCGCGTCGCGACACTGCCAGCGCCCCGGCCGAGAAGAGTTGCTCACACACGGTTTTCGTATCGCTGTAATCCCACCAGGGGCCCTTGCGACCGGGCCGGGGCGTGCCGAGGAGACTCTCGATGTCGCCGGCACTGCTGGCACCGTTCCCGGCGACGACATCGAGGACGTCCTGTACCAGACGAGGGTTGCGCGTCAGGGCCTCGTCACCTCCGCGCCACCGGCCGTTGCGGTACCGGTGCATCCGCCACCTCATGAGCGGCCAGTCGGAGACCGGCATGAACGCCGCCTCGTGTGCCCAGTACTCCACCAGCAGCCGGGGCCGTCGCCGAGAGTCCGTCCAGGCCGCATCGTCGAGGAGCGAGCGGTCGTAGGCGCCCACGCGGCTGAACATGGGCATGTAGTGGGCACGTACGGCGACCGAGACGGAGTCGATCTGGAACACCCGGATCCGGTCCACGACGCGTTGGACGGTCCTCCGGGTCGGGGTGCTGCCGGAGGGCCCCGACCCGAAACCCTGGGAGGCCAACGCTGCCCGTCGTGCCGCAGCGACACTCATCTCACGCATCGGACAGCATCACCGCGACGGTGCCTCCGAGTTCCCGGCACTGCTCCCGAACGGCCCCGTCGACCCGGCCGGTGATCTCGAGGACCTCGGCGACCTGTTCCAGGCCGAGCCCGGACACGATCTTGCGCACGGAGGCGACCGCACCCGCGGTGTCGTTGTTGCCGTGCACCCACAACCCGAACGGACGGCCGGCCACCGCATCCAGAGACGGGTAGTAGACCGTGTCGAAGAAGTGCTTGAGAGCTCCCGACATGTAGCCGAAATTGGCCGACGTCCCGAACAGGTAGCCGTCGGCATCCAGGACATCGGGGATCGTGGCCGACAGCGCCGGTACCGAACGCACGTCCACCCCCTCGATATCCGGATGACGGGCACCGTCGAGTACCGCTTCCAGACACTCCCGGGTGGCCGGGGACGGCGTGTGGTGCACGACCAGCAGGGTCTTCATGACCCTCACCCTAGGTGTCCCCCACGACAGGGTTCCTACGTTCCGCCTTCGTCCCGTTCGAGGGCGACCGCACGCCGCATCGTCTCGCGTGCGCGGGTGCGGTCTCCCGCGTAGTCGTAGGCGCGAGCGAGCCGGTAGGAGTGGCGCCAATTGTCCGGGTCGGCCTCCCATTCGGCCTTCACCTGCGCGAACAGCGCGTCGGCGGCGTCCCGGCGGACCCGGCCCGAAGGCATCTTGGGCAGGTCCGTGACATCCAGTTCGAGGCCTTCCTCATGAATTCGGCGGGCCAGGTGCTGGTGGGCCAGTCCGGCGCGCAGGGTCGCGACGACGATCCAGACCCCGAGGACGGGCAGGATGAGTACGCCGATTCCGAGACCGACGGCGATGGGGTCGCCGTCGCGGATCAGGGCGATGCCGCGGTGGCCGAGGGCCACGAAGTAGAACCCGAGAATCGCGACGAGTACCGCGATGACGGCGACGACCCGGGTGACCGGGTTCTTCGGGGGCCGATTCTCCACGGGCCGGTTCTTCACAGGTCGAGGAACGGGTCGAGGCCGACGGTGAGCCCGGGGCGGTCCGCGATCTCCCGCACACCGAGCAGGACGCCGGGCGCGAACGAACTGCGGTCGATCGAATCGTGCCGGATCGTGAGCGTCTCCCCCTGCGTCCCGAGCAGGACTTCCTGGTGTGCGACGAGTCCCGCCAGGCGTACGGAGTGCACTCGTACACCGTCCACGTCGGCACCACGGGCGCCGTCGAGCTCGGTGCTGGTGGCATCCGGGCTGGGCGCACATCCGGCCTCGGCGCGTGCGGCGGCGACGAGTTCCGCGGTGCGGTACGCCGTGCCCGACGGAGCGTCGGCCTTGTTCGGGTGGTGCAGCTCGATGACCTCGACGGAGTCGAAGAAGCGGGCCGCGGCCGCGGCGAACCGCATCGACAGCACGGCGCCGATGGCGAAGTTCGGAGCAATGAGGACGCCGACGGCGGGGTGCGCGTCGAGCCACGACCGGACCCTGGCCAGCCGCTCGTCGTCGAAGCCGGTGGTACCGACCACCGCATGGATCCCGTGCTCGACGAGGAACCGCAGGTTGTCCATCACCACGTCCGGGTGCGTGAAGTCCACGACGACCTCGGTACCGGTCGAGACGAAGGTTTCCAGATCGTCGCCGCGGTCGACCTCGGCCACCAGCTCCAGATCCGCGGCGGCCGACACGGCCTCGCAGATCGCCCGACCGACCTTGCCCTCGGCTCCGAGAACGCCGACCTTGATGGGTGCCGATGCACTCACGTGTTCACTCCGTCCGTCACGATTGTTCGTCCGAAAGCCTACGCACCCCCGGCCGGCCACGGTGAGCCGGTGGAGAGGTGAGTCAGTCGAACACGATCACCTGACGAATCGCGTTCCCGTCCGCGAGCGCGTCCATCCCCGCATTGACGTCGTCGAGCCGGATCCGCGAGGTGATCAGCTTGTCCACCGGCAGCGAGCCCTCGCGCCAGAGCTGTTCGTATCGGGGGATGTCGCGTGCCGGGACCGCGGACCCGAGATAGCTGCCGACGATGGTCCGGGCCTGGGCGACCAGCGCGAGCGGGGAGATGCTCGCGCGGGCTTCGGGCGCGGGCAGCCCGACGGTGACCGTGCGCCCGCCGGGGGCGGTCGCCGCGATCGCGGCCTCGAATGCGCGGGCACTGCCGACCGCCTCGATCACCACCGGGGCGGTGAGCCCCTGCTCGACCACCTGCTCCGGAGTGACCGCGACGGTGGCGCCGAGTTCGCGTGCGAGATCGAGCTTCTCGGGAACGGCGTCGACACCGATGACGTCGCCGAGACCGAGCGACACCGCGGTGAGGACCGCCGCCATCCCCACCCCTCCGAGTCCGACGACCATCACCGCGTCACCCGCACGGGGAGCGCCCGCGTTGACGACGGCACCGCCACCGGTGAGCACCGCGCACCCCAGCACCGCCGCCACCTCGGGTGGGACGTCGGAACCGACTCGCACCACCGACCTGTGGTCGACGACGGCGTGGGTGGCGAACCCGGAGACGCCGAGGTGATGGTGCACCCGGTCGCCGTCGCGTCGTAGCCGACGCCCGCCGCTCAGCAGGGAGCCGTCGTTGTTGGCCGCGCTTCCCGACGTGCAGGGGACGGCCCCGTCGGTGGCGCACCCCGCGCACTCACCGCATCGTGGCAGGAACGTCATCACGACGCGGTCGCCGACGGCGAGGTCCGGGACGTCGGGTCCGAGTTCCTCGATCCGGCCCGCGGCCTCGTGGCCGAGCAGCATCGGCGTCGGACGTACCCGGTTGCCGTCCACGACCGACAGGTCCGAATGGCACAGACCCGCCGCCTCGATTCGGACGAGGATCTCTCCGGCGCCGGGGGGATCGAGGTCGAGCTCGGACACGGTGATCGGCCGCGACGACGCATACGGTCGGGTGCGGCCGATCTCCTCGAGTACTGCGCCGCGAATCCTCATGCCCCGAACTCCTTCCGGTGAACCGTGCGCCCGCCGCTAGCGGACGATACCGCGCACCGATGCGGGCAGGTCCCGGGCGCGGCGGTACGGACCGACGACCGCCGCTGCGAACGGGCGGCGCAACAGGGTGCGCGCGACCTTGCGCACCTCGTCCGAGGTGACCGCGTCGATCCGGGCGAGCGTCTCGGACACGCTGCGGTGATCGCCGTAGTTGAGTTCGCTGCGACCGATGCGGTGCATTCGTGACGCCGGATCCTCGAGGCCGAGCACCAGCGAGCCCCGCAACGATCCCTTGGCCCGCGCGCACTCGGCATCCGTGATGCCCTGGGATGCGACGTTCGCGAGTACCTCGCGGACGACGGTGGCGACCTCGCCGAGATTCTCGGGCTGGCATCCCGCGTACACCGAGAACGCGCCCGTGTCGGCGAAGGTGTCGACCCCCGAGTACACCGAGTAGGCCAGCCCACGGATCTCCCGGACCTCTTGGAACAGACGCGAACTGAGCCCGCCACCGACCGCGGTGTTGAGCACCGACAGCGCCCAGCGCTCGTCCTGGTGCCTGCCGAACGCGCGGACGCCGAGGGACAGGTGCGCCTGCTCCCCCTCGTGTGCGGTCACGCTGAGGGCCGGACTCGCGTTCGGTCGCCACCGACCTCCGCGGCGTGGCGCCGGGACGGCGTCGCGTTCCAGGCGACCGGAGAAGGCGCGCTGGACGAGTTCGACGGTGTGCTCGTGCTCGATGTTCCCGGCGACCGCCACCACGGTCCGCGGCGGTGTGTATCGCCGGACATGGAACGAGTGGAGTTGATTGCGGGTCATCGACTCGACCGACTCCACGGAGCCGATCACCGGCCGCCCCACCGGATGGTCACCGTAGAGCGCGGTGAGGAATGCGTCACCGAGCAGGTCTTCCGGATCGTCGTCGCGCATGGCGATCTCCTCGAGCACCACCTGCCGCTCGACGTCGACGTCCTCGGGTCGGCACAGTCCGTGCAGCACCACGTCGCTGACCAGTTCGACCGCCATCGGCAGGTCGTCGTCGAGCACGTGGGCGTAGAAGCAGGTGTGTTCCTTCGCGGTGAACGCGTTCAGCTCTCCACCGACGCCGTCCATCACCTGGGCGATGTCGAGTGCACTCCGGGACGGGGTGGCCTTGAACAGGAGGTGTTCGAGAAAGTGTGCGGCGCCGGCGACGTGGGGATGCTCGTCCCGAGAGCCCACACCCACCCAGATGCCGATCGAGGCGGACCGTACGCCCGGTACGTGTTCGGTGACCACCCGCAGGCCTCCGGGGAGGACGGTGCGGCGCACACCGCTGTCCGGGCCGGGGGCCTCGGCTGGTGCGGGCTGGACTGCAGCGGTGAATCGGCGGTGTGTGTCTGCCATGGGGTGGTTCTACGGTCCTCGACGCGAGCGGAGATGCGGTGAACGGCACACATTACACCTGCCGCACCGGTCGCCCACGCGGACTACCGTCGAGGACGTGACCCCGCCGTTCGTCGCGCTGCGTGAAACCCACACGTCGGTCCTGTTCTTCGTCGGAGATCGCGTCCACAAGATGAAGAAGCCACTGGACCTGGGGTTTCTCGACAACCGGGACCGCGCCACCCGTGAGGCCGCGTGTCACCGCGAAGTCGCGCTCAATCGGCGCCTCGCACCGGACGTGTACCTCGGCGTCGCGGACGTCTCGGGACCCGACGGCCGGCCGTGCGAGCACCTGGTCGAGATGCGCAGGCTTCCCGACGAGCGCCGGCTGTCCACCGTCCTCGACCGGGCGGACCCGCCGGTCGACGTCGTCGACGCGTTGGACGACGTCGCGCGCCAGGTGGCGCGGTTGCACGCGGAGGCCGCCACCGGTGGCGAGGTCGACCGCTGCGCCGAGCGGGAAGCGTTCGCGCGCCTGTGGGACCTCTCTCTCGATCATTTGGATCGACTGGACGCACCCGACGACGGTTGCCGCCCGCTCGGCGCCGCTCGTCTGCTGGCCGCCATCCGTGACGCCGCGAGGCAGTTCCTACACGGCCGGGCAGCACTGTTCGAGGCGCGCATCGCCGCAGGGCGTGCCCGCGACGGTCACGGCGATCTCCTCGCCGACGACATCTTCTGCCTCGACGACGGCGCCCGCATCATCGACTGCCTGGAGTTCGACGACGAGTTGCGCTTCGGGGACGTGTTCCTCGACATCGCCTTTCTCGCCATGGATCTCGAACGGGCGGGCCGTCCGGACCTGGCTCGGACTCTGCTCGTGCGCTACCGAGCGCTCACGGGAGACGAGTGTCCGCCCGCGCTGATCCACCACTTCGTGGCCTATCGCGCCACGGTACGGGCGAAGGTCGCCGCGCTTCGTTTCGGGCAGGGCGACGCCGATTCCCGCGACACCGCACTCGCACTCCTCGACCAGGCACGGAACAACCTGCGGCGGGGCACGATCCGGCTCGTGACGGTCGGCGGCCTGTCCGGCTCGGGCAAGACGGTCACCGCCGCGACCATCGGCGCGTTCCTCTCCGCACCGGTCCTGCGCTCGGACGTGATCCGCAAGGAGTCGGCCGGCCTGGACCCCCTCGTCGACGCCGCCTCACCCCCCGGGGAGGGCCTCTACTCGCGGGAGCGGACGGAGGCCACGTACGCCGCGATGCTGGCGCGTGCCGAGGAGACACTCACGCTCGGACGTTCCGTGGTGCTCGATGCGAGCTGGCTGTCCGCGCGCGACCGGGCACGTGCCGCCGACCTCGCCGCCCGCGTCGGCGCGGAGTTCGTGGAGATCGAATGTGCGGCGGACCGCGACGTGCGAATCAGGCGCGTCCTCGAACGCAGAGCCGCAGGGACCGACGCCTCGGACGCGACGCCGGACGTCCTGAGCGCGCAGGAGAGCACCCGCGACGAGTGGCCGTCCGCCACTGTTCTCGACACCACCGCAGGGGGACCGGCGCCGGACCAATGGCTCGACAGGACCGTCGGGCCGGCACCGTGGCCGATCGACCCGTCGTCACCACCCTCGACGCGAGGGGCGTGACCCGACCGACTCGTCCTTCTTCGCGGCGTCCCGGCTGCGATACACGATGTACGGGCGGAACAGGTAGCCGATCGGCGCGCTGAACACGTGGACCAGCCGGGTGAACGGCCACATCGCGAACAGCACCAGCGCGATCGTGACATGGACCTGATACGACAGTCCGGACTCGGCCATGAGATCGCCGCGCGGCTGGAAGATCCAGATCGAGCGGAACCACGGGGACACGGTCTCGCGGTAGTTGCCCTCGTCGCCGAAGGCACCGAGCACAGTGGTCGCGAGGCCGGCGACGATCGCGAGGAGCAGCACCAGATACATCAGCTTGTCGTTCCAGGTCGTCGCGAGGAAGACCGGCCCCTTCGTGCGCCTGCGGTACACGAGGATGGCGGCCCCGCCGAGTGTCGCGACTCCCGCGATGGTGCCGAGGACGAGGGCCTGGACGTGATAGGCGTGCTCGTCGATCCCGAGGGCATCGGTCCAGGACTGTGGGATCAGGAGCCCGATGACGTGACCGACGATCACCACCAGGATCCCGAAGTGGAACAGCGGGCTGCCGATCCGCAGCAGCCGGTGCTCGTACAGTTGCGAGGAACGCGTGGTCCAGCCGAACTTGTCGTAGCGGTACCGCCACCAGGTGCCCACCACGACGACCGCAAGCACCACATACGGGATGACGTCCCAATAGATTTCGGCCGCGGACATCTATCGACCCACCTCCTGGCGAGACAGGTCCGCGCTGCGCGGCGGAACGGTGAGGGTGAACGGCTCGAGACCCACCGCCTCGGCGGGCGGCCCCTCTCTGGCGAGCCGTCGGGCCCGCTCCTCCGCCCCTCCGGAACGGTCCGGAACGCTCGCGCAGACCGCGCCCAGGATGGGTGCGTAGGGCGACGCGTCCTCGTCGAGAACGAGCTGCAGCATCCGGAGAGCGGCCCGGTACTCGCCGAGCAGTGCCGCGCCCGCCTCGGGATCGACGGTGGCGGCGAATTCGAGGAGAACTGCCAGGTGGTCGGCCGACTCTCCCCGCGGCGCCCGTGTTCCCGCCTCCCGGTAGGCATCGGCGAAGCGCAGGATCTCCCGGCCGCGGTTGCGGGTGTCCCCTGCGGTCCAGTAGGTGAGGTAGAGGGTGCTGCGGCGGCGCAGATCGAACGTCTCGACGTAGCCGGTCTGCACCTGTGCCGAGGTGAGGGAACTCAGTTCCTCCCAGGCACGCAGGAGCGGGCGCGCCCTCGCAGTACTCGTTCCCGCCAGTATCTGCCGGACCGTGGCCAGGCGAGTCCGCCAGTCCTCGCCCGGGTAGTCCAGGAGCAGCGAGGAGGCCTGCCACACGAGCCGATCGTCGAGGGAGCGCCCGCGCGGGCGCCGCACCCTCATCGCCGCTCTCCCGTCCCCGTCGAACTGGGGAACATCCCGTCCGGGGTGCCCTTGCCGTCCCAGTTCAACAGGTTGACCCGGGACGGGTTGTCCTCACCCACGGAGATGTCCTCGCTTCCCTGCCGTTCACGCAGGGCGTGGAAGTTCTCCACGGCGACGGGTACCGGCTCGCCGCTCGCCTCGCCGAACGGTCCCGACCCGTACATTCCGGGACCTCCGTCGAAGTCCAGGGAACACTCGGTGGCGGTCTCCTCCAGCCGGTGCCCGTCCACCGCGTACGCCGTCGGGATCACGTACCGCTCCTCGTATTTCGCCAGTGCCAACAGGCGGTACATCTGGTAGACGTCCTCCTCCGACATACCGACGGACCGGGGAATGTGCGCCTGCGGCTCCCGTCCGAGGTTGATGTCGCGCATGTAGGAACGCATCGCCGCCAGCCGCCTCAGTACGGAGGCCACGACCTCGGTGTCCCCGGCGGTGAACATTGCGGCCAGGTACTCGATCGGGATCCGGAGCGCGTCGAGCGCACCGAACAAGTTCCCCAGTTCCTCGCCGTCGTGGCCGTCCCTGCTCACCGCATCGACCACGGGCGACAACGGCGGGACGTACCAGACCATCGGCATCGTCCGGAACTCCGGATGCAGGGGCAGCGCGACCCGGAAGTCCTTGATCAGCGCGTAGACCGGCGACCGGTGTGCCGCATCGATCCACTCGTCGGAGATGCCCTGTTCCCGTGCTCGGGCAACGACCTCGGGATCACGCGGATCCAGCAGGCAGTCCATGTGCGCCTCGTACAGGTCGGTCTCGCTCTCCACCGACGCCGCGGCCAGGACTGCGTCCGCGTCGTAGAGCACCAGACCGATGTAGCGCAGCCGACCGACACAGGTCTCGGCGCAGACCGTGGGCAGTCCCACCTCCACTCTCGGATAGCAGAACGTGCACTTCTCCGCCTTGCCGGTCTTGTGGTTGAAATACACCTTCTTGTAGGGGCATCCGGACACGCACATGCGCCAACCCCGGCACTTGTCCTGGTCGACGAGGACGATGC
The DNA here is from genome assembly GCF_014217785.1 of Rhodococcus triatomae. Taxonomy (NCBI): domain Bacteria; kingdom Bacillati; phylum Actinomycetota; class Actinomycetes; order Mycobacteriales; family Nocardiaceae; genus Rhodococcus; species Rhodococcus triatomae. Next base: position 4,104,933 of record NZ_CP048814.1, on the reverse strand, counting down.
CGTCCTCGGTGCGCTTGTACATCGCCCCCGACGGGCACGACGCGACGCACGAGGGATTGAGACAGTGCTCGCAGATCCGCGGAAGGTAGAACATGAACGTCTGCTCGAGTTCGAGCCGAACGTCCTCGCTCACCTTCTTCAGAATCGGGTCTCCGGCGACGATCTCCGGTGAGCCGCCCAGATCGTCGTCCCAGTTCGCCGACCACTCCACCTTCATCGGCTGCCCGGAGATGAGGCTCCGCGGCGTCGCCACCGGCATGTGTTCCCCGAGAGGCGCGGTGGTGAGGTTCTCGTAGTCGTAGGTCCACGGCTCGTAGTAGTCCTCGATCGAGGGCATCTTCGGGTTCGCGAAGATCTTGGCCAGCTTCGCCAGCCGTCCGCCGTCCCGTAGCCGCAGCCGGCCCTTCCGGTCCCGAACCCACCCGCCGCGCCACTTCTCCTGGTCCTCGTACGTACGCGGATATCCCTGCCCGGGGCGGGTTTCGACATTGTTGAACCACACGTACTCGGTCCCCGAACGGTTCGTCCACGCCTGCTTGCACGTCACCGAACACGTGTGGCAGCCGATGCACTTGTCGAGGTTCATCACCATCGCCATCTGCGCCATGACCCGCATCAGTACGTCACCTCCTGGGAGCGTCGGCGCACGACGGTGACCTCGTCGCGCTGGTTTCCGGTCGGGCCGAGATAGTTGAAGGCGTAGGAGGTCTGTGCATACCCACCCGCGAGATGCGACGGCTTGACCAGCAACCTGGTCAGCGAGTTGTGGATACCTCCTCGCCGTCCCGTGGTCTCGGTGAGCGGCACGTCGATCGTGCGTTCCTGCGCGTGGTAGACGTAGACCACTCCGTCCGGCATCCGGTGCGACACCACGGCGCGGCACACGACGACGCCGTTGCGATTGACCGCCTCGACCCAGTCGTTGTCGCGGACCGCGATCTTCGCGGCATCCGCAGGCGACATCCACATCGTCGGCCCGCCACGCGAGAGCGACAGCATGAACAGGTTGTCCTGGTACTCGGAATGGATGGACCATTTGCTGTGCGGGGTCAGGTAGCGGACGGTCAGACCGATTCCGTCGCGGTTCTCACCGAGTGCGGTCTCCCCGAACAGCCGGTTCATGTCCAGCGGCGGCCGGTACACGGGCAGCTGCTCACCGAGTTCCTCGATCCAATCGTGGTCGAGGTAGAAGTGCATGCGGCCCGTGAGGGTGTGGAACGGCTTGAGTTCCTCGATGTTGACCGTGAACGGCGCGTATCGGCGCCCGCCGGTCTCGCTGCCGGACCATTCGGGACTGGTGATCACGGGAACCGGGCGGGCCTGGGTGTCCGCGAACGTGATCCGTCGCTCTTCACTGCCCTCGGCGAGATGTGCCAGGTTCCGGCCGGTCCGGCGTTCGAGTTCGCGGAAGCCCTCGACCGCGAGACGTCCGTTCGACGTTCCGGACAGCGTGAGGATCGTCTCGCACATCTTGTCGGCGGTGTCGAGGGCCGGGCGTCCGGCAGCGGCGCCGCTGCTCATCACCCCGCTCTTCGCTGCCAGTTCGGCGACCTCCGGCTCCGGGTGGGTGGTGACCCCTTTCGTGGTCAGACCGGCCTGCTCCACGAGTGGCCCCAGCGCCGCCCACTTCTCGGCGATCGCACCGTAGTCCCGTTCGACGACGGTGAGCGCGCCCATCGTCTTCCCCGGGACCGGAGCCTGTCCACTCGCACGCCAATCCGCCTCGCGCCCCGAGGGGTACGCCATCGCGCCGGGAGTGTCGTGCTGGAAGACTCCGAGCACTACATCCTTGCGGACACCGAGGTGCCGTCTCGCGAGCGCGCTGAAACTGCGGGCGACCGAACCGAACGCATCGAAGTCGGACCGCGTCTCCCACGGCGGGTCGATCGCCGGGGTGAAGGCGTGCACGTACGGATGCATGTCGGTGCTCGACAGATCGTGCTTCTCGTACCACGTCGCGGCCGGCAACACGACGTCGGACAGCAGCGTCGTCGATGTCATCCGGAAGTCGATGGACATGAGCAGGTCCAGCTTTCCCTCCGGGGCGCCGTCCCGCCAGCGCACCCCGGCGGGCCGCAGCTCCGCGGAGGTCTCCTCGGCCTGGAGGTTCGAGTCGGTCCCCAACAGGTGTCGGAGGAAGTACTCGTTTCCCTTGCTCGACGATCCGAGGAGATTCGCCCGCCACACGTTCAGCACCCGCGGCCAGTTGCGTGGATCGTCCGGGTCGGTGACCGCGAGATTCAGCCGGCCCTCGGCGAGTTCGCGGGCCACGTATTCGGCCGCGTCGGCACCGGAGCGCTCAGCATCGTCGGCGACGTCGAGGCTGGACCTGTCGAACTGGGGAAAGAACGGTGTCCAGCCCATCCCCGCCGCCGAGGCGAGCACATCCATCGTGTGCTTGTCCCGGAACCTGCCCCGCCCGAGCGGACTGGCCAAGGCATCCGCCCGGTAGCCGTCGTAACGCCACTGGTCCGTGTGGACGTACCAATAGGACGTTCCGGCCATCTGGCGCGGCGGGCGGGACCAGTCGGTGGCCATCGCCATCGTGGTCCATCCCGTGACGGGCCGGCACTTCTCCTGGCCGACGTAGTGCGCCCACCCACCACCGTTGCGTCCCATCGACCCGGTGAGCAACAGCAACGCCAGTACCGCGCGATAGGTGGCGTCCCCGTGGAACCACTGGCAGATCCCGGCGCCCATGACGATCATCGATCGTCCACCGGAATCGACTGCGTTGGTGGCGAATTCTCGGGCGATCCGAATCACCTGTGCGGCCGAGACTCCGGTGATCCGCTCCTGCCACGCGGGCGTATACGGCGTGTCCGGATCGTCGTACCCGGTAGGCCAGTGGCCGGGCAGGCCCGGCCGCGCGACACCGTACTGGGCCAGCAACAGGTCGAAGACCGTGCAGACCTCACGTCCGCCGACGCGCAGCACCGGAACTCCCCGCACCACCGACTCGCCTCGACCGTCCACCGTGTCGAAGGACGGCAGGTGCACTTCACGAGTCTCGCCGCGCCCCGAGACGGTCAGCGCCGCGACGATGTCACCGAGATCGAGATTCCACTTCCCGGCACCGTCCGGCCCGAAACGGAAGCCGAGGGAGCCCGGCGGCACCACGACCTCCCCGGTGGCGCCGTCGAGCAGCACCGGCTTGAACCGGGCGTTCTCTCCCTCCTCACCGAGATCGGAGGCGGTGAGGTTCTTCCCGGCCACGAGCCGACCGTCCCGCTCCTCGAGCGCGACCAGGAACGGCAGATCCGTGAACTGCCGCACGTAGTCGACGAAGAACGCCTCCCGGCGGCGGACGAAGAACTCCGAGAGAATCACGTGTCCCATCGCCATGGCCATCGCCCCGTCGGTGCCTGCCGCGCACGGCATCCACTCGTCCGCGAACTTGGTGTTGTCGGCGTAGTCCGGACTGACCGCGACGACCTTGGTCCCGCGATAGCGGACCTCGGCCATCCAGTGCGCGTCGGGCGTCCTCGTCACCGGGACGTTCGAGCCCCACATCATCAGGTACGACGCGTCCCACCAGTCCCCTGATTCGGGAACGTCGGTCTGGTCGCCGAACACCTGGGGTGAGGCCACCGGCAGGTCGGCGTACCAGTCGTAGAACGAGGTCATCACCCCACCGATCAACTCGACGAAACGCGATCCGGCCGCGTGCGAGGCCATCGACATCGCCGGGATCGGGGAGAACCCGGCGACCCGGTCGGGACCGTACGTCGCGATGGTGTGGACGTGGGCAGCGGCGATCATCTCGGTCGCCTCCGCCCACGAGACCCGGATCAGCCCACCCTTGCCGCGTGCCCGCTGATATCTCCGACGGCGCTCGGGATCGGACTGGATGTCCGCCCAGGCGAGAACCGGATCGCCGAGCCGTCCCTTCGCCTCGCGGTACATCTCCACCAGCACCCCACGGGCGTAGGGATAGCGGACTCGCGTCGGGGAGTACGTGTACCAGGAGAACGCGGCGCCGCGCGGGCACCCGCGCGGTTCGTACTCGGGCCGGTCGGGGCCCACCGAGGGATAGTCGGTTTCCTGTGTCTCCCAGGTGATCACACCGTCCTTGACATAGATCTTCCATGAGCACGAGCCCGTGCAGTTCACCCCGTGGGTGGAGCGGACCACCTTGTCGTGGCTCCAACGGTCGCGATAGAACATGTCACCGGCGCGGCCGCCTTCCCGTTCCACGGTGCGCAGATCGTCCGAGATCCGCCCCGGCGTGAAGAACCGCCCGCTGGAGACGAGCAGATCCTCGATCGGGCCTCCGATGTGCGTATCAGCCATCTGCGCTCCTCAGGTCTTCGTCCGTGCGGGCTCGTGCGCGCCGAGTCGGAACACCGTGTACAGGAATGCCGCGAACGCCGTCGCGGCGAGCAGCAGCAATCCGAACGTGTAGTCCTCACCGACCGTGTCGTACGTCGCTCCCATCACCAGAGGTGGGAAGTAGCCCCCGACTCCGCCCGCGGCAGCGACGATTCCGGTGACCGATCCGACGCTGTTGCCAGGGGCACGGCGGGCCACCCAGGCGAACACACCGCCGGTGCCCACTCCGAGGAACAGTGCCATCGCGGTGAAGGTGACCGCCGACCAGAAGTCCGGCGGTGGTTCGAGTGTCGCGACCACGGCCATGGCGGCGGTGCCACCGAGCGACACCAGCACCACGTACTTCGGTGGGATGCGATCCGAGAGCGCGCCGCCGACAGGCCTGGCGATCACCGCCGCGAGCGCGAACGCCGCCGTACGGCTTCCGGCGTCGACGGTGGTGAAATCGTAGATCGCCTTGATGTAGGTCGGCAGGTAGTTGCTGAACGCGACGAACCCGCCGAACACGATGGCGTAGAGGAAGGACATCTCCCACGTGACCCGCAGTTTCGCTGCCGCCGCCAGTTTGGGAAGCACCGGATCGGTGTTGGGGGTGAACGCCGGCGCCTCCCGCATGACTGCCACGCACACGAGTGCGGTGACGGCGAGTGCGATCGCGACGACCACGTGGGTCGTCATCAGTCCGAACCAGTCGACGAACCGCGGCGTGAAGAAGGCCGACAACGCGGTGCCGACCATGCCCATCCCGAACACGCCGGTCGCGAAACCGCGGCGCGAGGCGTCGTACCAGTTGTTCGCGAACGGGATACCCACGGCGAAGACGGTTCCCGCGATGCCGAGGAAGAAGCCGAAGACCAGCAGCAGCACGTAGGAGTCGATCGACCCGGCGAAACCCACCGCGAGAACGGGCAGGATCGACGCGACCGAGATCGCGATGAACATCGTGCGCCCGCCGTAGCGGTCGGTCAGGGCACCGACGACGATGCGTCCGAGTGAGCCCACGAGGATCGGCATCGCCACCATCACCGAGGCCGAGGTCGCGTCGAGCGACAGACGCTCCGAGTACGGCGTGGACAACGGGCCGATCATGTTCCAGGCCCAGAAGTTGATGGCCGACACCCAGGTTGCCAGGAGTAGGTTGAGGGTCTGACCCTTACGCGTGTTCACGGCGGGCGCAGTGCTCACCTGTTCAGGGAACCACCGAACACTGTCGGCCAGGGCAGATTTCGCCGAAAACGAGCCGACCTGGGCCCGAATCACCCGTCGGAGATTCGGCGGACCGTACGGTCAGCGGATCGCGGTGACCGCTCGGACCGCACCGTCACCGTGGTCGCGGCGCTCACCCACCGCGACGAGCAACCCGACGCTGTCGAGCAATGCGCACGTGGCGTCGACGGCGTCCTCCGCCTGGACGAGGACGAACTTGCCCCGCTCGGCGAGCAGTGCCGGGACCTGGTTGCACAGGCGTTCGAGGCGCTCGGGATCCGCGGTCGGCCCGGCCAGGATCAGATCGAATTCGAGGGTTCGGACGGGTTCGGCCAGATCGCCGCACACCACGCGCACGGTCTGTCGGTTGAGTTTCGCGTTGAGCCACGTGGTCATCGCGCCACGATGCGATCGATCCACGGCAGTCACCCAGCCCGCGCCGGCAGAGCATGCCCGCACACTGAGCACACCGGTACCCCCGCAGAGGTCGAGCACCCGGGTCCCGGGCCCCAGTGATTCGGACTCGAGCAGTTCCCCGAGGAGGCGCGCAGTCGTCTCGGGCCGCCCCACGCCCGGCATACGAAGCAACATCGTCCACTCCTCTACCCCATGTGGTCATTCGTCGCCCCGACTGGATCGACGCGGCGGCTGCCTCGTCGGAGACCGCGCGCGTCCTCTACCAGGCGACCAGGGAGCGCGCCCGGATGCAAGCCCCCGCGCCCGAGTTCACCGGATGTTCGCCCACGATGCCGCGCGGAGACGTCGAGGAAATGAGACACGACACATCCCGGACGCAGAGAGACCCCGCACACACTGGGTGTGCGGGGTCTCTCTGCATGCCGACCGGCCCCGGAACGCGGGGCAGGGCAGGTTTCCTACTCGGTAGCTTCCGCAGCCTCCGCCTCGGCAGCGGGAGCCTCCGCGGTGGAATCCGCGTTCTCCTCGACCGGGACGAGGGAGATCTTGCCGCGGTTGTCGATATCGGCGATCTCCACGCGGATCTTGGATCCGACGCTCACCACGTCCTCGACCTTGGCGATGCGCTTGCCGCCGCCGAGCTTGCTGATGTGCACCAATCCGTCACGACCGGGCAGCAACGACACGAACGCACCGAACGCGGTCGTCTTGACGACCGTGCCGAGGAACCGCTCGCCCACCTTCGGCAACTGCGGGTTCGCGATGGCGTTGATCTTGTCGATCGCCGCCTGCGCGGACAGGCCGTCCGCGGCACCGACGAACACGGTGCCGTCGTCCTCGATGGAGATGCTCGCGCCGGTCTCCTCGGTGATCGAGTTGATCATCTTGCCCTTGGGGCCGATGACCTCACCGATCTTGTCGACGGGAACCTTGATCGTGGTGATCCGCGGTGCGTACGGGCTCATCTCGTCGGGTGCGTCGATGGCCTCGGCCATGACCTCGAGAATCGTGGTGCGCGCATCCTTGGCCTGCGACAACGCTCCCGCGAGCACCTGCGAGGGGATACCGTCGAGCTTGGTGTCCAACTGCAGCGCGGTGACGAAGTCCTTGGTCCCGGCGACCTTGAAGTCCATGTCCCCGAACGCGTCCTCGGCACCGAGGATGTCGGTGAGGGCCACGTAGCGGGTCTCTCCGTCGACCTCGTCGGAGACGAGTCCCATCGCGATGCCCGCGACCGGCGCCTTGAGGGGAACACCGGCGTTGTACAGCGACAGGGTCGAGGCACAGACCGAACCCATGGACGTCGAGCCGTTGGAGCTGAGCGCCTCGGACACCTGACGGATCGCGTACGGGAACTCCTCGACGCTGGGCAGCACCGGGACGAGCGCGCGCTCGGCGAGGGCACCGTGGCCGATCTCGCGCCGCTTGGGCGATCCGACGCGGCCGGTCTCACCGGTCGAGTACGGCGGGAAGTTGTAGTGGTGCATGTACCGCTTGGACTTCTCCGGCCCGAGCGAGTCGATCTGCTGCGCCATCTTGACCATGTCCAGGGTGGTGACGCCCAAGATCTGGGTCTCGCCCCGCTCGAACAGCGCGCTGCCGTGGGTACGCGGGATGACCGCGACCTCGGCGGACAGCGACCGGATATCGGTGATGCCGCGGCCGTCGATGCGGAACTGGTCACGGAGGATCCGCTGACGCACCAGCTTCTTGGTCAGCGAGCGGAACGCCGCGCCGATCTCCTTCTCGCGGCCGGCGAACTTCTCCTCGAGGGAGACGAGCACCTCGCCCTTGATCTCGTCCGTGCGGTCGTCACGCTCCTGCTTGCCCGCGATGGTGAGCGCCTCGGCCAGCTTGCCACCGGCCACCGACTCGACCGCCTCGTAGGCGTCGGCCTCGTAGGCGGGGAACACCGGGTACTCACCGGTCGGCTTGGCGGCCTTCGACGCGAGAGCCGACTGCGCCGCGCACAGACGCGCGATGAACGGCTTGGCCGCCTCGAGGCCCTCGGCCACGATCGCCTCGGTCGGCGCCTGCGCGCCACCCTCCACGAGGGAAATCACGTTGTCGGTGGCCTCGGCCTCGACCATCATGATCGCGACATCGGCGTCCGCACCCGAACCGGCGACGACTCGACCCGCGACGACCATGTCGAACACGGCGTTCTCGAGCTGCTCGACGGTCGGGAACGCAACCCACTGACCCGCCGGGTTCTCCGGGGACGTGATCAGCGCGACGCGCACACCGCCGACCGGGCCGGAGAACGGCAGGCCGGCGATCTGGGTGGATGCCGACGCGGCGTTGATCGCGACGACGTCGTAGAGATCCTGCGGATCCAGGCTCATCACCGTGACGACGACCTGGATCTCGTTGCGGAGTCCGTCGACGAACGACGGGCGCAGGGGCCGGTCGATCAGGCGACAGGTGAGGATCGCGTCGGTGGAGGGGCGGCCCTCGCGGCGGAAGAACGAACCGGGAATCCGGCCCGCGGCGTACATACGCTCCTCGACGTCCACCGTGAGGGGGAAGAAGTCGAAGTGCTCCTTGGGGTGCTTGCTGGCGCTGGTCGCCGACAGGAGCATGGTCTCGTCGTCCAGGTAGGCGACGACCGCTCCGGCAGCCTGCTGGGCCAGCCGACCGGTCTCGAACCGGAGGGTCCGGGTCCCGAAGGACCCGTTGTCGATGACGGCGGTGGCTTCGTAGACACCCTCGTCGATCTCGACTACTGCATTTTCTGTCATCTTCGTCTTTTCTCTTCGTCTCGTCTTCCGGGCCCGGCCCACGCGGGGAAACACCACTTCCGCTGCGGCGGCCATCGATCGAAGTTGCCGGGAGGCTCTACTCCCGCACCGGGGCACTGCCCTGCGATGCGAGTTTCGGCTTCCGGCAACCACTACCGAGGACCGACCAGCTGGTTGGGGCCCGAGAACTGCACATGCGCCGGAAACCGCCTTCGGAGGCGTTTCGGCGCGGGCGGGGCGATGCACCCTCTCGGCAGAGTGGCTACCACCGCTGAGGATCACCCGCAAACCCCCACGAACACTACCAGCCGAGGGACCCGGTTCCGTCCGATCCGCGCATGTCGGCTCCCCCGGATGCCGCAATGCCCGCCTCCCCTGACGGAGAGACGGGCATTGCGGAAGAACGCAGAAGCACTCAGCGACGCAGGCCGAGACGCTCGATCAGCGTGCGGTAACGCGCGATGTCGACCTTCTGGACGTACTTGAGCAGCCGGCGACGACGGCCGACCAGCAGCAGCAGACCACGACGCGAGTGGTGATCGTGCTTGTGCTCCTTGAGGTGCTCGGTGAGTCCGACGATGCGCTTGGTGAGCAGTGCCACCTGCGCCTCCGGCGAACCGGTGTCGGTCTCGTGCAGGCCGTACTCGGTGAGGACCTGCTTCTTCTCTTCGGTGGTCAGAGCCACGTGTTCACTCCTGGTGATGACGTTCGCGTGCAAGGATCGAAACTCGGCGCAGCCACCGCGAACCGCAGCACACGCCAACCGAGCATCCTACCAGCCGTGCGGCGAGCCGATTCCCCGGCGGGGGCGCTCAGCCACCGGCCTCGGACAGCGCGCGGCGGGCGTCCACCGCGTCCTCGCCCATCTGTTCCACGAGGGCGTCGACGGAATCGAACTTGGTCATCCCTCGCAGCCGAGCGACGAAGTCCACCGCCACGTGCTGGCCGTACAGGTCCGCCTCGCCGTCGAGGACGAACGCCTCGACGGTGCGGGCGCGTCCGGAGAACGTGGGATTGGTCCCCACCGACACGGCGGCCATGTACCGCTCGCCCGGGATCACCGAACCGAGTTTCTCCCCGTGCCCGAGAACGGTGAACCAGGCCGCGTAGACCCCGTCCGCGGGAATGGCCGAGTGCATGGGCGGCGCCACGTTGGCCGTCGGGAAGCCGAGTTGCTTGCCGCGACCGTCGCCGTGGACGACGACGCCCTCCACTCGATGCGGGCGGCCGAGCGCCTCGTTGGCCGCCGCCATGTCACCGGCGTCCACGCAGGCGCGGATGTAGGTCGAGGAGAACGTCACGGCGTGTTCACCGAGCAGCGTCACCCCGTCCACCGCGAAACCGAACCGGGAGCCGATCCGGCGCAGCAGGTCCACGTTTCCCGCCGCCTTCTTGCCGAACGTGAAGTTCTCCCCCACCACGACTTCCGCGACGTGCAGGCGCTCGACGAGGATCTCGTGCGCGTACCGCTCGGGGGTGAGCTTCATGAACTCGGCCGTGAACGGCATCACGCAGAACACGTCGATGCCCAGTTCCTCGGCCAGCTCGGCCCGCCTGGCCAGGGTCGTCAACTGGGCGGGGTGACTGCCCGGACGTACCACTTCCATCGGGTGCGGATCGAAAGTCATGAGCACACTGGGAATTCCGCGCTCGTGCGCCGCCTCGACCGCGCGACTGATCAGTTGCGCGTGCCCACGGTGGACACCGTCGAACACGCCGATCGTGAGCACGCACCGACCCCAGTCGGCAGGAACCTCGTCGAGACCACGCCATCTCAGCACGAGTGGAAGCCTACGGCGTGAGCGCCGGATGGTCACGTCGGGATCGCGGGTGAACCGCTCGGGTGAGCGTGCGTAGCCTAAGCTCGCTGTGTGAGTCCGCACCGTACCGACCGCTCACCGGCCGCCACGCCGGCGAGCGCAGACACCCTGACGCCGGTGGCCCAGGACTACCTGAAGGTCATCTGGACCGTCCAGGAGTGGTCCCAGGAACGGGTCTCGACCAAGCTGCTCGCCGAGAAGATCGGGGTCTCCGCCTCGACCGTGTCCGAGGCCGTCCGTAAGCTCGCCGACCAGGGCCTCGTCGACCACGCGCGGTACGGCTCGATCGAGCTCACCGAGGCAGGCCGAGTCGCCGCCGTCGGAATGGTGCGGCGGCACCGGCTGATCGAGACGTACCTGGTCAACGAACTCGGCTACGGCTGGGACGAGGTGCACGACGAGGCCGAGGTTCTCGAGCACGCGGTGTCCGACCTGATGATCGCGCGCATGGATGCCAAACTCGGGCACCCCGAACGGGACCCGCACGGCGACCCGATCCCCGCGGTCGACGGTTCGGTCCCCACTCCGCCCGCGCGTCAGCTCAGCGAGTTCGCCGGGGGCGAGAGCGGGCGGATCGCGCGGATCTCGGACTCCGACCCCGAGATGCTTCGCTACTTCGATTCGGTCGGCGTCGCCCTCGACGTGCAGGTCGAGATTCTGGAACGACGGGACTTCGCGGGCACGATCTCGGTGCGCATCGGCGATGCCGAAACAACCATCGACCTGGGAAATCCGGCGGCACAAGCCATCTGGCTGGTGTGACGGCTCGCCGTCGTCGTCGCGGCGACCGCCGCGAACGGATCCGGAACAAGCCTTGAATCGAACAGCTGTGCGAGATAATGTGTGTGTATGGGGTATCAGGGGGATCGTTTCCGGGAACGGACCACTCGTGAGTTGTTGTGTGACGCTGTCGCGTTGAGCGCGAAGATCGCGGTGTGGGAGGCGCAGCGGGTGGCTGTGGTCGCCGAGGTGGAACGTCGGTGTACGCGGGAGGATCACGGGTTCGCGTCGACGAAGGGGTGGTTGTCGTCGGTGACGGTGGTGTCGCCGGGTGCGGCGGGGCGGATCGTGGAACTCGGTGCCGGGTTGGCCGAGCATCCCGCGGTAGCGGAGGCGTTCGATGAAGGTCGGATCGCGTTCGAGCACGCGTTGCTGATCGTCCGGTTCTGCACGAAGCCCCCGAAAGGCATGCCCGCGGAGGCACTACCGGGGTGTGTGGCGGCGTTGCTGGCGGCGGCGGACGGGCCGTTGGCGCGTACCGACGGAGTCCGCATGGCGATTGCGAAGTTGGAGGCGATCTTCGAAACCGACGACCAGCCCGCCAGTGAGGACACCGACCGTAACGAGCTGTACGTGTCGAAGACGTTGAATGGTCGGGTCGCGATTCGTGGTGACGTGGACGCAGTGACCGGGGAGATGCTGCTGACCGCCCTGTCGAAATACTCGGCCCCACAGCCCGCATCTGAGGGAACGCCGGATGCTCGTGCGCCGCGGCAGCGCCGCGCGGACGGACTCACCCAGTTGTTGTCGATGCTGCTCGCGTTCGGCGATCTGGGCGTCGAGGGCGGTGAGCGTCCGCACCTGTCGGTACACGTACATGCGCGGGATCTGGGTCAGGACCGGCGGGAAGAGTATGCCCGCCGACATGCCGGCGCGGGTGCCACGGCGAACACGCGGCCCCCGCAGGACCCCCACCACCCGGACAACACGGACAGCACCGACAGCACCGACAGCACGGACGACGCGGATGACACGGACGGCTCGGATGACACGGACGACCTGACTGATCTCGCGGATCGGCGGGGTATCGCGTGGTCGCCGTGGATGGGGCCACTGACCATCAACACCGCCCGCCTCCTCGGCTGCGACGCGAACGTCACCGCGATCGTGCTCGACGAGCACGGCGCCCCACTGAGTGTGGGACGCACCCGCCGCACCGTCACCAGGGCCCAACGCACAGCGCTCGCTGCCCGCGACGGTGGCTGCGCCTTCCCCGGCTGCGGAGCCACCGCCGCCTGGTGCGAGGGCCACCACATCAGGCATTGGGCGGACGGCGGACCCACCGACCTCGACAACCTCGTGTTGCTCTGCGGCACCCACCACCGACTACTCCACACCACGGACTGGGAAGTGACGATCGGCAAGACCAGGCACCCGGTATTCACCCCACCGATCGGTGTCGGCCCCGTCGGCACTTGCGGTTCCGCACTCCGGGAAAATCGCCACCGCAGCGTCGGTCATCGGGTCAGCTCACCGGCACCGGTGCCCTGACCCCGATACCGGATCACGCACTCGGAGAGAGGATCGCGAGAGAGATCGCAGCACGAGCCGCGGCTCTGCATCTTTCCGAATCAGCAGGCCGTCAGCGCAGCGTGGCGGGACGAACCACCATCACCGAACTCGCCCGCCTGCCCTTCTCCTGGAGCAGCGCGATCGTGTGGCCGTCCGGATCGATCGCGGCGTACACACCCTTCATCCCGATCGGTTCGAGCCACCGGCCCTGACTGATCGATTCCGCCTCGGCCGCATCGATCTGCCGGTGCGGGAACGCGGTGCGGGCGGCGGCATCGATGTCGAGACTCACCCGCGGTTGGTCCGCCAATTGTTCGAGAGTGCGGGCGTGGTCGAGCGTGAACGGACCCACCCGGGTACGGCGCAGCGCCGTGAGGTGTCCACCGACGCCGAGCGCCGCGCCGAGGTCCCGGGCGAGGGCACGCACGTAGGTCCCCGACGAGCACTCCACCTCGACGTCGAGGTCGACGAAGGCGTCCACGTCCCGTCGGTCGAGCACGTCGAACCGGGACACGGTGACGGGCCGCGCGGCCAGCGCGACCTCCTCGCCCGCCCGGATCAGCGCGTGCGCTCGCTGCCCGTCCACCTTGATCGCGCTGACACTCGCGGGGATCTGGTCGATGTCGCCGGTGAGCAGAGCGACCTGCTCGGCGATCTGCGGGTCCGTGACCGCGGCGGCATCCACGTCCGCGAGCACGTCACCTTCGGCGTCGTCCGTGGTCGTGGACCGTCCCAGACGGATGGTCGCCGCGTACGCCTTGGTGGTGAGCGAGAGCAGCCCGAGCATCTTCGTCGCCCGCTCGACACCCAGGACCAGGACTCCGGTCGCCATCGGGTCCAACGTGCCCGCGTGGCCGACCTTGCGGGTGTTCAACAACTTGCGGACCCTGGCCACCACGTCGTGGCTGGTCATCCCGGCATCCTTGTCGACGATCAGTAGACCGGCGCCGACCAGGCCGGAGGAAGGCTTCTCACGTGCGGACACGTGACCCGATTCTGCCAGGCACGCTCACTGCACCGTGATCGCGGTGACGATCAGTCCGTCCGCGACCATCCACCGGCCCTCGAACGAGGTCAACGGTGGGCCGGAGCGGTTGTCTCCGGGTACGAGCAGTTCCGAGTGGAAGGTGCCGGTCCCGTCGCCGTTCTCCGCGAACGTGATGTGCGCGTCCTCGAATCCGAGCCACCGCTGTGTGAGTGGGAACCACGCCTTGTAGGTCGCTTCCTTGGCGCAGAACAGCAGTCGGTCCCAGTGCACCGTCCCGGTCGTTCCCGCGAGCCAGGCGCGTTCGGCTTCGAGGCTGACCGCGTCCAGCACTCCCTCCGGTAGCGGGGCGTGTGGCTCGGCGTCGATCCCCAGCGAGCGCACCTGCATGGTGTAGCCGAGAACCGCGGCTCGATAGCCGTCGCAGTGCGTGAGGCTGCCGATCACGCCCCGTGGCCACTGGGGTTCGCCCTTCTCGCCACGCAGGATCGGAGCCGGGTCCACGCCGAGCTTTCCCATCGCGACACGCGCGCAGTGCCGGGCACTCGTGAACTCCCGACGACGCTTCTCGACCGCCTTGGCGATGAGCGGTTCCTCCCTCGGGTGCGGGGTGAGGCCCGGCGGATCCTCGAACAGCTCCGCCGACACGACGCCGCTGTCCAGAATGCGTTCGATCATCGGCGCTTCCGCCCCGGCACGGTGCCCTCCGCCCGCATCCGCTCCACCTCGGCCTCCTGTTCGGGCGTGACGGTGAAGTGCCCACCCCACTTGTTGAGAGACCCCGGCGGATACTCCGGGGGCGGCAGGATCTGTCGCAGGAGGCGGTCCGGAAGCCCTCGCCGGGACCACTCCCGCGGGTAGCCCAGCGAAACCTCCTCGAAGCGGACCCCGTCGTAGTAGGTGGTACGCGGGATGTGAAGGTGCCCGTAGACCGAGCACACCGCGTCGTAGCGGGTGTGCCAGTCCGCCGTCTGCTCGGTGCCGCACCACAGCGCGAACTCCGGATACCACAACACCTGGGTGGGTTCGCGGACCAGCGGGAAGTGGTTGATCAACACGGTGCGGGTACCCGGTTCGAGCGCGTCGAGCCGGCTGCGGGTGTAGTCGAGGCGCGCCTGGCACCAGGCGTCGCGCGTCGCATAGGGCTCACTCGACAGCAGGAACTCGTCCGTGGCGACGACGTTCTTCTCCCGTGCGATCGCGAGACCTTCCGCCTTCGTCCGGGCGCCCTCCGGCAGGAACGTGTAGTCGTACAGCAGGAACATCGGCACCAGGGTGACCGGCCCGTCGTCGCCTCGCCACACCGGATAGGGATCTTCCGGCGTCAGGACGCCCAGCTCACGGCACATCGCGACCAGGTACTCGTAGCGGGCGACACCGTGCATCTGGACCGGGTCCTTCGCCGTCGTCCACAGCTCGTGGTTGCCGGGGACCCAGATCACCTTCTCGAACCGCCCGGACATCAGTTCCAGGGCCCACCGGATGTCGTCGGTCTTCTCCGAGACGTCTCCGGCGAGGATCAGCCAGTCGTCCGGCGAATCGGGATGGATGTCCTCGGTGACCGGCCGATTTCCGCGATGTCCCACATGGATGTCGCTGACGGCCAACAATTTGGCGCTCACCCGCTCCATCCTGCCTCATCTCCGCGCCGCGCGATCACGGGCGACGTCATTGCTGCGGGTGGAGGTCTGCGCCGCTCACGGCCCAGCGGCCGGACACCGTGCGCCACGACACCGCGATCATCCGGAGCACGATGAAGACGGTCAGCCCCGTCCAGATTCCCGGGAGCCCCCAGTCGAAGGCGAGCGAGAGCCAGATGAACGGCAGGAACCCGACCAGGGCGCACGCCAGAGTGGCGTTGCGCAGGAACTTCACGTCGCCTGCACCCAGGAGCACGCCGTCCAACGCGAAGACGATTCCGGCGATCGGCATGATCGCCACGAAGAACCACCAGGCCCCTGCCATCTCGGCGAGTACGGCGGTGTCGCCGGTGAACAATCGGGGGATCACCCGGTACCCGGCCGCGAAGACTGCCGCGAGTACCAGCGCGAAGATCGTCGACCACACGGTGATCCGCCGCGACAGCCGACGGGCGCTGTCGGGCCGGCCGGCGCCGAGCGCCGCACCGACCAGTGTCTGCGCGGCGATGGCCAGGGAATCCAGGGTCAACGTCACCAGGTTCCAGAGTTGGAGCACCACCTGATGCGCTGCCACCGAGGCGGCGCCGAAGCGCGATGCCACCGCCGCCGCGGACAGGAAACACGCCTGGAACGCGAGCGAGCGGAGCACGAGATCGCGACCCATCAGTGCCTGAACGCGCATCACCGCACCGCGGGGCCGCAGATCCACCTTCTCCCGCACGAGAGCGCCGAGGAACAGCACCGCGGACAGCGACTGCCCCACCACGTTCGCGACGGCGGACCCTTCGAGCTCCCATCGGGGTGCGCCGAACAGCCCGTGCACGAGCACTGGACACAGCACGGCGGACAACGCCAGCCCCGCCACCACGAACTTCAGGGGCCGGACCGTGTTCTGGACGCCGCGCATCCAGCCGTTGCCTGCCATCCCG